>NZ_CP109460.1:7200000-7800000 GCF_036227565.1 Streptomyces sp. NBC_01454
CCTCGGGGCGTCCCCCCGTGCCGTCGTCGGCTTTGTCGATCAGGACGGTCCCGTCCGGGTCGAGGAACCGCAGTGCCTGGCGGCCCTCCAGAATGAGGCCGCGGAACTCGTCCATCAAGTCGGCTGCTTCAAGGGCGAGTTGCCCGTTGTAGTCGTGGATGTCGAGCATCCCGCCCTGTGCACGCGCAGCCGGGGAGGTCTCCGCCTCGTAGACCGTGGCCGGTATTCCGTGGACGTGCAGAACGCGGGCGAGCGTGAGGCCGCCGAGCCCGGCACCGATGATCGTGACGTCAGTGATCATGGAGGCTTCCTTCCTGATGTGGACCGCTGGGCGGACTCCCGGCAGGTCACGCCGGGAGCGCCGTTCCAGTGAGTCGGGACGATGCGATGCGGGGGGCCGGCCCGTTGATGGCCGGCGCCCACCAGCTCCAATGTCCCGGCAGCCCTCGACAGCTCACCGACAGCTCACCGACCACCGCCGACAGCCACCCGACACCGGCCCCGGCCCCGGTCCCGGCCCCGGTCCCGGTCCCGGCCCCGGCCGGAACATCGGTACAGCGGTGATCGGGGGGAGGCTCGCGACCGAGAGTTCTGTCCCTGCCCGCAAGTCCGAGAAGGGCGTTCGGCTCGCTTCTGCGTGAGAACAGGCTCTGAGAACCGATCCGGGATCGACGGGGACCCGGCGGCCCGTTTCTGATCTTGCTTCTCATCGAGCCGTTCCTCCTGCCGGTCAGCGGCCGCGTCAAGGCGCGTGACACGTACACAGATGAGGAGATCCGGAAAGAGTGGCGGGCCGATCTGGACCCGAAGATCCAGGTCGTGCGCGCGCTCGCCCGCGCATACGGCGCGCACCTGCTCGCCGCGGACGGCATGTTCGCCGCGCTCGCCGCGGCGACCGGGCCGGAGCACTGGGCCGCGGACGGCGTGCACCCGACGCCGGCCGGTCACGCCGCACTCGCGTCGGCCTGGCTGCGCCTGGTCGCCTGACCCCCGCCGCCACCGTCGTCTCGTCCGGTGCCGTCGCGTCCGGGGCGCGCAGTGGTCGCCAACGCAGCCCCGCCTTCCCGAGGTTGAGCACACCGGACGCGGCGGGCTCCGGGTGGGACACGGTTCGGCCTTCCCTCGGGCCGTCACCACGCGCGCCGTGGGCGGCGCGGCGCCCCGTAGGGTGGGCGGTATGAGTGGCGAACGCGAGCTGAGGGCCCTGCTGAGCGGAATGCGTCCGGAGGTCAACGCGGGCCGCTTTGTGTTCACGACCGTGCCCGGTGCGGTCCCCGAGGGGCTGACGCCGGTGGTCACGGTCACCGAGCCCGAGGGCCGCACCCTGGTCGTCCACCAGGAAGAGGCCGACCGCGCGGGCCTGGCGTACGACTATGTCGCCGCCTGGATCACCCTGCGGGTGCACTCCGCGCTGGACGCCGTCGGACTCACCGCCGCCGTCGCCACCGCACTCGCCCAGGCCGGTCTCAGCTGCAATGTCGTCGCCGGCTTCCGCCACGATCACCTCTTCGTGCCGTATGCCGCGGCGGACGAGGCACTGCGCCGGCTCCGCGCGCTGGCCGACCAGGCCTGACCAGCGGCGGCGCGGCGGACGAGGGGCCTCGCGCACCGGCCGTCGCCCACCCCCGACGTCGGCGCGGCGCGCCCGCCCGGGCCACGTACGATGGCGGCATGTCCTTCCTCCGCCGCCGCAGCGCAGCCACGCCCGCCGGGCCTGACTTCGACGTCCTCGCCATGGACCCCGGGGACTGGCCGGGCAATCTCGGGGCCGGCCTGCTGCCCGCCCCGGACGGCACGTGCCAGGGCGTCTTCCTCCGCTACGACCTGTTCGGCGGCCGCGGCCCCGCGATGATCATCGGCAATCTGCCGGAGGGCTCCCCGGCCCGCGAGCTGGCGGACGACCAGGTGCCCTTCGAGGTGGCACAGCTGCTCGCGGCGCTCGGCAACGACGAGCCGGTGACGGTCGTCGAGAGCGAGGACACCCCCGTGATGCACGAGGACAACCTGCTGATCGTCAAGCGCATCAAGTGCTCCGAGAGCCGGATCTCCTGCGCCCAGTTCGACCGCAGCGACGGGGTGCTGGTCACCATCGCCAGCTGGGACCGGCCGATCACCGACGACCTCTACGCCCTGCTCAAGCCGCTGCCGGCGGAGCTCTTCCAGCAGGGCTGACCTCCCGGCGCAGTACCGGAATGGACATGCTCGCGCCCGGTGGACGGAATCCGTCCACCGGGCGCGAGGCGTTCACCCGGCCGGCGCCGGGCCGGCGCGGGGCCGGCGTGGCGCCGGGGGTACCGCCTAGGACCCCGAGCGACGCACGTCCACGTCGGCCGCCCGTACATAGCCGACCCGGTGCCCGAGCTGGATCTCGTAGTAGACGTCCTCGCCGCGCACGATCGCGTGCTTGGACAGGTCGAAGGTCGGGGCGTAGAAGTAGTCGCCCCTCATCCGGCCCCCGACGGCGTACTCCTGGCCGGCGCCGAGCTTGTACGGCAGCGGGGAGACCGCCTGGTACGGCACCCCGGCCGGATAGGCCTCCTTCTCCGGGTAGGCGCGGCCGTAGACCGGGATCTCCGCGCGGCCCTCCTTCGGCGTCGCGACCAGCCCCTTCGCGTTCACCGCCACCCGGTGGCCGTGCGGATTGCGGAACCACGCCCGCTGCCCGAGGTACCAGATCGCCGTCCAGTCACCGTCCCGGTCCGCCACCGCGAACTGCTGGCCCGTCGAGGCACGGGCGGCGGTGTCGTTCACCCCGGTCGTCGAGTCACTGCCGTCCGGGTGCAGCCCGATGTCCCTGACCAGCGGTGCGCTCCCGCTCGGCGCGGTGTGCAGCCGGACCGCCGTGGAGCCGTGCGGGTCACAGGCGTCCCCGGGCTTCTCGCAGCCCGTGTAGGCGGGCTGGTTCCGGTCGTAGTCGGGGCGGATGGTGACCAGCCCGCCCCGCGCGCCCGCGGTCGCCCGGAACGGCTTGCCCAGCAGGGTGAAGTAGTGCGCCCAGTCCCAGTACGGTCCGGGGTCGGTGTGCATGCCCGGGATCGTGGCCGTGGTCGTACCGGGCACATTGTCGTGGCCCAGGATGTGCTGACGGTCGAGCGGCACGTCGTACTTGCGGCTCAGATACTTCACCAGACGGGCCGAGGCGCGGTACATCGCCTCCGTGTACCAGGCGTCCGGTGCGGCGAGGAAGCCCTCGTGCTCGATCCCGACGGAGTGCGAGTTGATGTACCAGTTGCCCGCGTGCCAGGCGACGTCCTTGGTCGGCACATGCTGGGCGATCAGCCCGTCCGAGGAGCGGATCGTGTAGTTCCACGACACATAGGCCGGGTCCTTGATCAGCTTCAGGGTGGTCTCCCAGGACCCCTCGGTGTCATGGATGACGATGGTGCTGACCCGCTGGTCCTCGGGACGGTCCGCCTTGTCGTGGTTGCCGTAGTCGCCGTCGCCGAACTCCTCGTACGGCGCGGGCACCGACTCACAGGCGACGGTCCAGGGGCACTCCAGCTTGCGGGCGGCGGCTGCCGCGGCGCCCCGGTCGGCCGGCCAGGCGAGACGTTTCTGCTGTGCGGCATCGGGGGTCAGCCCCGGCGAGGCGGCCAGCGTGACCCGCTGCCCCGCGTCGGTCGTGCGGGACTGGCCGTGGCGCATCACCTCGTACACCTCGTCCGCGAAGGCCCTGCCGGCGCGGGCATCGTCCTGGCTGCCGTAGCGCGCCACGGCCGTGTACCACCGGGCCGGATCGGCGGACGCGGACTGCCCCCGCTCGTGCTGCGCGGCGGCGAGCAGCGCCGCCCCGCCGAGCACGTTCGCCGCGGGATCGGTCCGCAGCTTCTCCGCGGGCAGCCCGGTCAGCTCGGCGGCCGTCGCCAAGGTGCGCAGCCGGGCGGGGAGTTCGGCGGGCAGCGCGGCCCGCCGAGCCGGGGCGGCCGGCCTCTTGTGCGGCCGGGCGTCGTCGCCGCGCGCGTCCTCCTCGCCCGTGCTGAACTCCGGCGTCCGGGCCAGCGCCGTGCGGGCGTCGGTCAGATGCATCGGGCCGTAGCCCCCGGAGACGCTGGGCGCGCCGCCGTGGCCGTCCCAGCGCGACTCCAGGTAGGAGACGCCGAGCAGCACACTGCGCGGCACGTGGAAGCGGGCGGCGGCATCCGTGAACGCCTGCTGCAGCCCGTCCGTCCGGGGCTGTCCGGCACTGGCGGACGGCGTTCCCGAGAGCGGCAGCAGCAGCACCGCCGCCGCGACGGCGGTGGCGGATCTGCGCAGGGCGGGGCGGTGGAATCTCTTCTCGTCTTCCGGGGCGGATCCTCGCAAAGCAACCTCCTCGAGCCGGCCCGAGCCGGGCGGTGTGACGGTGGGTGCGCAAACGGCCGCACGGGCGGGACCCGAGACTAGAGCCCCCCGTCGGCACAGAGCTATATGTGTGCCGACGGTCCGTCAATCACCATGCCGGGTCGGGATGTCGCATGTCAGGGCATCTCACGAGGAGTCTTCCCGGAGCCGTGCCGGGCCTGCGGGGCGTCAGTGGAATGGACCAATGACGGGGTGGGGGAAATGACGGGGTGGGGCAGGGGTACGGAGGCACGGGCGGGCCCGCCCCGCGAACGAGGCCGCGCCGGCGTTCGGGAAGTGGCGGACCGCGGGCCGGGCCGGCGGCGGGGGGCCGGGGCGGCGCATGACTGAGCGGCGCGCCCCGTGCCCGGACGCGCCGCTCATCATCCCCCGAGGGGGTGCCGGCACAGCCCCGTTCATCCGCCCGCGGAGCGCGCAGGTCGGGGCTGCCGGCACCCCCTCGACGGTCAGCGGGTGCCGACCGCCGCCCGTACCGCACGGCGCGCCATCTGGCAGTCGTCGTGCAACCGGCGCAGGAGCAGCCGCTGCTCCTCGCCCGCCGCGGGTGCACCGGGGTGTCCCGGGCCCGGTGCACCCGTCGGCGCGGGTTCGTGCATGGTCCGCTGGATCGCGGTCTCATAGCGCCGGATCTCGCGGGTGAGCACCAGCATCAGATTCACCAGGAAGGCGTCCCGCGAGGCCGGGCCGGCGTTCTGGGCGAGCTGGCTGATCTGGCGGCGGGCCACCGGCGCGTCGCCGAGCACCGACCACAGCGTCGCCAGGTCGTAGCCCGGCAGATACCAGCCCGCGTTGTCCCAGTCGAGCAGCACCGGGCCGGCGGGGGACAGCAGCACGTTGTTCAGCAGCGCATCGCCGTGACAGAACTGGCCCTGGGTGTGCGAGAGGCCGTGCAGCAGCTTCTGCAGATCGCCCAGGTCCCGGTCGGTGAGCAGCCCCAGGTCGTGGTAGCGGCCGATCCGGCCCGCGTAGTCCAGTGGGGTGTCGAACAGCCCGGCCGGCGGACGCCACAGGTTGATCCGGCAGATCGCGCCGAGCGCGGCACGGACGTCCGCGCGGGGAGGCGCTTCGGACGGGTGCCGGGTCAGGGCGGCGACCCGGCCGGGCATCCGCTCCACGATCAGCGTGCAGTTGTCGGGGTCGGCCGCCACCAGCCGCGGCACCCGAACCGGCGGACGATGCCGGACGAATGCGCGGTATGCGCTTATTTCCTGCCGGAAGCGTTCCGCCCAGGCGGGGGATTGGTCCAGTAAGCACTTGGCCACCGCGGTCATCCGGCCCGTGGTGCCCACCAGAAGGACGGATTTGCCGCTCCGGCGCAGCACCTGCACCGGGTTGAACTCCGGGCAGATCCGGTGCACCGAGGCGACGGCGGCGCGCAGCTGGGCACCCTGGGGGCCGGACAGGTCGAGCCGACCGCTGAGCGGCTGGGTGCCCGTGCCGTGCGCCCGCCGGGTCCGGCCGCCGGGGAGGCCGGTGACCGCCCCCGCGGAAGGCGCGGGGTCGAGATACGGCCCGCTTCCGGTGGGGTGCGGACGGTGCGGCCGGGGGGCGGTCACGGCGGACGATGCTGCATACATGGGTGAAACAGATCCCTTCGTGCGCCGGCGAGTTGCATACGCTCCCCGGCCCGGTGGTGGGAACCCGTGAACGGGCCCCGTGCAGGAGGCCGATCCAGGGTCCCTGTGCAGGGCGCGCACCCTGGGGAATGCGGTCCCGCCACCAGGCCGGGGGCGGCACGTCTACAGAACACGCGGCTGCGGGTGGCAGACCATCTGGCGCACCCTGGCGAACCCTGGCGAATGCCCACAGCCCCTGTCACCGGCCGTTACTGTCAACTCAGTCGAGGAACCTGGGGGCTTGACGTGGACAGGCAGCCGAACACCCGTCTCGCGGATCTTTTCGGTCTGGCCGGCTGGTCCAAAGGCGAGCTGGCGAGACTGGTCAACCGGCACGCGGCGGCCATGGGCCATCCGCAGCTGGCGACCGACACCTCGCGAGTGCGGCGCTGGATCGACATGGGGGAGACCCCGCGCGATCCGGTGCCCAAGGTTCTGGCTTCCCTGTTCACCGAGCGCCTCGGCCGTGTCGTAACCATCGAGGACCTCGGGTTCGCAAGAACGGGTCGCTCGGGGAAGCGGCAGACCCTGGACGGTCTGCCGTGGGCTCCCGAACGGACCGCTGCGGTCCTCACGGAATTCACGGGAATGGACCTCATGCTCAACCGACGCGGCTTGGTGGGTGCGGGCGCCGCACTCGCCGCGGGCTCCGCACTCACCGGCGCCATGTACGACTGGCTGCACACCGACCCGGCCCCCGCCGGCGCACGCCACCCCCATCCGTTCGCTTCCGAATCCGCCGACGACCTCGACCAGATCGGCCTCGACCGCTACGAGGCGGCCCCCGTGGGCTCCCAGGAGATCGACGCGCTGGAGCGCTCGGTCGAGGTGTTCCGCGCCTGGGACGCGGCCCGTGGCGGCGGACTGCAGCGCAAGGCCGTGGTGGGCCAGCTCAACGAGGTCGGCGGGATGCTCGCCTACCGCCACCCCGACCATCTGCAGCGCCGGTTGTGGGGAGTGGCCGCCAATCTGGCGGTGCTGGCCGGCTGGATGTCCCATGACGTGGGTCTGGAGCCCACCGCCCAGAAGTACTTCATCATCGCGGCGCATGCGGCGCGCGAGGGCGGCGACCGCCCGCGCGCCGGTGAGGCACTCTCCCGCGCCGCCCGTCAGATGGTCCATCTGGGCCGCCCCGACGACGCGCTGGACCTGATGAAGCTGGCCAAGTCCGGCTCCGGCGAGGAGAACCTGCCCCGCACGCGCGCCATGCTGCACACCATCGAGGCCTGGGCGCAGGCGTCCAAGGGCCAGGGCCAGGCGATGCGGCGCACCCTGGGCGAGGCGGAGGAGCTGTTCGTCTCGGACAAGGGCGATGTGCCGCCGCCGTGCTGGATGCAGATGTTCGACGAGGCCGATCTGCACGGCATGCAGGCCCTGGCATTCCGTACCCTCGCCGACCACGACCCCTCCGCCGCCAGGATCGCCCAGCACCATGCCAAGCAGGCACTACAGCTGCGGGAGAACGGCCGTCAGCGGTCCCAGATCTTCGACTACATCTCGATGGCCTCGGCCTGCTTCCTCGGCGACGACCCCGAGCAGGCCGACCGTTACGCCAGGCTGGCGCTGGTCTCCATCGGGGAGAACTCCTCCCATCGCACCTGGGACCGGCTGCGTGAGATGTTCCGGCTCACCGGGCAGTATGCGAATTTCGCCAAGATCCAGGACCTGCGTGAGGAGATCCAGCATGTCCTGCCGAAGGCGAAGCCGAAGACCAAGGGGTCGGGCCTGGGCCCGGGAATCGGCACGGGCCTCGGGGGGAACTTCTCGGCCTGAGACGGAAAATGCCCACACGCATCACGCCGCGTCATCCGTGTCGAGGGGTGACACGACGGACGACGGAGCGTGCTCCGCCCCGCCGTCCCCGCTGTCCAGGTCTCACCCGCCCATCGATGCCTCCGGGGCGGCCGGCGAACGATCCGCCGGACCGTCCTCAGCCGGTGGGGTGTGCGTCAGTCGCCGACCCTGGCGATCAGCACACACGCGTCGTCCTCGCGCTCGGTGCTGCCGAACTCCTCGACGACGATGCGGACGCTGTCCTGCGCACTGCGCGCCGCGGCGAACCGCGGCGCCAGGGCGAGCAGCCGCTCGGCACCCTCATGGGCGGCCTCCCCGCCCTGTGCACGGCGCGGTACGAGACCGTCGGTGTGCAGTACGAGCAGGTCACCGGGCTCCAGTTGCTCGGTGTGCTGGGCGTAGGCCGCACCCGAGGTCGCCCCGAGGAGCACGCCGTCGGGCGGGTCCAGCGCACGCCCCGTGCCGCGACGGAACAACAGCGGTGCGGGGTGGCCGGCCTGGGCCCACTCCAGGGTGCGGCTAGCGGGGTCGAACCAGCCGCACACCGCGCTGCCGAGGGCCGGCTGGGCGGCGCTGTCCAGCAGTTGGTTGAGGAGGCCCATCAGGGGACCCGGCCGGTGTCCGGCGACCGCCATCCCGCGCAGCGCACCGAGCACCATCGCCATCCCGGAGGTGGCGGTGACGCCGTGCCCGGTGAGATCGCCGACGCTCAACAGCGTCTCCCCGTCAGGGAGTTGCAGTGCGTCGTACCAGCCTCCGCCGATCAGGGCGCGGGTGCCGGACGGCAGATAGCGCCCGGCGAGATCGAGGGCGATCGGACCGCCCTGCGGGAACCGCAGGGAGCCGCGCCACGGTGGCAGCACGGCTTCCTGCAGCTCGACCGCAAGCCGGTGCTCGGTCTGCGCGATCCGCCGCTCGCGGTGCAGCGAGTCACGGGTCTCGCGTACCGCCTGCTGGCTTCGGCGCAGCTCGCTGACGTCCCGCAGCACGGCCCACATGCAGGCGGTACAGCCGTCGGCGTCGAGCACCGGCTCGCCCACCATGTGCACCGTGCGCAGACTGCCGTCCGGCCGCACGATGCGGAATTCGCCGTCGATCGGCCGGCCGTCCACCAGACAGTCGGTGACCATCGCGGCCAGGCCCTCCTGGTCCTCGGCGTGCACCAGGGAGGGCAGCTCGTCGAGGGTGAGCGGGCCGTCGGACGGTGCCCTGCCGAACATCGCGAACAGCTCGTCGGACCAGCTGACCTCGTCGGTGAGCAGATTCCACTCGGCGCTGCCCACCCGGCGCAGCAGTGCGCCGCGCTCGTGGGGCGCGGGCTCCGGCGGGGCGGCCGGCGGCGCGGCCTCCGGGGCGCTGTCGTCGTCGCTCTCGGCGGGCAGGCCCTCTCTCAGCTGGTCGAGATGGCCCCCGAGGTCGTCGAGGTGGTGCGCGGCGAGATCGCACAGCGCCCGCTGCCAGCGCAGCTGCGGGTCGGGGGCGAGGCCGGTATCCACCGCGGACTCCCGGCGCACCGCGTCGAGACCACCGCGCAGGCGGCGGGCCTGCGTGATGAGTGCCTCGACCGCGTCGCGCTCGGGGGGCCGGTCTGCTGAGTGATCCGCGAAGAGAGGGGACGGCATGACGTACTCCGTGATCAGGCGGCGCCGGGCTGAAGGGCCGGTAACGACTGTTGCACAGGCAGCGACCGTCTGTAAGGGATTTGGCACTACCCGATACGGTGGTGCACCTGGCATATGCCCCCGGCTTTTCGGGGCAACCTCGGGGCGAATCGGCGGAATGGCGGCTTCCAGGCTAGGCTTCGGCCGCCGTACAGCAGGCGTTCCCCCGATCCATGGTGGGAACGACGCATACGGCCCGTGGTCACCGGCAAGAATGCCGGTCAGCGGAAATCCCGTTGCCAGCCTGCCCCCCGCACCGGATGCTGACCTCATGTTCGATCCAGACATAGCGCCCAGTGGCACCCTGCTCGGCCTCCTGCAGCGAGGCCGCGGCGACGGGACCCTGCATGCCCTCGCGGCGCCGCGGGCCGAGGCGCTCGCGGCACTCAACGACAGCGTGCTGCGCGACCCCCGCCGTGACTGGCAGGTCGAGAACCGCTCGCTCTACTACGCGCGCCTCTACATGCAGCTCGACGGCGGGCTCGAGGAGATCGAACGCCACCTCTTCCACCCCGACGACCTCGTCGACACCGGCGAGGAGCGCACCGGCCTGGCCCTCGCGGTCCTCGGCCACCTCGCCGCGTACGGCCGGGACGCCGCCCGGCTGCTGCTGCGCAGCTATGCCGCCGCCGGCAGCAACTGGCGCTGGGCCCTGGACGAGCTCGCGCTGCGTGACGACGACGCCGGGCTGATGACCCTCGCCCCCGCCGTCCTCGCCCGCTTCCCCGGGACCGAGGAGGGCGAGGCCGAACTGGCCGCCGCGGTCCGTGACGCCTTCGAGCCCCGGCCCTGGCGGCTGTGGGCCGAGGATCCCCGTTACGGTGTGCGACTGGCCGCCGCCGGGGAGCAGGGCTCCTTCGACCGCTGGCAGCGGCAGCTGCGGCCCCGCGGGCCGCGACCCGGCTGGAGCGTCACCGAGATTCTCCAGTGGGCCCAGGAAGGACTGGAGCGGGAGCCCGAGGAGCGGCGCCACCTCGCCGCCGCCCGCTGCCTGGCCGCGGTCGCCGGTCCCGAGGACCGCCCCGAGCTGTTGCGCGTCGCCCGTAGTGGACCGGACGCGGCGCGTGCCGCCGCACTCCACCACCTCGCCGAGCGCGGCGACGGCGAGGCCCTCGACCTGATCGAGGCCGCGGTCGGCTGTCCCCTCTCCTCCGAGCTGCTGGTCTCCGCCGCGCTCGCCTCGTTCGCGCGGATGCGTGGCGTGGCCGCCGTCGTGCGGGCCCGCGACTGGGCGGCGCGCGCGGACCGGCTGGGTGCCTCCGCCGCCGCGGTGCTCGCCCGCCGCGGCGGGCCGCACGACACCGAACTGGTACTGGCCGCGCTGCGCCGGACCGTCCGCGAGGAGGGCCCGGACGCGGACGCCCTGTGGGAGCTGGTCGACGGCACCGGACGGCTCGGCGTAGGCTGCGCCGCCCCCGTCCTGCGGCACATCTACCGCGAAACGTCCTCCTCCCACCTCCGCGGCCGGGCCGCCGCCGCGCTCGCCGCCACCGATCCCGGGTTCGCGGCCGGCTTCGCCGTCGAGTGCCTGTGGGACTGCGAGGAGACCACCCGGGAACTGGCCGCCCGGCACGCCGCCACCGGCGACGACCGGGTCGTCGAACAGCTCCGCCGGCTCGCCGCCGACCCGGCCGAGGAGGCCGAGGTACAGACGGCGGTGCGCAGCCGGTTCGGGCCGGACGCCTCCGCGGTGTGAGCCGCCGTGCGGCCGGGACGCCCCAGGGTGCGACGGCCGCACGCCGCACCCCCTGCCGCCGAGGCCGTACGGCCTCGGTGACCGCCGTCAACCGCGGCAACCGCAGCTAACCCTCCCGTTCCGGGCCGCCCGTACCGCCGCACGTCGGGGCTCCGTCCGGGGCGCGGGGGAACGCTCATGGGACGTTCTCCGGTTGGAAAGATCCCCTTGGCCCCCTCCACGCACGGCACGCCGAGAACAGCCGTATGCGTGTCGCCCTCGTCACCGAATCCTTCCCGCCCGATGTCAACGGCGTTGCCCACTGCGCCCTGGAGACCGCCCGGCACCTCGTCCGGCGCGGCCATGATCCGCTCGTCATCGCACCGCTCGGTGGCGCCGCGCCGGCCTCCGGTATCCAGGAGAGCCCCTGTCCCGTCGTCCGTGTGCCCTCGGTGCCGCTGCCCGGCTATCCGCAGGTGCGGATTGCGCTCCCCGGGCGGCGGCTGTCCGCCGCGCTCGCCGGGCACCACCCCGACCTGGTGCACCTCGCCAGCCCCTTCGTCCTCGGCGCCCGCGCGATGGCGGCCGCCGCCCGGCTGCGGGTGCCCGCGATCGCCGTCTACCAGACCGACCTGGGGCGGTACGCCCGTACCTACCTCGGCGGCGGCGGGGCCGCGGCCTGGCGGCGCATCAAGGCGGTGCACGCCGCCGCCGACCGCACCCTGGCGCCGTCCAGCGCCGCCCTGCGGGACCTGACCGAGCACGGTGTGCCACGGGTCCACCTGTGGCCGCGCGGTGTCGATTCCGAACGGTTCCACCCCGGGCGGCGCGACGCGGTGCTGCGCAGCTCGCTGGCCGCGGGGCGGGAGCTGCTGGTGGGGTATGTGGGGCGGCTGGCGCCCGAGAAGGACGTCCGGCTGCTGGCCGAGACCTCGCGGCTGCCGGGCGTGCGCACCGTCGTCGTCGGCGACGGCCCCAGTGCCGCCGGGCTGCGGGCCGCGCTGCCGGAGGTCCGCTTCATGGGACGCCGCACCGGCGACGAACTCGCCCGGATCTACGCCTCGTTGGACGTCTTCGTCCATACCGGGCCGTATGAGACCTTCTGCCAGACCGTGCAGGAGGCGATGGCCTCCGGGGTGCCGGTGGTCGCGCCGCGGGCGGGCGGTCCGGTGGACCTGGTGGACCACGGCCGTACGGGGCTGTTGGTGACACCGGGCGACGGCGCCGCCTTCCGGGACGCGGTGCGCTTCCTGGCGGGCAGCGCCGAGCTGCGCACCCGGTACGGTGCCGCGGCCCGCGGCGCCGTCGCGGAGCGCACCTGGGCGGCGGTGGGCGAGCAGCTGCTCGCCCACTACGAGGCCGTGCTCGGCGACCGGACGGCGGTGGCGGCATGACCGCGCGTCACGGCACCACGACGGGCCTGCGCATCGTCCGGATCGCCAACTTCGTCACCCCCGCCTCGGGCGGGCTGCGCACCGCACTGCGCGAACTCGGCGCGGGCTACCGGGCCGCCGGGCACGAGCCGGTGCTCATCGTGCCCGGACCGCCGCGGCCGGACGGCACCGGCGCGACGGCCGGGATCCGCGACGAGACCACCGCACAGGGACGGGTGATCACCCTGCCGGGACCGGAACTGCCGGGCAGCGGCGGCTACCGCATGCTCACCGACCGCCCCCGGCTGCAGCGGCTGCTGCACGCGCTGGCCCCCGACCGGCTGGAGGTCTCCGACCGTACGACGCTGCGCTGGACGGGGGAGTGGGCGCGCCGGGCCCGGATCCCCGCGGTGATGGTCTCGCACGAGAGCGTGGACGGGGTGCTGCGCACCTGGGGCGTCCCGCAGCCGCTCGCCCGCGCCGCCGCGGACCGGCTCAACATCCGTACGGCGCACGCCTACAGCCGGGTCGTGTGCACCACCGAGTGGGCGGCGGCGGAGTTCACCCGGGCCGGCGCGCGCAATGTGGTGCGCGCACCGCTCGGTGTCGATCTCGACGCCTGGCACCCGGACTGCCGCAGCGCCGCGCTGCGCCGGCGCAGCGCGGGCCGGGCGGAGGTCCTGCTGCTGCTCTGTTCCCGGCTGTCGCAGGAGAAGCGGCCGGGGCGGGCCCTGGACGCCCTGGCCCAGCTGCGCCGGCGCGGGGTCGACGCGGCCCTGGTGGTGGTCGGCGACGGGCCGCTGCGCACCCGCCTGGAGGACCGGGCACGGGACGAGCGGCTGCCCGCGGCGTTCCTCGGCCACCTCGCCGACCGGGCCCGCCTCGCCGCATTGCAGGCCGCCGCCGATGTCGCGCTGGCGCCCGGACCGGCCGAGACGTTCGGGCTGGCCGCCCTGGAGGCGCTCGCCTGCGGCACGCCGGTGGTCGCCAGCGCGGCCTCGGCGCTGGCCGGTCTCGTCGGCAGCGGCGGTGACACGGCCCTGGACGACGGGCCCTCGTTCGCCGACGCGGTCCAGCGGGTGCTGGCCCGGCCCGAGCCCGCCCGGCGCGCGGCCGCCCGCCGACGGGCCGAGGGCTACGGCTGGCAGCCCGCCGTCGACGCCTTCCTGGCCGCGCACGACGCGCCCGCACCGCCGGTCCGTCCGCTCGCCGCCCGGGCCGCGGCGCGCCAGGCCGGTCCGTGGGGCGGGTGGTGACGGTGCGGTCCGAGGGAACAGTGGCACCGGCCGCGGGCGGCGGCCGCCTCCCGGTTCCGGCCCGTTTCGTCGCGCTCGGAGACTCGCTGACCGAAGGGCTCGGCGATCCCGTGGCGGGCGGCGGCTGGCGCGGCTGGGCCGCCCTGCTCGCCGGGACGCTGGGGGAACGGCCGGGCGCGGTGGAGCTGGTGAACCTGGCGCACAGCGGCGCACAGACGGCGGACGTGGCCGAGCGGCAGCTGCCCGTGGCCCGGGAGCTGCGTCCGCGGCTCGCCTCACTGATCGTCGGGGCGAACGACACCCTGCGCGCATCCTTCGCCATCGAGCGGGTCGCGGCCGCGCTGGACCGGGCCCACGGCGCGCTGAGCGCCGACGGGGCCGTGGTGCTGACGGCCTGTCTGCCCGACCCCGGCCGGATGCTGGGGCTGCCCGGACCGCTGTCCCGCCCCCTCGCCCGCCGGATGCGCGCGGTGAACACCGTGGTCCACGCGGTCTCCGCCCGCTATCAGGGCGTGCATCTGCACCTCGCCGACCACCCCTGGGTCACCGAGCGCGCCTCGTGGAGCGTGGACCGGCTGCACCCCGGCGAGCGCGGCCACCGGCTGCTGGCCCGCGGCTTCCACACGGCGCTCGCCGGCGCCGGCCTGCCCGTCGGGCCGCCGCCCGCGCTCGCCCTCGACGGCCCGCCGCCGACCCGCGCCGGATCGGCCGTGTGGATGGCGACCCGCGGTACCCGCTGGGTCGCCGACCGGTGCACGGATCTGCTGCCCGGCCTGCTCGCCCTGGCCCTCCAGGAGTGCCGGCACGGTGTGGCCGGCTCCGGCCGGCTGCTGGACGCCGCGGCCGAGCGCGCCACCCGCACCGCGCTGGCCGCCCTGACCGAGCCGGGCGGCGGCGCGCTGGGGAAAACCTCCGGGTCGGTGAAGGGCGCTGCGACAATGGCAGGATGACCGGGCGCTGGGAGTTCTGGATCGACCGCGGCGGCACGTTCACGGACGTCGTCGGCAGGCGGCCGGACGGGCGGCTGGTCACGGGCAAGCTCCTCTCGCACCACCCCGAGCGCTACCGGGACGCCGCGGTCGCCGGTATCCGGATGATGCTGGGGCTCGGCCCGGACGAACCGGTGCCCGCCGAGCGGGTCTCCGTCGTCAAGATGGGCACCACCGTCGCCACCAACGCCCTGCTGGAGCGAAAGGGCGAGCCGACCGTCCTGCTGACCACCGAAGGCTTCCGGGACGCCCTGCGGATCGCCTACCAGAACCGCCCGCGGATCTTCGACCGGCACATCGTGCTGCCCGAGGCGCTCTACGACCGGGTGATCGAGGTACCGGAGCGGATCGGCGCCCATGGCGAGCTGGTCCGGCCGCTGGACGCCGATCCCGTCCGCCGGGCGCTGATCCGGGCCCGCGCGGACGGCCTGCGCAGCGCCGCCGTCGTGCTGCTGCACGGCTACCGCCACACCGACCACGAGCGGGCCGTCGCCGAACTGGCCAGGAGCGCGGGGTTCACGCAGGTCAGCTGCTCGCACGAGGTCAGTCCGCTGATGAAGCTGGTGCCACGCGGGGACACCACCGTCGTCGATGCCTACCTCTCCCCGATCCTGGGCCGGTACGTCGACGAGATCGCCGCCGAACTCCCCGGAATCCGGCTGATGTTCCTGCAGTCCAACGGCGGGCTGCGGCAGGCCGATCACTTCCGCGGCAAGGACGCGGTGCTGTCCGGACCGGCCGGCGGTGTCGTCGGCATGGCCCGCAGCGCCGCCGAGGCCGGCGGGCACGACCGGGTGATCGGCTTCGACATGGGCGGCACTTCCACCGACGTGTCTCACTACGCGGGCGAGTTCGAGCGGGTCTTCGGCAACGAGGTCGCGGGCGTGCGGATGCGCGCCCCGATGATGAACATCCACACCGTCGCGGCCGGCGGCGGCTCCGTCCTCCACTTCGACGGCCGTCGCTACCGCGTCGGTCCCGACTCCGCCGGCGCGGACCCGGGGCCGGCCTGCTACCGACGGGGCGGACCGCTCACCGTCACCGACGCCCAGGTGGTGCTCGGGCGCATCCAGCCCGACCACTTCCCGGCGGTGTTCGGACCGGACGGCGACCAGCCGCTGGACGCCGGGGTGGTCCGCACGCGCTTCGCCGAACTCGCCGCGCGGGCCGCCGCCGAGACCGGCGACGACCGGGGCCCGGAGGAGGTCGCGGCCGGTTTCCTCGACATCGCCGTGCTCCACATGGCCAACGCCGTCAAGAAGATCTCCGTCCAGCGCGGCCGTGACATCACCCGCTACGTCCTCACCAGCTTCGGCGGCGCCGGCGGCCAGCACGCCTGCGCGGTCGCCGACGCGCTGGGCATCGACACGGTGCTGGTCCCCCCGCTGGCCGGGGTGCTCTCCGCGTACGGCATCGGTGTCGCCGACGCCACCGCGATGCGCGAACAGGCCGTCGAGACGGAGTTCACGGACCCCGACGGGCTGCGCCGCCTGCGCGAGGTCTGTGACACGCTCGCCCGGCAGACCCGGGGCGAACTCCTCGACGACGGGGTCCCGGAGGCGTCAATCACCACGCGGGCCCGGGTGCTGATCCGCTACGCCGGGACCGACTCGGCCCTCGGCGTCCCGCTGGCCGACGCCGACACCATGACCGCGGACTTCGTCCGGGCGCACCGCGCGCGCTACGCCTTCACCATGGACAAGCCGCTGGTGGCCGAGGCGGTCTCGGTCGAGGCGCGCGGCACGGCCGGCGGCGCACGGGGGTACGAGGCCGGACCCGGCGGCCGGGAAGGGGAGTTGCGGCCCGCCGCGACGGTCCGGATGTACACGTCCGGACGGTGGCAGGACACCAGCCTCCACCGGCGTGGCGACCTGCGCCCGGGCGATGTCCTCACCGGCCCGGCGATCATCGCCGAGCAGGACGCGACCACGGTCCTGGACCCCGACTGGCAGGCCGCGGCGGGCGAGGGCGGCCACCTCCTGCTGACCCGGACCCGGCCGCGTACCGACCGGGTCGCGGCCGGCACGGAGGCTGATCCGGTGATGCTGGAGGTCTTCAACAGCCTCTTCATGGCCATCGCCGAGCAGATGGGCGTCCGCCTGGAGAACACCGCTCACTCCGTCAACATCAAGGAGCGGCTCGACTTCTCCTGCGCCCTCTTCGACGCCGACGGCAATCTGATCGCCAACGCTCCGCACATTCCGGTGCATCTGGGCTCGATGGGGGAGTCCATCAAGGAGGTGCTCGGACGGCGCGGCGGGGAGATGCGGCCGGGCGATGTGTACGCGGTCAACGACCCGTACCACGGGGGCACCCACCTCCCGGACGTCACCGTCGTCACCCCCGTGTTCGCGCAGGACGCCCCGGACGGCCCCGCCGGCACCCCTCCCGACCTGCTCTTCCTGGTGGCCTCTCGCGGCCATCACGCCGAGATCGGCGGCATCACCCCCGGCTCGATGCCCGCCTTCAGCAGCACGATCGAGGAGGAGGGCGTCCTCTTCGACAACTGGCTGCTGGTCCGCGACGGCGAACTGCGCGAAGGCGCCACCCGCGAGCTGCTCACCACCGGCCGCTACCCCTCCCGCGCCCCGGACGCCAACCTCGCCGATCTGCGCGCCCAGATCGCCGCCAACGAGAAGGGCATCGAGGAACTGCGCCGCATGACCGAGCAGTTCGGGCTCGACGTCGTCCGGGCCTACATGGGGCACGTCCAGGACAACGCCGAGGAATCGGTGCGGCGGATCATCGCGCGGCTGTCGGACGGCAGCTGCCGCTACGAGACCGACAGCGGGGCCGAGATCCGTGTCGCGCTCACCGTCGATCGCGCCGCCCGCAGCGCCGTGCTCGACTTCGCCGGCACCTCACCCCAGCAGCCCGGCAACGCCAACGCGCCCACCTCGGTGGTGATGGCGGCCGTGCTCTACGTCTTCCGCACCCTGATCGCCGACGACATCCCGCTCAACAGCGGCTGCCTCAAGCCCGTAGGGGTGCGCATCCCGGAGGGCTCGATGCTCGCCCCCGTCTTCCCGGCGGCCACCGTCGCGGGAAATGTGGAGACCTCCCAGGCGGTCACGGGCGCCCTCTACGCCGCGCTCGGCGTCCAGGCCGAGGGCTCGGGCACCATGAACAACCTCACCTTCGGCAATGACCGGGTGCAGTATTACGAGACCGTCGCCAGCGGATCGGGCGCGGGCGACGGCTTCCACGGCGCGGACGCCGTCCAGACCCATATGACCAACTCCCGGCTGACCGACCCCGAGGTGCTGGAATGGCGCTACCCGGTCCGGGTCGACGCCTTCACCGTCCGCTCCGGCAGCGGCGGCCGGGGCCGCTGGCACGGCGGTTGCGGCGTCGAACGCCGGCTGCGCTTCCTGGAGCCGATGACCGTCGCGCTGCTGACCAATCACCGCCGGGTCGCCCCGTACGGCATGGCGGGCGGCGCCCCGGGGGCGCTGGGCGCCAACTCCCTGGAGCGGGCGTGCGGTTCGCGCGAGGAGCTGGCGGGCTGTGACGCGGCGGACGTCGGCGTGGACGACGTGCTGGTGATCCGCACGCCGGGCGGCGGCGGGTACGGGACGCCGGACGAGGGCTGACCGCGGGGGCCGGTACGGACGGCGGCGTGCCCGCGCGGGACACCCAGCACCTCCGCGTGCCCGGGCGGCGCACCTAACGCATCCGCAGGAACCGGACCGTTGTCCCGGGTACCGCCTGGGCCGCGGGGGCCAGAAAGCGCTCGGGGACCACGCCGATGACCGGGTAGCCGCCGGTGGTCGGGTGATCGTGGAGGAAGAGGACCGGCAGACCGTTCGGCGGGACCTGGAGGGCGCCCAGCGGCATGCCCTCGCTGGGGAGTTCGCCGGCCCGGGCGCGCTCCAGGGCCGGGCCCTCGGTGTGCAGGCCGATGCGGTTGCCGGCCGGGGAGACCCGGAACCGGCCGGTGACCAGGGTGCGCAGACCGGCGTCGGTGAACCAGTCGTCGCGCGGGCCGGGCAGGAACGGAAGCAGCAGCTCGGCCACCGGGCCCGGGTGCGGGACGGCGTCCGCGGTGGCCGGCGGGCCGTGCGGAGCGCCCAGGGGGAGCACCGCGCCCTCGGTGAGCGGGTCGGGGCCCAGGCCGGAGAGCAGATCGGCGGCGCGGCTGCCGAGGACCGGCTCGGTGTCGACGCCCCCGGCGAAGGCGAGGTAGGAGCGCAGCCCGTGGGTGGCCGGACCCGCGTCCAGGACGGCGCCCGCCGGGACACGTACCGGGGCGCCCCAGGGGGCGGGGCGGCCGTCGACGGTCACCGGGCAGGGCGCGCCGGTGACCGCGACGGTGGTGGCCGTGCGGACCCGTACGGCACAGCCCGTGAGGGTGGTCTCCAGGGTGGCGGCGGACCCGGGGTTGCCGGCCAGGCGGTTGGCCAGGCGGTGCGCGGGCGCGTCCAGGGCGCCGGCGCGCGGCACACCGAGGTGGGCATGGCCGGGCCTGCCGAGGTCCTGGACGGTGGTGAGCGCACCGGCCCGGACGACCGAGAAGGCGCGGTCGGTCATCAGGTGGCCTCCTGCGGGACGAAGCGGACGCGGGTGCCGGGTGCGAGCAGCGCGGCCGGCTCCCGGCGCGGGTCCCACAGCACGGTGTCGGTGGTGCCGATCAGCTGCCAGCCGCCGGGGGAGGAGCGGGGGTAGACGCCGGTGTACGGGCCGGCGAGGGCGACCGAGCCGACCGGGACCTTGGTGCGGGGGGAGTCCCGGCGCGGGACGTGCAGCGGCTCGGGCAGTCCGGTCAGATAGCCGAACCCGGGGGCGAAACCGCAGAAGGCGACGTGGAACTCCGTGGCGGAGTGCAGCCGGACGACCTCCTCGGGGGTGACGTCCCACAGGGCGGCGACATCGGCGAGGTCGGGGCCGTCGTAGCGGACCGGGATCCGCACGGCCGGGCGGTCGCCCGCGGCCGGCGGCGGCACGTGCCAGGAGGCGATGTCGGCGAGCAGCCCGCGGGGGGCGGCGAGGCCGTCGAGGAAGACCGTACGGGCGGCCGGCACGATCTCGCGCAGCGGCGGCAGGGCACCGTCGGCGACCCGCCGCAGCAGCTCGGCGTGCAGCGCCTCGACCTCCTCCGCGGTGTCCAGCTCGATCAGCAGCCCGTGTTCACCGACCGGCAGGGGTTTCATACGAAGCTCCGGACCTGGATGCCGGACGCGCTGAGTTCGGACCGCACGCGCCGGGCGAGGCCGGCGGCGCCGGGGGTGTCGCCGTGCAGGCACAGGGAGCGGGCGGTCAGGGCGACGCGGGTGCCGTCGCGGGAGGTGACGGCGTGGTCGCGGGCCATGCCGAGGGCGCGCTTGACAACCTCGTCCGGGTCGTGGATCACCGCGTCCGGCTCCCGGCGGGGCACGAGGGTGCCCTCGGCGGTGTAGGCGCGGTCGGCGAACGCCTCGCCGACGACGGGGAGTCGCGCCGCGCGGGCCGCCTCGTGCAGCCGGGAGCCGGGCAGGCCGAGGACCGGCAGGGCACCGCCCGCGGCACGGATGCCGGCCATGACGGCGTGGGCCTGCTCGGCGTCGTGGACACAGCGGTTGTAGAGCGCGCCGTGCGGTTTGACGTAGCCGACGCGGGCACCGGCGGCGCGGGCGAAGACCTCCAGCGCACCGATCTGGTAGGTGATCTCGTCGGCGAGTTCGTCCGGCGGCACGTCCATCGCCCGGCGGCCGAAGCCGGCCAGATCGCGGTAGGAGACCTGGGCGCCGATCACGACGCCGTTCCCGGCGGCCAGTTCGCACACCCGGCGCATCGTGGACGGATCGCCGGCGTGGAAGCCGCAGGCCACGTTGGCGCTGGTGACGACGGAGAGCAGGGCCTCGTCGTCGGTGAGCTGCCAGCGGCCGAAGCCCTCCCCGAGGTCGGCGTTGAGGTCGATGACGCAAGGAGCCGCCGGGTCGCTCATGTCTGTCCGTTCCAGGGGTGCTCGATGCCGGTGGGATGCGGGCGCGGGCGGCTCGTCGCGGGTGGCGGCGGGCGGTGCTTCCCGGCCGGCCGGCCCGTACCGCAGCGACTCTCCCCCGAGGGCGCTCGAGCCGACCGGCGTCGGGGACAACGTAGGGGATCGTTGAACGATCCGACAAGAGGTGTGCGGCATCCGACGGCAGGTGCGTTGTTTCGTCCCCCCGTCTGGGATTGACTTCCGCTCATACGACCCCGGGGCGGCACGCAGGCCGCCCCGGTACGGCACGAGAGCGGGGAGCGGCATGACCGGCGGCGCGGCGAAGAACGATCAGGGGCGGCTCACCGAGGTCGCGGGCCTGGAGCGGGACCGCGACCGGCTGGGGCGCGCCAGCACCGCCGAGCGGGTCGCCGACATCCTGCGCGACCGGATCGCCGAGGGGTACTTCCCGCCCGGCGCCCGGCTCTCGGAGGAGAGCATCGGCGGCGCGCTGGGCGTCTCGCGCAACACCCTGCGCGAGGCCTTCCGGCTGCTGACCCATGAGCGGCTGCTGGTGCACGAGCTCAACCGCGGGGTGTTCGTGCGGGTGGTGACGGTCGAGGACCTGAACGACATCTACCGGGTGCGCACCCTCGTGGAGTGCGCGGCGGTACGGAGCCTGGGGAAGGGGCCCTACGGGGCCGCGGCGACCGAGGCCATCGCGGCGATCGAGGCCGCCGTGCAGGCCGGTGAGGCCGCCTCCGAGGCCCGGGAGTGGCAGGACCTTTCGACCGCGAACATCCGCTTTCATCAGGGAATCGTGGCCCTGGCCGGCAGCCCGCGCACCGAGGAGCTGATGCGGGGGGTGCTGGCCGAGCTCCGCCTGGTCTTCCACGTCATGGCCGACCCCCGGCGCTTCTACGCGCCCTATCTGACCCGCAACCGCCAGATCGCCGAGGTCCTGCAGTCGGGCGACGCCCCGGAGGCCGAGCGGCTGCTGCACGCCTACCTGGAGGACGCGCGCAGCCAGCTCTCGGGCGCCTACGCCCAGCGCATCGCGGAGGGGTGAGGGCCCGGCGTGTGAGGGTCTCGGCGGGTGTCCCGAAGGCCCGCTGGATATCCGTTCGCGCAGACCCCTTGTCGGATCGTTGAACAATCGCCTAGCCTCCGCTGCAATCTTCTCCTCATCAACGGACTCCCGAACTCCGGCAGTCCCCGTACGCGGAAGGCGGATCCATGATCGTGCTCCTCGGCGTGCTCGTGGTCGTGATCGGCTTCGCCACGAAGCGCAATCCCCTCCTGGTCGTGGGGGTGGCCGGCATCGCCACCGGCCTGCTGGGCGGACTGTCACCGGGCAAGGTGCTCGCCGCCTTCGGCAACGGCTTCGCCGGCAGCCGGGCCGTGACCATCTTCGCGATCACCCTCCCGGTCATCGGTCTCCTGGAGCGCTACGGCCTCCAGGAACAGGCCCGCAACCTCATCGCCCGCTTCGCCCGGCTCACCACCGGCCGCTACCTCGCGCTCTATCTGGGCCTGCGCCAGATCGGCGCCGCGGTGGGGCTCACCAATGTCTTCGGTCACGCCCAGACCGTCCGCCCGCTGGCCGTCCCCATGGCCGAGGGCGCGGCGGAGCGCAGGTTCGGTGAACTCCCGGAGCGGACCCGGGAGAAGGTCAGGTCGTTCTCCGCCAGCGCGGACAACGTCGGTCTGTTCTTCGGGGAGGACGTCTTCCTCGCCGTCGGCTCGATCCTGCTGATCACCGGCTTCGTCAACACCACCTACGGCACCCACCTCGAACCGCTGCAGCTCGCGCTGTGGGCGATCCCCACCGCGGTGTGCGCCTTCGTGGTCCACGGCTGGCGGCTGCTGCGACTGGACCGGCAGCTGGAACGCGAACTGCTCACCGCCAACGTCCCGGACAACGCAGTGGTGGAGGCCGCCAAGTGATCAAGGCAGAGTGGTTCTACTGGCTGGTGGGCCTCAGCTTCCTGGTGATGGCCGCCCGGATGGTCACCGACCGCAGCAACCCCAAGCGCCTGGGCACCGGCGCCTTCTGGGGCCTGATCGGCGCCGGCTTCATCTACAGCAGCTGGGTCGTCACCAAGCAGGTGCCGGCCGAGCCGCTGGGCGTCGCCGTCCTGTTGATGGCCGTGCTGGCCGGCTTCGGCTTCACCGGGCGCGGCACCCCGCGCACCACCACCCCCGAGGAGCGCACCGCCTCCGCCGCCCGCCTCGGCAACAAGCTCTTCGTCCCCGCGCTCACCATCCCCGTGGTGGCCATGGCCTGCGCCATCGGCGTCAAGCACCTCTCCTTCGGTGGGCAGCCGGTCCTCCAGGAGGGCAGCGAGACCATCCTGGGCCTGGGCATCGCCGCCGTCGTCGCGCTCGCCGTCGGCATGATCATGCTCCGGGAGAAGCGGATCTCCGTGCCCGTGGAGTCCGGCCGCTCGATGCTGGAGACGATGGGCTGGGCCATGCTGCTGCCGCAGATGCTGGCCACGCTGGGCGCCATCTTCCAGGTCTCCGGCGTCGGCGACCAGGTCGGCAGGCTCACCACTTCCGTGCTGCCCAAGGACTCGCTCTACCTCGCCGTCGTCGTCTACTGCGTGGGCATGTTCGTGTTCACCATGATCATGGGCAACGCCTTCGCGGCCTTCCCCGTGATGACCGCCGCCGTCGGCTGGCCGGTCCTGATCGGCCACTTCGACGGCAACCCCGCCGCCGTCCTGGCGCTCGGCATGCTCGCGGGATTCTGCGGCACGCTCGTGACGCCGATGGCCGCCAACTTCAACATCGTCCCCGCGGCCCTGCTGGAACTGAAGGACCAGTACGGGCCCATCAAGGCGCAGCTGCCCACCGCGGGTGTGCTGCTCGGCTGCAACATCGTGATCATGGCGCTGTTCGCCTTCTGAACCACCGCCCGCGACTGCCGCACCCTCCCGCACGGTGGCCCCGGCCACCGTGCACCGCCCCCGCCGCCGGACGAACCGCACCGAGGAAGACCGAATGACCCGGGTACTGCTGACCGGATTCGCGCCGTTCGACGGCGAATCCACCAATCCCTCCTGGCAGGCGGTACGCGCCGCCGCGGCGGCACCGCCGGCCGGCATCGAGATGTCCGCCGTCGAGCTGCCCTGCGTCTACGGAGCCTCGATCGCGGTGCTGCGCGCCGCGATCGAGGAGACCCGGCCCGAGATCGTGGTGTGTGCCGGCCAGGCGGGCGGCCGTCCCGACATCACCGTCGAACGCGTCGCCCTCAACCTCGACGACGCCCGCATCCCCGATGCCTCCGGCGCCGAACCCCTCGACGAGCCGATCGTGCCCGGCGGCCCCGCCGCATACTTCTCCACCCTGCCGGTCAAGGCATGCGTGGCCGCGGTCCGTGCCGCCGGGCTGCCCGCGTCGGTCTCCCACACCGCGGGCACCTTCGTCTGCAACCACGTCTTCTACGGCCTCGCCCACCTCATCGCCACCGAACTGCCGGATCTGCGCGGCGGCTTCGTCCACGTCCCCTACGCGCCCGAGCAGGTCCTCGACCGCGCCCAGCCGTCGCTCCCGGTCACTGCCGTCACCCGGGCCCTGTGCGAGATCGCCGTCACCGCCGCACACACCCGCACCGACATCCGCGTCGCCGGTGGCACCACCCACTGAGCGGCGGCACCGCGGTGAAGGACCTGGCCACAGGCCGCGGCGGGGCGCGTCGTAAACTGGTGCGCCGGGCGCGGGCGGCCCGTCAACGGATCCACCAGCGGTTCCACCCATGCACGGATCCGCGCCGTTTCGTCCGTTGTCAGTGCGAGCGCCTACTCTGTGCGACGTGACTTTTCCCGCCCCGGGGGCCGCTGCGCCCCAGCTCAACGGCCCTCAGCGGCCCGCGCCGGGCCCGGCCGCCGACGAGGGCCTGGCCCGCCGGCTGCGCGCGCTGGCGTGCACCGCGCCGCTGCACGACCTCGATGTGCGCAAGGCCAACCTCGCGGGCGAATACGGCGTCTACGCCATGGCGGAGGTGGCGCTCGCCGTCATCGATCTGGTCACCCTCAACATGGACTTCGACACCGGCGCCGACCACGAGGAAATAGTGGCGAGGGTGCTCCCGAGGGTCGCCGCGCAGGCCTCCCGCCGCCCCGCGGGCGAGCACGAGCGGGTGGCCCGCTGGGTGCTGGAGAACCTGATCAACGTCGGCAGCGTGGACCGCGGCTTCCGCGCCGTCTACGGCACCTTCACCACCGACGGCGAATATGTCCGCCGCGATTACGACTTCAAGCTCATCGAGGAGGTCCCCGGCGCCGGCGGCACGGTCTATCTGCGGGCCACCGACGAAGCGGTCAACGTCCTGGTCGGCGCGCTCGACACGGACGTCACCAGCGCCCAGATCGCCGCCGAGGTCAAGCTGGAGGTGCTGATCAACCGCGGCCGGCTGGCCGACGCCCAGCTCGCCGCCGAACAGGCCCGCTACCGCACCGTGCAGTACGCCGAGACGCTGCGCCGGACCCTGGACGCCACCCGCCGCAACGTCCGCGCGGTCGACTGGCTGGAAACCGTCCCCGACATGATCAACGAGGCGCTGGACCACGTCGCGGACCGCTACCGCCACGAGAACGCCATCCTCACCAACATCCGCAAGGCCCGCGACGAGACCGAGGAGCCCGAGCACAAGCGCCGCGCCGCCGAGCTCGTCGACATCGTCAAGGACTGCATCCGCCGCCACACCCAGCTCCAGTCCCGGCTGCTGGAGGCCGGCCCGCTCTTCCGCGCCGAGCAGGACCGGCAGGCGTTCGCCACCCCGGTCGCCCGCTCCGGACTCGATCTGTACGGCCAGCTCGTCGCCCCCGTGCTGCCGCTCCCCGCCGAGCAGGCCATCCGGGTCACCGACGCCTTCTTCACCCACGGCACGGGCCTGCGCACGCCCTCCGCCGTCCGCGTCGGCGACCTCGTCGAGGTGCTGCTCACCCCGCCCGTGGAGCGCGAGCACCTCGGCGCCGAGATGCCCGAGCCCGACCTGGTGGCGACCCCCGACGACAGCCGCTTCAGCGAGGCCCAGCTCGACGCCGCGATGGCGCTGCTGACGCTGCCCGCCGACGCCCCGCGCCGGCTCTCCGGACTCCTCGCCGAGGCACGCCGCGGCGATCCCGAACTCCCCTACCTCGTCGCCCTGCTGGCGGTGCACGCCGCCAGCCCGCCGGTCGGCACGGCCTACCGGCAGGGCGAGCAGCAGCTGCTCTTCGCCGTCGACGACGGCGAGGAGCTGATAGACCCCGAATTCGGCGGCGCCGACCTCATCGTCGGCACGGCACTGCTGGACGCCGCCGGCATGGCCGCGGACCGCTCGGAGGTGGCGTGATGGCCCGCGCCCGGTGCGCCCGCCGGGCCGACGGCACCGCCTGCCGGGCCGACGGCGCCAACCGCCCGGTCCGGCCGGCCCGGCGCGCCCCGGGCGGCGCCCCGCCGTCGTGCCGCCACGAGATGTCCGAGACCGTCCCCCGCAAGGAGCTTGTTCCGTGACCCAGTACGACGACGCGCCGCAGCCGGACCCGGTGTCCGGGGCCGGTGAGCCGGGCTGGGTGCCCCCCGCCGACGCCGGGCCCCCCGCCGCGGCGGGCCCCGCGCCCGTCACCCCCGCCGACGCCGCGGACGCCGCCCGGCTGGTCTCCTTCGGCCTCCAGCCCAAGCTGCTGCCTGCCCGCGACGCCGAATACGGCGAACTCCTGCGCCGCTACCGCGACGAGCCCGCCTTCGCCCGGCTCGCCGACGCCGTCGCCACCGGTCTCGGCCTGGTCGTCCTGGAGGTCTCCACCCGCGCCGGGATGGCCGTCACCGCCGCCGAGGACTCCGTCTTCGCCGTCCGCATGGGGGACTACGCCCGCCGCGCCTCGGCCGACTCCGCCGACCGCTTCCTGCACGGCCTGGCCCATCTCGCCGTCGCCGCGCTGGCCTTCCCCCGCCCCGAGGACCTCGCCGACGACGGCTACATCGGCCGGATCACGGTCAACGGCGTGGATGCCTTCGTCCGGCAGGCCTGTCGCCGTCTGGAGGAGCGTGCCGAGCAGGAGGGCGAGAACACCGACCCGGTCACCGACGCCCCCGGCCTGGAGTCCGCCTGGCGGATCTACGCGCGGCGCAGCGCGACCGGCGCCACCAAGGACGCCAGGCGGCTGGCCGGTTCGACCACCGGGATCATCGCCAAGGCCGTCACCTTCCTCGTCGACTCCGGCTTCCTCCAGCGCACCGGCGACGACTCCGGCGGCGCCTACCGCACCACTGCCCGCTATCAGCTCCAGGTCCGTGACATGGCCGGCAGCGCCGCCATGGCCGAGCTCCTGGAGCTGGGCATCGTCCCCGTCGCCGACGGCAGCGCCGCGCTGCTGCCGGGCGAGGACACCGACGACCTCGACCTGGTCTCGGACGCCGGCCTGCCCTTCCACTCCGGCTGACGCCACCGCCCGACCGCGGCCGTTCCCCCCGGCCGCCCGACCACTGCCCGTTCCGACCGCCCGCATTCCGACACGACAACGAGAGTCCGCCATGTACGAGCTGTCCCGGGTCCGTCTCTACTCCATCGGGCCCGCCGGTGCGCGCTATGCCGACACCGTGCTGGACCTGCGCGGAGTCGGCGCGCCCGTACCCCAACCGGCACCGGCGCAGGCGGACTTCTTCGAGGACGAACCGGCCGGCCCGCCGCGCCGCCCGGCACCCGCGGGCGTGCTGTTCCTGGAGAACGGCGGCGGCAAGTCCGTCCTGCTCAAGCTGATCTTCTCGGTGATGCTGCCCGGCCACCGCAACACCCTCGGCGGCGCCAGCTCCGGCGTGCTGCGCAAGTTCCTGCTCGCCGACGACTGCGGCCATGTCGCCCTGGAGTGGCAGCACGTCCTCACCGGCGAGAGCGTGGTCGTCGGCAAGGTCAGCGAATGGCGCGGCCGGCAGGTCTCCAACGACCCCCGGAAGTTCGCCGAGGCCTGGTACAGCTTCCGGCCCGGCCCCGGGATGAGCCTGGACTCGCTCCCCGTCGCCGAGGCCACCGTCATCCGCCCCCGGCAGGGCGAGGGCGAGGGCAGCTCCGGCGCCCAGGGCCGCCGCCGCACGATGAAGGGCTTCCGCGACGTCCTCACCGAGGCCGGAAAGAACTACCCCAACCTCGATGTCGTCTGGGAAGAGATCCACGAGCGCTGGAACGAACACCTCGGCGAACTCGGTCTGGACCCCGAACTCTTCCGCTACCAGCGCGAGATGAACGCCGACGAGGGCGAGGCCGCCGGCCTCTTCGCGGTCAAGAACGACTCGGACTTCACCGACCTGCTGCTGCGCGCCGTCACCGACACCCGGGACACCGACGGCCTCGCCGACCTGGTGCACGGCTTCGCCCACAAACTCGGCCGGCGCGCCGAACTCACTGCCGAGCGGGACTTCACCGCCGGCTCCCTCGACCTGCTCTCCCGCATCGCCGACGCCGCCGAGCAGCGCGAACGCGCCCGCGAGGTGCATGCCGGCGCCGAGCGCCGCACCCGCGCCCTGGCCCGGCGGCTGCACGCCCGCGGCACCGAGGAGCGCGGCCGCACCGCCGAGCTGGCCGAACAGGTCGCCACCGCGGCCCACCGCGTCACCGACGCCGAGCGGATCCGCGAGCGCCGCTCCCTGGTCTCCGCCGAGCTCGCCTACCGGCACGCCTCGCTGGCGCTGGCCGCCGCGGAGAAGGGCGCCGCCGCCCAGCGCCGTGAGCTCAACGACGCCCGTACGCTGCACAGCGCCTGGCAGGCCGCCGAGACCGCGCTGCGGCACCGCGCCGCCGCCGACCGCTCCGCACGGGTCGCCGTCGCCATCCGCGAGGCCGAGCGGGACGCGGCCCCCGCGCTCGCCGCCCGCGCCACCGCCGCCGCCGACCTCGTGCGCGCCCTGCACACGGCGGCGGAGGCCGGCGAGCGGATCGCCAACGAGGAGGAGGAGCGCTCCGCCGCCCTCCAGGAGACCGGCGAGTCCGCGCACCGCGACGCCACCGCGGCCGCCACCCACGCCCAGCGCGCCCGCAGCGAGGCCGATCACCTCAAGCAGCGGCTGGCCGAGGTCGCCGAGGAGACCGCGGAGGCCGTCCGGGCCGGCTGGCTGGATGACAGCGCCCCCGACGCCGACCCGGCCCGCGCCGCGCTCGCCGCCTCGGACGCCGAGAAGACCGCCGTCGAGGCCTGGGACTCCGCCCGTGAGGCCGCCCGTCAGGCCACCGACCGTGCCCGTGAGGCCGCCGCCCGGCACTCCGCCGCCGAACTCGCCGCGGCCCGCGCCGAGGACGCCGCCGAGGCCGCCGGGCGGGCCCATGACGCCGAGCGCCGGGCCGCCGAGTCCATCGGCGCCGAGCAGCGGCTCGCCGACCTCCTCGGGCTCCCGCAGTCCGAGGCGAAGGCCATCGGCGTGCCCGCTCCCCGTACGGCAGCTCCTGGTGCGCCTGGTGCGTCCGGTACGGACCAGGGCGCCCCGCACCGCCCCGCCGCCGGCCCGCTGACCGCCGAGGAGCTGGACCGTAACGCCGACGGGCTGCACGAACTCCTGGAAGAGGGCGTCGCGGCCGCCGAACGGCAGCTGTTCGACCTGCGCACGGCCGCCGCCGACGATGCCCGCATCCTCGGCGCGCTGGGCGACGGCGGTCTGCTGCCGCCGGGCCCCGATGTGCTGGCGGCCGTGGAGTATCTCGGCGAGCACGGCGTGCCCGCGCTGCCCGGCTGGCGCTATCTCGCCCAGTCCGTCGACCCCGCCGACCACACCCGGGTACTCGCCACCCGCCCCGAGCTCGTCGACGGCGTGATCATCACGGACCCGGAGACCCATGCCCGGGCCCGCGAGGTGCTCGCCGAGGCCGCGCTGCTGCCCCGTTCGGCCGTCGCGGTCGGTACCGCCGCCGCGCTGCTCGCGCCCGCGCCCGCCCCCGACGAGCGGGACAGCGGCGGCTGTCACGTCTTTCTCGTCCCGCCGAACCCGGCGATGCACGACGAGTCCGCCGCGGACGAGGAGCGTCAGGCGCTGCGGGCGCGCGCCATAGAGCGCGACGAGGAGATCCGTGCGCTGGCCGCCCGGCTCGCCGGGGACCGTGCGCTGGCCGCCCGGCTCGGCTCGTGGCGTACGGGCTGCCCGGCCGGCCGCCTGGCCGAGCTGGCCGCCGCGGCGGAGGACACCGGCCGGGCCGCCGAGGAGGCCGCCGCGGAGCTGGCCGAGGCCCGGACGGCCCGGGACGGGACCGATGAGGTCGCGGCCGAGGCCACCCGGGTGCGCGACGAGCGCCAGGAGACCGCCCAGCGCGCCCGCCGCGCCGCCGATCTGCTGGCCGGGCTCGCCCACCGGCTGCGCGAGCGGGCCTCCTGGCAGTCCCGGATGCGGGAACTTGTCGACGAGGCGGCCGAGTTCGAGGCCCGCGCGGAGGAGTGCGTGGACCGTGCCCGGGCCGCCGACGAGGACCGCCGGGCAGCCCAGCGCGCCGCCGACGACGCCCGCCGCACCGCCCGCGCGCTGCGTGCCGAGCGCGCCGAGATCGCCGGCGTCCCGGACGACCTGGGCGAGGCCCCCGACGGGGCGAGCACCTCGCTGCCCGCCCTGCGCGAGGCCTACCGCGCCGCCTCCCAGCTCTACGAGAAGGTCGGCGTCGGCGCCGATCTGCGCGCCGAACAGGCCCGCGCCGAGGGGGACGAGAGCGCCGCACTCGCCGAGCTCAACCGCCTCACCAACAAGGTCCGCACCCGCGCCGAAGCCCTCCTGGAGAGCCCGGACGCCGCCGACGGTCCGTCCCGGCAGGCCGCCGCCTCCCGCGCCGAAGCCCTGGTGCACATGCTGGAGACGCGCGCCTCGGCCGCCAGTGAGCAGCTCGGCCGGCTGCGCGGCGAGGCCGAACGCCTCGCCCCCACCGACGGCGAGGCGCACACCGAGCTGCCCGAGGAGCTGGTGCCCGCCGACGCCGACCGCGCCAAGGAGCTGCTGCGCACCGCCTCCGGTGAACTCGCCACCGCCACCGAGGCACTGGACGGCGCCCGCGGGCAGCACGAGGAGCTGCTGCGCGCCCACCGCGCGGCCGAGGACGCGGCCGGCGGCTTCGACGAGACCGCGGCCCTGCTACGCGATCTGCTGCGCGACAACAACGACCCACAGGACGCGGCGGACGAGCCGATCGAGGTGTACGACGGCGCTCTGCCGCAGGCCCGGCAGGCCGCCGCCGAGTCCCGCCGCTCGCTGCGCGGCTGCGCCGCCGATCTGTCCACCGCCGAGTCCGCGGTGCGCGAGGCGAGCGACATCCTCGTCCGGCACGCCAACTCCACCCGCTACGAGCAGGTCCGTACCCCCGCCCGCCAGCAGATCCGCGAACTGCCCGCCTCGGCCCTCCCGGACCACGCCGCCAAGTGGGCGGACGCCTTCGCCCCCCGGCTGCGGGTGCTCACCGACGAGCTGGCGCAGCTGGAGCGCAACCGTGACTCGATCGTCGACCGGCTCCGCGGGCTGGTCGAGTCGTCGCTGACGACGCTGCGCTCCGCCCAGCGGCTGTCCCGGCTGCCCGAGGGTCTGGGGGAGTGGTCCGGCCAGGAGTTCCTGCGGATCCGCTTCGAGGACCCCGACCAGGCCACGCTCGCCGAGCGGCTGGGCGAGGTCATCGACGAGGCGACCCGCGCGGCCGTGAAGAAGAACAGCGATCTGCGGCGGGACGGGATGTCCCTGCTGCTGCGCGGGGTCGGCGCGGCGCTCCAGCCGCGCGGGGTGGCCGTGGAGATCCTCAAGCCGGACGCGGTGCTGCGCGCCGAGCGGGTGCCGGTCGGGCAGATGGGCGATGTGTTCTCCGGCGGCCAGCTGCTGACCGCCGCCATCGCGCTGTACTGCACGATGGCGGCGCTGCGCAGCAACGACCGGGGCCGCGACAAGCAGCGGCACGCCGGCACCCTGTTCCTGGACAACCCCATCGGCCGCGCCAACGCGACCTATCTGCTGGAGCTGCAGCGGGCGGTCGCCGATGCGCTCGGCGTCCAGCTGCTGTACACCACCGGCCTCTTCGACACCACCGCGCTCGCGGAGTTCCCGCTGGTCATCAGGCTGCGCAATGACGCCGACCTCCGGGCCGGCCTGAAGTACATCAGCGTCGAGGAGCATCTGCGGCCGGGCCTGCCGCAGCCGGACCCGTCCGGCGAGGCGGTGCACGGCCAGATCACGGCGACCCGGATGTACCGCCGCCCCGAAGAGTCCACCGCCGGGGAGCAGGCGGCGGAGACCGCCGGGTGAGGCATGGCGCGGGAGTCCCACGGACGGTCACACCACGACGACCGACCGCAGGACCTCCCCGCGCTGCATCTTGGCGAAGGCCGCTTCGAGGTCCTCGAGCGAGATGGTCTCGCTGATGAACCGCTCCAGATCGAGCTTGCCGCTCAGGAACAGATCGATCAGTACGGGGAAGTCGCGGCTGGGCAGACAGTCGCCGTACCAGGAGGACTTCAGCGCGCCGCCGCGCGAGAAGAGATCGAGCAGCGGCAGCTCGATGCGCATGTCCGGGGCGGGCACCCCGACCTGGACCAGCGTGCCCGCCAGGTCGCGCATGTAGAAGGCCTGCCGGTAGGTCTCCGGGCGGCCCACCGCGTCGATCACCACATCCGCGCCGTGCCCGCCGGTGAGCGCCCGGACCGCCTCGACCGGGTCCGTGCCGCGGGAGTTGACGGTGTCGGTGGCGCCGAACCGCTCGGCGGCGTCCAGCTTTCCGTCGTCGAGATCGACGGCGATGACGCGTCGCGCGCCGGCCCGGGAGGCGCCTGCGATGGCGGCGTTGCCGACCCCGCCGCAGCCGATGACCGCGACGGTGTCCCCGCTGCCCACCCCTGCGGTGTGCACGGCGGCGCCGTATCCGGCCATCACCCCGCAGCCGATCAGGCCCGCGGCCTCCGGGCGCGCCGACGGATCGACCTTCACCGCCTGCCCGGCGGCGACCAGGGTCTTCTCGGCGAAGGCGCCGATGCCCAGCGCCGCGGTCAGCTCCGTTCCGTCCAGCAGCGTCATGGCCCGCCCGGCGTTGCGCGAGGCGAAGCAGTACCAGGGACGGGCGCGGCGGCAGGAGCGGCACTGTCCGCAGGGCGCCCGCCAGGCGAGCACCACATAGTCCCCGGGCGCCAGGTCGGTGACGCCGGGGCCGACCTCCTCGATCACCCCGGCCGCCTCATGGCCGAGCAGGTACGGGAAGTCGTCGCCGATCGCGCCGTCGCGGTAATGCAGATCGGTGTGGCACACCCCGCAGGCCTGAACCGTCACGAGCACGTCGCCCGGACCGGGATCGGGTACGAGGATCGGCAGCACCTCGACGGGGGCGCCCTTCTTGAGGGCGACGACGGCGCGGGCTTCGTGCGGCATGTCTCACTCCTAAAACAGCGCCTGCGGTGGCGGCAGGGGCGGGTAGCACGCGTGCGGTGGCACGGATGCCTGTGGGGGAGTGGTGCGCGGTGAGAGGGGTGGGGCCGGGCGGCGGCGGGTGGCCCCGCCCCTGTCTCCGTGTTGCCTATAGCGCGATTGGTTGCGCTATGGGAGACATGCTGGAAGTCCGCAAGGGATCCGTCAAGGGGTGTTTTTCCGCAAGCCGCCTCAACCCGCGTACCCCATGCGGCGGGAGAGGTCGGCGGCCGCCTTCGCGGACCGCTCCGCCAGCTCCGGCAGCAGCTGACGCTCCACCCGGTACGCCGGTCCCGAGAGGCCGATCGCCCCGATCACCGCACCGTCGTGCGCCCGCACCGGCGCCGCCACGGCGTTGAGTCCGATCTCCAACTCCTCGTTGGTGCAGGCGAATCCGTCGGCGAGCGCGGTGGTCAGCTGCTCGCGCAGCGCGGCCGCCGTGGTCAGGGTGTGCTCGGTGAACCGCGGCAGCTTGCGGGTCACCAGGGCCTCCCGGCGCTGCGCCGGCAGATGCGCCAGCAGCACCTTGCCGCTGGCGGTGGCGTGCAGCGGGGTGCGGCGGCCCAGCCAGTTGTAGGCGGTGACCGCGGCGGAGCCCCTGGCCTGCATGATGTTGACCGCCGCGTCGCCGTCCAGCACCGCGATGTTGGCGGTCTCCCCGGTGTCCTCGGCGAGCGCCCGGCAGACCGGCTGGGCCTCCTGCGAGATGTCCAGCCGGATGGCCGCGGCGCCGGCCAGCCGCAGCACCCCGGCGCCCAGGTAGTACTTGCCGCGCTCCTTCTCCTGCTCCACCAGGCCGCGGTGCTCCAGCACCCCCAGGATCCGGAACGCGGTCGACTTGTGGACGCCCAGCTCCTCCGCGATCTCGGTGACCCCGGCCTCACCCAGCTTGGCCAGGATCTCCAGCACGCTCACCGCGCGGTCCACGGACTGGACGGATCCCGCCCCGCCGCGCCGTTCCTCGGACCGGTCGTCTGCCGTATCGCTCGTGTTCGACATGGGTCTTCGTGTCACCACCCGGTGGCCCCGCGGGGCACGTCTGAAGGCATCTGCCGGCAAGCCCTTGACGGCTCGGGCCCCGGCTTGGATTCTGTTGCGCATCGCGCTCTGCGATGCGTTATTCAGAACACATGATACCGATCAGCGCGAGGGGGGCCAGATGATTCCCGTCTGCCGCATCGAGGACCTGCCCGAGGGCGCGTCCATACGGATCGAGATCGACGACGCCACGCCGGCCATCGCGGTCTTCCACGCCGAGGGCGGTTTCTACGCCGTCGACGACACCTGCAGCCACCAGGACGCCTCGCTGTCCGAGGGCTGGGTCGAGGGCTGTTTCGTCGAATGCCCGCTGCATGCCGCCCTGTTCGACCTGCGGACCGGCGCCGCGGCCTGTCTGCCCGCCCGCCGGCCGGTGCGCACCCATGACGTCAGCGTCCTGGACGGCATGATTCATGTACGGCCCGCCGTGCGGGAACCGGCCGTCGTCGCGTAGTTCCCGGGCCCGTCCGGCCGTTCACGCCGCGGCGCGCGGGGCCCGCGACGAGCCCTCCCGTGACTCCCGGCGCCGCTGCCGCCGCGTGCGGCGCCGCTCACGGCGCAGCTCCCGGGCCGTGGAGCTCGGCTGCGACTGCACCCCGTTGCGCTGCACCCACACCTGGCGAGTGACCCAGACGTCCAGCACCGCCCAGGTGGCGACCACGGTGCTGGCGACCGTGCCGAGCACCGCGGGGAACGCGAACCAGGAAGCCGCGAGCGTGCACAGGAACGCCACCATGGCCTGAATCAGGGTGAGGGCCACGATGATGACGGCGCGCACCGCGGCGGTGCGCACCGGGTCCGCCATCCTGGGCCGGGGTGCCGGCTCCTCCTGCCACAACGGCCGTCTGCCGATGTCCATGAACGCGTCAGCCTCCCCGCACCTGCCCCGTGTGTCCGACTCCTCAGTAACTGCCCGCATTTCGCCCGGTACATTCCCCTGAGGTCGCACCTGATCCCTCTCCATGGTCACGTACCGGAGCCGCGCGGGGTTACCCGGGGTAGAGGAAAACCGGCCAACGCTCCGGCCTGCCGTCGGCCGCCGATGCGCCGGCGCGCTCCGCCGCACGCGGGGCGGGTTGTCCGGGAATCGGCGGACAACTCAGGACGATCCCGTGCGGCTCCGCTTCCCGAGGTCACGAGAGGCCTTCGGCTACGTCACTCGACAGTAGTAGGCTCGCGCCGTTTGTTGACGGAACACCACCCCCGTGCGCCGGGGTTGACGTAGGGGAGGCCATGCGCTTTCGCGGGAAGTCGGTCCGCCGGAAGATCGTGGCGTTGCTGCTCGTACCACTGCTGTCCCTGACGTCCTTGTGGGCGTTCACGACCTATCTCACCGGTCGTGAGGCCAATCAGCTGCTGGATGTCGGCAACGTCGTACAGCACCTGGGCTATCCGGTGGAGAACGTCATCCTGGCCCTCCAGGACGAGCGCCGGCAGAGTCTGCTGTACCTCGCCGACCGGCGCGACGCCGACGCCCTGGACGCGCTCCGCCGGCGGACCCGGGCCACCGACGAGGCCGTCACCGCGCTGCGGGCCGACACCGACACCCGCGACACCCGCGAGGACCTGACCGGTGAGGCCGGCGACCGGATGCGCGGCGTCCTGAAGAACCTGACCTCGCTCACCTCGCTGCGCACCCAGATCCAGGACAACACCGTCACCCGCGACGAGGCCCTGGAGAGCTACAACTCCCTGGTCGACCCCGGCTATGACTTCCTTTCCGCGCTCCACGCCCTGGAGAATGTGGAGATGGACAAACAGGCCCGGGCGCTGGTCACCGTCACCCGCGCCCGCGAGGCCCTCTCCCGCGAGGACGCCCTGATGTCCGCGGTGCTGGCCTCCGGCAGCATGAGCGGGCGCGATCTGCGGTCGGTGTCCGACCGGGTCGCCGAGCGCCGGCTCCTCTACCGCACCGGCCTGTCCGCCCTGCCCGCCCGCGACCGCGGCAGCTACCAGGACTACTGGCACTCGGCGAGGGCGCGCGAACTGACCTCCTACGAGGACCGGGTGATCGCCGCCGGGGCGAAGGGCGGGCCGCACGCGGTCAACGCCGAGCGGTGGCACACCGCGGCACAGCGAGTGCTCGGCGACCTCCAGCGGATGGGCAAGGACGCCGCGGAGCGCTACCGGGGCCGGTTGGCGCCGGTCGCCACCCACGTCCTGCTCAAGGCCGCCATCGCGGGCGTGCTCGGCTTCGTCGCGCTGCTGGTCTCGGTCATCGTCTCCTTCCGCATCGGCCGCCGCCACGTCCGGGACCTGGTCCGGCTGCGCAAGACCGCCCACGAGGTGTCCGGCGTACGGCTGCCGAGCGTGATGCGCCGCCTGGCGGCCGGCGAACAGGTCGATGTGGAGACCGAGGCGCCCCGGCTCGAATTCGGCCCGGACGAGACCGGCCAGGTCGGCCAGGCGCTCCACACCCTCCAGCGGGCCGCGATCGAGGCCGCCGTCAAACAGGCCGAGATGCGCCGCGGCGTCTCCGAGGTCTTCGTCAACCTCGCCCGCCGCAGCCAGGTCCTGCTGCACCGCCAGCTGACCCTGCTGGACGCCATGGAACGGCGCACCGAGGACACCGGGGAACTCGCCGACCTCTTCCGGATCGACCATCTGACCACCCGTATGCGGCGGCACGCGGAGGGCCTGGTCATCCTCTCCGGCGCGGCCCCCTCCCGGCAGTGGCGCAAACCGATCCAGCTGATGGACGTGGTGCGCGCGGCGGTCGCCGAGGTGGAGGACTACGAGCGCATCGAGGTGCGCCGGCTGCCGCGGCTCGCGGTGGACGGCCCCGCGGTGTCCGACCTCACGCACCTGATAGCCGAACTCCTGGAGAACGCCACGGTCTTCTCGCCGCCGCACACCGCCGTGCAGGTGCTGGGCGAGCGGGTCGCCAACGGCTTCACCCTGGAGATCCACGACCGCGGTCTGGGCATGGCCCCCGATCTGTTGCTGGAGGCCAACCTCCGGCTCGCCGAGACCCCCGAGTTCGAGCTGTCCGACACCGACCGGCTCGGGCTGTTCGTGGTCAGCCGGCTCGCCCAGCGGCAGAACGTACGGGTCTCCCTGCAGCCCTCGCCGTACGGCGGCACCACCGCCGTGGTCTTCCTCCCGGGGGCGCTGCTGACCGAGCACGTCCGGACCGACGACGAGGGCACCCCGGACGGGCTGCCCGGCGGCCCGGTCGGCAATGAACTGGAGCATGCGGCGGGCAAGCTGGCCGCGCTCTCCCAGGCGCCGGGCCCGCTGCCCGTGCGGGAGCGGCGCACGCCGGCCGTCCTCGACGGACCGGTCGAACTGGAGGCGCCGCTCGGCCCGGACGAGCCGGCCCCCGCCGCCGCCGACGACGACGGCAACCTCTTCCGGAAGCGGGAGCGCGGCCGCGACCGCAGGGGCCCGGCCGCCGGACCGCGCAGCATCGCACCCGTGCCGCCCGTCCCCGACGGCGAGCAGCACCAGCAGACCCGGGACCAGGCGCCCGGCGGCCTGGCGCCCCTGCCGCGCCGCCACCGCCCGCCGGTGCTGGTGTCCGACCACGGCAGGACGGTCGACGACCGTGACGCGACGGGCAGGCGCAGCGGCGAACGGCCCGGCCCCGAACGCGCCCGCTCCGGGGGCCGCGACGAGGACCGCTCCGGGACGCCGGAATCGACCGGCGCGCCGCAGGACCCCACGCCGGCCGGCCCGCGGCCGGTCGAGGACCGTGCGGCGTCCGGGCCCACCACCCCGCAGGGCCTGCCCCGCCGGGTACGGCAGGCCAGCCTCGCGCCGCAGCTGAAGAAGGACCCGGCAGCGGAGGCCGAACAGGCACCGGCGCGGCCGCCGGCCGAGGACGACCGCGACGCCGAGGCGGTCCGCGCCCGGATGGCCTCGCTCCAGCGCGGCTGGCAGCGCGGCCGCCGCGACAACGCCGAGGACCCGCGCGAGAGCGCACCACCACCGGGCGAGGACCCCGCGGCCACGGACCCAAGAGACACAGCCGGCACCGCCCCGGACACCACAGGACCGGACACCACAGACGCCGGCGACCGTGACGCCACCAGGCACGACGGCGACGGCACGGGCACCACCGCACCACCAGGAACCACATCGGGAGGGGACGGTCCATGACCGCACCGAAGGCAGCAGCTTCCACCGCACCGGTCTCGGCGAGGGGATCCGGTGAGCTGAACTGGCTCCTGGACGAACTGGTCGAGCGGGTCGGCTCCGTCCGCAAGGCACTCGTCCTGTCCAGCGACGGGCTGGCCACCGGCGCGTCGAAGGACCTGACCCGCGAGGACGGTGAACATCTGGCCGCCGTCGCCTCCGGCTTCCACAGCCTGGCCAAGGGCGTCGGCCGGCACTTCGACGCCGGACAGGTCCGCCAGACCATGGTCGAGCTGGACGAGGCGTTCCTGTTCGTCAGCGCGGCCGGCGACGGCAGCTGCCTGGCCGTGCTCGCCGACGCCGACTCCGATGTCGGGCTGGTCGCCTACGAGATGACGCTGTTGGTCAAGCGCGTGGGCACGCACCTGGGCACCGCGCCCCGGTCCGTACCTTCCACCTGAGCGCGACGACGGTGACGCCATGAGCGAGCGCAGCGGGCCCCTTGTGCAACGGTGCGCGCCCGGCGGGCGCGGGGCCGAGTGCGGAGAGGTTCCGGCATGAGCGAGCAGGACGGCCGGGCGGCGCGGGACCGGGAAGCGGCCCGCTGGTTCGACGATGACGCGGGCCCTGTCGTCCGGCCGTACGCGATGACCCGCGGCCGCACCCGTACGGCCGCCGAGGGCCGCCTCGATCTGATCGCGCTGGTGATCGCCGAGAGCCGCGTGGACGAGGCGGCCTGTGACCAGATGCTCTCGCCCGAGCATGTGGAGATCGTGGAGCTGTGCCGGCAGGAGCCGTTGTCGGTCGCCGAGCTGGCGGCCGGACTCGACCTGCCGGTCGGCGTCGTACGGGTCCTCATCGGGGATCTGCTGGATGCGGACCTGGTCCATGTCAGCAGGCCGGTACCGCCGGCCGAGCTGCCGGACGAGAAGGTGCTGCGCGAGGTGATCGACGGCCTGCGCGCGCTGTGACACCCCGCCGCGCGGCCCCTGCCGGCTCGGCGGCGGCCCCGCGAACTCCCGTTGCCGGGGGGCGGGATGGCGGCGCCGGCCGTGCCGTCCACGCGCGGCAGGGGCTTCGTTGAGCACGGCTCAACGCCGGGGTACGGTGCCTGTTGAGCAACAGTCAACAGGAGGAGAGGCGTCACCATGGCCACGGACGAGACCCCGGCCCCCTTCGAACGCCTGGAGATCCAGGCCGGGCCGCACACCTACGACGCACTGGCCTGCGGGCCCGCCGACGGGGAGTTCGTCCTGCTGCTGCACGGCTGGCCCGAGTTCGCCGACTCCTGGAGCGAGGTGCTCCCCGCCCTGGGCACGGCCGGCTACCGCGCCGTCGCCGTCGACCAGCGCGGCTACTCCCCGCGCGCCCGCCCGCCCCGCATCGCCGACTACGCAGTCCCCGAACTCGTCGCCGATGCCCTGGCCTTCGCCGACTCCCAGGGCGCGGACCGCTTCCACCTCGTCTCCCACGACTGGGGCGGCATGGTCGCCTGGGCGCTGGCCGGCGCCCACCCCGAGCGGCTCAAGTCCCTGACCGTGCTGGCCACTCCGCACCCGGACGCCCTCAACCGCGCCGCCGACACGGACACCACCCAGCACCACCGGCTCGACTACGTCCGCTTCTTCCGCCGCGACGACGGCGCCGCGGAGAGCGCCCTGCTCGCCGACGACGCCGCCCGGCTGCGGGCCGTCTACGCCGGCAAGGTCCCCGAGGCCCTCGTGGACGGCAATGTCCGCCGGCTCACCGCACCGGGCGCGCTCACCGCCACCCTGAACTGGTACCGCGCCCCCGAGTCGGTGATCTCGATCCCGGCCGGCCGGATCACCGTCCCCACCCTCTTCCTGTGGGGCAGTGAGGACACCGCCCTGGGCCGCGGCGCGGCCGAGTCGACGGGGGAGTGGGTGGACGGCCCCTACCGGTTCGAGGCCCTGGAGGGCGCCAGCCACTGGCTGCCCGAAGAGGTCCCCGGCGTGGTCGCGCCCAAGATCCTGGACCATCTCGGGCAGTACGCCTGAGGCCGGAACGGGCCGGGACCCCACGGCGGTTCCGGCCCGTCGCCGTAAACTGCGGGCATGTCCGGCAAGCGCAGCACCCGACTCACCCCCGACCAGCGCAGGGAGCAACTGGTCGGCATCGGGCTGCAGATGCTCGCCGACCGCTCCCTGGACGAGCTGTCCACCGATGAGGTCGCCCGGCGGGCCGGGATCTCCCGCGGGCTGCTCTTCCACTACTTCGACTCCAAGCGGGACTTCTACCGTGCGGTGGTCCGCGCCGCGTGCGACCGCTTCACCGCCGCGACGGAACCGGACGGCTCCCTGGAGCCGGTCGCCTGGATGCGCGCCTTCATCGCGGGCTTCGTGGCGTACGTCCTGGAGCACCGGCAGGTGTATCTCGCCCTGGTACGGGGCGCCGCCGGTAGCCACCCCACGGTCAGCGACATCGTCGGCGCCACCCGCGAGACCGTCGCCCGCCGGGTGCACGACGGCCGGCGGCGGCTCGGTATGCCGGACGCCCCGCAGGCCGAACTCGCCACCCGCGCCTGGATGGCGTTCGCGGAGGAGGCGGTGACCACCTGGCCGGCGGAGCAGCCCGGCGCCCGGGACGAGCTGTGCGCCTTCATCGAATCCAGCCTGGTGAACCTGCTGGGGCTGCTCGACCGGCCCCGGGCCCTCGCCCCGCGCTGAGCGCCCGCCGGGGCCGGGGCCCCGCGTTCACCGCCCTGCCCGGCACCCTTTTGGGCGGGTTGGGGGCCTTGGGGCCCGTGGTGTGACCGGGGCGTGACCCTTCTCAAGTGGGCCCCGTGCCGAGCACGTTGTACCGTTCCCTTGCACCTGTCGCCTCGTGCGCCGACGCCCGGGGACCAAGCGTGAGTTCCACCCGCACACCCGGCAATTCAGGAGAAGAATCCCATGGCCTTTGGGCGTTCCGATCGACGCCGCCGGTCCGCCGCCGCCGAGCCGGTGACGCTGAAGATCCTGGTCGCGGGCGGCTTCGGGGTCGGTAAGACCACCCTGGTCGGTGCCGTCAGCGAGATCAAACCGCTGCGCACCGAGGAGCGGCTGACCGAGGCGGGCCGGCCGGTCGACGACCTCGACGGCGTGGAGGCCAAGACCACCACCACCGTCGCGATGGACTTCGGGCGGATCACCGTCAACGAGGGCCTGGTCCTGTACCTGTTCGGCACCCCCGGCCAGGACCGCTTCTGGTTCCTCTGGGACGAACTGGCACGCGGCGCGCTCGGCGCCGTGGTGCTCGCCGACACCCGCCGGCTCGCGGACAGCTTCTCCGCCATCGACTACTTCGAACGCCGCGGGCTGCCCTTCACGGTCGCCGTCAACTGCTTCGACGGAGCCGACCGCTATCCGCCGCAGGCCGTACGCGACGCCCTGGACCTGGCCCCCGACATCCCGGTGGTGCTCTGTGACGCCCGGCGGAAGGACGACGCCCGCGATGTGCTGATCTCCGTCGTCGAGCATGCCAGGGAGACCGGCGCCGGCCGGCGCGAGCCCGCGCTGTCCTGACGGAGCGCACCCCAGTACGGCCCGTACCCCGCCGTCCGGGGTACGGGCCGTACGTCTCCAGGCGGTGCCCGTGACGTCCCGTCGTCAGCCCGCGGGCCGGGGAACGGCTAGGCCGGTGCCGACCCGTCCTCCGCCAGCCAGCCGAAGCTGCGCTCCACCGCCTTGCGCCACTGGGCGAACTCGCGGTCCCGGGTCGGTCCGTCCATCCGCGGTGTCCACTCCTGGTCGCGCTGCCAGTGGGTCCGCAGCTCGTCCAGGTCCTGCCAGACACCGGTCGCCAGCCCGGCCGCGTACGCCGCTCCCAGACACGTGGTCTCCGAGATCACCGGGCGGATGACCGGTACCCCCAGCACATCCGCCTGATGCTGCATCAGCAGCGTGTTCGCGGTCATCCCGCCGTCGACCTTGAGCCGGGTGATCCGCACCCCCGAGTCCTGGAACATGGCGTCCACCACCTCACGGGTCTGCCAGCTGGTCGCCTCCAGCACGGCGCGGGCCAGATGCGCCTTGGTGACGAAGCCGGTCAGGCCGGTGATCACTCCGCGGGCGTCGGAGCGCCAATAGGGCGCGAAGAGGCCGGAGAACGCCGGGACGACATAGGCGCCGCCGTTGTCGGGGACGCTCGCCGCCAGCGGCTCGATCTCGTCGGCCGAGGCGATGAGGCCGAGCTGGTCGCGGAACCACTGCACCAGGGCGCCGGTGATGGCGATCGACCCCTCCAGGCAGTACACCGGGGCCTCCCCGCCGAGCTGGTAGCCCATGGTCGTCAGCAGCCCGTTCTTGGACGGCACCGGACGGTTGCCGGTGTTGAGCAGCAGGAACGAGCCGGTGCCATAGGTGTTCTTGGCCTCCCCGACGCCGAAACAGGTCTGGCCGAAGACGGCCGCCTGCTGATCGCCGAGCGCGGCGGCCACCGGTACGCCGTGCAGCTGCCCCACCGCCGTGCCGTACACCTCGGCCGACGACCGGATCTCCGGCAGCATCGCGGCCGGCACGTTCATCGCCGACAGGATCGCCGGATCCCACTGGAGGGTGCTGAGGTTCATCAGCATGGTGCGGCCCGCGTTGGTCACGTCCGTGACGTGCACCCCGCCGTCGGTGCCGCCGGTCAGATTCCAGATCAGCCAGGAGTCGATGGTGCCGAACGCGATCTCGCCGCGCTCGGCACGGGCCCGCAGTCCCGGCACCTCGTCCAGCAGCCAGGCCGCTTTGGGCCCGGAGAAGTAGCTGGCCAGCGGTAGTCCGGTGGCCTCCCGGAAGCGGTCCTGGCCGTCCGTGCCGCCCAGTTCCGCGCACAGCTGGGAGGTCCGGGTGTCCTGCCAGACAATCGCATGGTGCACCGGCCGCCCGGTGGCGCGGTCCCACAGGACCGTGGTCTCCCGCTGGTTGGTGATGCCCAGCGCACTGAGCTGGTCCGCGCGCAGCCCCGCCTTGGTCAGCGCGCCCGCCACTACGGCCTGCACCTTCGACCAGATCTCGGTGGCGTCGTGCTCCACCCAGCCCGGCCGGGGGAAGATCTGACGGTGCTCGCGCTGGTCGACGGCGACGATCGCCCCGCCGTGGTCGAAGATGATGCAGCGGCTGGAGGTGGTGCCCTGGTCGATCGCGGCTACGTATTTCTCGGTTTTCCCGGTCTTCTCGGTCTTCCCGGTGTGCTCCGTCATGCCGTCACGCCTCCTGGCGTCCTGGTGAGTGGGTGCAGCGGGGCCGGTCCGTGCGGCAGAACTGCGGCAGAGCTACGGCAGAGCTGCGGCAGAACCACGAGAGACGCAGTCAGAACGCCAGTCGGTAGAGCAGGCCGGACAGCACCGCGCCGATCAGCGGTCCGGCCACCGGTATCCAGGCGTAACCCCAGTCGGAGGATCCCTTGTTGGGTATCGGCAGCACGGCGTGCATCAGACGCGGACCGAGGTCCCGCGCCGGGTTGATGGCATAGCCGGTGGGCCCGCCCAGCGACAGCCCGATACCGACCACCAGCAGCGCGACCAGCAGCACATTGATGCCCGAGCCGTAGACCCCCGCCCGCGCGCCGGGGACCTGGCCGATGCCGATGCCCTGGTTCTGGCCGAAGCACAGCAGCGGCAGCACCAGCCCGGCGGTGGCGATGACCTCGGTGACGAGATTGGCGGCCGGCTTGCGGATCTCCGGGCCGGTGGAGAAGATCCCCAGCGTCGGCTGGGCGAGCTCCCGTTCCGCGTTGGCGGCGAACTGCGCGTAGTACAGCGCCCAGGCCAGTACGGCCCCGATCGCCGCGCCGACCATCTGCGCCAGGACGTACAGCGGCACCTTCGACCACGGGGTGCCGCCCGCGATGGCGGAGCCGACGGTCACCGCGGGGTTGAGATGCCCGCCGGACAGCGGTGCCGCGGTGTAGGCGCCGGCCAGGACGCCCATGCCCCAGCCGAAGGCGATCACGACCCAGCCGGCGCCCTTCGCCTTGGAGTGGTGCAGGGTGACGGCGGCGCACACACCGGCGCCGAAGAGAATGAGTATCGCGGTACCGATCACTTCACCGACGAAGATGTCCCCATTGGAAAACATGGCGGCTCCTAGGCCCTCGCCCGGGGACGTCCCCCGGTCCTGCGTGCAGGGTGCGTGCCACCGGCGGGCAGCGGGCAGGGGCTGCCACCGGGCCGGGGTGCCTGAGTACGGCAGTGCCGACTGGCAACCGGAAGTGTTCACCGGTGCTGAGGGGGCGTCAAGGTCGCGCACGCCAGAGGATTTTGGTGCCGGGATCTCACCGTCCTCACCGGCTCACCGCACCGCCACCACCGCCGATCCGTGCCCGAACAGCCCCTGGTTGGCGGTCATGCCCACCCGGGCGCCGGCCACCTGACGGCCGCCCGCCTGCCCCCGCAGCTGCCAGGTCAGCTCACAGACCTGGGCGATGGCCTGGGCCGGCACCGCCTCGCCGAACGAGCTCAGACCGCCGCTGGTGTTCACCGGCAGCCGCCCGCCCAGCGCCGTCACCCCGTCCCGCAGCAGCCCGGCCCCCTCACCGGCGCCGCACAGCCCCAGATCCTCGTACCACTCCAACTCCAGCGCGGTGGACAGGTCGTAGACCTCGGCCAGCGAGAGGTCCTCGGGGCCGATCCCGGCCTCCTCGTAGGCGGTGCGCGCGATCGACGCCCGGAAGCCGGTCCCGGGCTGCGCCACGGCGGCCACAGCGGCCGCGGAGTCGGTGGCGATGTCCGGCAGGTCCAGCACGGTCCGCGGGTAGTGCGGGGTGGCCGTGGAGACCGCGCGGATCCGCACCGGATCCGCCGCGCCGTGCCGCCGTGCGAAGTCCATGCTGGTCAGGACGAGTGCGGCGGCGCCGTCGGAGGTGGCGCAGATGTCCAGCAGCCGCAGCGGATCGGCGACCACGGCCGAGGCCGCGACCTGCTGTGCGGTGACCGGGGTGCGGTAGCGGGCGTACGGATTGGCCGCGCCGGCCGCCGCGTTCTTCACCTTCACCTGCGCGAAGTCGTCGGCCGTATCGCCGTACAGCGCCATCCGGCGGCGTGCGTAGAGCCCGAAGTACGCGGGGTTGGTGGCGCCCAGCACCCGGAACCGCAGCCAGTCCGGATCGTCGGGCCGGTCACCGCCCGCCGGGGCGAAGAAGCCCTTGGGCGCCGCGTCGGCGCCGACCACCAGGGCCACGTCCGCCAGGCCCGCGAGGATCTGCGCCCGTGCGGTACCGATGGCCTGGGCGCCGGAGGCGCAGGCCGCGTAGACGCTGGTCACCCGGGCGCCCTGCCACCCCAGGGCCTTGGCGAAGGCCGCGCCCGCCACATACCCGGGGTAGCCGCCGCGGACCGTGTCCGCCCCGACCACGCTCTGCACGGCACACCAGTCGAGCCCGGCGTCCGCGAGCGCCGCCCTGGCCGCCTTGGTGCCGTACTCGACGAAACTGCGCCCCCACTTGCCCCAGGGGTGCATCCCGGCGCCGAGGACGGCCACATCGCCGTGTGCGGGGGGTGCGGGGGGTGCGGGGTTCGGCTCGGGCCGTGGCTTTCTCGGGCCGGATGGTTTTTCCCCGCCGCCCACCCCCCTTCGGGGGGTGGGCGGGTGTGGAGGTGAGGTTTCGGTTTCTCCGCCGCCGCCCCCTCGCCCGCCCGCCACGTCCTCCGGCCCCGCCGCCGCATGCTCCCGCCCGGCCTCCACCTCCACTTCCACCGGCCGCCAGTGCCACGTCGTCCAGACCTGCGCGTCGTCCTCGTCGAGGATCCCGGGTACCAGCTCGACCGGGGTGCCCACGGCGAGGTCCGCCGCGCCGACGCCCGGCGCGGCCTGCCCGAGGACCACCATCCGCTCCGCCGTCAGCTCCACGGCCACCAGCGCGTACGGCTGCCACTCGGCGTCCGGGTCGGAGACGTACGGGGCGGGCGGGCGATAGCGCGCGTCGGTGTACGACCAGACGGTGCCGTGCCGTGACAGCGGTACCTCCACCAGCTCGTCGCCCCCGCAGACGGGGTTGCGGCAGAAGGTGTCCTCGCGGGGGAAGAACACCGCGCCGCAGGCCCGGCACCGGGTACCCAGCAGCCGGAAGTCCGCCGCGTCCTGATCGAACCACCCCGGCACCGCCGGCTTCCGTACACGTGTCACAGAACCTCCCCGAGCGCAGACCGGAATCAGATGTCCGGAATCAGCAGTCCGCAATCAGCAGTCCGGGAAGGGCGGACCGGAACGACGGCGGACACGGCAGGCGCGGATGACGCGAGCTGACACCAGCGGGCGGACCGGCGGCCGGCAATCCCGGAGAACCCCAGAACTGACGGAACGTCAGAAGTGTGGCACGGTGCCGCCCGGCACGGAACCCCGGTACAGTCGCCGGGCGATCACGTCGTTCACGAGGGGGAGCGCCCGTGGCTGAAGCTGCCCGCCCTGACGCCCGCACCGACACCCGCACCGACACCCGGCCCGCCCGCACTGCCGCCGCACCCGCCGTACGGCTCACCGCCGTCCGCAAGGAATTCGGCACGCTATGCGCCGTCGAGCATGCCGAACTCACGATCCAGCAGGGGGAGTTCTTCTCCCTCCTCGGCCCCTCCGGCTCCGGCAAGACCACCCTGCTGCGGCTGATCGCCGGCTTCGAGCGGCCCACCTCGGGCCGTATCGAACTCGCCGGCCGCGAGGTCACCGCACTCCCGGCCGCCCGGCGCGACGTACACACCGTCTTCCAGGACTACGCGCTCTTCCCGCACATGACCGTCGAGCAGAACGTCGCCTACGCGCTGACCGTCGCCGGGGTGCGCAAGCCCGAACGCCTCGCCCGCGCCCGCGAGGCCCTGCGCACCGTGCGGCTCGACGACCACGGCCCGCGCCGCCCGGCCGAGCTCTCCGGCGGCCAGCGACAGCGCGTCGCCCTGGCCCGTGCCCTGATCGACGGCCCGGGGCTGCTGCTGCTCGACGAGCCCCTCGGCGCGCTCGACCTGCAACTGCGCCAGGAAATGCAGCGCGAACTCCAGCGCGTCCAGCGGGCCACCGGCGTCACCTTCCTCCTCGTCACCCACGACCAGGAGGAGGCGCTGACCCTCAGCGACCGCCTCGCCGTCCTCGACCGCGGCCACATCGAGCAGACCGGCACCCCGCGGGAGATCTACGAGCGCCCGGCCACCGCTTTCGTCGCGGGATTCGTCGGCACGACCAACCTGCTGAGCGGCCCGGCCGCGGTCCGTGTCATCGGCGCGCCGGGCACGTACAGCATCCGCCCCGAGCGGATCCGCCTCGCCGCACCCGACGGCCCCGACGGCACCCCGGGACCGGGGGAGCGGAGTGTGCCCGGCCGGATCACCGAGATCGTGCACGCCGGCGCCCATCTGCGCTGCGTGGTCCGCCTCGACGGCGGCGACGACCGGCTCACCGCGCTGCGGCTGAACTCCGCGCCCCTGCCGCCGGCGCTGCACCCTGGCGCCGCCGTGCACCTGCTGTGGCGCCTCGACGACGCGTCCGCGGTGCCCGGCTGAACGACGCGTCCGCGGTGCCGCTGAACGGCCGTCGGACACCGTCCGCCGCATCCGCCGCCCGAGGCGCACTGGTGGCAGACGGTCAGCTTCCGGATACTGGCGGTGCTCGACAGCCGTGTGCGACAGCGGGAGTTCACCATGCGCAACGCGAATCCGTGGAAGGCCGCCGTGACGGCCGCAGTGCTGCTGCTGGCCGTCGCCTGCGGCTCCGGCGGCGGAGGGACCGGCGGCGGGGGAGCCGCCGAGCGGAAGAGCGTCGGCAAGGGCGAGGGCCGGGTCGACCTCATCGCCTGGGCCGGCTATGCCGAGGACGGCTCCAACGATCCCAAGGCCGACTGGGTGCACCCCTTCGAGAAACAGACCGGCTGCAAGGTAAACACCAAGATCGCCGGGACCTCCGACGAGATGGTCTCGCTGATGAAGACCGGCCAGTACGACACCGTGTCCGCATCCGGCGACGCCACCCTGCGCCTGATCGCCGCGGGGGACGTCGCGCCGGTCAACACCCGTCTGGTCCCGAACTACCGTGACATCTTCAGCGGCCTCAAGATGCGCCCGTTCAACTCCAGGAACGGAAAGATGTACGGCATCCCGCACGGCCGCGGCGCCAATCTGCTGATGTACCGCACCGACAAGGTCTCCCCGGCCCCCGACTCCTGGAAGGCCGTCTTCGACGGCGCCCCGAAATACTCGGGCAAGGTCACCGCCTACGACTCACCGATCTACATCGCCGACGCCGCCCTCTACCTCATGAAGACCCGCCCGGCGCTCGGCATCAAGGACCCCTACGCCCTGGACCGCACCCAACTCGACGCCGCCGTCGCCCTGCTGAAGAAGCAGCGGCAGCACATCGGCGAATACTGGAGCGACTACCAGAAGGAAGTCACGGCCTTCAAGGGCGGCGACAGCGTCATCGGCACCACCTGGCAGGTCATCGCCAACACCGCCGCCGCGGAGAAGGCCCCCGTCAAGGCCGTCCTCCCCAAGGAGGGGGCGACCGGCTGGTCCGACACCTGGATGATCTCCGCCAGGGCCGCCCACCCCAACTGCGCCTACAAGTGGCTCAACTGGATCGTCTCACCGAAGGTGAACGCCCAGGTGGCCGAGTTCTTCGGGGAGGCACCCGCCAACGCCAGGGCCTGCCGGGAGACCGCCGACCCCCACCACTGCGCCGTCTTCCACGCCGACGACGAGGCCTACTACCGCCGCGTCCACTTCTGGACCACCCCCGTCCCGCAGTGCCTGGACGGGCGGAAGAACGTCACGTGCACCGACTATGCGCAATGGACCCGCGCCTGGACGGAGATCAAGGGCTGAACCGGGGCAGCCGGTGTCCGTCACGGCACGCGAGCGGGGCGCCCGGGCCCGGCTCGCCGCCCTCCTCGCCCCGCCCCTCCTCTGGCTGATCCTCGCCTACCTCGGCTCCCTCGCCGTCCTCCTCCTCTCGGCCTTCTGGACCACCGACCCCTTCACCTCCGACGTCGTGCACTCCTTCACCGCCGACAACTTCCGGGAGATCGTCGCCGACCCCGTGTACCGCACCGTCGCCCTGCGCACGCTCGGCATCGCCCTCGTCGTCACCCTCCTCGACGCCCTGCTCGCACTGCCCATGGCCTTCTTCATGGCGTGGGTGGCGAGCGGCCGGCTGCGCCGCGCCCTGCTGGTGGCCGTCCTCACCCCGCTGTGGGCGGGCTATCTGGTCAAGGGCTATGCCTGGCGGGTGATGCTCGGCGAGCACGGCATCGTCAACGCGGCCCTCGCCCCGCTGGGGCTGCACGGACCCGGTTACGGCACGACCGCCGTCGTGATCGTGCTGGCCTACCTCTGGCTGCCGTACATGATTCTGCCTCTGCACGCGGCCCTGGAGCGGCTGCCCGCACACCAGCTGGAGGCGTCCGCCGACCTCGGTGCGGGCACCGCGCGCACCCTGCGCTCCGTCGTCGCCCCCGCCGTCCGCCCCGCGCTCCTGGCCGGCTCGCTCTTCACCTTCTCGCTCAGCCTCGGCGACTACCTGACCGTGCAGATCGTCGGCGGCCGCACCCAGCTGCTGGGCAATGTCATCGCCTCCCAGGTCACCCTCGATCTGCCGCTCGCCGCGGCGCTCTCCGCGGTCCCCGTCGTCCTCGTCGTCTGTTACCTCGCCGCGGTCCGCCGGGCCGGCGCACTCGACTCGCTCTGACCGGTCGCGCAGGAGGCAGCCGGATGCATCTCACCCGCACCGCCCGCATCGTCCTCGGCTGCGTCACGGCCGCCGGACTGGCCCTGATCTACCTCCCGCTGCTCCTGGTCCTGCTCAACTCCCTCAACGCCGACCCCTCGTTCGCCTGGCCGCCCGGCGCGCTGACCGGCGAGTGGTGGCGGCGCGCCCTGCACAGCGCGGGCGCCCGCGACGCGCTGTGGACCTCGCTCACGGCCGGCCTCGGCGCCACCGCGCTGGCCCTGGTCCTCGGCTCGCTCGCCGCCTTCGCCGTGCACCGCCACCGCTTCTTCGGGCGGCAGACGGTCTCGTTCCTGATCGTGCTGCCGCTCGCGCTGCCCGGCATCGTCACCGGCATCGCCCTCAACGCCGCGTTCCGCACCGTCCTCGCGCCGCTGGGCATCGGCTTCGGCCTGTTCACGGTCGTCGTGGGCCATGCCACGTTCTGCGTCGTGATCGTCTTCAACAACGTCGCCGCCCGGCTCCGCCGGATCGGACCGTCCCTGGCCGAGGCCTCCGCCGACCTGGGCGCCCGCCCCTGGCAGACCCTGCGCCACGTCACCTTTCCCGCTCTGCGGCCGGCGCTGTTCGCCGGCGCCCTGCTGGCCTTCGCGCTCTCCTTCGACGAGGTCGTGGTGACCACCTTCACGGCGGGCGCGGGCACCAAAACCCTCCCGCTCTGGATCTACGAGAATCTGGCCCGCCCGCACCAGGCCCCGGTCGTCGACGTGGTGGCCGCGCTGCTGATCGCCCTGTCCGTCCTCCCCGTCCGCGCGGCCCAGCGACTCTCGTCGGACCCGGCCGGCGGCCGCCTCTGAGGGCACCGGGGAGAGCATTCTCAGCCGAAGGGACGACGTCACCCTCCTCCGGTCAACCGGACGCGGCCGGCCCGCGTCCCTCCCGGCAGGGTCCGGGCACGGGATCCACGGGGGTGGTTCCGTGCCCGGACCCGGGGGAGCCGCACGTCCCCCGGCGGCCGGCAAAGCCCCGACGCCTCACTGCACGGGAAAGTCGAAGTAGGTGTCCGGGAACGTCTCCGGGGTGAAGGTGAAGTGCCACCACTCCTCCGGGAGGTTCACGAATCCGGCCCGCTCCAGCCCGTGCTCGAGCAGCAGCCGGTTCGCCCGCTGCCGCCCGTGGATGCGCGGGTCGAGGGTGTGCGCGAGCGTGTCGAAGCAGTCGAAGCCGGTCCCCATGTCGAGGGAGTTGTCCGGGAACCGTCCGGCCTTCGGCCCGTAACAGGGCGCCAGGGGCTCGCCCGGCACATACGGGCGGGTCGGCAGGGCCGGCAGCCGCACCAGGGTCACATCGAGCGTACTGCCCCGGCTGTGACCGGACCTGGCCGCGATATAGCCGTCGTCGAACAGCTTCGACTTGTCCTCCCGCGGGTAGAACTCGGACTTCATCCGCTGGTCCCCGAGGTCCTCGGCCCACCGCACGAAGTGGTTCACGGCGCGCTGCGGCCGGTAGCAGTCGTAGACCTTGAGCGACAGCCCGCGCCGCAGGAAGGAGCGCTGAGCCCGGTGCAGGGCCCGTGCGGCGTCCCGCGTCAGCAGGCACACCGGCCTGCGGTAGCCGTCCACCGGCACTCCCGTGAAGTTGTGCGGGGTGGGGTAGCGCATCTCCTGGATGATCGTGGGGTCCACCTCGCGCAGCGCCACGAACTCCTTCGGCACCGACGCCGGTCCCGACGGCGGCACCGGCCGGTGGGCGGCCCCCGCGGCGGCGGGCGACGGCACCACGGTGACGGTCATCAGGGCGGCGGCAGCGACGGCAAGGCCGCGCAGCGCGGCAGCAAGTCTCGGCATGGCCCTCCGTCTACCAGGCCCGGCAGCCGGAGGGGAAGCCCCGTGCGCGCCCGGCCGCTACCCGTCCGTCAGCCCCCGCACCCGCACCGGGTATCCCACCGCCTCCCCGTCCCGCCGCTCCACGACCACCCGGTCGCCCTCCCACCGCGAGACGAAGCGCTCCACGGCCGGCCGCTGCCAGCCGTCCCCGGCATCCGGCACCACCAGCCCGCTGCCGCCGCGCCCGGCCGGCGGCGCCCACGCCTCCAGCTCCGTCCCGCCGTCCGCACCCGCCACCGGCACCACCGCACCGGCCCGCGCCAGCACCGGAATCCGCGACAGCGGCGCCTCCACCCACACCTGCCCGGGCCCCTCGTAGGCCCGGCCGGTCGCGGTGTCGTACCACCGGCCGCGCGGCAGCCGCACCGGCCGCCGGGTCACGCCCGCCGCCAGCACCGGCGCCACCAACAGCGCATCCCCCAGCAGAAAGACGTCTTCACAATCCCGCAGCGCCCGGTCCCGCGGCGCGTTCCACCACACCGGCCGGACATACGGCGCCCCGGTCAGCCGCGCCAACTGGCCCAGCGTCCCGAAGTAGGGCAGCAGCCGCCGCCGTGCACACAACGCCGTACGGGCGTGCTCCAGCACCTCGGCCCCGAACTCCCACGGCTCCCGCCGCCCCGCCCCCCACGCCGAGTGCGTACGGAACAGCGGCAGGAAGGCGCCCAGCTGGAACCACCGCAGATACAGCTCCGGGGACGGCTGCCCGGAGAACCCGCCGATATCGGGACCGCTGTACGGCACCCCGCACAGCCCCAGCCCCAGCACCAGCGACAACGAGGCCCGCAGCCCCGGCCAGTCCGTCGCCACATCGCCCGACCAGGTGCCGCCGTAGCGCTGCAGCCCCGCCCAGCCCGAGCGGGAGAAGAGGAACGGCCGCTCGTCCGGGCGCAGTTCGCACAGCCCGTCGAAACCGGCCCGCGCCATCGCCAGGGCGTAGACGTTGTGCGCCTCCCGGTGGTCGCCGCCCCGCCCCTCCAGCGCATGCCGCGCCGAGCGCGGCAGCGTCCGCTCCCCGAACGCGGCGAACGAGACCGGCTCGTTCATGTCGTGCCAGAAGCCCGCGAAGCCCTGCGCCAGCCGCTCCGCGTACAGCCCGCCCCACCACTTGCGCACCCGCGCATCGGTGAAGTCCGGGTACACCGACTCACCCGGCCACACTTCCCCGCGCACCTCCCGCCCCCGCGCGTCCCGCACGAAGGCGTCCGCCGCCGCCCCGCCCTCGTACACCGCGTCCCCCGGCTCCGCCCGCACCCCGGGATCCACGATCGAGACCAGCCGTACGCCCTGCGCGCGCAACTCCCGCGCCAGACCCGGCAGATCCGGATAGCGCTCCGGGTCGACGGTGAAGACCCGGTGCCGGTCGAAGTGGTCGATGTCCAGATGGACGGCGGACAGCGGAAGCCCCCGCTCCGCGTAACCGGCGGCCACCTCGCGCACGTCGTCCTGGCCCGCGAAGCCCCACCGGGCGTGCTGCGGCCCCAGCGCCCACAGCGGCGGCAGCGCGGGCGCCCCGGTCAGCGCCGTCCAGCCCTGCAGCACCCGGGCCGGGGTGCCGGCCAGCACCCAGTAGCGCAGCGGCCCGCCGTCCATCCGCAGCTCACAGGTGCCCGGCCGGTCATGACCCGAGCCCGCCCCCTCCGCGCCCTCGCGCAGCGTCACCCGGCCGTCCCAGGAGTTGTCGTGGAACACCAGATGGGTGCCGGCGTCCGCCACCACCAGCTGTACGGGCATCGTCAGCGACAGCGGATCGTCACCCGGCCCGAAGGTGCCGCCCGGGTCGGTGTTCCACAGCCGGTACACCCCGTCCCGCAGCCGCGGCCCGTGCGCCCGGCCGCCCAGCCCGAAGAACCGGGCATCGGCCGCGACCTCCGCGCGCTGCACCCAGCGCGCGGTGCCGCCGCCCCCGGACCGGCCCGACGCGGCGTCCGCACCGTCCGCGCCCGCCCCCTCCCACCAGCGCGGCGGCAACTCCCGCCGCAGCACCGCCCCGCCGGGTGTGCGCACCTCCACCGCGCCGTGCCGGGACACCACCACCAGCACCCGCTCGGAGACCACCCGCCAGCCGCCCTCCGTATCGGGCTCCAGCACCGCCCGCGCATCCACCTCGGGACACGCGCCGGCCAGCGCGTACGACGGCTCCGGCGCGGCGCCGTCCCAGCCGCAGAACACCGCACCGCCCGCCGCCACCCGCACCCGCAGCGACGACCGCGCGAAATGGATCACCCCGCCGCCCGGCTGGGGCTCCGCGCCGCGCGCCGCCCCCGGCACCCGCGCCCGCTCCGCCCCGCGCCGCGGCAGCGCCAGCGCATCCGCCCGCCGCGCCCGCCACGCCGCGCGCACGGACCGCAGCCCCTGCGCCGGCCCGACCGTCTTGATCATCCGTACCGACCGCACCAGTTCCCGCCCGTCCATGCCGGTCAGCCTGCCATTGACGGCCGGGTGCGCGGGCACCGTTCAACTGCCGTTCACCTGCACCGGGTCACCCTCGGCCACCTTCAGGCCCGCGGCTCGCCCCGCTCTGGCCGGATCCCGCCACGCGCCCCGGCACCCGCTCCGCGCCCCGTGGCCGGACCCTGTCCACCACCCGGCGAATGTGGGGAGTCCACCCTGGTGCCGGAGTCGATCACATGGCATCGTCCAGGCAAACCGTGTCGTGCGCACACGCCGGAGCGGGGGAGACCCACCGTCGTGTGCGCCCGACGCACACGACGCGTACCGTCCGGGAGCCGCATCATGACCACCGCACCGCAGTCCGCCCCACAGCCGGAGCCCCTCTGGCAGCCCGGCCCGGACCGCATCGCCGGCGCACAGGTCACCCGCTTCCACACCTGGGCGGCCGCCCACCACGGGGCACCCGCCCCCACCCCCGGCGACCCCGCGACGAGCTACGCCGACCTGCACCGCTGGTCCGTCGACGCCCTCCCCGCCTTCTGGCGGGCCACCGCCGAGTGGTTCGACGTCCGCTTCGCCACGCCGTACGAGACCGTGCTCGCCGACCCCGCGATGCCCGGCGCCCGCTGGTTCCCCGGCGCCACCCTCAACTACGCCGAGCACGCCCTGCGCGCCGCCGAGGACCCGTCCCGCGCCGACGCCCCCGCGCTGCTCCATGTCGACGAGACCCATGAACCCACGCCCGTGACCTGGCGGGAGCTGCGCGACCGGGTCGGCTCGCTGGCCGCCGCACTCCGCCGGCTCGGCGTCCGCCCCGGCGACCGCGTCAGCGCCTATGTCCCCAACATCCCGCAGGCCGTCGTCGCGCTGCTGGCCACCGCCGCGGTCGGCGCCGTGTGGACCTCCTGCGCCCCCGACTTCGGCGCCCGCAGCGTGCTGGACCGCTTCCAGCAGATCGAACCGGTCGTCCTGTTCACCGTCGACGGCTACCGCTACGGCGGCAAGGAGCACGACCGCCGCGACACCGTCGCCGAACTCCGCGCCGAACTTCCCACCCTCCGGGCCGTCGTCCACATCCCGCTGCTCGGCACTCCCGCCCCCGAAGGCGCCCTGAACTGGTCGGACCTGATCACGCACGACACCGAACCGGTCTTCGATCAGGTCCCGTTCGACCATCCCCTGTGGGTCCTGTACTCCTCCGGCACCACCGGCCTGCCCAAGGCCATCGTCCAGTCCCAGGGCGGCATCCTGCTCGAACACCTCAAGCAGACCGGTCTGCACTGCGACCTCGGCCCCGACGACCGGTTCTTCTGGTACACCTCCACCGGCTGGATGATGTGGAACTTCCTCGTCGCCGGCCTCCTGGTGGGCTCCACGATCGTGCTCTACGACGGCAGCCCCGGCCACCCCGACGTCTCCGCCCAGTGGCGGGTCGCCGAAACCACCCGCGCCACCGTCTTCGGCACCTCCGCCGCCTACGTCATGGCCTGCCGCAAGGCCGGCATCCACCCGGCCCGCGACCTCGACCTCTCCGCCATCACCTGCGTCGCCACCACCGGCTCCCCGCTCCCGCCGGACGGCTTCCGCTGGCTGCACGATTCCTTCGCGGAGAGCGGCGCCGACCTCTGGACGGCCTCGGTCAGCGGCGGCACCGACGTCTGCAGCTGTTTCGCCGGCGCCGTCCCCACCCTCCCCGTCCACATCGGCGAACTCCAGGCCGCCTGCCTGGGCACCGACCTCCAGGCCTGGGACCCCCAGGGCAAACCGGTCACCGACGAGGTCGGCGAACTCGTCGTCACCCGCCCCATGCCGTCCATGCCCACCCGCTTCTGGAACGACCCCGACGGCACCCGCTACCACGACAGCTACTTCGACATGTACCCCGGCGTCTGGCGGCACGGCGACTGGATCACCCTCACCTCCCGCGGCAGCGTCGTCATCCACGGCCGCTCCGACTCCACCCTCAACCGCCAGGGCGTCCGGATGGGCTCCGCCGACATCTACGAGGCCGTCGAACGGCTCCCCGAGATCCGCGAATCCCTCGTCATCGGCCTGGAACTCCCCGACGGCGGCTACTGGATGCCGCTCTTCGTGCACCTCGCCCCCGGTGCCACCCTCGACGACGACCTCCGCGACCGCATCAAGCGCATCATCCGCACCGAGCTCTCCCCGCGGCACGTCCCCGACGACATCATCGAAGCCCCCGGCGTGCCGCACACCCTCACCGGCAAGCGCATCGAGGTCCCCGTCAAACGCCTTCTGCAGGGCACCCCGCTCGACAAGGCCGTCAACCCCGGCTCCGTCGACAACCTCGAACTGCTCCACTTCTACGAGCGGGTGGCCCGCGACCGCGCCGCCGACGGCGCCCCCTCGTAGGCAGGCAGGCAGGCGGGTACGCAGGGCCGGCCGGCGCCGGCCGGGCGGAACTCCGGTGCTCTCCGGCGCCGGAGACCCGTTGTCAGACCCCCCGATTACTCTCAGTGACGAGTGGAGTGCGGCCGACGCACCCACCCGAACACCCAGGGGGAGTCATGACCTTCACATCCCGGCCCACCGACCGGTCCGCCGCCCGCCGCGGCCTGCGCCGCGAAGTCCCCAGCACCGCGGCCATCCTGGCCGACGAACAGGACTTCACGACCATGCGCCGCTACCGCACCTTCCCGTTCGACGACCACGGCAGCTACCTCCGCCAGATGGAGACCCTGCTGCGGGGTCTCACCGCCCAGGGCGTGGTCACGACCGTCGGCCTCTTCGACCCGGTCGCCTACGAGAAATACTGCGCCCGGCTCACCCTGGACCCGGACCGCCCCGACAGCCGCAGCCGCTATACGGCCGAAGCCGCCCGCACCGGCACCACCCTGCTCTACGAGGGCGGACCACTGAACCGGCTGCTGCCCCTCCTCCTCGAAGACGCCGACCGCCGGGCGCACGGGGACCGCGCCTCCGCCCTGCTGGCCCGCGCCGGCACCTGCGAGGAGTGCGGCGAGGACCTCTCCCGCGCCGCCTTCACCCGCGCCACCCACGCCGTCCGGCAGCTCCTGACCTCCCTAGGCGAAGGCACCCACCACCTCGTCTGCTCCCTCGCCGCCGGCGAGCCGTCCCTCCTGGCGGTGCTGCACACCACCGCCGGCGACGGCCCCGGTCTCCAGCTCGCCGAACACGAAACCCTCGTCTTCTGCACGGTCCTGGCCGCCGGCTTCGCCCTGCGCACCCCCGGCGGCCTCGTCTCCCGCACCACCACCGGCCCCACCGGCCGCGACACCACCGACGATGCCGCCCGTGACACGGTCCGCGGCTGGTCCCTGCGCGATTCCTGGCTCCGCCCGCTGAGCGCCGCCGAGCTCTTCACCGCCTACTGCACCGACGCCGACACCGGCGAACCCATCCCGCCCGAGCACGGCGTCGACTACGCATCCGGCCTCCCCCTGCTCCCGCCACCCGACCCCCACGACCACCGCTGAAGACCGGACCACCACACCCGCCCCGCACACGTCGACGGCCGCCCCGCCGCAAGGGGCGGGACGGCCGTCAAAGTTCCTGCGGCACACCGCCGCACGGGATCACTCCCCGGAAAGCACCGCCTGCGCGGCAGCCCGCGCGTCCTCGGCGGTGTCCGCGGCCCGTGCCGCGGCCGCCGCGCGCTCGCACTGCGCCAGCGTGTGCTTGGACAGCGTCGCCCGCACATAGGGAATCGACGCCGCACCCATCGACAGGCTGGTGACCCCGAGCCCCGTCAGCACACACGCCAACAGCGGATCGGAGGCCGCCTCACCACAGACACCACAGCTCTTGCCCTCGGCCTTCGCGGCCTCGGCCGACATCGCCACGAGGTCCAGCAGCGCCGGCTGCCAGGGGTCCTGCAGACGCGAGACGGCACCCACCTGGCGGTCCGCCGCGAAGGTGTACTGCGCCAGGTCGTTGGTCCCCAGCGAAAGGAACTCCACCTCCTGCAGAATCGACCGCGCCCGCAGAGCAGCGGACGGAATCTCCACCATCGCGCCGAACTTCGCCCGCAGCCCGGCCTCCCGGCAGGCGTCCGCGAACGCCTTGGCATCGGTCCGGTCCGCCACCATCGGTGCCATGACCTCGAGGTAGACCGGCAGCCCCTCGGCCGCCGTCGCCAGCGCCGAGAGCTGGGTGCGCAGGACCTCGGGGTGATCGAGCAGCGTCCGAAGTCCCCGTACACCCAGCGCGGGGTTCGGCTCGTCGGCCGGCGTCAGGAACTCCAGCGGCTTGTCGGCACCGGCGTCGAGCACCCGCACCACCACCCGCCCCTCGGGGAACGCCTCCAGCACCGTGCGGTAGGCCGCGACCTGCTTCTCCGCGGACGGCGCCTGCTTGCTGTCGTCCAGGAACAGGAACTCGGTGCGGAAGAGGCCGACACCCTCCGCCCCGGCCTCGACCGCCGCGGGCACATCACCGGGACCGCCGACATTCGCCAGCAGCGGCACCTTGTGCCCGTCGGAGGTGGCACCCGGACCGGACGAAGAGGCCAGCGCCGCCTTCCGCTCCGCGGCCGCCCGCTCCATCTCCGCACGCTTCTCGGCGCTCGGCTCGACGAAGATCTCCCCGGTGCTGCCGTCGACGGCGATGACCGTGCCCTCGACCAGCTCACCGGCACCCGGGAGAGCGACGACCGCCGGCACCCCCAGCGCCCGCGCAAGAATCGCACTGTGGCTGGTCGGCCCGCCCTCCTCGGTCACGAAGCCGAGCACCAGCGTCGGGTCCAGCAGCGCGGTGTCCGCCGGCGCCAGATCCCGCGCGATCAGCACATACGGCTCGTCGCTGTCCGGCACACCCGGCATCGGCACACCCAGCAGCCGCGCGACGATGCGGTTGCGCACATCGTCCAGGTCGGCCACCCGGCCCGCGAGGTACTCACCGGCACCGGCCAGCAGCGCCCGATAGGCCGCGAACGCGTCGTACACCGCGCGCTCGGCGGTGCTCCCCACGGCGATCCGCCGCTCGACATCGGCCATCAGCTCGGGATCCTGAGCCATCAGGGCCTGTGCCTCCAGCACGGCCTGCGCCTCACCACCCGCCAGGTTTCCCCGCGCTATCAGGTCCGCAGCAACAGCTTCCACGGCCTGGCGGGCACGCCCCTGTTCGCGCTCCGCCTCGTCCGTCGGAATCTGCTTGGCCGGCGGCTCCAGGACCGCCGTCCCCATGTGCCGCACCTCGCCGATCGCCACACCGTGGCTCACGCCGACGCCTCGCAGCGTTGTCTCCATTGCACCCGCTCCGGTTTGATGCGGCGGGCCCGGCCGCCGCGATGGATGTCGTACCTGCCGTACGGGACGGCGCCCGGCTACTGCCAGGAGAAGAGCTGGTCGCCGGCCTTGACATCGCCGTCCTCGCGAACCTCACCGAGCGAGTCGGCGGTGGCCTCCAGCGCGACGACCGGGCACACCGGCGACTTACCGGCCTCCTCGACCGCCGCCGGGTTCCAGCGCACGATCTCCTGACCGCGGGTGACGGTGTCGCCCTTGTTCACGAGCAGCTCGAAGCCCTCGCCGTTGAGCTGAACGGTGTCGATCCCGAGGTGGGTGAGCACGCCGTGCCCTTCGGCATCGACGACGACGAACGCGTGCGGGTGCAGCGAGACGAGAACGCCGTCCACGGGTGAAACCGCGGCAGACGGCTCACGAACGGGGTCGATGGCGGTACCGGGACCCACCATCGCTCCGGAGAACACCGGGTCGGGCACGGCCGCGAGTCCGATGGCGCGTCCAGCAAGAGGGGACGTCACGGTGGTCATGGGAAGCCTCCCAGGGGTGGAGATTCATCAGGCCGCCGTCACTACCTGTCCTGGACGGCGCACCGTTCAGAAGCGTAAGTCATAAGAACTGACGGTTCCGCATGAGAGACGCCGGATGCTGACCGCGCGCCCCGCCGAATCGATTTGCCTCGCCCCCGGCAGAGCTGTACTGTCTGAGATCTGCCCCGGACGGCCACGACGCAATGAACCGCGTCAGGTTGAGGCGGGCAGCACTCCCAGCGTCTTGATCGCGACTCAAGAATTGCGCGCTTCTGCATGCCTGCAGAAAAGCAGCGGTTCGAAAGCCGGAAAAGGCCTGATAGAGTGTGAAACACCGAAGGGAAGCGCCCGGAGGAAACCCGAGAGGGAATCCAAAGGAAGCGTCCGTTCCTTGAGAACTCAACAGCGTGCCAAAAGTCAACGCCAGATATGTTGATACCCCGTCCACCTCGGTGGATGAGGTTCCTTTGAAAGTCCATCGGCGCCCATGTGGTGCGGATGGCACACACAGCGAGGACGCTGTGAACGACCGGACCTATTCCGTCTGGTCGTTCCGCTCTCGTGTGTGTTTCACTCGATTACGAGTAAACATTCACGGAGAGTTTGATCCTGGCTCAGGACGAACGCTGGCGGCGTGCTTAACACATGCAAGTCGAACGATGAACCTCCTTCGGGAGGGGATTAGTGGCGAACGGGTGAGTAACACGTGGGCAATCTGCCCTTCACTCTGGGACAAGCCCTGGAAACGGGGTCTAATACCGGATATGACACACGACCGCATGGTCTGTGTGTGGAAAGCTCCGGCGGTGAAGGATGAGCCCGCGGCCTATCAGCTTGTTGGTGGGGTGATGGCCTACCAAGGCGACGACGGGTAGCCGGCCTGAGAGGGCGACCGGCCACACTGGGACTGAGACACGGCCCAGACTCCTACGGGAGGCAGCAGTGGGGAATATTGCACAATGGGCGAAAGCCTGATGCAGCGACGCCGCGTGAGGGATGACGGCCTTCGGGTTGTAAACCTCTTTCAGCAGGGAAGAAGCGAGAGTGACGGTACCTGCAGAAGAAGCGCCGGCTAACTACGTGCCAGCAGCCGCGGTAATACGTAGGGCGCAAGCGTTGTCCGGAATTATTGGGCGTAAAGAGCTCGTAGGCGGCTTGTCACGTCGGATGTGAAAGCCCGGGGCTTAACCCCGGGTCTGCATTCGATACGGGCAGGCTAGAGTTCGGTAGGGGAGATCGGAATTCCTGGTGTAGCGGTGAAATGCGCAGATATCAGGAGGAACACCGGTGGCGAAGGCGGATCTCTGGGCCGATACTGACGCTGAGGAGCGAAAGCGTGGGGAGCGAACAGGATTAGATACCCTGGTAGTCCACGCCGTAAACGTTGGGAACTAGGTGTGGGCGACATTCCACGTCGTCCGTGCCGCAGCTAACGCATTAAGTTCCCCGCCTGGGGAGTACGGCCGCAAGGCTAAAACTCAAAGGAATTGACGGGGGCCCGCACAAGCAGCGGAGCATGTGGCTTAATTCGACGCAACGCGAAGAACCTTACCAAGGCTTGACATACACCGGAAACGTCTGGAGACAGGCGCCCCCTTGTGGTCGGTGTACAGGTGGTGCATGGCTGTCGTCAGCTCGTGTCGTGAGATGTTGGGTTAAGTCCCGCAACGAGCGCAACCCTTGTTCTGTGTTGCCAGCATGCCCTTCGGGGTGATGGGGACTCACAGGAGACTGCCGGGGTCAACTCGGAGGAAGGTGGGGACGACGTCAAGTCATCATGCCCCTTATGTCTTGGGCTGCACACGTGCTACAATGGCCGGTACAATGAGCTGCGATACCGCGAGGTGGAGCGAATCTCAAAAAGCCGGTCTCAGTTCGGATTGGGGTCTGCAACTCGACCCCATGAAGTCGGAGTTGCTAGTAATCGCAGATCAGCATTGCTGCGGTGAATACGTTCCCGGGCCTTGTACACACCGCCCGTCACGTCACGAAAGTCGGTAACACCCGAAGCCGGTGGCCCAACCCCTTGTGGGAGGGAATCGTCGAAGGTGGGACTGGCGATTGGGACGAAGTCGTAACAAGGTAGCCGTACCGGAAGGTGCGGCTGGATCACCTCCTTTCTAAGGAGCACTTCTTACCAACCTTTGGTTGGTCAGAGGCCAGTACATCAGCGAATGTCTGATGCTGGTTGCTCATGGGTGGAACGTTGACTATTCGGCACGGTCAGATGAGGACTGTTAGTACTGCTTCGGCGTGGAACACAGGATTCGACTGGTCGTGCCGGGCGCGCTGTTGGGTATCTGAGGGTACGGACTGTTGTCTGGACCTTCGCGATGCCGGCCCCAGTGAACTCAGCCTTCGGGTTGGGGTGGTGGGTGGCTGGTCGTTGCTTGAGAACTGCACAGTGGACGCGAGCATCTGTGGCCAAGTTTTTAAGGGCGCACGGTGGATGCCTTGGCACCAGGAACCGATGAAGGACGTGGGAGGCCACGATAGGCCCCGGGGAGCTGTCAACCAAGCTTTGATCCGGGGGTGTCCGAATGGGGAAACCCGGCAGTCGTCATGGGCTGTCACCCGCTGCTGAACACATAGGCAGTGTGGAGGGAACGCGGGGAAGTGAAACATCTCAGTACCCGCAGGAAGAGAAAACAACCGTGATTCCGGGAGTAGTGGCGAGCGAAACCGGATGAGGCCAAACCAGTCACGTGTGATACCCGGCAGGGGTTGCGTGGTTGGGGTTGTGGGAGTTCTCTTTTGCAGTCTGCCGGCTGTGAGACGAGTCAGAAACCGTTGATGTAGGCGAAGGACATGCGAAAGGTCCGGCGTAGAGGGTAAGACCCCCGTAGCTGAAACATTAACGGCTCGTTTGAGAACCACCCAAGTAGCACGGGGCCCGAGAAATCCCGTGTGAATCTGGCGGGACCACCCGTTAAGCCTAAATATTCCCTGGTGACCGATAGCGGATAGTACCGTGAGGGAATGGTGAAAAGTACCGCGGGAGCGGAGTGAAATAGTACCTGAAACCGTGTGCCTACAAGCCGTGGGAGCGTCGCACAGAGACTTGTCTCTGTGTCGTGACTGCGTGCCTTTTGAAGAATGAGCCTGCGAGTTTGCGGTATGTTGCGAGGTTAACCCGTGTGGGGAAGCCGTAGCGAAAGCGAGTCCGAATAGGGCGTTGAGTAGCGTGCCCAAGACCCGAAGCGGAGTGATCTAGCCATGGGCAGGTTGAAGCGGAGGTAAGACTTCGTGGAGGACCGAACCCACCAGGGTTGAAAACCTGGGGGATGACCTGTGGTTAGGGGTGAAAGGCCAATCAAACTCCGTGATAGCTGGTTCTCCCCGAAATGCATTTAGGTGCAGCGTCGTGTGTTTCTTGCCGGAGGTAGAGCACTGGATAGGCGATGGGCCCTACCGGGTTACTGACCTTAGCCAAACTCCGAATGCCGATAAGTGAGAGCGCGGCAGTGAGACTGTGGGGGATAAGCTCCATGGTCGAGAGGGAAACAGCCCAGAGCATCGACTAAGGCCCCTAAGCGTGTGCTAAGTGGGAAAGGATGTGGAGTCGCAGAGACAACCAGGAGGTTGGCTTAGAAGCAGCCACCCTTGAAAGAGTGCGTAATAGCTCACTGGTCAAGTGATTCCGCGCCGACAATGTAGCGGGGCTCAAGCACACCGCCGAAGTCGTGTCATTGCAACATGTGGACCAACGTCCGTTGTGATGGGTAGGGGAGCGTCGTGTGCCGGGTGAAGCAGCCGTGGAAACGAGTTGTGGACGGTTCACGAGTGAGAATGCAGGCATGAGTAGCGATACACACGTGGGAAACGTGTGCGCCGATTGACTAAGGGTTCCTGGGTCAAGCTGATCTGCCCAGGGTAAGTCGGGACCTAAGGCGAGGCCGACAGGCGTAGTCGATGGACAACCGGTTGATATTCCGGTACCCGCTTTGAAACGCCCAGTATCGAATCCATTAATGCTAAGGCCGTGAAGCCGGCCTGGAGTCTTCGGACAAAGGGACGTGGTGGAGCCGCCGATCCAAGGTGGTAGTAGGTAAGCGATGGGGTGACGCAGGAAGGTAGTCCAGCCCGGGCGGTGGTTGTCCCGGGGTAAGGGTGTAGGGCGCTGTCTAGGCAAATCCGGACAGCATGTGCCTGAGACCTGATGCCGAGCCGATTGTGGTGAAGTGGATGATCCTATGCTGTCGAGAAAAGCCTCTAGCGAGTTTCATGGCGGCCCGTACCCTAAACCGACTCAGGTGGTCAGGTAGAGAATACCGAGGCGTTCGGGTGAACTATGGTTAAGGAACTCGGCAAAATGCCCCCGTAACTTCGGGAGAAGGGGGGCCATTGCTGGTGATCACTTTTGCAGTGTGAGCTGGTGGTGGCCGCAGAGACCAGCGAGAAGCGACTGTTTACTAAAAACACAGGTCCGTGCGAAGCCGTAAGGCGATGTATACGGACTGACGCCTGCCCGGTGCTGGAACGTTAAGGGGACCGGTTAGTCATGATTCGTCATGGCGAAGCTGAGAACTTAAGCGCCAGTAAACGGCGGTGGTAACTATAACCATCCTAAGGTAGCGAAATTCCTTGTCGGGTAAGTTCCGACCTGCACGAATGGCGTAACGACTTCTCGACTGTCTCAACCATAGGCCCGGTGAAATTGCATTACGAGTAAAGATGCTCGTTTCGCGCAGCAGGACGGAAAGACCCCGGGACCTTTACTATAGCTTGATATTGGTGTTCGGTTCGGCTTGTGTAGGATAGGTGGGAGACTTTGAAGCGGCCACGCCAGTGGTTGTGGAGTCATTGTTGAAATACCACTCTGGTCGTGCTGGATGTCTAACCTGGGTCCGTGATCCGGATCAGGGACAGTGTCTGGTGGGTAGTTTAACTGGGGCGGTTGCCTCCTAAAGAGTAACGGAGGCGCCCAAAGGTTCCCTCAGCCTGGTTGGTAATCAGGTGTTGAGTGTAAGTGCACAAGGGAGCTTGACTGTGAGACTGACGGGTCGAGCAGGTACGAAAGTAGGGACTAGTGATCCGGCGGTGGCTTGTGGAAGCGCCGTCGCTCAACGGATAAAAGGTACCCCGGGGATAACAGGCTGATCTTCCCCAAGAGTCCATATCGACGGGATGGTTTGGCACCTCGATGTCGGCTCGTCGCATCCTGGGGCTGGAGTCGGTCCCAAGGGTTGGGCTGTTCGCCCATTAAAGCGGTACGCGAGCTGGGTTTAGAACGTCGTGAGACAGTTCGGTCCCTATCCGCTGTGCGCGTAGGAGTCTTGAGAAGGGCTGTCCCTAGTACGAGAGGACCGGGACGGACGAACCTCTGGTGTGCCAGTTGTCCTGCCAAGGGCATGGCTGGTTGGCTACGTTCGGAAAGGATAACCGCTGAAAGCATCTAAGCGGGAAGCCTGCTTCGAGATGAGGGCTCCCACCCCCTTGAGGGGTTAAGGCTCCCAGTAGACGACTGGGTTGATAGGCCAGATATGGAAGCACCGTAAGGTGTGGAGTTGACTGGTACTAATAGGCCGAGGGCTTGTCCTCAGTTGCTCGCGTCCACTGTGTAGGTTCTGAAGTAATGACCTGTGTCCATGCCGGGTTGGTTAACTTCATAGTGTTTCGGTGGTCATAGCGTTAGGGAAACGCCCGGTTACATTTCGAACCCGGAAGCTAAGCCTTTCAGCGCCGATGGTACTGCAGGGGGGACCCTGTGGGAGAGTAGGACGCCGCCGAACAAATTGTGAAAAGCCCCGTGGGAACTTCGGTTCCCACGGGGCTTTTTTGTGCTTCCGTGATCTTGGGGACCCGCGGTACGTCGTGGCCGACCGGGCAGGTAAGGTCAAGGGGCATCGTTGGTACATTTCCCCACAGGAGGCCTCGCGTGGAGGTCCAGGAGACGCGGGTCCAGACGGATCGTGTCCTCACCATCCCGAATATTCTGAGCATGGCTCGCCTCCTCGGCGTGCCCGTGTTCCTGTGGTTGGTCCTGTGGCCGGAATTCGGGGGCCCGAAGGTCGACGGCTGGGCGCTGCTGGTCCTGGCGCTGAGCGGCGTCAGCGACTATCTGGACGGCCATCTCGCCCGGCGCTGGAACCAGATCAGCAGCCTGGGACGGATCCTGGACCCGGCAGCCGATCGCCTCTACATCCTCTCCACCCTCGTCGGTCTCACCTGGCGCGAGATCCTGCCGGTCTGGCTCACCGCGGCCCTGCTGGCACGGGAACTGATGCTGCTGATCGCGGTCGGATTCCTCGGACGCCACGGCTACGGGCCTCCCCAGGTGAACTTCCTGGGCAAAGCGGCTACGTTCAACTTGATGTACGCCTTCCCGTTGCTCCTGCTGAGCGACGGAAGCGGCTGGCTTCACACGCTCGCTGCTGTTTTCGGATGGGCGTTCGCAGGATGGGGTACAGCGCTCTACTGGTGGGCAGGGATCCTCTACGTGGTCCAGGTCCGCCGACTCATCCGGGCGGACGCCACCGCCGACTGAGCTCTCCGAAACGGCAGCTTGTGCCAAGGGCCGGCGCCCGTACGTGAAAGCAGGAGCGGTGGGCGCTCTGGACAAGTGAAGTCGGCAAGACCGTCGTCTCTTAGAGGAGGACGCTTCCGACATGAAGGCCGTTGTGATGGCCGGCGGCGAAGGAACACGCCTTCGCCCCATGACGTCCAGCATGCCCAAGCCGCTGCTCCCGGTCGCGAACAGGCCGATCATGGAGCATGTACTCCGGCTGCTGAAACGGCATGGTCTCAATGAGACCGTCGTGACCGTGCAATTCCTTGCCTCGCTCGTCAAGAATTACTTCGGCGACGGGGAAGAGCTCGGAATGGAGCTCACCTATGCCAATGAGGAAAAGCCGCTCGGTACCGCGGGAAGTGTGAAGAACGCCGAGGAAGCGCTCAAGGACGATGCCTTCCTCGTCATCTCCGGTGACGCCCTCACCGACTTCGATCTCACCGATCTGATCCGGTTCCATAAGGAAAAGGGCGCCCTCGTCACCGTCTGTCTCACCCGGGTCCCCAATCCGCTCGAGTTCGGCATCACCATCGTCGACGAGGCCGGCAAGGTCGAACGTTTCCTGGAGAAGCCCACCTGGGGCCAGGTCTTCTCGGACACCGTCAACACCGGCATCTACGTCATGGAGCCGGAGGTCTTCGACTACTTCGAGCCCGATGTGTCGGTCGACTGGTCCGGCGATGTCTTTCCGCAGCTGATGAAGGAAGGCAAGCCGATCTATGGCTATATCGCCGAGGGCTACTGGGAGGACGTCGGCACCCACGAGAGCTATGTGAAGGCCCAGGCCGATGTGCTCGAAGGTAAGGTCGATGTCGAAATCGACGGCTTCGAGATCTCACCGGGCGTGTGGGTCGCCGAGGGCGCCGAAGTACACCCCGACGCGGTGCTGCGCGGTCCGCTGTACATCGGCGACTACGCCAAGATCGAGGCGGATGTGGAGCTACGTGAGCACACTGTCGTCGGCTCCAACGTCGTGGTGAAAAGCGGTGCGTTCCTGCACCGGGCCGTCGTGCACGACAACGTCTACATCGGTCAGCAGAGCAATCTGCGCGGCTGTGTGGTCGGCAAGAACACCGACATCATGCGGGCCGCCCGGATCGAGGACGGCGCCGTCATCGGCGACGAGTGCCTGATCGGCGAAGAATCGATCGTGCAGGGGAATGTGCGGGTCTACCCGTTCAAGACCATCGAGGCCGGTGCGTTCGTCAACACCTCGGTGATCTGGGAGTCCCGCGGTCAGGCGCATCTCTTCGGCGCCCGGGGCGTGTCCGGGATCCTCAACGTCGAGATCACGCCGGAGCTCGCCGTGCGGCTCGCGGGCGCGTATGCCACCACGCTCAAGAAGGGCTCCACGGTCACCACCGCGCGGGACCACTCCCGGGGTGCCCGGGCGCTCAAGCGTGCCGTGATCTCCGCGCTGCAGGCCAGCGCCATCGACGTACGCGACCTGGAGAACGTCCCGCTGCCGGTCGCCCGCCAGCAGACCGCCCGCGGCAGTGCCGGCGGCATCATGGTCCGTACGACGCCCGGCGTGCCGGACTCCGTGGACATCATGTTCTTCGACGAGCGCGGCGCGGACCTCTCACAGGCCGGACAGCGCAAGCTCGACCGCGTCTTCGCCCGGCAGGAGTACCGCCGCGCCTTCCCCGGCGAGATCGGTGATCTGATCTTTCCCGCCAGCGTCTTCGACTCCTATACGGGGTCCCTGCTGCGGGCCGTGGACACCACAGGCGTCAGCGACTCCGGACTGAAGGTCGTCGTGGACGCCTCGAACGGCAGCGCCGGACTGGTCCTGCCCAGTCTGCTGGGACGGCTCGGCGTCGACGCGCTGACGATCAACCCCGGGCTCGACGAATCCCGGCCGACCGAGACCGCCGACGCCCGGCGGGCCGGGCTCGTCCGGCTCGGCGAGATCGTGGCCTCGGCGCGGGCCGACTTCGGTGTGCGCTTCGACCCCGTGGGCGAGCGGCTGTCCCTGGTGGACGAGCGCGGCCGGATCATCGAGGACGGCCGGGCACTGCTGGTCATGCTGGATCTGGTCGCGGCGGAACGGCGCACCGGCCGGGTGGCGCTGCCGGTGACCACGACCCGGATCGCCGAGCAGGTGGCGGCATACCACGGGACGCAGGTGGAGTGGACGACGACCTCGCCCGACGATCTGACCCGTGTGGGACGTGCCGACGGCACCGTCTTCGGCGGGGACGGCATGGGCGGCTTCATCATCCCCGAGTTCAGCAGCGTCTTCGACGGCTCGGCCGCGTTCGTCCGGCTGATCGGCCTGGTGGCCCGCACGCAGCTCACGCTCAGCCAGATCGACGCACGGATCCCGCGGGCACACGTCCAGCGCCGCGACCTCGCCACCCCGTGGGCGGTCAAGGGTCTGGTCATGCGGCACGTCGTCGAGGCGGCCGGCGACCGGGATGTCGACACCACCGACGGTGTCCGTGTGGTGGAGAGCGACGGCCGCTGGGTGCTGGTGCTGCCCGACCCCGCCGAGGCGGTCACCCACCTGTGGGCGGAGGGGCCCGATGACGCCTCCGCCCAGCAGCTGCTGGACGAGTGGTCCGCAGTGGTGGACAGCGCGGGACGCTGACCCGGACCCCACCGGCGCGCCGTGAACCGGCACGCCGGTGGGGCCATTGGGAGACTGTCGGGCCGACGTGCGACGATGTGCGGCATGTCGCAGCAGCGCCCCGATCGGAGCAGCCCGAAAGCGTCCGCCGCGCGCCCCGATGCGTCCATGTCGCTGCTGACCAACGTGATGGATCACAGCCTCGACGAGGGATATGCCGAGGCCGCCGCGCGGAAGTCCGAAACCGGGGTGCGCGGTCTGCCGCGTACCCTGCGCGCGAAGCTGGGGCTCGCCGCCGGACTGGTGCTCGCCGCGGTCGTGGTGACGGTCGGGGCGGCGCAGGCGCAGATATCGGCACCGACGCTCGCCAAGGAGCGCGAAGAGCTCATCCACCGCATCCAGACGGGCACCGGCGAGGCGGACAAGCAGCAGCACCGGGTCGACGCGCTGCGCGACGACGTCAGCCGGATGCAGCGCGAGGCGCTGAAGCAGCACGGCGGGGGCAAGGCCGAGCTGCTGGGGCTGCTGGCCGGTTCGACGCAGGTCACCGGGCCGGGGGTGAAGCTCGTCGTGGACGATGCCAAGGGGGCGGAGTCCAGCGGCGGCGGACCGCGTGAGAGCAGTGGTTTCTCGGACACCGGGCGGGTACGCGACCGGGATATGCAACGCGTCGTCAACGGCCTGTGGGCGTCCGGTGCGGAAGCCATCTCCGTCAACGGACAGCGGCTTACGTCACTCTCGGCGATCAGAGCCGCAGGAGACGCCATACTGGTCGACAACAAGCCGCTGGTGCCGCCTTACACGGTGCTGGCGGTGGGGGACGGGCAGCGGCTGAGCACGGCGTTCCAGGACAGCGCCGACGGCCAGTACCTGCATGTGCTGCAGGAGAACTACGGCGTCCGCACCAGGATTTCCGCGGAGAGCGAGATCACGCTGCCGCCCGCGCCCAGCTTGATCGTTCGTACCGCAAAGCCGCAGGCCGGTGCCGCCAAGGCGGACGGCGCCGACACAGGGAAGGGCACATCGTGATCGCCGTACTGGGCCTCATCGTGGGAGTCGTGGTCGGACTTGTCGTCCGTCCCGTGGTGCCGACGGTGGTCGAACCCTACTTGCCGATCGCCGTCGTCGCGGCGCTGGATGCCGTGTTCGGCGGTCTGCGCGCGATGCTGGACGGCATCTTCGACGACAAGGTCTTCGTGGTCTCCTTCCTGTCGAACGTGGTCGTCGCCGCACTGATCGTCTTCCTCGGCGACAAGCTGGGCGTCGGCGCCCAACTCTCCACGGGTGTCGTCGTGGTGCTGGGCATCCGGATCTTCTCCAACGCCGCGGCGATCCGCCGGCACGTCTTCAGGGCGTGAGACGGATGACACCGGACGAGAACCCCCAGCCGGAGAAGCAGCCGGAGCAGTCGGAACAGCCGGAGAAGCCGGGAATGCAGCCCGAGCAGCCGGAGCAGCCGGAGACGGAACAGGGCCAGGACCACGGCCCGGCCGGCCGGCGGCCGATGCCGCCCGAGAGCCCCGGCGCCGCCGAGCGGGCGGAGGCCGACGAGACGCCCGAGCCTCAAGAACCGGACAGTGCTGGACAGAAGCAGGACAAAGGGGCAGACTCCTCGACTCCGGACGCGGTTGCGGAGAACGGGAGCGCGGCACGCCCGGCATCCGGTCGGGAGCGGCTTGTCGCGAGTCTGTGGCCGCCCCGCCTGACCCGGGCTCAACTGATCGTTGCGCTGCTGCTGTTCATTCTCGGCCTCGGCCTGGCGATTCAGGTACGTTCCACGAGTGACAGCAGCGCGCTGCGAGGTGCGCGCCAGGAGGACTTGGTGCGCATTCTGGACGAGCTGGACAACCGCTCCCAGCGGTTGACCGACGAACAGCGGCGACTGGAAGGGCAGAAGACCGAGCTGGCGAACAGCTCGGACCAGGCCGAGGAGGCCCGTAAGCAGACCGTGGAGAAGGAACAGCAGCTGGGCGTGCTGGCCGGGACCGTCGCGGCGCAAGGGCCCGGCATCACCCTGACCATCGACGACCCGGCGCATTCCGTCGAGGCGGACAAACTGCTGGACACCATCCAGGAGCTGCGGGCGGCCGGCGCCGAAGCAATCCAGGTCAATGATGTCCGGGTCGTCGCGAACACTTCGCTGTCGGACGTCCGTGGTGGTGTGGGGATCGACGGCAAGCGGGTCACTCAGCCGTACCGCTTCAAGGTGATCGGCAAGCCGGAGGATCTGGAACCGGCGCTGAACATCCCCGGCGGAGTGGTCCAGACTCTGGAAAAGGAGCAGGCCAAGGTGTCTGTGACCCGTGAAAAGAAGATCATTGTGGACGCCTTGCGAGAGGCGAAGCGGCCTGACTACGCTCGGTCGTCGTCGCAGTGAGGCGTACAGGTATGTCGAGTGTCCGGCGAGGGCATGAGGTAGCGGGGGGTCGACGCACCGTGCGTGTGGTGTGTGGTGGAAACTGTCTGAAGGCCACGGACGTTCACAGGATGTCCGGATGGGCCGGTGTGTGCATCGAGGGTTCGTCCTGCCCCACGGGCGGGTCTGTTTCGTTCAAGGGGAATCGCCCGTGAAGTTGTTTGGAAAGCTGTTCGGCAAGAGCGCACGCCAGGAGGGCGGCAGCGGCTCCGCGCGGCACCGTGCTCCGCGCCAGCCCGATGAGAGCGGCGCGGCCGAGGACCGTCCGCTCTTCCGTGACGAGGTCGGCGGGCCGTCCGGGGGGCACGGCGCGGGTTCTGTTGACCCCTCCGTGCCCGGCCGCATAGGTTCCCAGGAATCATCGGCCGCACGCACGGGTGGAGGGTCAGCCTTGCCGGTTTGTACGAGGTGCGGCAGCCGGAACGCCGAGGCGAGCCGGTTCTGCTCCAACTGCGGTGCGCCGCTGCGACCGGGCGCCCAGCCCGAGCGGGCTTCCGAGACGACCTCGACCATCTCCATTTCGGGGCTGGAGGCCTACGACTCCGAGGCGACGGGCCAGAATCTGTCGCCCTCGCTGTCCCCCGAGGCCCAGGCGGCCGTCGACGCCCTCCCGCTGGGGTCGGCGCTGCTGGTCGTCCGCCGGGGTCCGAATTCGGGCAGCCGCTTCCTTCTGGACGGCGAGCTGACGACGGCGGGCCGGCATCCGCAGGGCGACATCTTCCTCGACGACGTGACGGTCTCGCGTCGCCACGTGGAATTCCGCCGCGGCCCGGACGGTCTCTTCACGGTCGCCGACGTCGGCAGCCTGAACGGCACCTACGTCAACCGTGAGCGGATCGATTCCGTCGTCCTCGCCAACGGCGACGAGGTCCAGATCGGCAAGTTCCGCCTGGTCTTCTACGCGAGCCAGCGAGGCGCCGGTATCTGACCGGCCGGGGAAGGCATATGCGCCATACACCGAAAGGCGGTGCCGGCCCGTCCGGCACCGCCTCCTCGGACGGCAAGCCGGTGAGCATCGGCACGGTGCTCACCCGGCTGCGCGAGGAGTTTCCCGAGGTCACCATCTCCAAGATTCGCTTCCTGGAGGCCGAGGGGCTGGTCGAGCCGAAGCGCACGCCTTCCGGATACCGCAAATTCACGCCCGCGGACGTGGAGCGGCTCGCGAACGTCCTGCGGATGCAGCGGGACCACTATCTGCCGCTGAAGGTCATCCGCGAGCACCTGGACGCCCTGGAGCGCGGTGAGCAGGTGCAGCTGCCCGCTCCGGCCACTCCGTCCCGGGACCTGGTCGAGGGCGTGTCCGAGCCGGGTGCGGAGCGTCCTACGGCTGCCCGGATCGGCCGGGCCGAGCTGCTGGCCGCCGCGGAGGTGGACGAGGCGACACTCGCCGACTGGGAGTCCTACGGACTCATCGTCTCCCACGCGGAGGGCGGATACGACATCGAGGCCGTCACGGTGGCCAAACTCGTCGCCGACCTGGGCCGCTTCGGTCTCGAACCGCGGCATCTGCGGGCGGTGAAGGCGGGCGCCGAGCGCGAGGCGGGCCTGGTCGAACAGGTCGTTGCACCCCTTCGGCGGCACCGTAACCCACAGACCAGGGCGCACGCCGAGGCGACCGCCAGGGAGCTGGCAACGCTGTCCGTACGGCTGCACGCGGCCCTTCTGCAGACCGCTCTGCGGGTCCGGCTGTAGCGGGCAAACGACTGCCCGACTACCCAAACCGGCCGGGCACGTCCTAGGGTTGCTGTGTGAACGAGCTCGACGTCGTGGGTGTCCGGGTGGAAATGCCTTCCAGCCAACCGATCGTGCTCCTGCGGGAGGTGGGAGGCGATCGTTACTTGCCCATTTGGATCGGGCCAGGGGAGGCCACCGCCATCGCCTTTGCCCAGCAGGGCATGGTCCCTGCCAGGCCGCTGACGCACGACCTTTTCAAGGACGTGCTCGAAGCGGTGGGCCAGGAACTGACGCAGGTCCGCATCACGGATCTGCGCGAGGGGGTTTTCTATGCAGAACTCGTCTTCGCGAGCGGAGTCGAGGTCAGCGCGCGTCCGTCGGACGCCATAGCGCTGGCGCTGCGCACCGGTACGCCGATCTTCGGTACCGACGGTGTGCTGGACGACGCGGGGATCGCCATCCCGGACGAGCAGGAGGACGAGGTGGAGAAGTTCCGCGAGTTCCTCGACCAGATCTCGCCCGAGGACTTCGGTACCAACAGCCAGTGATTCCGGCCGGTCGAACCATCTGTTTTCGGCCAAACAATGAGCCGTTCCCCGTTTCGGGTCACGAGAAACCACTCGTAGGGTGATTATCACTCGGCGTGGCGAGCGCGGCGATCGTTGACGCACCCCGAGTGACTGCATACCGTCGATATGGCAGGTCCCGTCCGGGACGTGGAGGACGGAGGGCGGCGTGGCAATCACCGGCGACGGTATGGCGGCGGAAGGGGCGTTGCCGCTCCACTCGGGCGCGGCAGCGAACCATGCCCCGGCACCGGCCGCGGCGGTGTCGGGGGACTGCGAGGCGCAGAACATCGGCTATCGCGGCCCGACCGCCTGTGCGGCAGCGGGCATCACCTATCGGCAGCTCGACTACTGGGCGCGTACCGGCCTGGTGGAGCCGAGCATCCGGCCGGCGTACGGCTCCGGCACCCAGCGGCTGTACAGCTTCCGGGACGTCGTGGTTCTCAAGATCGTCAAGCGGCTGCTGGACACCGGGGTGTCGCTGCAGAACATCCGCACCGCCGTGCAGCACCTGCGGGCGCGGGGGCTGGCGGATCTGACGCGGATGACGCTGATGAGTGACGGGGCGACCGTCTACGAGTGCACCTCACCGGACCAGGTCGTGGATCTGCTCCAGGGCGGCCAGGGCGTTTTCGGGATCGCCGTGGGCGTGGTGTGGCGGGACGTGGAGGGCGTGCTGTCACAGCTCCATGGGGAGCGTGTGGACACCGGCGAGACGCTGATCGGGAAGAACCCGCACGACGAGCTGGCGCGACGGCGCAACCGGGCCGGCTGAGTCCCCGGCAAGGTGCGCGGCCCGGCATCGGGCCGATTGTCAGTGGCATGGGGCAGCATCGGAGATGTGAGACCTGCGCCGACGATCCTGCATCTGGACATGGATGCGTTCTTCGCGGCCGCCGAACAGGCGGCCAAGCCGAGTCTGCGGGGCAAGCCCGTGGTCGTCGGCGGGATCGGGGTGCGCGGAGTGGTCTCCACGGCCTCGTACGAAGCCCGGGTGTTCGGCGTCCGCTCGGCGATGCCCACGGCCCAGGCGCGCCGGCTGTGCCCCAACGCGGCCTATCTGGCCCCTCGCTTCACGCTGTACCGCCAGGTGAGTGAGGCGGTGATGGAGCTGCTGCACGCCCTGTCGCCGCTGGTGGAGCCGCTCAGCCTGGACGAGGCGTTCGTCGATCTGGAGGCCGGCGGGGTGCCGGCCCGGACCGCTGCCGTACGGGCCGTGGGGGAGCGGCTGCGGCGCGATATCCGGTCCACCACGGGGCTGACCGGCTCGGTCGGGCTCGCCGGCGCCAAGATGCTGGCGAAGATCGCGTCCGAGGCGGCCAAGCCGGACGGCCTGGTGGTGATCGAGCCCGGCACCGAGCGGGAGCTGCTGGATCCGCTGCCGGTGCGGACGTTGCCCGGGGTGGGTCCGGCCACGGCCGAGACGCTGCGCCGGGCCGGGATCCACACGGTCGCGGAGACCGCGGAGGCCGGCGAGGCCGAGCTGGTCCGGCTGCTGGGCCGGGCGCACGGCGCCGGGCTGTACGCGATGGCGCTGGGCCGGGACGACCGCCCGGTGGTGGCCGAGCGGGACGCGAAGTCGATCTCGGTCGAGGACACCTTCGAGGTCGATCTGACCGACCGGACCCGGGTGCGCAGCGAGATGCTGCGGCTGGCCGACCGCTGTGTCCAGCGGCTGCGGGCGGCCGGGCGCTCCGGGCGCACGGTAGTGATCAAGGTGCGGAACTACGACTTCTCGACGCTGACCCGCTCCGAGACGCTCCGCGGGCCCACCGATGACCCGGCGGTGATACGGGAGGCCGCCGTGCGGCTGCTGGAGATGGTGGACACCACGGGCGGGGTGCGGCTGCTGGGCGTGGGGGTCAGCGGGCTGGCCGACTTCACACAGGAGGATCTGTTCGCCCAGCTGGCGACGGAGCGGGAGGCGCGAGAGGCCGAGGAGGCCGCGGGGGCGGCGGAGCCGGCCGATGGCGGCGGGCGGGCGCAGGAGGCCCAGGAGGAGTTGCCGCGGCGCTGGCACCCGGGCCTGGACGTGGTGCACGAGGAGTACGGTGCCGGCTGGGTGCAGGGGAGCGGAGTGGGGAGAGTGACCATCCGCTTCGAAACGCCGTGGTCCGCACCGGGAAGGGTGCGGACCTTTGCTGTCGAGGACCCGGCGCTGCGGCCGGGGGAGCCCCTGCCGCTGGTGGGCGGGGGGCCGGCGGATGCTCAGTCGTCCGAGCCGGCGATCTTGCCGAAGTCGCTGTCGCCGGATCCGGGTGAGGACACCGGATCGGTCGGGGAGGAGATATCCAGCCGGTAGTGGTGGTAGAGCTGGAGTTCTTGCTCGGGGGAGAGATGGCGGCCCACGCCGAAGTCCGGCGCGTCCTTGATCAGCTTGCGGTCGTAGGGAATGTGCAGGCCCTCACCGACCATTTTGCTGGGCTCGAGGGGGACGAACGCGTCCCGGCTGAAAAGTCCGGTGCGCACGGCCGCCCACTCCGGTTCCCCCGTCGCGTCGTCGAGGTAGACCTCGTCGATCGTGCCTATTTTCGCGCCGTTCCGGTCGAACGCTTTGCGGCCGATCAGGCTCCGGGGATCGATATCGGTTTGCACGGCCCCTCCAATTGGTCGCAACTGCCCTGTGACAACTACCAAACGGCACATTTCATGCCCTGGCCACTCGAAGGATCCTTCGACTGCTGCGCTGGTAGGCTGGCGAATGGCCGTAGACCCCGTGCGGGAGAGTCCTTGTCGTTCGCGACCAGGGCGCCGAAGGAGCAAATCCTCCCCGGAATCTCTCAGGCACACGTACCGCATGGACGAGGTCACTCTGGAAAGCAGGGCGGGCCTCGGAAGGCACAGCTCCGGGACCCCTCCTCACCGACGGTGAAAGCCGGGCCGCCTCGCGCGGGCCGGTGAAGCTCTCAGGTTGAGATGACAGAGGGGGAGGGCCGTCCGGGCACCCGCCTCGTGGTGCCCCTCGTAGGTCGCACCGACCAGGAGGCCCCCGCAGATGACCACCAATCGCATCTCCTTGACCGAGCTGGAAAGCGGCACCCCCTTCGCGCGCCGGCACATCGGTCCCGACCACGAGGCGCAGGCGAAGATGCTCGCGCACGTCGGTTTCGGTTCGCTGGACGAACTGACCGCCACCGCCGTACCCGACGTGATCAAGAGCACGGAGGCGCTCGGCCTGCCGCAGGCCCGTACCGAGGCCGAGGTCCTGGCGGAGCTGCGCGACCTCGCGGACCGTAACCAGGTGCTGTCGTCCATGATCGGACTCGGCTACTACGGCACCTTCACCCCGCCGGTGATCCTGCGGAACGTGATGGAGAACCCGGCCTGGTACACCGCGTACACGCCTTACCAGCCGGAGATCTCGCAGGGCCGCCTGGAGGCGCTGCTGAACTTCCAGACCATGGTCGCCGAGCTGACCGGGCTGCCCACCTCCGGCGCCTCCCTGCTGGACGAGGGCACCGCCGCGGCCGAGGCCATGTCGCTGTCCCGCCGGGTCGGCAAGGTCAAGCAGGGCGTCTTCCTGATCGACGCCGACTGTCTGCCGCAGACCGTCGCCGTGATCCGGACCCGCGCCGAGCCGACCGGCGTGGAGGTCGTGGTCGCGGACCTGAGCGAGGGGATCCCCGCCGAGGTCGCCGAGCGCGGTGTCTTCGGTGTGCTGCTGCAGTACCCGGGTGCCTCCGGCGCGGTCCGCGACCCGCGCGGCGTCATCGAGCAGGCCCACGAGCTGGGCGCGATCGTCACCGTGGCCGCCGATCTGCTGGCCCTGACGCTGCTGACCTCGCCCGGTGAGCTCGGCGCGGACATCGCCGTCGGCACCACCCAGCGCTTCGGCGTCCCGATGGGCTTCGGCGGCCCGCACGCCGGCTTCATGGCCGTGCGCGACCAGTTCGCCCGCAGCCTGCCCGGCCGCCTGGTGGGCGTCTCCGTCGACGCCGACGGCAACAAGGCCTACCGCCTCGCGCTGCAGACCCGTGAGCAGCACATCCGCCGCGAGAAGGCCACCAGCAACATCTGCACCGCGCAGGTGCTGCTCGCCGTCATGGCCGGGATGTACGCCGTCTACCACGGCCCCGAGGGCCTGCGGACCATCGCCCGCCGCACCCACCGCTACGCGACCATCCTCGCCGAGGGCCTGCGGGCCGGCGGGGTGGAGACCGTGCACGGCGCCTACTTCGACACCCTGACCGCGCGGGTGCCGGGCCGGGCCGCCGAGGTCGTCGCCGCCGCCCGCGCGGCCGGGATCAACCTCCGGCAGGTCGACGCCGACCTGGTCGGTATCGCCTGCGACGAGACCACCGGACGCGCCGAGCTGGCCGGGGTCTGGGATGCCTTCGGTGTGCGGGGCGACATCGAAGAGCTCGACGCGGCCGTCGCCGAGGCGCTGCCGCAGACGCTGCTGCGCGGCGACGACTACCTCAGCCACCCGGTGTTCCACCAGTACCGCTCCGAGACCGCGATGCTGCGCTACCTGCGCACCCTCGCCGACAAGGACTACGCGCTGGACCGCGGCATGATCCCGCTCGGCTCCTGCACGATGAAGCTGAACGCCACCACGGAGATGGAGCCGGTCACCTGGCCCGCCTTCGGCCAGCTCCACCCGTTCGCGCCCGCCGGCCAGGCCGAGGGCTACCTCACGCTCATCCAGGAGCTGGAGGAGCGGCTGGCCATCGTCACCGGCTACGACAAGGTCTCCCTCCAGCCGAACGCCGGCTCGCAGGGCGAGCTGGCCGGTCTGCTGGCCGTCCGCGCCTACCACCGTGCCAACGGTGACGAGCAGCGCACGGTGTGCCTGATCCCCTCCTCGGCGCACGGCACCAACGCCGCCAGCGCCGTGATGGCCGGGATGAAGGTCGTCGTCGTCAAGACCGGCGAGGACGGCGAGGTCGACGCCGACGATCTGCACGCCAAGATCGAGAAGCACCGTGACGAGCTCGCGGTCCTGATGGTGACCTACCCCTCCACGCACGGCGTCTTCGAGGAGCACATCACCCAGATCTGCGCGGCCGTGCACGACGCCGGCGGCCAGGTCTACGTCGACGGCGCGAACCTCAACGCGCTGGTCGGGCTCGCCGAGCCCGGCAGGTTCGGCGGCGATGTCTCGCACCTCAACCTGCACAAGACCTTCTGCATCCCGCACGGCGGCGGCGGCCCCGGTGTCGGCCCGGTCGGCGTCCGTGCCCACCTTGCGCCCTATCTGCCCAACCACCCGCTGCAGCCCGCCGCGGGCCCCGAGACGGGCGTCGGGCCGATCTCCGCGGCTCCCTGGGGCTCGGCCGGCATCCTGCCGATCTCCTGGGCGTACGTCCGGCTGATGGGCGGCGAGGGCCTCAAGCGCGCCACCCAGGTCGCGGTCCTGAGTGCCAACTACATCGCCAAGCGGCTGGAGGCGCACTACCCGGTGCTCTACACCGGTCCTGGTGGCCTGGTCGCCCACGAGTGCATCATCGACGTCCGGCCGCTGACCAAGGCGACCGGCGTGAGCATCGACGACGTCGCCAAGCGGCTGATCGACTACGGCTTCCACGCGCCGACGATGTCCTTCCCCGTGGCCGGCACGCTGATGATCGAGCCGACCGAGAGCGAGGACCTGGACGAGCTGGACCGCTTCTGCGACGCGATGATCGCCATCCGGGCGGAGATCGAGAAGGTCGGCTCGGGGGAGTGGGACAAGGGCGACAACCCGCTGCGCAACGCCCCGCACACGGCGGCCACGCTCAGCGGCGACTGGACGCACCCCTACACCCGCGAGGAGGCCGTCTTCCCGGCCGGCGTCGATGCCGCCGAGAAGTACTGGCCGCCGGTGCGCCGCATCGACGGCGCCTTCGGTGACCGTAACCTCGTCTGCTCCTGCCCGCCGCTGGACGAGTACGACAGCTGATCCCCGCAGACAGCATCAAGGGCCCTCGGCAGGTGTGCCGGGGGCCCTGGTGTGTCGCGTGCCGGACGGTCGCCGGTCAGGCGGCGGTGGCCCGGGTGCGGTGCGGGGCGATGACCTGCCCGTCCGGTAGCAGTTCACCGGTGTCCTCGAAGAGCAGGACGCCATTGCAGAGCAGGCTCCAGCCCTGCTCCGGGTGGTGTGCCACAAGATGGGCGGCCTCCCGGTCGGTGGAATCCGCTGACGGGCAGGGCGGTTGGTGCTGACACATGGAAGTTGTCTTTCGCTGCGGAGTGGTGAACGTCGTCGTGCGGCGCGATGAGGTGTTCATGGCCGCTCCCCCGTTTCCTTCGGTCGGTCCCAGTGTTGCCCCACGGACGGGATTCCGCAGGGATTTCGCGGCAGCGGTACTCACTCGGTACTGACGCGTCACCCGTGCGGGCGGTTGCTCTCAATTGCACGCTTCCCCAAGAGGGTTGGCCGTGGCGTCCACGGGCTAGTCCGCGTGGGTGAGCGCGACAGCGTGCCCCGTGGCCGGAAGGGGCCACGGGGCACGGACCGGCGGGACGGCGGGCGCCGGTGTCCGGGTGGGGCGGGAGCCGATGCAGGGGGTGGAGTGGAGCCGATGGGGTGGGGTCAGGCGGGTTCGCGCAGGAGCGGGGCGGGGGCCAGCCGCAGGGTCAGCCGGGGGAGCAGATCGGCGAGGCGCTGCGGGCGGTGCGCGGCGATCCCCGGCGGGGCGGGTGCCAGCGGTACCAGCAGGTCACCGGCCGCGGGCAGGCCCTCGGTGCCGTCGGAGGCGGTGTCGTGATGCAGCCACAGCGTGAGCATGTACAGCTCGGGGACGGACAGCAGGCGCGGCTGGAGGGGCGCGGTGAGGGCCTCGGCCTGGGCGAGTGCCTGCTCGGTCGCGGCGACGTAGGGGCCGCCGCAGAAGCGTGCGAAGGTCCAGCCGTCCGGGGTGAGCCGCGCCTCGGCGGTCGCCACGGCACGCTCTCCGCCACGGACCAGGAACCGCCAGCCCGCCAGTCGGGTGTGCGGGGTGCCGCCGGGCCGGCTGATGTCGTCCCAGACGTGCACCGGCAGCGGGTGATCGGGGCTGAGCGGCCCCTGATGGGTGCGGAGCGCGGAGACCGGGGCCTCGCGGACCGCGGTGGGGGAGCCGAGGGCGCCGAGGACGCTGCGCAGGGCGGGCGCAGGGGCAGGGGCGAGGAGCAGCGGCATGGTGGGTCGCCTCTCACTTCGGAGACACGGTGGAGCGCGGCGGGTGCAAACGGCGCTGTCTGCGGGCGGGGTCAGAGCGTGGCCGGCCGGGGCTGCGGCGCGGCGGGGTCGGCCGCGGTGCCCCCGTGCCGGTGGAAACACCGGGACACTGGGCGCCAAGTCTCTGCCTCGTCAGCGGAGTTTATACGACGTATGTTCTGAAAGAGTTTCGGCTAGCGGCCTTGTGGATTTTCGGCAAGGTGAAATCCAGACCGCTGCGCGAGGTGTTTTCCGCCGCTTTGTACGGAGGTTTCCGCGGCCACCTTGCATTCCCCGGCCGACGCGGTAGGCCGGATCTCGTCGGCTTTTTCCGCCGGAGAAATGCGGGCGGCGCGCGCCGCCCGGATATGCCTGGCGGGCATGCCGGAGGCTGCATCACTTCGAGCCTATCGTTACCCGCCCGCGCCGGACGCGTTATCGATCAGATTGCCGGGGCATCATCGACCGTAGCGCGAGCCCCGGCGGTGCCGGGGACGGCCCCAAGCAGCCCGTGGTCGCGGGCCGTTCACTCGAGGAGGGACCCTTCGATGGGGGAGAAGGTCGCCGCGGACGGGATCGACCTCGCGGACCGGGAGCGTTATCGAAGAAAGCTCCACGAGTGCCTTGAGGGATTGCAGAGACTCCTGAGGGAGAAGAGGTTCGACCGGCCCAGAAATCTCATGGGCCTGGAGATCGAACTCAATCTCGCCGGCGCCGACGGGCTGCCCCGCATGATGAACTCTCAAGTCCTTGAACGCATCGCCAGCCGTGATTTCCAGACGGAACTCGCCCAGTGCAATCTCGAGGTCAACATCCTGCCGCACCGCTTGAGCGGCCGGGTGCTGGACCAGCTCGCCGAGGAACTCCGTACGGGCCTCGCCTATGCGGAACGAAAAGCCCGCGAGGTCGCCGCCAGGATCGTGATGATCGGCATTCTGCCGACCCTGCACGCCAACGACCTCACGGCCGCCAGCCTCTCCGAGAACGACCGCTACGTCCTGCTCAACGACCAGATGCGGGCGGCCCGGGGGGAGGACTTCGCCCTCGACATCCGGGGTGTGGAGCATCTGGTCTCCCGCTCGCCCTCGATCGCGCCGGAGGCCGCCTGTACGTCGGTCCAGCTGCACCTCCAGGTGACACCGGGCCGCTTCGCCGCCGTCTGGAACGCGGCCCAGGCCATCGCCGCGGTGCAGGTGGCGGTCGGTGCGAACTCGCCGTTCCTCTTCGGCCGTGAGCTGTGGCGGGAGTCCCGGCCGCCGGTGTTCCAGCAGGCCACCGACACCCGCTCGCCGGAGTTGCAGGCCCAGGGGGTGCGTCCCCGTACCTGGTTCGGCGAGCGCTGGATCGACTCCGCATACGACCTGTTCGAGGAGAACCTGCGGTACTTCCCGCCGCTGCTGCCGGTGTGCGGGCCGCAGGAGCCGCTGCGGGTCCTCGAGGAGGGCGGGGTGCCCGACCTGGCCGAGCTGTCGCTGCACAACGGCACCGTCTACCGCTGGAACCGTCCCGTCTACGCGGTCGCCGACGGTGTCGCGCACCTGCGAGTCGAGAACCGCGTGCTGCCGGCCGGCCCCACCGTCGACGACGTCATCGCCAACACCGCCTTCTACTACGGACTGGTGCGGACCCTGGCCGAGGAGCCGCGCCCCGTGTGGAGCCGGCTGCCGTTCGCCGCCGCGGCCCGCAACTTCGACGTGGCCTGCCGGCACGGCATCGACGCCACCCTGGACTGGCCCCGTCCCGGGCGGGCCGGTGGCCTCACCGGCATCCCGGCCGTACGGCTGGTGCGTACGGAGCTGCTGCCGCTGGCCGCCCGGGGGCTGGATGCCTGGGGAGTGGAGCCGGCCGACCGTGACCACTACCTCGGCATCATCGAGGAGCGCTGCCGGCGACGGGTGAACGGGGCGTCCTGGCAGGCCGCGGCCTTCCATCACGCCCGGCGTCAGGGCCTGGACCGGGATGCCGCGCTCGCCGCGATGACCCGGCGCTACGGCGAGCTGATGCACACCGGGACACCGGTGCACACCTGGCCGGTCGCCTGGGCGGTCGGCGGGCGGTCCGCCGTGCCGGGGCCGCGGCAGGCGGCGACCGAGGGGGCATAGCGGAGCGGGAGGGCGAGCGGGGGGGCGGGCTCAGCGGGGTCCCTTGCCGCCCGCGGTGACGACGGCTTGAGGATCACCCGCTGGATCTGCGACGGGTCGTCGACCCGGTGGGCCGAGCGGCCGGTCGCGGCCACGATGCGGTCCAGCGCGGAGAGGTCGGCGTCCGGACCGAGCCCGAGGGCGATCAGCGGCACCGGCCGCTCGGGGTCGGCGAGACGCGTCAGCCGGGCGACCAGGGAGCCGAGGCCGATGCTGCCCGCGTCGTCGTGGGCGCCGTCGGTGACGAGGACCAGCGCGTTGACCTTCCCGCTCGCATACGTCGCGCGGGCCTGCTCGTAGGCAGCGAGTGTGGTGTCGTACAGGCCGGCGCCGCTGCGGGCCACCGGGGTCAGCGAGTGGAGTGCGGCGGTGAGCGTGTCGCGGTGGGTGCCGCCGCCGGTGACCCGGTCGCCGAGGCGGCCGGTGGGTGACACCTCGGTGTAGTCGCTGGCGCCGTCCAGGAAGGTGGCGAACGTCCACAGCCCGAACTCGTCGTCGGGCGTGCAGGTGGCCAGCGTCCGGAGCAGCGCGTTCCTGGCGAGTTCCATCCGGGTCCGGCCGCCCCGGCCCGGGACCGGGGTGCCCATCGAGGCCGAGGCGTCCACGACCGTGGTGAGCCGGGTGCTCTGCACGGTGACCGTCCACATGCCCATCAGCGCCTGGAGTTCCTTGCCCGTCGGCGGATCGGCGGGGCCGGCGGAGGCGGGCTGGGGTGCGTGGCCGCCGGCCCTGCGGACCACGGTGGGGTCGGCGCTGCCGTTGCCGTCCCCGAAGCCGTGTGCCCGCAGAACGCGCTGCCCTTCGGCCTCACCCAGCAGGGTCATGAAGCGGTTGGCGGCGCGGCTCTGCCCGGGTCCCATCTCCTCATCGTCGACCAGGACGTAGGGGTAGTCGAGGCGGGCCGCGCCGTCCCGCGGGTAGAACAGGTCGAGACGGGGGCTGCCGGCCGACGCGGTGTTGTGGGCGTACGCCGCCGGCTCGGACAGCAGCAGCGAGCGGTTGCGGCGCGGATTCTTCCGGGCGGCGGCCGAGCCGTCCCGCGGAAGGGTGGCCGTCACCGCTCTGTCGCCGTCCGCGACCCGCTGGTGGAGGAGTTTCGCGGCCGCGGCGGCCCGGGTGCCGGGGGCGCCTTCCGTGCCGTCGGCGGCGCCGGTGCGGGCCGGCGCGAGCAGCCCGGTGGCGCTGCGGGCCGGGTCGGCGATGCCCAGCCGCAGCGCGCCGGCCGAGGCCGCGGCCCGGGTCAGTTCCGCCCAGCGGTAGGTCCTGGCCGGCCAGCCCAGGGACGTGGCGGCCGTGGGGACGGCGCCCAGCACGACCGGGGACGAGGCGAGGGTGGCGGCGATGGTCAGGGGGTGCCGCGCTCGGCGCCGACGCGAGCTGTCCACAGGCTGGAATCCGGTATCCAGACCTGGAATTCGGGGTCGGCCGGCCGCTGGGCGAAGGCGTCGGCGAGGTCATGGGCGGCGCGTGCGGTGATCTCGACGTCCAGACATGCGCCGTCGGTGCGTATCGCACCGTCGCGGGCCGTCCGGGCCACCGTTCGAGCGCCGGGGCGATATCGGGCGCGGTGGCCACCGCCAGCCGCGTCGAGTTGCCGTCGCAGGGCCCGCCGAACGGGAGCAGACCGCTGCGCAGCGCCACGACCGAGCCCGCCACGACGGCGAGCGCGAGGCCGCAGGCGAGGACGAGAGTGCGCCGGCGGGCCGGCGGGCGGGACCCCGTGATCGCCGGTGCGAAGCCGTCGGGCAAGCTGTGTTGTCCCCTTGCGGTAGCGCCTCTCCTGCTCGGGCTCGATCGGCACGCGAGGGGGAGAGAGGGAAGCACGCCCTGCGGAGGGCGCCTTCCCCGGCCTGTCGCGCGCGATCTTCGTACCTGCTGTCGAGACCCTAGCGGGGCGGTGGTGACGAAGCGGCGGTAATGCGGAAGTGGAGGAAGCGTGCAGTCGGATACAAGTCCCGTGGCCGATGCGGATGTTCCGGGCCAAGGTGCCGGTACGGGGACGGACGGGGCGCCGTCCCGGAGCATCCTGCGGAGCGAGACGCTGATCGTGCTGGCGCTCTCGCTGGGTGCCAGCGCGCTGTCGGCGCTCATCAGCTTCCTCGGGTCGGTGACCAAGCCGGGCGGCCTCAAGCACCAGGCGGCGACGCTCAATGCCTCCCATGCGCCCGGCCGGCCGTGGCTCGATCTGGCCTGGCAGCTGTTCGGGATCGCGACGGCGCTGGTGCCCGTGGTGCTGGTGGCGCACCTGTTGCTGCGGGAGCGGGCCGGCGGGCTGCGGGCGATCGGCTTCGACCGCCGTCGGCCCGGCTTCGACCTGAGTCGTGGGGTGGGGGTCGCGGCCGTCATCGGCGGCAGCGGGCTGCTGCTCTACCTGGGCGCGCGGGCGGCCGGAGCGAATCTGACGGTGGTGCCCGAGGCTCTGCCCGAGGTGTGGTGGAAGATTCCGGTCCTGATCGCCTCCGCGGTGCAGAACGCCGTCCTGGAGGAGGTCGTGGTCGTCGGATATCTGCTGCGCAGACTGGGCCAGTTGGGCTGGGCGCCGATGGCGGCGCTCGCGGCCAGCGCGGTGCTGCGCGGTTCTTACCACCTCTACCAGGGCATCGGCGGCTTCTTCGGCAACATGGTGATGGGCGTGCTGTTCGTCCTGCTCTACCGGCGGTGGGGCCGGGTCGGGCCGCTGGTCGCCGCGCACGCCCTGATCGACATCGTGGCGTTCGTGGGCTACGCGGTGCTCGCGGGCCGGGTGGGGTGGCTGCCGACGGGGTGAGACGGGTGTGACGCGGCGGCACCACAGGTGCCTGCCGCGCCTCCCGAACCCTCCGGCGCGTGCGCCCGCTCAGCCGGTGACCAGCAGCTCGCCGTCGATGACCGTGACCGCCGAGCCGGTCAGCAGCGTCCGGTCGCCGCGCAGCTCGGTCCGTACGTGGCCACTACGGGCGGCGCCCTGCAGACCGATCAGCGCGGCCCGGCCCAGGCGCGCCGACCAGAACGGTGCGAGCGCGGTGTGCGCGCTGCCGGTGACCGGGTCCTCGTCGATGCCCACCGCGGGGAAGAAACAGCGCGAGACGAAGTCATGGCCGCCGGCGGGGTCTTCCGCGCGCGCCGTGGCGATCACGCCGCGGCCGCCGTGCCCGGCCAGCGCCTTGAGGTCGGGCGACAGGGCGCGGACGGTTTTCTCATCGGCGAGTTCGACCAGCAGGTCCCCGACATCGGGGCCGGTGTCGTACGCGGAGCGGATCTCGCAGCCCAGCGCCTCCGCGACGGCCGGCGGCACCTCGACGGGGGTGAGCGGAGCGGTCGGGAAGTCCATGGTGATTGCCCCGTCGGGGTCGGCCGTGGTGGTCAGTACCCCGCTGCGGGTGCGGAAGCGGACCGTGCCGGTGGCCGTACCCGTGGTGTGCAGGACATGCGCGGTGGCCAGAGTGGCGTGCCCGCACATGTTCACCTCGGCGGCGGGGGTGAGCCAGCGCAGCGCCCAGTCGGCGTCGCCGCCCCGGGGCAGCGGGTGGGCGAAGGCGGTCTCGGAGAGATTGACCTCGGTGGCGACCTGCTGAAGCCAGGCGGTATCGGGAAAGGCACCGGAGTCGAGGAGCACGACTCCCGCGGGGTTGCCGGTGAACGGACGCGTGCTGAAAGCGTCGACGATACGAATCCTCATGCCCGCGAGCGTAGAGGTGCCGCAAAGCCGCAGGCCAAGGCCAATCCGAGAGAACTGGACGGGTCCGGTGCGGCGCGCCGGCGGCCGTCCCCGTCAGGAGCGCGAGACGGTCGAGGCGGGATTTGCCGCACCAGTTCGGCGAGCCGGTGGGGAAGCCCCGCCAACTCCGGCCAACTCCCGCCAACCTCCGCGAACTCCTGTGCACTCAACCCACCCGCCAGTAGCATCCGACCGGCCGGTAGCACGTCGCCCAAGCAGCCACCCTCGAAAGGGTCTCCTGCATGCGCTTGATCTCCCGTGTCGCCCCCGCCGCCCTCGCCGTGGCCGCCCTCCTGCTCGGCGTCCTCCCCGCGCAGGCCCAGGCCCACCCCGACCGCGCCCCCGACCGGGTCACGGTCGGTGAGCGCACCTTCATCGCCGACGGCCAGGGCCGCGCGCTCCAGTGGCGCGGCTTCAACCTCGCCGACAAGAGCAGCCGAGGCACCCACGCGTTCGCCGACATCCATGAAAGCGACCTCAAAGACATGGCCGCCCGGGGCTTCAACCTCGCGCGCCTCGCGTTCTTCTGGGACGATCTCGAACCCACCCCGGGGCACTACGACCGCGGCTACCTCACCAAGATGCGCCGCATCCTCGACTGGGCCAGCCGCTACCACATCAAGGTCATCCTCGACGCCCACCAGGACGTATACGGCCCCCACTTCGGCTCCCGCGGCATCCCCGACTGGGCCACCCGCGACGAGGGGTTGCCGTTCTCGCAGATACCCGACGACTGGTTCTCCGAGTACTTCGAGCCATCCGTACAGACCGCCTTTGACCACCTGTACAAGGACGCCGACCTCCGCGCCGCGCACGCGCGCATGTGGATGACGGTCGCCTCCGCCCTGGGCCGGCACCCGGCGCTGCTCGGCTACGACCTGATGAATGAGCCGTTCGCGAAGTTCCTCGAGGGCGAAGACCTCCCCTCTGCCGCGGCCCGCTTCGAGGCCACCGAGCTCACCGAGCTGTGGAACCGCCTTGCCCGGGCGATCCGCCTGGTCGACCACAGGTCGTGGGTATTCGTCGAACCAACTGTCATCGTCGGTGTCGGCGTCCCCACCCGGATGGGCCACATCGACGACCCGCACGCCGGCTACGCGCCGCACTTCTACGAGACCGCGATGGAAACCGGCGCCGACTACGACCCCAACGGCACCTTCATCCCCGCCTACGAGGCCGCGATCAGCGACTACCCGACCCGTCACCGCATGCCGGTGATCGTGGGGGAGTGGGGCGGCAACCCCTACGTTCCGCACGCAAGCCAGTTCGTCACCGACATGACGGCCTCCCTGGACCGCTTCTCCAGTGGCTGGACGTGGTGGCAGTGGTGCCGGGGCGGCGGCTACTGCTTCCTCGACCAGAAGGGCGCCGCGAAGCCCAACGCCCAGCTGCTCGTCCAGCCGTATGCGCGGGCCGTCGCGGGCAACCCGCTCACGTTCGCATACGACCCGGCTACCCGCATCTACACGCTCACCTTCCGCACCCGCGACAACGCAGAGGGGCCCACCCTGATCACCGTGCCCAGGGACACGTACCCGGGCGGCTACCGCGTCGATGTCCAAGGCAGCAAGGCCAGTTGGGACGACCACGGCCAGACCGTCAGCGTGTGCACCCACGGCAGGGCCGGAGCCACCTACCGGGTCACGATCAGCCCGAGGTAGCCCACCCGATCCGCTCGGGGGCTGCGGCCCGCGGCCCCCGCATCAAGTGACTGTCGGCCCGCACGGGCCGGTCCCGGCCCGTGCGGCGGCTGCCGCTTCCAGCAGGGACCAGCCGTCGATCTTCACCACCCGCCGCGCCTCCGGCCGCCACCCGCGGGCCGACGCCGCGTCGAGCAGGGCCCGGACGGCGCCGGGTTCGTGCAGGTTCAGGCAGGCGCCCAGGACGTATCCCACGTCACCGGAGCCCAGGGGAGCCCCGCCCGGGACATAGCGGCCCGGGCCCGCCGGGAAGACGATGCGCAGTGAGCCGCTGCTGCCGGCCGGCTGCGGGTACAGCGTGACGGTCTCGCAGCAGGACCGGCCGCTGTCCGCCACGCCGTGGCTGTGGCTGAGTGTCCACAGATAGGCACGCCCGTCGGCGATGAGCCGACGGGGCCTCTTCGGATGGCGGGGCACGAAGCCAATCGTACGCGGGCTGCTTCACAAGCCCCTCTGCGGTGACCCGGCTTCGATGAGCCGCACAGGGCCGGTCGTCGCACTTCGGCGGGACCGGTCAGGGTCCGATGGGACAGGACGCTCCCCGTGACCTGTGACAGTGAAGATGGGCCGTTTGTCACTGAAGTTGGGCCAACGCTAGTTTGTGACAGCGAAGTTGGACCGATGGGGAAGTCGTCAGGCGGGGGATGCGGTGGGGTTACCTGTCCGTGCAGTCGATCAGGCTGTGCTCGCGGGCTTTGAGCTGGACTTTTCTGTCGACGGGGTGCGTAGGCGTCGGCTGCTGCAGACGAGTTGGGATGTTCGGTTCGAGGGGGTGGAGCCCGTCCGTGAGTTCACCTGGCACAAGTACGGTCGGGGCTTCGCGGGCTGGTACTACTCGGTGACCGTACGGGATCACGTCGGCTACGAGTCGTGGCTGGAGCGGGACCGGCTGGTCCTGATGGACCGGGATCCGCAGGTCACGGCTATCGCCTCGCAGCCGTTCTGGCTGCACTGGCACGACGGTGTCCGCAAGCGCCGGCATGCTCCCGACTACTTCGTCCGGCTCGCCGACGGGCGGGCCCGCGTGGTCGACGTCCGTGCCGAGGACGATATGGACGAGGACACCCGGGAGTCCTTTACCGCGACCGAGCGCGCTTGCGAGGCGGTGGGCTGGGAGTTCGCCTGGGTTGGGCGGCCCGATCCGGTGTTCATGGCGAACATCCGCTGGCTGGCCCGTTACCGACGAGTGCGCTGCGGTCGGCCCGCAGTGGTGGCCGACCGGTTGTTGGACGTCTTCCGCGAGCCGAAGGGGTTGTGGGAGGGCGCCGGTCTGGTCGGGGACCGGTTGCGGGTTCTGCCGGTGCTGTTCCACCTGCTGTGGTCCGGTGCCTTGGGAACGGACCTGGTGGGCGGCTTGATGCAGACCGACAGCCTGGTCTGGACGGAGGGAAGCGGATGAGCGGGTTGAGGCGGCCGCCGGCTTTGGCGGTCGGTCACAGGGTCCGGTTCGAGGGCCAGGTCAGGGGGGTTCTCGAGGTCACCGCTCAGGCGGCGGTGGTGGAGGACGCGGAGACTCCGCACCGGGTGGTCGCCTTGATCGACCTGTTCGACGCGGTGGATTTCGAGGTCCTGTTCCAGCCTGAGCGGATGCCGCTGCCCGCAGTCGGGCTGTTGGAGGCATTCCCGCCCGAGGCGGTGAAGCAGGCGCTGTGGTGGGAGGGGCACATCCTGGAGGTCCTGCATGGGCTTGCGCCGGGCGTGGAGCCCGGCTCGGAACCGCGGCCGGGTTACGGACCGGGCTCGTCGGTGACGTCGCGGCAGCGGGTGAAGGCGGCCGAGCTGGCTGTCGCCGGCCACGATGTCGCGGCCAAGACGATTGGCAACCGGCGTCGCCGCTACCAGGAACAGGGCTTGGTCGGGCTGGCTGACCACCGCCCGGTCCGCAAGCGCGCGGAGTTCGGCTCGGTGCCCGAGGCCGTCGTCGAGGCGATGCGGAAGGCGATCAAGGAGGGTGTCGACACCTCGACCCGCAACGGGGCTTACCTGATCTGGCGGACCGGGGAGATCCTGCGGGAATCGGGCAGTGAGCCGGTCGAACCGCCGGCCCGGCGGACCCTCTACCGGCTGCTGGCGAAGCTGACGAAGGGCACCCACGCGACCGGATCGGCGGTCACGCGCCGCTCGAAGGCCCACGGGGCGGCGGCCCCGTTCGGCGAGCTGACGGTGTCGGCTTTCGGAGAGGTCATGCAGATCGACTCCACCCCGCTGGATGTGATGGTCCGCCTCGACAACGGGGTCGTCGGCAAGGTCGAGCTCACCGGGATGATCGACGTCGCGTCCCGGACGCTGTCGGCGGCGGTGCTGCGGCCGACGACGAAGTCGGTGGACGCGAGCGTGCTGCTGGCCCGCACCGTCACTCCCGAGCTGATGCGGCCGGGCTGGGTCGAGGCGCTGAGGATGTCCCGGTCGGTGCTGCCGCACCGCAGGCTGCTGACGTTGGACGAGCGTCTGGAGCACGCGGCGGCCAAGCCGGTCATCGTCCCGGAGATGATCGTCTGCGACCACGGCAAGGCGTTCATCTCCCGGAACTTCCGGGCCTCCTGCCGGTTCCTTGAGATCGACTTCCAGCCGACCCACAAGGGGGCGCCTTTTCAGAAGGGGCACATCGAGAAGATGCTGGGCTCGGTGGCCACGATGTTCGCCCAGTTCCTGCCGGGTCATACCGGCCGCAGCACCGACCAGCGCGGCCGGCACCCCGAGCAGGAGAACCTGTGGTCGCTGCCCGAACTGCAGGACCTGCTGGACGAGTGGATCATCGCGCACTGGCAAAACCGCCCCCACGAGGGCCTGCGCGACCCCGACCACCCGGGGCGGCTGTTCACCCCGAACCAGAAGTACGCCGCCCTGGTCGAGGCATGCGGTTACGTCCCGGTCGCGCTCAGTGGGCAGGACTACGTCGAGCTGCTGCCCGCAGCCTGGCGGGCCGTCAACTCCTACGGCATCCGGATCAACAACCGCACCTACGACAGCCCCGAGTTGGGGCCGATGCGCATGCGCGACTCCGGCGTCACCGCCAAGCGGGGGCTCTGGGAGGTCCACCGCGATCCCTACGACGCCTCCAGGGTCTGGGTCCGCGACCACCGCGGCGACGGCGGCTGGGTCCAGGCGACCTGGAAGTACTTGAACCGAGCCCCGGTCCCCTTCGGAGACCTGGCCTGGGACCACATCAGCCACCAACTGCCCAGGGCCACCGAGGAGGAGCTCGCCCAGGCCGTCGCCGGCCTGCTGACTCGCGCCCACGCTGGCCCCGACCGGCCGGCTGCGAAGAAGAAGGACAGGAAGGCCAGGTCGGCCAAGGTGGTCAAGGCCGAGCGGCGGGTCGCAGCCCGGACGAAGGCCGCCCCGCCCACCGTCCCCGCCCCGCCACCGGAACCGCCGCGGCAACCTGAGGTCGAAGCATCCGCCGAAGACGATGATCTCGCCGAGGTGATCCCGCTCGGACTGTTCAACCCGCTCGAAGACCCCTGGGGGCGCTCGTGACCACGCTGCCTGCCGACGATCCTGATGAGGACTTCGGACGGCAGCTGACCACTCTGCCCGGCTGGCGTGAGTTCGTCGGCGCGTCCCTGAGCGAGCCCATGGTCACGCTGACGAAGGCCGAGTACGGCGCACTGGAGGCGGAGGGCCAGAATGCCTACGACGACGATCGGCTTGACCACCATGCCCGCCTCCAGGTGGTCGCCACCTCCACGGTCCGCTCCACCGTCACCTGCGGGCGCCGTCTGATCATCCTCAACCGCGGGGCGATCAGCGCTCGCCGCGGCCTGATCGTCTCCGGGCCCGCCAACACCGGCAAGACGATCGCTCTCACCCAACTCGGCCTGGCCCACGAGCTGCAGGACCGGCGCCGGCACCCCGGACAGGACGACCGCATCCCGGTCATCTACATCACCGTCCCGCCTGCCGCGACACCCCGCATGATCGCCGCCGAGTTCGCCCGCTTCCTGGGCCTGCCGGTCCTGCGGAGTTCGAACATCACCGACCTCACCGAGGCCGTCGTCGGCGTCTGCACCAAGGCCCGGACCGGGCTGATTCTGGTGGACGAGATCCACAACATTTCGCTGATGACGCGTCACGGAGCCGAAGCCTCGGACACGTTGAAGTACTTCTCCGAGCGCATCCCAGCGACCTTTGCCTACGCGGGCATCGACGTTGAGTCCGGCAGCCTGCTTTCCGGCACCCGAGGAGACCAGATCGCCGCCCGCTTCACCCCGATGGCCACCCACCCCTTCCCCTACAACACCGAGTGGAAGGCGCTGGTCGCTCAGATGGAGGCGAACCTCGTGCTGCACGAGCACAAACGCGGCACCCTGACCCGCCTGGACCGCTTCATCCACACCCGCACCGGCGGCATGATCGGCACCCTCTCCCACCAGATCCGCGGAGCCGCCGTCGACGCCATCCTCGGCCGCACCGAGAAGATCAACAAGGCGGGCCTGCTGGCCGTCGACCTGGACATCGCGTCCCGCCGTCAGCGCCCGGACGCAGGCCGGTGATCCCGCCGGCCGGGGAAAGCCCCGTCGTCCGGCTGCCGTTCCAGGTCCGTCCGCAGAGCGGCGAAGGAGCCCGATTGTTCATCACCCGGCTCGCCCATGCGAACTGTCTTCCGCCCGCCTACCTGCGGAAATACCTCGCCGAGCCGCCCTTGCACCACGGTAGTCCGAGCTGGGACCGCATCGCCGCGGCCGCTGGGCGCGATCCGGTCGAACTGCGGCAGGTCTTGGAGACCATCGAGTGCGAGGAGTGCGGCGCCCCGATGCGGCCGATGGCGAGCTTCGGTGTCAAGCCGCGAACCTGCTCGAAGGCATGTCGGCAGAAGAGATACCGCCGACGCATCCCAGCGGCGGACTGGAAGAAGGTCCCCTGCCGCGTCTGCGGGCAGGCGATGAGGCTCCGGCTTGGACAACGCCGCCACATGTGCTCCTCGCACTGCCGCCGGGTCGCTTTCCAGTTCCGCCAGCGCGGTGAACCACTGCCGCGGCCGCCGAACTCCAAGGCCGACGCCGTGCCCTTCGGCGAGGACGAACTCACCGGCCTCTGCCCGGTCTGCGAAGGACCGATGAACATCGCCACCAGGCGAAAGGCGTGCTCAAGACGCTGCAGTGCCAGGATCGCCCACTGGACCCGCAGCCCGCTCCCGCCGACCGCAACCTGCCGCCACTGCCAGGAACCACTCCTTCCCAGAGCCGACGGCCGGCCCCGCGAGTGGTGCTCGATCGACTGCAGAACCCAGGAACTGCGCGGACAGCGGACCCCGGTCGCAGCCGCGATCCCGTCCCAAGGAACGGAAGCCGAGCTCGATCCGGCTGGACCGGAGACCTCTGGCCCCTTCGGCACGAGGACCTGTCGGGGCTGCGAGCGGCGCTACCGGCCTCTCAGGACTAACCCCTGGTGCTCTCGCCACTGCCTGGAGCGGGAGGTGCTGACACGCGCTGAACTGCAGGAATGCGGGGGCTGCGGGGCCTCGATGGCCCACCGCAAGCCGATCACTGGCCGCATCTGGTGCTCGATCGCATGTCGTCAGAGAACCACCCGCTGGAACGCGGAATTTCGGGCCCGAGCGCAGTTGGTGATCAGCGGCGACGAACGCCAGCCAGATCCGGAGCAGCACCGCCCGCCGACCTGCCGGGGCTGCCACCGCAGCTACCAGCCCCTCAGACCCAACCCCTGGTGCTCGGACCAGTGCTTTGACCAGGAAGTCCTCGCTCGATCCGACCAGCAGGAATGCGCAGCCTGCGGAACCTCCATGGCCCACCGCAAGCCAGTTCCCACTCGCAAGTGGTGCTCGGGCACCTGTCGGCAAAAGGCGGTCCGCTGGCGAGCGGAGCTCCGCGACCGCACAACGCGGGTCACCATCGGCCCAACTTCACTGGCACAAACCATGCAGTGACCCATCTTCGATGACACAAATAGCCGTCGGTCCAACTTCGGCGGCAAACGGCCCATCTTCACTGTCACAGGTCACCCCGACTTCCCTCAAGGACTTGCTTCGGCGAACAGTCCCGATATATCGTTGAGGCATCGCGACCGATCAAAGATAGAGAAAGAGAGGACGTCACCATGCGTTCCCAAGGACATGAACACGGACATGAGCGTCGGCATGAGCACTGCGGACCCGGCCGGCACGGCGGCCACGGCGAGGCCCCGGGCGGCTGGGAGCGGCGACGCTCCGCCTTCGGCCCGTTCGGGCCGCCCTTCGGAGGCCCGCCCTTCGGAGGCGGCCGGGGGCGCGGCGGACCGCGCGGCCGGGCGCGGCGCGGCGATGTGCGCGCCTCGATCCTGGCGCTGCTCAAGGACCGTCCGATGCACGGCTACGAAATGATCCAGGAGATCGCCGAGCGCAGCGGCGGGGCATGGAAGCCCAGCCCCGGCTCGGTCTACCCGACCCTGCAGCTCCTGGAGGACGAGGGGCTGATCGCCAGCGCCAGTGAGGGCGGCAAGAAGCTGTTCTCGCTCACCGACGCCGGGCGCACCGAGGCCGACAGCGGCTCGGACGCCCCCTGGGAGGAGGCCGGCCGCGGCGTCGACTGGGAGGCGATGAACGAGATCCGCAAGGCGGGCGGCGGCTTGGTAGAGGCGTTCCGGCAGGTGTGGGCCACCGGCAGTCCCGAACAGCGGGAGAAGGCCATGGCGGTGGTCAACAAGGCGCGCAAGGAGCTGTATCTGATCCTCGCCGAAGAGGACTGAGTGTGCGGTGAAGGGCCTGGTGGACGGCCTTCGGGGGCCGGGGGTGGACCGTGGCCCCCGAAGGCTCAGGTCACCAGGGCGGCGAGGCCGCGCAGCGATTCGCGCAGTGCGGCGCCCGCCGAGTCCTTGAGTTTGCCGGCCATCAGGGAGACCGCGGCGCCGGTGAACGTCCCGTCGATCCGCACCGCCGTCGCCGGGCCGTCCGGGGTGAGGGCGTAGCGCATCGTGAGGGTGACGCCCATCGGGCCCTTGCCCTCGATGCCGAGCAGGCGCCCCGGCTCCAGCTCCCGCACGGTCCAGGCGACTTCCGCGGGGAAGCCCATCAGCTTCATGTGCTCCTCGTAGCCCGCGCCCACCTCGAGCGAGGCGGGGCCGCCCCGGGGGAAGGCGGTGTGGGTGGCGTTCCACTCGCCGTACGCGTCGAAGTCGGTGAGCCGGTCCCAGACCGTATCGGCCGGCGCTTCGATGCGAGCCTGTGCGGTGACTTCGGCCATGCGATCACCCCTTCGGTGACGGTCCCTGGCTGCTGCCGCGGAACGTAGCGGGGCGGGGGCGAAGGTTCAATACCGGCGTCGCCGAATTCTGATACCCCGTCAGGTGGGGCGCCCGGGCGCCCCGCGGCGGGAGACCGGGGGCACGCCCTGCCTGTCGTGTCCGGCCTTCACCTTTCCCACTCTTCTCCTCCGTGAGGATGAGGCGAGGTACGGACATGCCCAACCAGCGTGGGATGCATACATGCTTCCCGCCGGTGATGCTCCGGCGCCCGGCGGCTGGTGGGGTGGATACTGTGCAAAACCGTACTGCGTACAGCGCCGGCGACGGCTCCACTCCGGAGGGCCCCGGCGACCGGCTCACCGTGGAGCTCGCGTCGGTCGTCTCCGCTGCCCGCAGGCGGGCCTCCCGCGACGGCGACCGGCAGGTCGACACCGCGCATCTGCTGCACGGCCTCCTGGAATCGGATCCCGCCGTACGCGCGGCCTTCGACGGCGGACCGCAGGTCGCCCGGCTGCTCGGCTATCTCGTCCAGCGCAGCATCGGCTACGGCCTGCGGTGGCACGGTGCCGTCGAGGACTCCGGAGCGGTTCCGACCGTCGTCGAGGGCGGCGTCCCCGGCTGGTCACCGGCCGCGGCCGCCGCCATGGACGGCGCCCTGGACCGGGCGCACGCGCGCTATGCCACCCGCGCGGGCTGCCTCGATCTGTTCGCCGCCCTGGTCGACGACCCCGAATCCCGGGCCGTCGAGGTGCTGCGCCGGGCCGGTGTCGAGACCGGCCCGCTGGCCGCCCGCCTGGACGGGGAGACCTCCGGCCAGGAATGACAGGGGTATCGGGGGTGGCGCTCCTGACGTGGGCTGTCATGATGACCCGATGCACGCCTCTTCGGAGAGCCCGGCAGGTCCCTCGACCGGGCACGGCCAGACCACTTCAGCGTCCCGGGTGACCGGGCAGCCGTCGTCCGCCCCCGGGGCGGGCGGCCGCAGGGGTGCGGCCGGCGGGCGCGGTGCCGGCCTGGGCACCGCCCTGCTGTCCGCCCTGGCCTTCGGCGGTTCGGGCGTCGCCGCCAAACCCCTGATATCCGCCGGCCTGGAACCCTTGCAGGTGACCTGGCTGCGGGTGGCCGGCGCCGCGCTGGTCATGCTGCCCCTCGCCTGGCGCCACCGCGAACTGCCGCGCCGCCGGCCCGCCCTGCTCGCGGGCTTCGGGCTGCTCGCCGTCGCCGGCGTGCAGGCCTGCTACTTCGCCGCGCTGTCCCGCATCCCCGTCGGGGTCGCCCTCCTCGTCGAATATCTGGCCCCCGCGCTGGTGCTGGGCTGGGTCCGGTTCGTGCAGAAGCGGCCGGTGACCCGGGCGGCGGCGGTCGGCGTGGTGCTGGCCGTCGGCGGCCTGGCGTGCGTGGTCGAGATCTGGTCGGGGCTGAGCTTCGATGCCGTCGGCCTGGCCCTCGCGCTCGGCGCGGCCTGCTGCCAGGTCGGCTACTTCGTGCTCTCCGATCACGGCACCGACGGCGAGGATGCGGCGGACCCGCTCGGCGTGACCGCCTACGGTCTGCTGATCGGCACCGTCATCCTCACCCCGATCGCCCGCCCCTGGGGCATGGACTGGCACCTGCTCGGCGGGGGTGCGGACATGAACGGCACCCCGGTGCCCGCTCTGTTGCTGCTCGCCTGGATCGTGCTGGTGGCGACGGTGGCCGCCTATCTCACCGGCGTGGTGTCGATCCGCCGGCTCTCGCCCCAGGTGGCCGGGGTGGTCGCCTGCCTGGAGGCGGTCATCGCGACGGTCCTGGCCTGGTTCCTGCTCGGCGAGCACCTGTCCGCGCCGCAGCTCGTGGGTGGGCTGGTGGTGCTGACCGGCGCCTTCATCGCGCAGTCGGCCAAGTCGCGGACGAGTGAGACGGTACGGGTGGCCGGGGCCGCCGGGGCCGCCGGGGCGGGGGACGGCGCCGGCGCTGCGGGGGATGCCGTGTACCTGGGGCTCCCGACCGCCCCGGCGTCCGACAGCGGTTGCGGGGACGACTTGTCGGCCGGATCCCGGGCGACGTAGGGTGTCGATCATGCATTCGACCGTGCTGCCCCCTCCCGCCGCGTAACGCGGGCGGCGGCCTCCGAGAAAATCCCGGCTCGGGCAGGTTCCCGAGCCGATCGTCGCTGTCTGCACACCGGACCACGCGACCACTCCACGGCGTCCTGCGCCGTCCTGGATTTCCCGGAGCACCACTCTCATGCATGCCACTGCTCCCTCCGCCCTGCCCGTGGGCCGGGGGCTGTTGTACGTGACACTCGCCGCGACCGCCTGGGGCACCGCCGGTGCGGCGGCCGCCCTCCTCTACCGGGGCAGCGGACTGGGCCCCGTCGCCCTCACCTTCTGGCGCACCTTCGGCGGGCTGCTCCTTCTGCTCGCCGTCCTGGCGCTGCGGCGCCGCCGCTCGGGCCCGGCCGCCGCGCCCGCCGTGCCGGCCCCGTGTGAGCCACTGCGCCGGCGTCTGACCCGGGTCGTGGTGACCGGGGTCGCCCTCGCCGTCTTCCAGGCCGCCTACTTCGCCGCGGTCGAGGCCACCGGCCTGGCGGTGGGCACCGTCGTCACCATGGGCGCGGGCCCCGTCCTCATCGCCATCGGGGCGCGCGTCACGATGGGGGAACGGCTCGGGCTGGGCGGGTTCCTGGCGGTCGCGGGGGCGCTGGCCGGGCTCACCATCCTGGTTCTCGGCGGCGAGGGAGGTACGACCGTCCGACCCGCGGGTGTCGGCTGGGCCCTGCTGTCGGCGGCCGGGTGCGCCGCGATGACGCTGGCCACCCGGCGGCTGGGCAGGGCCGGGGGCGGCGATCCGTTCGCCTCGACGGTCGGCGCTTTCGCGGTGGGCGCACTGTGTCTGCTGCCGCTTGCGGCGGCGGAGGGGCTGTGGCCGCAGGCGCACGATCTGGGCCGCAGTCTCCTGCTGTTGGGCTATATCGCGGCGGTGCCGACGGCGCTGGCCTACGGGTTGTACTTCGCAGGGCTGGCGGCCGTCCGTGCCGCGACCGCGTCCGTGCTCTCGCTGATCGAGCCGGTGTCGGCAGCGGTCCTCGCGGTGGCGTTCCTGGGGGAGCGGCTGACGACGGCGACGGCGGCCGGAACCGGGGTGCTGCTGACGGCCGTTGCCGCGCTGGCGGTGGCGGAGGCGCGCGGAGCGATGGCGGCCGCACGGTCCGGGGCGCCGGCGGCCGGCTGAGGAGGCGCCCGGCCCGCGCTGCCGGGCCTGGCCCCCACGGGGCCGGTCGGAGCCAAGGATGACCGGCCCGGGGCGTCGTTCAGGTCCCGGGCGGTCCCGCGGACCCCTCGGCCGTCGCCAGGCGGCGCTGCTGGTGGGCGCGGGCCGCGGCATCTCCGGGGCCGTCCCGCTCGGCGAGGCGCGCCGAGACACGCTGCTGGACGGCCTCGCTCCGCTTGCCCCCGTACTTGAACTTGGCGCGGACGTCCCGCACTTCGAGGCGCAGGCCACGGATGCCGGACAGCAGCCGCCCGTACGGCGCCTCGCCCGCGGCCACCGGGGCCGAGCCGCCGTCCGGCTGGAAGTGGCCCGTCTGCCGTTGCAACAGGGCCGCCTTCGCCTCCGGATCGTCCACGATGTGGGCGGTGCAGATCAGCTGGACCGCGGCATAGAAGCTGGTGGGGACGCCGTGCTCGGGCGGCTGGTCCTCGGCCGCCTGCCAGGGGCCGGGGATGAAGGTGTAGTCGTCCACCACGCTCAGCACCACCGTGGGCCGCTGCTCCAGTGCGCTCCACAGGGGGTGGGGGCGGGCCAGATGGGTGACGGCCTCGCGGCGGGCCGGGTCGTAGGCGAAGTGCAGCGGCTGGAGCAGCGGCGGTTCGCCGGGTGGCCCATTGGCGGCGAGCTGGCCGAAGTCGTGCGCGGCGAGCCACCGCTGCCACTCGGCGTCGTCCGTGGGGGCGTCCCAGGGGTGGATCAGCACGGTGGGCTCCTCAGCGCGCGGTCAGATACGCCGGCTCGGGAATGCCGGGCGCGAGGTCGTCGGACGGTATGGGGGCGCCGTACACCGGCGCCACGGGCAGGACGCCGCTCCAGTAGGGCAGGGCGAGATCCTCCGGCTCGTCGTTCGGGCCGCCCGTGCGGATCTTGGCGGAGACCTCGCGCAGGTCGAGGCGGATCACGGAGGTGGCGGCCAGTTCCTTGTCGTTCCCCGGCCGGGAGTCCGCGGCGCGCCCCGGCACCACATGGTCGACGAGCGCGTCCAGCGCGGCCGTCTTCTCCTGCGGGTCCGTGACCTGATGCGCGGTGCCGTGCACCACGACAGAGCGGTAGTTGAGGGAGTGGTGGAACGCGGACCGGGCCAGGACCAGACCGTCGACGTGCGTGACCGTGACACACACCTCGAGCCCGGGGTCCGGCGCGGCACCGGCCATCCGCAGCGGGCGGGACCCCGTTGATCCGTGCAGATAGAGGCGCTCGCCGACCCGGCCGTAGAGCGTCGGCAGGACGACCGGGGAGCCGTCACGGACGAAGCCGAGATGGCAGACGTAGCCGGCGTCGAGGATCGCGTGCACCGTCTCGTGGTCGTAGGCGGCGCGGTCGCGGGCGCGGGTGGGGGTCGTGCGCGCGGTCGGTTCGTACGACGCGGCTCGGGACATTGCGAACTCCATTGCGCTAGTGCATAATCGTGTTTGTGCTAGGAGAGTATCGGATCGAAGGGCGGCGCGCATCGGAGATTGCCGCCAGTGTCGAGCGGGCCGTCGGTGCGGGCGAGCTCCAGCCGGGCGAAGTCCTGCCCCCGCTACGGGAGTTGGCGGTCTATCTGGAGGTGAATCCCAATACGGTCGCGTCCGCGTATCGCACGCTCCGTGACCGGGGAGTGATCGAAACCGCGGGCCGGCGCGGCAGCCGGGTGCGCCCCCGGCCGGCGAGTGCGCCGCGCGAGACCCTGCGGGTGGAGGCGCCGCCCGGCGTCCGGGACGCCTCCGACGGAAACCCCGACCCCGCCCTGCTGCCCCCGCTGGAACGGGCGCTGGCCGAGGCCGCGGCCCACAGCGCGCGGCGCCCCGCGCTCTACGGCACACCGGCCGTGGACGAGGAGCTGGCGGCGCTGGCCCGCGCGGCCTTCGCCGCGGATGGTGTGACGGCGGGGCCGGTTGCCGTCACGAGCGGCTCGCTGGACGCCATCGAGCGGGTGCTCGCCGCCCATCTGCGGCCCGGTGACACCGTGGCGGTGGAGGATCCCGGATGGGGCAGTCTGCTGGATCTCATCCCGGCGCTCGGGTTGCGTCCCGCGCCGGTCGGGGTGGACGACGAGGGGCCGCTGCCCGGGGAGCTGACGCGTGCCCTCCAGGAGGGCGCCCGTGCGGTCGTCGTCACCGACCGGGCGCAGAATCCCACGGGTGCCGCCGTCAGCCGTGCCCGCGCCGCCGAACTCCGCGCCCTCCTGGCCGGGCATCCCGGCGTCCTGCTCATCGAGGACGACCATGGTCATGGCATCGTCGGCCTCCCGCTCCATCCGCTCTCCGGCGTCACCGACCACTGGGCTCTGGTCCGGTCGACGGCGAAGGCGTACGGCCCCGATCTCCGCCTGGCGGTGCTCACCGGGGACGCGCTGACCGTCGACCGGGTGGCCGGCCGGCAGCGCCTCGGCCCGGGCTGGATCAGTCATCTCCTCCAGGACACGGTCACCCACCTGTGGCGGACGTCCGCGATCGACCCGACTGCGGTGGCCGGTGCGTACGACCGGCGGCGGGAGGCGCTGATACGGGCGCTGGCGGAGCGCGGAGTCCGCGCACGGGGCCGCAGCGGTATGAACGTCTGGGTGCAGGTCCCGGACGAGACCGGCGCGGTGGCTCGCCTCCTGCATGCCGGCTGGGCGGTGGCCCCCGGCGCGCGCTTCCGGCTGCACTCCCCGCCCGGCATCCGTATCACCGTCTCCTGCCTCTCCGACGACGACATCGTTCCCATGGCGGATGCCGTGGCCGCGGCGACGGGGCCGGGGGAGGCGCGGCGGTACGAATGAGGGGGGCGGGCCAGGGGGGGCGGCGGAACTGCCCGCCGCCCCCGCCGCCCCCCCTGTCCTCCGTGTCGGCGTCAGCGGCTGGCTTTCTTGCCGTATGCGGTGCTCGGAGTGGTGCTCGGAGTGGTGTGCCTGCGTTGAGCACCCCTGCACCCCTGCGTCGTGGCGGCCGGCCGGGGGTCAGCCGGCCGTGGAGCGGGACCGTGCGGCCGGTGAGCGGCGCGTGCGGGGCTTGCTCTGGGTGAGGGCGGCGCCGGCCAGCACGATGAGAGCGCCGACCGGGGTGTTCCAGCTCAGCTGCTCGTGCAGGAGCAGCACTCCGGCCGCGGTGGCGATCACGGGGACGAAGTAGGTGACCATCTGCGCGGTGGTGGGGCCGACCTCGGCGACCAGCCCGTACTGGAGGAGGAAGGCGAGGCCGGTGCCCAGTGCGCCGAGCGCGAAGACGGCGAGCAGCGGGAGGAGGGGAAGGCTCGTCGGCGCGGTCGTGAACAGGGGGGTCAGTACAGCGAGTTGGGCGCCGGCCAGCAGCAGTTGGGCGCTGGACATCGAGAGGTGGGAGTGCCCGCTGCCCGCCAGGGTGCGGCGGACGTAGATCCAGCCGATGGGGTAGCAGAGCGAGGCGCCCAGGGCCATCGCGGTACCCGTCAGATCCGTGCCGGCGAAGCCCTGCCAGGCGCCGAGCACGGTGAGCACGCCCAGAAACCCGATGCCCAGCCCCGCGACCCGGCGCCGGGTGGGGCGGTCCTCGGACAGTGCGACCACCGACAGCGCCATGCCCCACAACGGGGAGGTGGCGTTGCAGATCCCGGCCAGCGTGGAGGGGATGGTCAGCTCGGAGTATGCGAAGAGGGAGAACGGCAGCACATTCAGGAAGAGCGCGGCCACGGCGAGATGCCCCCAGGTGCGCACGGAGCGGGGGAGCCGCTCACGCTTGATCGCGAGGATCGTCAGCAGCACCAGCGCACCGAACACCACCCGGCCCAGGGTGACTTGCAGCGGGGCGAAGCCCTGGGTGCCCACCTTGATGAAGAGGAAGCTGAAGCCCCAGATCAGGGAGAGGACCGCGAAGCGGAACGGCCAGCCGCCGGCCCGGCCGGCGGGCTTCGTGGCGGGTACGGAAGCGGCGGTGCGGGGCACCGCGGCCGGAGCCGGCGCGGCGTTCTGGTCGGCGGTGGACTCGGTGGGCTCGGTGGGCCTGGGCTGGGGGGTTGAGGCGGTGGCGGAGGCGGTGGGTGCGCCGGGAGTGGTGCTCATGGTGTTCACGATGGGGGGTGCAACTTCGTAGCACAAGCGAGAATTCTTGTCGGGTATCGCTTAGCATTGCTTATATGTTGAACCTTGATCGCCTGCGAACGCTGAGTGCGGTCGCCCGCCACGGCTCGGTGAGTGCGGCCGCCGACGGACTGCATGTGACGACCTCGGCCGTCTCGCAGCAGATCGCCAAGCTGGAGCGGGAGACCGGTCAGCAGCTGCTGGCGAGGAACGGGCGCGGGGTGCGGCTGACCGACGCCGGGCGGCTGCTCGCCGACCATGCCACGCGCATCCTCTCCCAGGTCGAGCTGGCGCAGGCCGAGTTGGAGGCGCATCGCGGCCAGGCGGTGGGCGAGCTGCGGCTGGGCGCCTTTCCCACCGCGGCGCGGGGGGTCTTCCCGGCCGCGCTCGTCACGCTCGCCGCCGAGCATCCCCAGCTGCGTGCCCGGCTGACGGAGATGGAGCCGGACGAATCGGTGCGCGGTGTGGTGCGCGGCGATCTCGACCTGGCGGTCGTACTGGACTGGTACAACCGGCCGCTGTCCCTGCCCGAGGGACTGGCCAAGGCGCCACTGCTGGACGATCCGGCCGATGTGGCGATGCCGTCCACCCATCCGCTGGCCGGGCGGCAGTCCGTGGAGCTGGAGGACTTCGCGGACGACGAGTGGATCTCCTGGCCGCAGGGGGAGTTCTGCCACGACTGGCTGATGTTCACGCTGCGCAGCAAGGGGGTGGAGCCACGCATCGCGCACATGGCCGAGGAGCATCACACCCAGCTCGCCCTGATCGCGGCCGGGCTGGGGATCGCGGTGGCCCCGCGGCTCGGCCGCGGGCCGGTGCCGGAAGGCGTGAGCGTGGTACCCGTACGCCATACGATGCGCCGCCATGTCTATGCCATCTGGCGCGCCGATGCCGACCGCCGGCCCTCGATCCGGGCCGCCGTGAAGGCGCTCCGGGCGGCCGGCAAGAGGGTGGAGGGCTGCTGAGGCGGGAGCGGCGCCGGCCGCAGCAGATTTTTCAGGCCGGTGGGGCGATACCGCGGATGACGCCGAGGTCGAGCAAATCCTGTGGGCGGATACGGAGTTGGTCGGCGGTGTCATGGATCTGCGCCGGGTCGCGCTTGAGGATGGCCGCGGCCAGCTCCGGGGCGATCACGGAGAAGTAGCTGTCCGGTGTGGCCCAGAGCCGGTCCGGTGCGGCCAGGGCCAGCGCGCCGCCCGAACCGCCTTCCCCGATGAGCAGGGACGTGACGGGCACGCGGGCGGTGGCCAGCGCCGCGAAGGTGTCGGCGATGGCCGCGCCGGCCCCGGCGCGCTCGGCCGCCGCGTCATTGGCGGCCCCCGGGGTGTCGACGAGAGTGAGGACCGGTATGCCCAGGCGGTCGGCGAGCCGGATGAGGCGGGCGGCGGTACGGAATCCGGCCGGGCGGGTGGCCGTGCCGCACTGGGCGGCGAAGGCGATCGTGCGCCCCTCGTGACGGCCGAATCCGCACCGCATCCCGGGGTCGACACCGCCACAGCGGTCGCCGCTGATCTCCTCCCGGTCGTCGAAGTAGGCCCGCAGATAGGCCTCGGCGCGCGGCCGCCGGGGCTCGCGGGCGCGGGCCACCGCACCCCAGCCGGTCTCCGGCAGTCCCGGAACGCCGCGCGCATACGGCAAGGGCGCCGGCGCCCCCGCTTCTTCGCCCGGCTCGCCCGCACCGTTCGGCTCGTCCGCCTCGTCCGCCCCGTCCGGTCCGCTTGCTCCGCACAGCAGTTGCAGCCAGTGCTGGACCGTGGCGCGCAGCCGGTCGGGCGGGACCACGGCGTCGATGTGCCCGGACGCCAGCTGGCCCTCGGCGGAGTAGGCGTACGGATCGGCGTCCGCGGGGCGTACCCGTGAGCCCGCGAAGCCGACCTGCGCCCCGGGGAGGGCGAGGATGACATCGGCGGCCGCGCCCAGGGTGGCCCAGCCGCCGCCGGTCGTCGGATCGCGCAGCACGGCGATCTGCGGCAGGCCCGCGGCGCGGTTGCGCGCCGACTGGGCGGCCACCCGCTGGAGTTGGGTCAGCGCGCGCATTCCTTCCTGCATCCGGCTGCCGCCCGTGGCGATCAGCGAGACCACGGGCAGACCCCGCTCGCGCGCCAGGGTGTACGCGGCTTCAAGGCGGTCGCCGGTGCGCTCGCCCAGGGAGCCGCCCAGATAGCGGAACTCGAAGGAGAGCACCACCGCTTCCGTGCCGCCCATCGTGGCCAGGGCGGTGACCACCGACTCGTGCTCGCCGGTCCGGGCGTGGGCGCGGGCGCGCATGTCGTCGTAGCCCCGCCAGCCGAGCGGGCCGTCCGGTGCGAACGGTGCCGCGGCCGGTGCGCCGGGTCCCTCCGGCACGGTCAGCTCGGTGTACGCCTCCGAGACCGCGGCGATGGCCTGCCGGGCCGTCAGCCGCGTACAGGGCATGGGCTCGGTGGCAGGGCCGGCGCGCTCCTCGGCCTCGCCGCGCCCGTCCTCACACACGGAGCTCACGCTTGAGGATCTTGCCCATGTCATTGCGCGGCAGGGCGTCCAGGAAGTGCACGGTGCGCGGGCGCTTGTGGGGCGCCAGCTGACGGGCGACATGCTCGGCGAGCTCCTCGCCGGAGGGCGCCGGTTCCGCGTCCGGACCGGTCCGCAGCACGATCCAGGCGACGATCCGCTCGCCGAGGTCCTCGTCCGGGGCGCCGGTGACGGCGGCCTCGGCGACCCCGGGGTGCGTCAGGAGCGCGTTCTCGATCTCCCCCGCGCCGATCTTGTAGCCGCCGCTCTTGATCAGGTCGGTCGCCTTGCGGCCCACGATGCGGTAGTTCCCGGAGGCGTCACGGGTCGCCATGTCCCCGGTGCGGAACCATCCGCCGTCGAAGGCGGCGGCGGTGGCATCGGGACGGTTGAGGTACTCGACGAAGAGGTTCGGGCCGCGGACCTGGATCTCGCCGACCGTCTCCGCGTCGTCCGCCTCGATGGCCTGGCCCGCGTCGTCGACCAGGCGGACGTAGACCCCCGGCAGGGGCACCCCTACGGTGCCGACGGCATCCGGGCCGTCCGCCCGCACGCTGGTGTTCATCAGCGTCTCCGTCATGCCGTAGCGCTCGATCACCCGCCGGCCGCAGGCGGCCATGATCCGTTCATGATCGGTCCGGGGCAGCGCGGCCGAGCCGGAGACCAGCAGCCGGGCCCGGGCCAGCGCCTTGGCGAGCACGGGATCCTGGCCGGCCTCCGCGGCCAGGCGGTGGTACATCGTCGGGACGCCGAACAGCATGGTCCCGTCCGCGGACAGCTCCCGGGCCACCGCGTCGGTGCTGAAGCGCCCCAGGTGGTGGACGCTGCCGCCGCGGCGCAGCGGCCCGAGGATGCCGAGGATCAGGCCGTGGACGTGGAACAGCGGCAGGGCGTGGACCAGGACGTCGTCGGCGGTCCACTGCCAGGCGTCCTCCAGGGCGTCCAGGGTGTGGACGAGGGCGCGCCGGGGGAGCACGACGCCCTTGGGCGGCCCGGTGGTGCCGGAGGTGTAGACGATCAAGGCCGGTGCCTCGTCGCCCGGTTCGGCCGGCAGCGGGGCCGGGCCGGCTCCCGCGGGCGGCTCCGCGGCCTCGATGTCGACACGGGGGAGCGCGGCGAGCGGCCCCGGCAGATCGGCGCCCGGCTCGGCCAGGACGAGCGAGGGCGTGCTGTCCGCCACGATGTGCGCCAGCTCGCTCTCGCCGATCTTCGGGTTCACCGGTACCGCGGCCACCCCCGCGAGGAGTGCGGCCACCGCACCGATCGAGGTCTCCAGGGTCGGCGTCGCCCACAGCGCGATACGGGATTCGCCGGCGATCCGTTCGGCGAGCGCGCCCGCCACCGACGCCAGCTGCTGATGGCTCAGCGCGCGGTCGCCGAAGCGCAGCGCGGGGGTGGGCGACGCATCGCGCAGCGCGGGGAAGAGCACGTTCACCGGATCTCCTTCGTCCTCGTCGGCGTCCGGCCCGTCACGACCGGCCGTCCCGCTTCCGCACCCCTGCCGGCGCGGATCGGGCTGACGGACACCACTCTCGCAGAGACCACCGACAACGCGATCTGTGGACGGAGATCAACTTCGGCTCGGCGGGGCCTGCACCTCGCGGCGGTCACCTGCGTTCCGGCAGATGATCAGGTCACGGTGATCAGGTCACGGTAATCACGTCATCCGCCCGCGGTGTTCACCTGCGCCCCCGGGGTGCGGCCTTCACCCACGCCCCCCCGGATCCGGCGTCCACGCCCCCCGGATCCGGCGTCCACGCCCCCCGGATCCGGCGTCCACGCCCTCCCGGATCCGGCCTTCACGCTCCCTCGGCCCGGCCATCACGCTCCCCCGGGATCTTGGCGAAGTCCCATGACGCCACCGACCCGGGCGTCAGACGCAGCCACGCATGCCTGCCGTCGTGCGGCATCCGGGGCATCCCGAAGTACTTCTCGGCGAAGAGCCGCTCCGGGGCGTCCAGTTCCGGGCAGTGCTCGCCGGTGCGCGGGGCCTCCCCGACGAAGTCCACCCGGCCGGACAGCTCGGCGCCGCGCAGCTCGCCGTACTCGTGCCCGTCGTCGACGACCACCGCGAGCCGCGGGTCCTTGCGCAGCTGTGCCCACCGCTTGCTGCGAGTGATCGAATACAGCCACAGCGCCGTGCCGTCCCAGACGAACCACAGCGCCCCGACGTGCGGTGTGCCGTCATCGCCGACCGTCGCGACCCGGCAGGTGCGCTGCGTCCCGAGGAACGCATCGAGCTCGCCCCGCGTCATCATGATCCGGCGCCCGCGCCGCTGTGTGCCGGCCATCCGACCCCGCCCTCCGCCGTGTGCCCGCCCAGGGAGCACTGACCCGTTGCCCCGACACCCGGTCCGTCCGATCCTCAACTGACTGGGTGTCAGAAATCATGCGGGCTCTTCCTGACGTACGCAATGCCCGCTACCCTCACCCGCCGTGAACGGGCCCGTCAGGGAACCGGATCCGCCAGAGGGGAATGCGATGCCTTCGGACGCCGCGCGACGCGCCGCGCAACTGGACCCGGCCTCTACCGTGCTGTTGACCGTCGAGTGCCAGCGCGGCGTGGTTGGCCCGGACAGCGCCCTGCCCGAACTGGCCGAGGTGGCCCGCGCGTCGGGGGCGCTGGCCAACGTCGCGCGCCTGGTGGCGGCCGCCCATGACACCGGTGTCCAGGTGCTGCACGCGATCGCCGAATGCCGTCCCGACGGCCGCGGCGCCAGCCACAACGCCCGCCTCTTCAGGGCGGCCGAGCGGCTGCCCGTCCAGCAGCTCGCCGGGTCCACGGCGGTACGGGTCGCCGATCCGATTCCCGTGACGGAGGACGACCTGGTGGTGCGCCGGCTGCACGGCCTCTCGCCGATCGCCGGCACCGAGGTGGACGCACTGCTGCGCAACGCCGGGTGCCGCACGCTCGTCATCACCGGGGTATCGGCGAATGTGGCGATCCCCAATGCCGTGTTCGACGCGGTCAACCTGGGCTACACGGCCGTGGTCCCCGCGGACGCCATCGCGGGGGTCCCCGCCGAATACACCGCCGCAATGCTCTCCAACACCCTCTCCCTGGTCGCCACGGTTACCACCACGGAGGAGGTCCTGACCAGCTGGCGACGACCCCACCGCGACCGCTGAGCGGGACGGCCGGCTTTGTTCACTTTCTGGGGACAGCGCTTGTCGGTCAGTTGGGACAGCACGTGGTGATCAGCGCGGCCCGGGAGTGTTCCCGAGTTCTGCCGGCACCGTAGTGTCGGATGGGCGCCAGCTGCCGGAGTGGCGGGACAGGAGACTGCGTGGACGCCATGAAGATCGGGGCCGTCGAGACCGGGAGATTGCGCCTCGTGCCGCTCGCCGTGGAGCACGCGGACGAGATGGCCGAGGTGCTCTCCGACCCGGCCCTTCATGTCTTCATCGGCGGTGTTCCGCACTCTGCGCCGGCGTTGCGATCACGGTATGAACGCCTGGTGGCCGGCTCTCCCGAGCCCTCGCAGACGTGGTGGAACTGGCTGATCCGGGTCCGTGAGGAGCAGTGCCTGGCCGGGACGGTGCAGGCAAGGATCACTGCTGAGGGGCGCGGGTGTGTGGCGGAGGTTGCCTGGGTGGTCGGGACCCCGTGGCAAGGGCGCGGGATTGCCTCTGAGGCGGCACGAGGATTGGCCTCCTGGCTGCGGGAGCAAGGCGTGGAGGTGATCCGTGCCCACATTCATCCGGATCATCACGCATCCGCTGCCGTTGCCGCCGCTGCCGGCCTGGCCCCCACCGGTCACTGGCACGAAGGCGAGATCAGATGGGAGTGTCCGGCGACGCAGTCACCCGTCGGCAGGGTCTGATCGTCCGCGCGCTGTCCTGGGAAAGACCGCGGTGCTGACAAGCTCGTGAACCCCTACTTGGGCACCCACTTGCGCTCCCCCGTCCAGTAGGTCAGCTGGTCGTGGCCCTCGATGGCGCTGGTGCGGAAGGGCTTTCCGCCGTCGTCGACACGCAGGGTTCCCTGCCGGCCGCCGCTGCTCCAGCCGACCTCCAGGTACCAGCTGACGTCGTGGCCCTCGGTGTGCACGTCCAGGTTGAGGACCTGCGGATCATGGGCGGAGACCTTGAAGGGGAAGTCCTTCGCGGGGACCTTGATGTCGCCATCCTGGCCGGCCGCCGGTTTCGCTGTCGGCCGTTCGCTGTCCAGGTCGATGTCGAAACGGCGTGGGGTGATACCCCCGCCGCAGCCGTCGGCCATCGAATAGGCGGCCCAGGGGAGCGCGGTATGCGTGCTCACCACCCGGACGTGCAGCGAGGTCAGCACGACGGCCTCGTCCGAGGTGCCGGTCGCCGTGAGCTGGAGCGGCAGACTGCCGCCGTCGATGCCGCCCATGGCGCGTGCCCAACCACGGCTGTCCTGCGGCGCGGGTGGCGGCGGGACGTGCTCCGGATCCTGCTGGAGCAGGTAGCTGACGCTGCACGGCTCGTCCCAGTTGTACGAGCTGACGCCGACGTGCGGGGCGGAGCCGTTGCCCTTTGCGTCCTCATCGTCTCCCGTGGAGGGGCGGCTCGCGTCGGAGGCTTCCGGGCGGGCGGACGTGGTGGGGCCGTGCTTGCGCTTGTCGCCGTGGGCGGGGGAGTGCTTCGAGGCGGAAGGTCCGGGGGCGGGGGCCTTCTTGGCGGTCGCGGCGGGATCGCCGCCGGCGGACGGCGGGCCTGCGGCGGCACGCGGGTCCCTGCCGCTGTCAGCCCCCGTTCCCCCCTCGAAGGCCAGGGCCGCCGGTACGGCGAGGGAGACCAGGGCGAGGGCGGCGAGGGCGAAGCGGAGGCGGCTGCGGGTGGGGGAGACGGCGGCGGCCTTGGTGTCCCCTTCGGTGCAGGGGGCGGTGGGGGCGGTGGGGGCGGTTGTGGTGGGGGGCGAGGTGTTTGGGGTTGTGGCGGCGGCTGAACGGGGCGCGCCGGGGGCGATGGCGGTGTCGGGGGTGACGGGAGCCGGATCGCACGCGTGGTCCGGGCGGTCTGACGGGCCCTCCGATTCCGGGGAGTTCGGCTCGGGCGCAGCGGGTGCCGATGTTCCGGAGCGTGCCGGTGCGCCCGCTGCCGTGTCCGACCCGGCGCCGCGAGGCGGTGCCGAATGCGTTGCTGTCGCTGCCGTCTCTGCTGTTGCTGCCGCCGCGGCCGACGCCGAGCGGCCGCGGCGGCGCCCGTCGTCCGCGACGATCCACAGGCGGTGCAGCTCCACCATTTCCTCGCGGTTCGCCCCGCACAGCCTGGCGAGGCGTTCGGCGGGGCCGAAGTCCACGGGTACGGCGTCGCCGTTGCAGTAGCGGTGCAACGTGGACACGCTCATGTGCAACTGCCCGGCGAGGACGCCGTAGCTGCGCCCGGAGCGCTCCTTGAGCCGGCGCAGCAGGCGCGCGAACCCTTCGGTTTCTGTGGCCACCCTGATCCCCCTGTTCATTCCGCCGTTCCAGGACGCTGTTCCAGGGAAGGGTCAATTCCCCTGGTCAAACCCCTTGCCGGCGTTCCAGCTTCTCTCATTGTCGCGGATCGGTTGGCGCGGCGCCGACCGCCTCGCAGGCTGTACGCAGTGCCACCGAGACCGGAAGAGCCATGCGAACCCGCCCGTATCTCAGTGATGTTGTCGCCCTCGCTGTGCTGATCGCCTGCGCTGCGATCGTCATTTCTCTGCTCGACGGGAACTGAGACCGTTCCGATAAGGACAGTCGCCCCGTACACACACGAACCGACTCCCCCCTCACACACGAACCCAGCTCCCCGAGCGTCACACCCAGCACCACATTCAGCACCACACCTCCACAAGTGGAGGGAAAGGAACGCAGATCATCATGCTCCGCATCCGCATCCGCATCCGCCCCCGTACCGCCGTCGCCGCGTCCGCTGCCGTCCTGGCCGCGCTGTCCCTGAGCGCCTGTGACGGCTCGTCGTCGGACGCCCGCTCCCCGGGGCACGCCGCCGCCGACGCGGCCACTGCGCGCCCGGGAGACAACGCCGACGGCAAGGAGAACGGCAGCAACAACGGCAGCAACAACAACGGCAGCGGCAAGGAAAGCGGCAGCGGCTCGTCCTCCAGCGCAGGGAAGAACTCGGCCCCGGCGAACAGTCCGGCCGCGGGGAAGGCCCCTGGCCAGGCGTCCGGTTCGTCCGATGCCTGCACGGGGGACAACGTGACGGCCGTGATCACCAAGGTGCCGCGCCCCCTCAACCACCTGCTGCTGACGATCACCAACAAGGGCTCCCGCTCCTGCAACGCCTACTTCGCGCCGTCCCTGCGCTTCGACGACGAACAGTCCGCCACGCAGGTCAACGAGGACAGCAAGCCGCAGGCCGTGGCGACGGTCGCCCCGGGCCGGTCCGTGTACGCGTCCGTCCTGCTCAGCAGCGCGGCCGGCGGAACCCATGGCCGCACCGCCCGGAAGTTGACGGTGTACTTCACGCCGCGCAGCGGTTCCGGTTCGACCGGTGCACCGGTGACCCTCAGCCTGCCCACCGGTACGCACAAGGACGACAACGCCTCGGTCACCTACTGGCAGAACTCGGCGGCCGACGCGCTGCAGTTCTGACCGATTTCGGAGGGGCGTGGGGCCGAAGAGCGCGGGTCGGAGCCGGCACACGAGCCAATCACCCTGCACAGGTAAGACCCTGACGCGCCATCAGTTGCATGCGGCCCGTACGGGATCTCCGTACGGGATCTCCGTACGGGCCGCGGGGCGACCGGTGGAACCCGCAACCGATGCCCACCGTCTTGGCTACCGACCGTAAGGGGAACGCAAGGGGACCCCGGCCCTCACGCCTCCAGGAGAGGGAAAGAATGATCCGCGCCACGGCAGGTCGCATCCAGCCCCCGAACGAGGTGGAGATCGCCTTCAGGGCGGCCTTCGGAACCGTGCTCCTCGAATTCGGCGGTTGGGTGCTGGACGCGTTCGTCATTCCACCCACCGGATTTCGTCAACTGGAGGAACGCATGGGGCTGTCGGGCGCGATCCTCCAGCTGTGCCTGTCCGCCGGGGTGCTCACGGTGCTCTCCGCGGCCGGTAAAGCCGGCTGAAGGGACGGCAGGGTCCCGGCCTGCGCCCGCGCCCCCTGCCGGCGAGACGCTCCACCACGCGGTAGCGCCTGCCAGGTCGTGCACCGCGCCATCCCGTTCCTGGCCGGAATTCACCCCGTGCGAGGGCAGGTGAAAGGCGGCCGGCGGTGATCACCCCGCGGCGGATCACGCGGTGGTGCGCGGGTGAATCGGCAGATGGAGTGGCATGCGCCGAATGCTGAAGGATCAATTCCCATTGGTGTGCCCCGGAGTGCCGCGCTTTTCCAACCGTGTCCGGTTGAAGGCTTATTGCGTGTGGTTTTCTTCTGCTTCAGTGGAACGCGTTGTTTCGCACCTACTGAGGAGGCCATATGGCCGAAGTCAAGAAGGTCGCCCGCCCCGCGGTCACCGCGTCGTCCCGTCCGTGTGCGTTCGTCTCCCCGGACAAGGGCAATGCCCCGACCATTACGCCCGCCCACAAGCAGGCGGAGGCCGTCCCGGCCCCCGCTGAGCAGCGGAACGAGCGTGCGTCGGCCTAAGGGCTGAGGTTCCCCGGGGCCCCGCCCACCGGCCGGGCCCCGGTCTGTCGCGCGGGCCGGGCCGAGGGCCGGAGCCGGTCCGCGTCCACGGCTCCGCGCCCGGGGCCCTTTTCACCGACGCAGTGCCGCACGCCGCGCCCAGGGCCGCGTCGTATGTCGCGTCGGAAGTCGTCAGACGCAGGGAGAAGTCTTCAGCCATGCAGAATTCGATGTACCAGTCCTCGCGCTACGTCCGCACCCTGCGTGCCGCGGGCAACCGGGATTTCACGTCGTTCGGAGGCCGGCTCGATTCCTATGAGGGCGACGAGCGGACCATGGCTTTTCACGCACTCTTCGGAAATGCTCGGCTGATCGACCGGGACATCGTCGAACTCCTCAAGGAGGCCTCCCAGGGCACCAGCTGGGACCGACTGCGCGAGCGGGCCGACGACGACGCACTGCGTGACCTCGTCGAGGCCCGGTTCCTCGTCGAGGCGGGGCACGACGAGGCCGCGGAGATCGACGGCCTGCTGGAGAGCCGGCGGAGCGCCCTCGGAAGCGGGGTGTTCCACTCCTCCATCCAGCTCGTGCTCACCAACGCCTGCAACTTCTCCTGTCAGGGCTGTTTCGCGTACAACTTCGACGGCGGCGTCGAGGAGCGCAACACCTCCGGCGAGTCGGTGAAACCCGGCCCGGTCCTGGTCGAACTGCGCCGCACGCGTGAGGTCACGGGCCCCACCCGCCAGGACTCGGGCCCCACGTTCGCCGAGGGCGACTGGAACCACGGCTCGGACGAGGTCCGCAACCCCTCGATGCACATGTCGCGCGAGGTGGCCGAGAAGACCGTCAAGGAGGCCATCGAGCTGCGCAAGGCCAACGGTGGCGGCCATCTGACGGTGTCGTTCTTCGGCGGCGAGCCCACCCTGGCGCGGGGCACCATCCTGCACGTGCTGCGCACCTTCGGCGACAGCCACGACGGGGTCACCCTCTCCTACGACCTGACCAGCAACGGCTCCCGCATCGACGACGAGCTGCTGGCGGCGCTCGCCAGGCACCGCGTCGACACCACCGTCTCCATCGACTACCTGGTCCCGGAGACCGGTGAGTTCCGCGGCGGGCAGCAGCAGCGCACTTCGTGGGAGGTGATCCGCAAGGCGATCCTCGACATGAAGGCCGCGGGCGTCCCGGTCAGCATCACCTCGGTGCTCTCCCAGTTCACCTGGGACAAGTGGGGCACCCCGCTCATCGACTTCGTCGCCGAGGCCGGTCTGGACAGCCTGGACGTCATCGTGTCCTTCCAGGCCAAGGAGTTCTTCCAGAAGCACAGCCCGCACGACGTGGCGCGGCGGCTGCTGGCCGCCGTCGACTACGGGCGTGCGCGCGGCGTGCAGCTCAGCGGCTACTGGTACCAGACCTTCCAGATGATCATCGACGAGGCCAAGTGGGCCGAGCAGGCCGACTACAAGACCTGCCCGGCGGTGGGCCGCCAGCTCTCCATCGAGCCCAACGGCAGCGTCTTCGCCTGCAAGGCCACCGCCCGCAAGCTGGGCACCATCGACGACTGGCGCGGCATCTTCTCCTCTCCCGCCTACCAGGACTACGGCATGCGGGCCTACACCAACGGCCCCGGCTGCCAGGGCTGCGAGCTCCAGGGCACCTGCTCGGGCGGCTCCGCCGGAGCGCTGGAGGAGGAGAACGGCTCGATCCAGGTGATGTCGCCCGGCTACTGCTCCTACATGCGCGAGGTGGTGCAGGGCCTCCTGGAGCGCCATCACGCCCAGAGTCTTGCCACGCTGTCCTGAGCCGGTCCCCGACGCTCTCCGCAACGGCCCGCCCCGCGCGAGGCGGGCCGCCGATCCACGACCCGGCCCCACGACCCCGGTCCGGGCCGAGGAAGGGTGATTGGTTCCATGGCAATCATTGGGATGCACTTCGGCCACGACGCGGGGGCCGCGCTCACCGAGGCGGGCGGCTACCGCGTCATCGAGGCCGAGCGCCGCCTGGGGCTGCGCCATGTGTGCGGCGGCAACGGCGGCTTCCCGCGGGCCGCCGCCGCATGGCTGGCGGAGCTACGGGAGCGGGCGGCGGGCCCGGTGACCGGGATCGCGGTGGCCGACTGGTACACGCCGGTGTGCCAGGTACTGCCCCCGGCCCTGGTGGAACTCGTCAACGAGGACGCCCGCTGGACGGCCACCGGCGGCACGGGTCTCGCCGATGCGGTGACCCGCGTGATCAAACCCGTGGACTGGCCGCTGGCCAAGGGGTTCGGCGGCCTCACCCTGACCGCGGTACGCCACCACTACGCGCACGCCGCCCTCGCGTACTACACCTCCGGGGCCCGCAAGGCCCTGGTGCTGGCGCTGGACGGGACGGGCAACTACGCCGAGTGCGGCATGGTCTGTCTCGGCGACGGCGACCAGCTCACCCCGGTGATGTCCTTCACCAACCGCACCGGCCCGCGCCTCGGCCTGGTCTACGAGGCGCTTGCCCGGCGTGTCCACGGCAGCCAGTTCGACACCGGCAAGCTGCTCGGGCTGTCGGCCACCGGGGAGACCGATGACGCCCTGTTGCCGGTGCTGCGCGCCATGCTCGTCCCGCAGTCCACCCGGCGCGCCTCGCCGGACCTGTACGAGCGGCTCGACGAGGACCGGCTGACCGGCACCGCGCTGCGCTACGCCGACACCTGGTGGGAGTACGACCCGCACAGCGGCGGATATCTGGACGCGGGCCTGGCCGACTCCTCGGACGACGACGTCGTGCACTCCTTCGGCTCGGTCTTCCCCGACGAGATCCGCACCGCGGACGGACGCAGCACCCCCGTCGGGACCTCCCCCGGCGCGCGCATCTGCAGGGACCTGGCGGCCACCTTGCAGACCGCCGTGGAGCGGGACCTGACGTCGCTGGTCACCGGCATCAGCCGGCGTTTCCCCAGCTACGCGACGCTCTGCTACGCGGGCGGCTGCGCGCTCAACATCACCGCCAACAGCCGCCTCGCCGAATGCGCCCAGTTCACCCGGGTGTCCATCCCGACCTGCTGCGACGACTCGGGGATCGCGCTGGGCGCGGCGCTGGCCGTCGCCGACCCGGCCGATCGCCCGGCCCTGCTGGGCCGCTCGGGATGGGCGCCGCTGGCCTACGCCGGACCGCCGCTGGAGGGCCTGGAGGCGGTGGACGACGACGGTGACGACGGCGACGACGCTTCCACGGCCGACGGCCTGCGACGGCGGCTGGGGGGCCTCGGGCTGTCCCTGCGCCGCCCGGCCGACGACGAGGAGTTCGTCCAGGCCGTCGCCGACCTGCTGGCCGAGAGGCGGTGCGTGGCCTGGCTGGAGGGCGGCCTGGAAACCGGACCGCGGGCGCTGGGCCACCGCTCGCTGCTGGTCTCGGCCCACTGGAGCGGCGCCCGCCGCTACGTCTCCCAGACGATCAAGAACCGGGAGTGGTTCCGGCCGGTCGCGCCGATCTGCCCCGAGGAGCTGGCCGACCAGTTCTTCACCGGGCCCCTGGACCACACCGAGACCATGCTGTTCGCGGTGCGGGTGCGGCCCGACCGGGCCCAACGGCTCGCCGAGGCACGGCACATCGACGGTACGGCGCGCCTGCAGACCGTACGGCCCGACGCGCAGCCGCTGCTGCACCGGCTGTGCCACGCGGTCGCCGCCCGCACGGAGTTGCCCGTGCTCATCAACACCAGCGCCAACGGCGGCGGCCGCCCCCTCCTCAACCACCTCGACGAGGCACTGGAGTTGCTCACCGGGACCGAGCTGGACGCCGTGGTGCTGCCCGAACGCCGCCTGATCGTCGAGTGACCCCCGCCCCCGCCCCCGCCCAGCGCCCCTTACCCGATTCCCCCGGCACCCCGGCCCGGCCCGACCCGGTGAAGTTTGGCCGAAACGGCGATGTCGGGGCCGGCCGGTCCCACCCGATCATGTGCAGGCGTCGTGTCCCTGGAGAGTGCCCGTGGCCGCCATTCCACTGCGAGACATCCACAAGACGGAACCACTGCGCGTCCTGTCCCCCGCGGACTGGGAACAGTGGATCACCCAAGGCTATGTGATCATCCGTCAGGCGGTCGCGCCGGAGACGGTCACCGCCCTCACCGAGGGTCTGTACTCCTTCCTCGACATGCACCCCGAGGACCCCTCGACCTGGGGCTCGCCGCACACCGGCAACGACCGGCTGCCGGGCCACAGCGGCCTGGTCGAGATGTACAACCACCAGGCCCAGTGGGACGTCCGGCAGACCCCGCGGGTCCACGGGGCCTTCGCCGACATCTGGGACCGCGCCGACCTGTGGGTCACCATTGACTTCGCCAACGTCAACCCGCCCAACCGGGGACCGCGCGCCTTCGACGGGTTCATCCACTGGGACGTGGACACCTCCGCCGAGCCGTTGCAGGTCAGCTGCCAGGCGGTGCTCTCGCTGACCCACGGCGACGAGGAGATCGGCGGCTTCCAGTGCGTGCCGGAGATCTTCACCGACTGGGAGAAGTGGGTGAGCGGCCGGCCCGCCGACCGCGACCCGTTCACGCCGGACATCACCGGCTACCGGATCACCACGCCGAGCGTCGCGCCCGGCGACCTGATCATCTTCAACAGCCTGCTGCCGCACGGGGTGCACCCCAACGTCTCCGAGGCCCGGGTGCGCATGGCCCAGTACCTGACCATGGCGCCCGCCTGGGAGGAGAACGCCGGCCTCCGCGAGGCCCGGGTGCGGTTCTGGCGGGACCGGATCCCGCCGCATCCGCCGCAGGGCGGGGTGCGCAAGGACGAGGCCGCACTGTACGGGCCGGCGACGCTGACCCCACTGGGCGAGCGATTGCTGGGCCTGCGTGCATGGTCCGAGGGGAGCATTGTTGGCTAGCACCGCCCCCTCCGGGGCCCGCCCGGCCGTCCGGGCGGACCTGGGCCGCCCGTTCCGCTGGCTGTGGGCCTCGACGGCCGCCTCCAACGCGGGCGACGGCATCACCCGCACGCTGCTGCCGCTGCTGGTGGTCGCGCACCACCCCGACCCGGCGGTGGTCGCCGGGCTGACCACCGTCAACATGCTGCCCTGGCTGCTGTTCGCGCTCCCCGCGGGCGTCCTCGTGGACCGGGTGGACCGGCGCCGGATCGTGCTGGGCAGCAACCTGGTGCGCGGGGCGGCGCTGCTCGGCGCGGCCCTGCTGCTCGCCGGCAACCGTCCGCTGGGCCTGCTGTACGCGCTGGCGTTCCTGCTGGGCATCGCCGAGACCCTTGCCGACACCGCGGCGCCCGCGATGCTGCCGCGCCTGGTCGACGAGCGGCACCTGGAGCGCGCCAACGGGCGGCTGATGGCAGCGCAGATCGTGCTCAACGAGACGGCCGGACCGCCCGTGGCGGGCCTGCTGGTGGGCCTGACCGCCGCCGCGGCGCTGGCCACCGGCGGGGTGCTGTACGCACTGGCCGCGCTGCTGCTCCTCGGACTCGCCCCGCTCGCCCGCACCACCACCCGCGAGGCGGCACCGGGCCGGGCGCGCAGCGGGGTGCTCCGCGACATCCGGGCCGGGCTCGGCTTCGTCCTCGGCCATCGCACCCTGCGGCGCACACTGGCCGCGAGCGCCCTCTACGGCCTGGTGTTCTCGGCGACGTTCTCGATGCTGGTGCTGCTGAGCGAGGGCACGCTGGGGCTGAGCGCGACCGGGTACGGACTGCTGCTCGCCGTCGGTTCGCTGGGCGCCGTCGCCGGCAGCTGGCTGGCGCCCCGGGCCGCCGACCGGCTGCCCACCGTACGGCTGGCCCGCTGGTCCCTGGTGGCGTCCGGGGCCGCGTACGCCGCGCTGGGCCTGGGCCGCCATCCGGTCCTGGCCGCGCTGGCACTCGCCGCCAACGGCGTCTTCATGATGGGCTGGAACATCCCGGTGATGTCGCTGCGCCAGCGGCTCACGCCGGAGGATCTCCAGGGCCGGGTGATGAGCGTGTCCCGGCTGTGCGCGTGGGGCACCATGCCGGTCGGCGCGACGCTCGGCGGACTGCTCGCCGAAGCCCTGTCCGTGCCCGCGGTGTTCGTGGTGTGCGGGACCGTCCTGGCCGTGGGCGCGCTGGTGCTGCTCGCACCCCTGCGCGAGGACCCCGCCGCGCCCGGCGACGCACTCCCGGCGCCCTGCGCACCACCGCTGTCCTCCGGTGCGCCGCCCTCCGACCCGCCTGCGCACAGTGACCTTCTCGACAAGGGGTGACCATTGGCTACACAGCTCTACGACACGGTGATCGTCGGAGGCGGCCCGGCCGGCCTCAACGGGGCGCTCTACCTGGGCCGTTCACGCCGCCGGGTGCTGCTGATCGACTCGGGTGACGCCCGCAACATGGCGGCGGGCGTCATGCACAACGTCCTCACCAACGACGGGGCGACGATCGCGGACTTCCGGGCCCGTTCGCGCGCCCAACTCGCCGCGTACGACGTGACGTTCCGGGACGACGAGGTGGTCTCGGCGGAACACGACGGTGCTCACGTGGTGGTCGCCACCAAGGAGTCCGGCACCGTCCGGGCCCGCACCCTGCTGTACGCGGCCGGTGTGCGCTCGGTGCTGCCGCCGGTCCCGGGCCTGGCGGACCTGTGGGGCACGACCGTCCTGGAGTGCCCGTACTGCCACGCCTGGGAGGTGCGCGAACGCAGCTTCGCCGTGTACGGAGGGGTCGTGGCGAGCGAGTGCCTGGCCGCGACCCTCACGGTGTGGTCCGACCGCATCACCTACCTCACCGACCGGCGCGAGCTGCCCCAGGACGAGCGGGACCGGCTCACCGCGGCCGGCGTGCCCGTCGTCACCGACACGGTCAGCGAGGTGAAGCCGCATCCCGAAGGCGTCGAGGTGGTGTTCAAGGACGGCCGGTCCGCCGGCTACGGGGCGCTCTTCCTGCACCTGGACATCGAGCCCCGGGTGGCTCCGCTGCGCCCCTGGCTGCAGGCCCCGGACCTGGAGTCCGTGCAGACCGACGAGCGCGGCCGCACCAGCCTGCCCCGGCTGTACGTGGCCGGTGACCTCGGCCGGAACATGCAGCAGGCCGCGATGGCCGCCGCCAGCGGAGGGCTGGCGGGCATGGCCATCAACGCCGACCTGATCCGCGAGGACCGCCCCGGCTCGCTGCCCGAACCGCCGCCCCCGACCCCGGCCCGCTGAGCGCAGGCCGCCCACCCCGCACCCTGCCGTGCCCGACGGTCCCACCGCGCACGGCAGGGCGGCCGGGCACCACGCAAGGCACGACAGCCACGCACAGCGCACCGACGGGAGCCCCTTCGCGATGACGTCACCCCGTGCCGAGTTCACCCCGCACATGGAGCACTACACCTTCGTCCTGGAGGACCAGCCCTATCTCGGGTATTTCCAGTACGGCAACGAGAAGAGCCCCGTCCACACCACCGACCGGCACGGCTTCCGGGTCACCCCGGGCCCCGGCGGGCTCCGGGCGACGGTCGGCGACGACCGGCCCGACGGCCCGGTGCGGGTGCTCGCCGGCAGTTCCGCGGTCTTCGGCGTGGGCGCCACCGGTGACGCGGCCACGATCTCGGCGCGGCTGTGGAACGCCCACGCGCCCCGGCTGCCCTGGTTGAACATCGCCGGGCAGAGTCACAACTCGGCCCAGGAACTGCTGCTGTTCACCCTCTTCCAGCACGAACTCCCGCCGGTCGAGGACATCGTGCTGCTCTCCGGGGTCAACAATCTGGTGCTCAGCCGGCTGCCCGAGGAGAAGCAGGGCCGGCACGGCGCCTTCTTCGACTGCGGGCCCGCCCCCGACGTCGTACCGCCGTCGGACCAGCGGGTCGCGCACGCCAGCGAGCTGACGATTCGTCACCTGGGCGCCTGGAAGCTGCTCGCGGACGGCCTGGGCGCCCGGCTGGTCTTCGCGCTCCAGCCGCTCGCGCCCTGGGTGCGCGAGGAGCCGCTGCCCCGCGAGCAGCTGCTCTTCGAGGAGCTGGACGAGGTGTCCAACTTCCGCCGCTTCCACAACGACATCTCCACCATGGCCGTGGGCCGCGCCTACGCGGACCGGCTGGCCGCCGGATGCGCCCGGCTCGACGTGCCGTTCCTGGACCTGAACGTGGCGCTGGCCGAGGCCGCGAAGCCGGCGGACTGGCTGTTCATCGACCGCGTGCACTGCACCGATCTGGGATACGACCTGGTGGCCCGGCAGCTGGCGGACCGCCTGGACCTGGTGTGAGGAGCCCCGCCATGCACGACGACAGCAGCGCGGCGCCCGCGTCGGCGGTCCGCCGCCTCGCCTCCTGGCTGCGGCACCGGGGCCGTCCGGGGCCCGCCCCCGACGCCCCGGCGGACCGGCCCGCCGATCCGCCCGCGCCGCCGTCCCCGCTGCGGCCGCAGCCCGAGGACGACGCATCCGTCTACCCCCTGTTCTGACATGGGGAGGTCGGACAGGGGGACCGGCAAGGGCGGTGCGCGCGCCGACCGCTGGGGCCCCGGCGGGCCGGACCGCCCGGTCCTGGGCATCTCCGCCTACTACCACGACAGCGCGGCCGCCGTGGTGGCCGGCGGCACCCCGCTCGCGGCGGCGCAGGAGGAGCGCTTCACCCGGCGCCGCCACGATCCCGGCTTCCCCTCGCACGCCGTCGCCTGCTGTCTGCGCGAGGCCGGGCTGCGCCTCGACGAGCTGGCGGCCGTGGCGTTCTACGAGGACCCGGCGCTGAAGTTCCGCCGCGTGCTGGCGACCTGGCTGGCCACCGCCCCGCACGGTCTCCCGGTGTTCCGCCGGGCGTTCCCGCAGTGGGCCGGCTGGAAGCGGCGGGCCCTGGACGACGTGCGGGCGCGGCTGCGCGTCCTGGCCCCGGGGCAGGTGCTGCCGCCGGTGGTGGCGCACCGGCACCACGCCTCGCACGCCGCGTCGGCGTTCTTCCCGAGCCCGTACCCGTCGGCCGCGGTGTTGTGTGTCGACGGCGTGGGGGAGTGGGCGACGACGACGCTGTGGCACGGCCGGGGCACCGAACTGGTCCCGCTCGCGGAACTGCGCTTCCCGCACTCGCTCGGCATGCTGTACTCGGCCTTCACGTACTTCTGCGGCTTCAAGGTCGACTCGGGCGAGTACAAGCTGATGGGCCTGGCGCCCTACGGGACGCCGCGCTACGCGCCGCTCATCCGGGAGCGGCTGATCGACATCAAGCCGGACGGCTCGTTCCGCCTGGATCTGCGGCACTTCACCTTCCAGTATGGACAGACCATGGTCGGCCGGGCCTTCGAGGAGCTGTTCGACGGGCCGCGCCGGACACCGGAAGGCCCGCTCACCGAGCGGGAGTTCGACCTGGCGGCCTCCGTGCAGCAGGTGACCGAGGAGGTGATGCTGCGGCTGGCCCGGACGGCGCTGGAACGCACCGGGGAGCGACGGCTGTGCCTGGCCGGCGGGGTGGCGCTCAACTGCGTGGCCAACGGCCGGGTCCTGGCCGACGGGGTCTGCGACGAGCTGTGGGTGCAGCCGGCGGCCGGGGACGCGGGCGGGGCGCTCGGCGCGGCGCTGGCCGAGTCGCACCGCCGGGGGGCGCCCCGCCCTCATGTGGGGCGCGGCACGGACGCGATGGCGGGGGCGCTGCTCGGCCCCGCTTGCTCCGACGGCGAGACCGAGGAGTTCCTGACCCGTGGCGGCTACCCCGCCGTGCGCCTGCCGGAGCGGGAGATGGCCGAGCGTGTCGCGGCGGAGCTCGCGGAGGGAAGGGTGGTGGGCTGGTTCCAGGGGCGGATGGAGTTCGGGCCGCGGGCGCTGGGCAACCGGTCGATCCTCGCGGATCCGCGCGATCCCGCCATGCAGTCCACCCTCAACCTCAAGACCAAGTTCCGGGAGTCCTTCCGCCCGTTCGCGCCCGCGGTGCTCGCCGAGGACGCCAAGGACTGGTTCGACCTGCCACAAGAGAGCCCGTACATGCTGCTGACCGCGCAGGTCGCCGCGGCCCAGCGCCGGGAGTGCGGGACCGCGGCGGACGGGGCGACGGGCCCGGAGCTGCTGCGGGTGCCGCGCTCGACGATCCCGGCGGTCACCCACGTCGACGGCTCGGCTCGTGTGCAGACCGTGTCGGCCGAGCACCATGCGCGCTTCCACGCGCTGCTCACCGCCTTCCGGGACCGCACGGGCTGCCCGGTGCTGGTGAACACCTCGTTCAATGTGCGCGGGGAGCCGATCGTGCGCGACGTCGAGGAGGCGTACGCCTGTTTCATGCGCACCCGGATCGATCTGCTGGTCCTCGGCGACTACCTGCTGGACAAGCGGGAGCAGCCCGAGTGGCGGGAGGAGGTCGACTGGCGTGCCACGATCCCGATGGACTGAGCGGCTGCGGCGCCTGGGCCCGGCAGTGCTGTACTTCGCGGTGGTCACCCCGGCCGGACTGTGCGCGCGGGCGGTGCGGGACCCGCTGCGGCGTTCCTGGGACGGCCGCCGGGCGAGCTATCTGGACCGCCCGGCTCCTACCCGTCGCCGCTTCGCCACCTTCCGCCGGGCCCCCTGAGTGGACGGCGGCAGCCCGTGGGCGCGCGGGCTCACCGGCCGTCCCGGCGCGCCGAGGTCACCACCACGCGGCGCGTGCCGAGGACATGGACGCGGGAATCGGCCTCGGTGAATCCGCACGCCGTCGCCCAGCGGCTCGCCTCCTGCGCGGTGTGAGGCAGCGGCACGTCGGCGGCGAGGTGACCCGAGAAGCGCTCCGACGGCCGGAAGTGCGTGGCCAGCGGCAGCGTGAAACCCACCCGGCCACCCGGACGCAGGGCGCGCCGCCAGTCGGCCAGTGCCCGGCGCCCCAGGAAGTGCAGCGAGGACGCGCAGAGCACGACGTCGAGGGAGTGCTCGGCGACCGGCAGCGGGACGGCATCGGCGACCCGCCAGTCGATCGCCGTCTCCGGTGCCGGACCAGCGGCGCGGGCTTGGCCCACCGCGACCATCCCGGGAGACAGGTCGACGGCCAGGACGGGCGGGGCGGTGTCGGGCCGGCTCCGCGCGAGTTGCCGGGCGACGGCTCCCGCGCCGCACGCCACGTCGGCGACCGCGTCGGCCGCACCAGGGGACACCCACGCGATCAGGGCCCGCGCGATCTCCTCGTGGTGCCGGTGATCGTAGCTGTCGGCCAGCTCGTCGAAGGCCCCGGCCAGAGTTGCGCTCTGCATCACCGTCCGATCCTAGCCGCCGGGCCGCGACGGCCGTGGACACCCGCCCGCCGGGGTTGCGGCCCCGGCGGGCGGCTGGGCGGCCGCGCCGTCAGCCGAGGGTGACCGAGCCGCCCTTGACGTCCACCTTGGCGCGCGCCAGCGCCTTGGTGGCGGGGCCCCTCTTCACACTGCCGTCGTTCTGCGGGGTGTGCATTCCGGCTTGTCATGCGATCCGTTGTTGCTCAAGCCACCACACCAGTAAGCGCCGGATCCCGCTCCCGGTATGTCGAACGTCGTGTGCGGGATGCGCCCGGCTTTACCAACCGCTGAGCACGGAGGGAGGCCCTGTCGGTCTGGATCGGGTGCGGTCGGGGGAGTGCAGTCGTGTGGTCGTGCGGTCTTTGCCGCGACCGAAGTGGCGACGGCCGCCGTGGTTGTCACCGTGCCGGTGGGTCGTCTTCTGTGCGACGAGAGGGCGTCCGTCGGCGGCTCCGGAGTGGACAAGGGGGCCCGCGAACGTTCCGCGGAGGGCAGGAACGGAGTGCCCCCCGCTCCGGAGAGAAGCTGTTGTTCGGCACCCGGGCGGGCCCGAGTGGCAGCGGTGCGCCCTGAGCTCGAGAGCGCACCGCAGGTGCCTGCCGGAGAGCAGGCACAGTTGCCGTCAGGACGCGGCGGTTGGCCCCTCCATATGCGCGCTGATCCATTGCAAGCTGCTGTCAGCCATTCCCTGCACATATTTCTTGGCGTCGTGCTGGCCGCCCGGGATTTTCAACAGGTGTGTCTTGACGGGGCCGTGGCCGTACTGGGCGATGAACTTGTCGACCTTCGGCATCACCGTTCGCTCAAGGGTGCCGACCTGGAATTCGACAAAGACGTCGGGGCCCTTCTTGGCAATCAGCTTCCGGGCCAGCCTCTCAGGGTTGTTCGCCTGCTCGGCTGCTCCGTAGCCCGCCCACAGCGGGGAGTCCGGCACGATGTCCGGTCCGGAGGCAATCACGGCCTTGAACTTGTCCGGGTACTTGAGTACGGCTTTCAGCCCCGAGAAACCACCGGAGGAGGAGCCCATGAAGGCCCAGCCGTCGCGCGACTTGAGGGTGCGGAAATTGGCCTTCATCAGATTGGGGACATCCTCGGTCAGCCAGGTGCCCATCTTGGGCTGGCCGGGTATGTCGCTACCGTCGTAGTAGTTCTTGGCATTCGGGTTCAGCACCGGCATGGCGAGCAGGAAAGGCAGGCTCTTGCCCTCCTTCGACAACTTGGCGATGGTCGCCTGCAGCTTGAGGTCGGTTCCCATCCAGTAGTTGTACGGGAAGCCCTCGCCGCCGGGCAGCGCCACCATCACGGGGAAACCGCTTTTTGCATACTTGGGCTCGCTGTACTGCTTCGGCGCCCACACCCACACCTTGCCGGTGAAACCGGATTTGGGGCCTTTGAGCGTCACCACGCCGATCGTGGTGCCATCGGACAGTCGATTTTGAACCCGGAAGTCGGCTTGGGGGCCGGTCGGCATCAACGTCTTGGCCGGGGTGGCGCCACCCCCGCCCTGGTTCCCGCCGGATCCCGATGTCTGTTGGCCGTAGGTCACGTGGTCACTCTGGGCCGGGTGAACGGTGGAGTGGTCGATCATGGGCCATGCGAGAACGCCGAGGGTCGCCAGGGCGGCGATCCCGATCAACCAGAGTTTGGCCCGAGAGGCCCGCCGACGGCCGCGGGAGCGGTGGGCTCCCCGGGAAGAATGGTTCATCATGTCCCTTCGGATGCTGCTGCCCCGAAGGGCAGGACTCACGGTTCCCTGCTGCTTGATGGGTGAAGCGGGCGGAGGGGTTCCGGCCCCGGACCATGAAATGCATTTCATCGTGTCGTCGGCCGACGCATGCGGTCCGCAAGCGAGGGCGTGGGGCAACACCGCCGGCCGCAGTACCGTCACCGGACGGCCGGCCCACCGGCAGCCGCCGTGGCCTCGGCGGCGTTGCCGAGGCCCTGGCCGCACGGCTCACCGCAGTACGTGACCTGTACGGTGCCCCGACGGGCCGAGCCGCAGGTGGACACCCCGCCCGCCGGCAGCGAGCATGAGCCGCATGTCTGAGCAACCGGAGCCCGGTGAAATGGGCGAGGCTCTGTCCGAGCGGCTCGCCCGTATCGAGGCGCTGCTGGTGCCCGCGCGGTCAGAGGCCGGACAGACGGAGCGTCGGTTGCTGCCGGCGTGGCGGCGGGTGACCCGTGGTGAGCCGCGCTGGCCCTCGACGGTCGCGGTGCTGGCTGCGATCGGGCTGCAGTGGCTGCTGCCCGAGCGGCTGACGATTCATCCGGAGTGGTTGCTGCCGTCGTTGGAGACCGCGCTGCTGATCGCGCTCGTCGCTGCGAATCCGTACCGGATCGAACGGGCCTCGCGGTTGTACCGGTTGGCGGGGCTGGCTTTGATCGCGATGATCAGCGCGGCGAACGGCTGGTCCGCGGTGCATCTGGTGATCGGGCTGGTGCAGGGGGCCGGAGGCACCGATGCCGGACCGTTGCTGACGACCGGCGGTGCCATCTGGCTGACGAATGTCATCGTCTTCGCGCTGTGGTACTGGGAGTGGGACCGGGGCGGGCCCATCGCGCGCATACACGCCACCCGGGTGTATCCCGATTTCCTCTTCCCGCAGATGCAGGCGGCCGAACTCGTGCCGGAGCACTGGGAGCCCGCGTTCCCGGACTACTTGTATCTGTCCTTCACCAATGCCACGGCGTTCAGTCCCACTGATGTGATGCCGCTCAGCCGCTGGGCGAAGATGCTCATGCTGGTGCAGTCGGCGGTCTCGCTGCTGACCGTTGTCCTGGTCGTCGCCCGCGCGGTCAACATCCTGAAGTAGCCGCACAGCGCCACCCCGTGTGGCGGTGGGGAGGCTCCGGCGGCTGCCACGAGGCGCCACCTGCCGCTGACTTGGGGGTTTGTGCGGGGCTCGGTAGTGGGTGCCGATCGCTTCTACCGTTTCGAGCAGGGAGTAAGGGGATGTGGTGACGGTGTCCCTGCTGGAGGAATGGGAGCCACGTGAGGCCGCGATCCGGGAGCGGGTGGCCGAACTGCGGGTAGAGGGCGCGGAGTTGAGTGAGCAGTGACCACCCCGCCAAAGAGGAATCGAGCACTAGGCTGCTGCCCCACGCGAGTCAGTCGAAGGAGGACGTTGTGCCACGGTCCGACACGGCGGTCAGGGCTCGTACCCGCCTACTGTTGATGTACAACCTCACGCAGCAGGTGCGGGTGCCCGACGACATGCTCCGCCCGCTGACCGAGGCGCTTGACCTCGGCCGGTTCGCCGCCCACGTCGAGGCCGCCGGGCGGCTGCTGCCCCGGCTGGTGCTGCACGAGCGCGTCCCCGAGATCACGCTGCCGCCGAGTGCGGGCCGGGTCGACGGTGCGGCAATCACCCTGGCCGTCACGCCTCGCCGGGACCCGCTGCTCTTCGTGGACGTCGAGATCGCGGAGGGCTCGGACGGCTCGGACGCGATTGCCGAGACCCTCTACGCCACCTGGCAGGACCGCTCCGCGACGTGCGTCGGCGGGGCGCCGCTGACCGAGTGGCTCGACGGGCGCCTGCGTGCGTACGGCGTCACGGACCGGCCCGCCGACCAGCCGCCGCTCGAGTTCGGCCGGAACGTCCACCAGAGCGTCTTCCCCGGAGCGGCGCTCGCGCGAGGGCTGCTCGCTGAGCACGTGCCCGGCGACGCGGTCGGCCCGGACGTGGTGACGATCGCGCTCCGCGGCACGCTGGACGGCAGCACCGGCGCCACGCTGGGCATACGCCGGCCCGAGACGCTGAACAACCCCGGCCAGACCATGGTCGCGCACGGCAGGGGCGTGTCATTGATCGTCGGCTACGCGCCGCCGGTGGAGAACGCCTTCGGGCTGGCCGCGGCCGGCATCCTCAACGCGGTCGCGGCCGTGCACCGCATCCGGCGGCAGGCGTTCGAGGCGCTGGAGCTCGACCGGGCCGCGGTGGTCGAGACGGCGGACGATGCCCGCACCCTGGTCGCGCGGCTCTCGCGCCGGCTCAGCGATCTCCAGCTCGACCTGAGCTTCAGCGTCGAGGCGTACGCCGACACGACCCTCATCCCGGAGCTGCTGGTCGAAGGCTTCCACTCGTCGCTGCGCGGGGTCTCGGCGCTGGCGGACGCGCTGGCCAACACATCCCGCACCGTCGAGCGCGTGGACGCCGTCCTCGCGACGCGACGCGTCGACCTGGAGACGGCGTCCCAGCAGTACGCCGAGCGCCGCGACCGGGTGCTGGCCGCGGCGATTGCCGCCGGCTCGGTCATCGCGCTCCCGCCCGCGCTGCTGCTCGCGTTCTTCGGCGTCAACAGCAGCGACGTGGACCCGCGCCGGTCGATCCTGGACGTCCACCACTACGGTGTCGCATACGCGATCGCCTGGTTGCCGTTCCTGCTGCTGATCGCGGCCGGCATGGTCGCACGCCACCGCATATCGCTGCGTCTGTCCGCCCCAGACGCCGTCATTCCGGCTGGCATTCCCGATCGGCGCCGAACCTGGCGTTCCTGGCTCGGACGATCGCGGCGACGCGGTCGGTGACGCCGAGCTGCGCGAAGACCGCGGAAACGTAGTGGCGCACGGTCTTCTCGGGTGACACCCGCCCGCCGGGGTTGCGGCCCCGGCGGGCGGCTGGGCGGCCGCGCCGTCAGCCGAGGGTGACCGAGCCGCCCTTGACGTCCACCTTGGCGGGCGCCAGCGCCTTGGTGGCGGGGCCCTTCTTCACGCTGCCGTCGTTGATGTCGAACTTGCTGCCGTGGCACATGCAGTTGATGGTGCCGCCGGAGACCTCGCCGACCACGCAGCCCGCGTGTGTGCAGATCGCGGAGAACGCCTTGATCTCGCCGTCCTGCGGCTGGGTGACGACCACCTTCTCGGCCTTGAAGATCTTGCCGCCGCCCTTGGGGATCTCCGAGGTCTTGGCGAGGGCGGTGCCGCCGGCTCCACCGCTGCCGCTGCCCCCGCCGCTCGACCCGGAGGCCGACTGCTCGCCGGCCGCGTCGTTGGAGTCGCCGCTCCCCGCGTCCATCTTGCTGCCGCCGCAGGCCGCGAGCGCCGCCGTCAGTCCGGCCGCGCCGACCGCCGCGACCACGGCCCGCCGCCCCGCCCCGCGCTCCGCCGGTGCCGTGCCGGTCTCTTCCGTCGCCGTCATCGCCGCGGTCTCCGTCCGCTCCGACGCTGCCTGTCGAGCCATGGTGTGCCTCCGGTTCATGGTGGTGCCTTCGGTGCGCGCTCTGCTCCATGGGCGTTGCACAAGGTCCATACGGAGCGACGGCCCGGGGCGTTCAACACGCACATGTTCCTTTCGCAGAGGTACGAACGACGGCAGGAAACGGCGGTGGAAAACGGCGGCGGAACAGCGCCATGCATTGGGGCAGTAGTGGTGGCACGAACGGCTGAGGGCCGTTCGGGGGACGCCCCTCAGTCCCCCTCGGCCTCCTGGGTGCGTCCCTCCAGCGCCTCCCGCAGAAAGTCCCGCTGGAAGTGCAGCAGCTGCTCGTTGACCGTGTCATCGGCGGGCAGATGGGTGGCGCCGGGCAGCGGCAGTACGCTGTGCGGCTTGCCCGCGGCGAGCAGCTCCGCCGAGAAGCGCAGGGTGTGCGCGGCCGCGACATTGTCGTCCGCGAGCCCGTGGACCAGCAGCAGCGGGCGGCTCAGCAGATGGCCGTGGCCGATCAGGGAGCAGCGCGCATAGTTCTCCGGCTGCTCCTCGGGGTGGCCCAGGAACCGCTCCTTCCAGTGGGTGTCGTACAGCCGCATGTCGGTGGGCGGCGCACCGGCGACCGCCGCATGGAAGACCTCGGGGCGGTGCAGCACCGCGCCGGCGGCCAGGAACCCGCCGAACGACCAGCCGCGGATCGCCACCCGCGCCAGATCGAGGGCGCCGCACTGCTCCGCGGCCGCCCGCAGCCCGTCGACCTGGTCCTCCAGGGCAGGGGTGAGCTGGTCACCGTGGATGGTCTTCTCCCAGGCCGGGCCCCGGTTCGGTGTCCCGCGGCCGTCGACGACCAGCACCGCGAAGCCCTGCTCGGCGAACCACTGCGACACACAGGTGGGCCATTCGCGGGCGCGCCCCACCTGCTGCATTCCCGGCCCGCCGTACGGATCGAGCAGCACCGGCAGCTTCCCCGTGCCCTCCTCGTGCCAGGACGGCAGGAAGAGAGCGCCGCGCAACTGCCGTTCGCCGAGGATGAGATGGCGGGGGCGCGGGGTGACCGACGGCTCCTCGGCGAGGGAGCGGATGACCTGGCACGGCGCGTCCTGGTCCGTCCCCGTACCGTCCGCCGGCTCCGCCCGCAGGACGCGCGCCTCGTCGCCCCGTGGCGTCTCCCCGGACACGACGACCGTGCCGCCCCGCCCCACACCGGTGAATCTGCCCGGCCCCTGGCTCAGCCGCCGGTTGCCGCGGCCCGGTTCATGGCGCCACACATGGGTCTCCAGGGGGTCCTCGCTCGCCGTGAACAGCACCTGCTCGCCCTCGACCCCGAGGACCTCGCACAGCTGCAGCCCCCTGGGGGTGACCCGTCGGCCGGCGACGGTCAGATACCGGGTGTCGCCGTCGTCCTCGGGGAGCACCAGGGCACCCGACGCCGTACGGGCGGGGGTGCCGCGGACGATCTCCACCCAGGCGGGATCGGTCCGCTCGTGCAGCACCTCGGTGGCCCCGGTCGCCGGATCGACCGCGAGCGTCCGCAGTATGCGCTGGTCACGGCTCTGTACGGTGAGGAAGGGGCCCTGTGCGTCCCAGCCGGCGGCGACGAGGTACTCATAGGCCCTGCGGTCCCACCGCACGTCGATCCGCCCGCCCTCCAGGGAGCGGAGCTGCACGGTGACCTCCGCATTGGGGGTGCCGGCCGCCGGGTAGGCAACCGCCCGCGGCGGCTTCGTCGGGTCGGCCGGATCCGCCGTGTAACGCCGTTCCACGGGGCCGGTGTCGACCCTGGCCACCAGGAGGTGGCGGCTGTCCGGCGCCCACCAGTAGCCGCGCATCCGGTGCATGGACTCCGCGGCGACGTATTCGGCGAGCCCGTAGGAAACCTCCGGGCCCTCGGCGCGGGCCAGTTGCCGGTCGGTGCCGGCCAGATCGACGACGTGGAGGCAGCGGCGGCTCACATAGGCGAGGTGCCGGCCGTCGGGGGAGGGCCGGGGGTCGACCACCGGCCCCGCCGCGGGGACGGAGAACGGCGCGCCACCGTCGGTCCGCACCGCCCACAGGGCTCCGGACAGCGCGAACGCCACCAGACGGGCCGCGTCGTCCGCCGCGTACGACACCACGCCCACCGAGCGCTCCCGGGCGCGCTCCCGGCGCAGCCGCTCCTCCTCGGGGATCTCCCCGGAGCCGTTCCCCACCAGGAGCGCCGGGTCGGCCAGCAGCTGCTCCGTGCCGTCCTCGTACTGCCACAGCCGGCCCACGGGATCGGTGCCGGAGCCCGTGCGGACGAACAGGACCCGGGAGCCGTCGGGGGAGACGGTGAATTGCCGGGGCACGCCGAGGGAGAAGCGGCGGGTGCGCGCGAACTGTCGGGGGAACGCAGCGGAGTCCACGGTGTGCCCGGTGTTCCGGTCGCTGTCCACGGTGCTGTCCTCCAGAGGGTGAGGGACCCGGACGACGGTGCCGTCCGGGGATGACGATCTCTGAAGGGAAACTAGGCACATCGAAGAGGCCGGCGGAAGACCCGGCCGCGGCCCGGCTCCCTCACCCCTCGCCGCTGCCGCCCGGACCGGCCGGGCGGAGGCGATCTCCCGGAACCGCGAAACCCGGGGCGGCGAGCGGCAGCAGCACGGCCGCGCACGCCGGGAGGGCGTAGGCCAGGCGGGAAGTGGCCGCCGGAGCCCAGGAGGCCGCTGAGTGCGCCGCCGGTGACCACACCGGCGTGGTGGAAGCCGTTGAGCCGGGAGGGGAGGGGTAACCAGCCAGGAATCTTCGGTCCGCTTCTGCAGGCTCTTCACCTCGACCCCGCACTCCACCCGCTCGGTCAGCCGGTACGCCTCGGCGAACGACCGCAGACACGCGAGGGTGTCCTTGTGCGGCGGATAGTCCGCATACGAATCCGGCATCGGGAACCCGCCGAATCCGGAAAGCGTCTTGCTGGAAATGAAGTGAGCCGAGCCGTACATCGGAGATCCCGGATTCTCGATGTCCCCCGCAGGTGTCCAGCTCACCCGCTTTCCACGCCCCGTTGTCCCCGCCATGCGCGTTGCCCATCGTTCCTCATCCCTTTGCCGTGGGAACCGGAAATCCCTCGTGGTCACGACGCCAGACAAATGAGGTGCCGGGGACGGGGGTTCTCGCGGCCGTACACAGGACCGCAGCGGCCATCGCGACGGCCTCGCCGATGCCTGTCCGCGGCCGAATGGCGAGGACCGGCGGTAATGCCGCAGGCCCGGTGCGCGATAACGCAAAGTCATTGCCGTGTCACATCGCGCCATGAAGAAGTCCGGCTGCCGGACCGGGCGGAACTGCCCTACAATCTGCGGACACTTCCGCCGGCCGTCTGGTTATTCCCATGACCCTTGAGAAAAGCTCCGCACCGTTCACCGAAACCACGGAGAAGTCACCCTCCCATTCCGTGAATTCGGTGGAGGCGGCCACGCTGGACGCCCTGCGGAGCCGGCTGCGGACGCTGTTCCGGATGCGCCCGTGGTACACCGTGGTGGTCGACGCGGTGCTCGCGCTGGGCTGTGCCCTGGTGGACCCCCAGATCCGGGAGGGCTTCGCGCCGGGCGAGATCTACAGCCCGCTGTCGCCGTCCGCATCCGGCTGGCTGACGGCCGGGGTGGCCGGGCTCCTGCTGTTCCGGCGCCGCTTTCCGGTCGCGGTCGCCGCCGCCGTGACCGGCGGTCTGCTGCTGGGCACCGGGTCCGTGCTGACCCTCTCCGTCGCGTACTACTCACTCGCCCGCCATGCCGGCCCGGCCCGGCGGATCCGCACCGTGGTGGTGACCGCGTCGCTCGGGCTCGCCACCGTCCTCGCCGTCGCCCTGGTACACCTGCACCGTCTCGCCCCCCGTCACGGGCTCACCGCTTCGTTCCAGGGAGTGCTGCTGCTCATGGTGGCGCTGGCCGCCGTCGTGCTGCCCGTGCTCGCCGGGCTCCGCCCGCTGGGCCGGCACCCGGGCTGGTGGGAGACCCGGCGGGCGATGCTGTTCGACGTGTCGCTGGTGGTGCTGTTCCCACTGGCCAACCCGGCGGTACTCCTCGTCAACGTCGTCCATGGCAGCCCGCTGGGGCTTCCGGCGCCGGTGGTCGCCGCGCTCGCGGTCCTGGGGGGCCTGGCCGTCGTCCTGCGCCGCCGCTACCCCGCGGGCGTCGCGGTGGCATCCATCGCACTGCTGCCGCTGGTCCTGCCGCCCCTCAGCACCCTGCCGGTCTGCCTGTACACGGTGGCCAAATATGGGCGCTCCCGCCGCCAGCTGCTGACGATCTCCGGGGCGGCCGCGGCCATGCTCCTCGCCTGGTCTTACATCATGGACCTGCCGGGGATCACCCCCATGGCGATGTTCCTGCTGGTCTCGATGATCGTGGTCCCCGTGCTGCTCGGCATGTACCGGGGCACCAAGCAGAGTCTGCTGGTGAACCTGCGGGAGCGGGCGGAGCGTCTGGAGCGCGAGCAGCACCTCAAGGAGGCGCAGGCGCGGATGCAGGAACGCGCCCGGATCGCCCGCGAGATGCACGATGTGGTCTCGCACCGGGTGACCCTGATGGTGGTGCACGCGGGCGCCCTGGAAGCCGGGGCCGGCGGCGACAACGAGGTCGCCCGGAAGACCGGCGCACTGATCGGCCAGATGGGCCGCCAGGCGCTCAACGAACTGCGCGATGTGCTGAATGTGCTGCGGATGGACCACCCCGACGACCAGGCCCCGGCACCGTCGCTGCCGACGCTCGACGACGTCACCACCCTGGTCGAGGAGTCCCGCAGCACCGGCACCCGCATCGACCTCGACATCACCGGCACCCCGCGTGACCTGGACGCCGACCTCGGCGGCACCCTGTACCGCCTCGTCCAGGAGGGCCTGACCAACGCCTGCAAGCATGCCTCCGGGGCTCCGGTCCGCGTCGAGGTGCGCCACCTCACCGACGCGGTGCGGGTACGGGTGGCGAACGACGCCCCGCAGGGCCCGTCCGGCACGGAACTGCCCAGCGGCGGCCGCGGACTCGTCGGCCTGGGCGAACGCGTCAGCACCCTCGGCGGCAGCTTCACGTCCGGGGGTCTGCCGGGTGGCGGATTCGCCCTCGAGGCCACGGTCCCGCTCGACCGCCGCTGAACGGGACCGACGCCCCGGGACAGCCCCCTCGGGAACGGCCGCCGCCGACGAAGGACCTCACACGCCCTCCCGTTCGCCGCCACGCTCCACGGACCGGCCCGAGCCGGGGACGGGCACGTCGTAGGACCGCTCACCCGCGCACCGCCACCAGATCCAGGCCGGCGCCAGCACCGCGATCAGCGCGAGCGGGGCGTAGTTGAACGTCTCGAGGGAGAACACGCCCGAGGCGGCCCACGGGCCGGGTGCACGGCCCCAGGGCAAGGTGTACCCACCGCAGGCCGTACGGCTGCGGGCGCACCCGGCCCTCGGAGCGGCCGCTGCGACACGCGAGGCGGATGCGGATCCCTCCCGCCCGACGGGCACCCCCGACGGGCAGCGCAAGCCGCCCACCTGCGGAATTCAGCCAAGGCAGCGCTTTATTGCCAATCGCCGCCAACTCGGACACAGCACCGCCGCGCCGGGGCTACACATGAGGACAGGGGCGGCCATCGACCGCCCCGGGGCAAAGAGAGCTGTGGCCGGGGGAGGTCTGGGCGATTGCTGACGATCAACGTGGCGGTCCTGCTCACCGTCATCGTCATCCTGCGGCTGCGCCGCCGTACGCAGCCCAGAAGCCGGAACGACGAGAAGCTGACCGTGATCATCGTGCTGGCGCTCGGGGTGCTGATCGCCCCGACAGGGGTAGGGCACGGAATCCTGGACTTCCTGACCCAGCTCGCGAGCGGCTTCTCGCGCGCCGGCCAGTGAGCACCGAAGGACGCCCGGCCCCTTCCCGGCCTCACCAGGTTCTTCACTCGGGGGACGCATGGCCGCACCAGCACGACGACGATCCGCCCGTACCCGCCGTCCCGCCACGAGGTCGCGGACCCGCACCGTGCGGCGCCGGACCCGGCAGTCTGCCACCAGCCGTTCCGTCGCCGTCGGCTTCCTCCTGGTCATCGCCGTCGCAGTGGCTCGTGAACACCCCGTCACCACCGGTGTCCTGGCCGCGCTCGCGCTGGTCGCCGCCGTTGCCGTGCTCCTCGTCCGCACCGGTCGCCTCCAGCTGCCCGCGCGCCCTGCCGCCGCCCGGGCCGACCTCACCCACAGCATCGCCGCCTACCAGCACATGACGGGCACCCAGTTCGAGCACGCCATCGCCGATCTCGCCCGCCGCGACCCCGCCGTCCGCTCCGCCACCGTCTCCGGAGGCGCCAACGACCGCGCCCTCGACGTCCTCCTCCGGCTCACCGACGGCCGCCGCATCGCCGTCCAGTGCAAGCGCTACGCGCCGTCGAACCGCGTAGGAGCCCCCGTCATCTACGCCGTCAACGGCACCTACCGGGCCTACCACCGCTGCGACCAGGCCCTCATCGTCACGACCAGTACGTTCACCCCGGCCGCGCAGCGTGCCAACGCCGAACTGGACCACCCCCTGCGCCTCGTCGACGGCCGCGCCCTCAGCCGCTGGGTCTGCGGTGGCCGTCCGCCCTGGGGTGCCTGAAGGGCGGGGCGTTCAGCAGGCGGCCGGCCCCCGGGCGGCGCGGTTCAGCCTTCGGCGTCGCGCTCGGGGAAGTCCGCGAACACGGAGGCCTGCGGATGCGACCGGACCCATGCGCGGAGCTCGGGACCGATGGCTCCGTAGAGCTCCGCGTGGACCAGCTCCGCGCACTGCCCCACGCGTGCCAGCAGTTCTGCCGCGCGTTCTTGGTGCACCATGGCCGCCGCCGTGTCGGTGTACTCCTCCAGTACCAGGTAGCTCCCGGCGCCGGCCGAGAACCACTGGTAGGTAGGGGTCCCGGGTTCCTCCTTCGCCTGATCGCTCAGGGCCACGGCCAACTCCTCGAATTCGGCCTGCCGTTGGTCACGGACGTCGAAGCGCGCGCGTACGAAGATGCTCATGCGCACACTCCACCAGACCGGCCGGCCTTCCCCGCAGCCGGGGCGCGGACCACCCGCGGCTGACGGTGGCGTCCGTGTGCGGGGGCTCGGTGCTCCTCGCGCCGGCCGGCCTGCTGGAGGGCCGCTGGGCGACCACCCCTGGTGGGCCCGCGGGTCGCCCACGCGGTGGCGGACCTGTTTTCGCCCACGAGCGGCGCGCCACCGTCCGGCGCAACGAGGGCCCGGTACCCGCCGCACTGGGACCTCTCCCGCACGCCCCTGCACACCCCCGCACGCCCCCGCACACCCCCACGATCCCGCACCGCACTGCACCGAAGGACCTCCATACATCTCCATCGACCGGCGCGATTCCACCGGGTCCCGGGCCCCCGCGCGGTGAGGTGGGCAACGGCGCGGCGGTGGGGCGTTGACAGCGCCCGGCCGGGCTTCTAGCGTCAGCCCTGCTCAGGCTACTAAGCGGTTGCTCACCCAGGGATCGGTGGGGCGGGCCGCTTGTCGAGGTTTCTAGGGTGAGGAGAACCCGCATGTCCACCACCGAGCAGCGCGTCGCCATCGTGACGGGCGCGGCCCGCGGCATCGGCGCGGCCACCGCCGTACGCCTGGCCGCCGAGGGCCGTGCCGTCGCCGTACTCGACCTCGACGAGGCGGCCTGCAAGGACACCGTCGGGAAGATCACCGCGGCCGGCGGCAAGGCCATCGCGGTCGGCTGCGACGTCTCCGACGCGGAGCAGGTCGACGCGGCCGTCGCCCGGGTCGCGTCCGAGCTGGGGGCGCCGACGGTCCTCGTCAACAACGCCGGAGTGCTGCGCGACAATCTGCTGTTCAAGATGAGCGAGACCGACTGGGACACCGTCATGAACGTGCATCTGCGCGGCGCGTTCCTGATGTCCCGCGCCTGCCAGAAGCACATGGTGGACGCCCAGTTCGGCCGGATCGTCAACCTCTCCTCCAGCTCGGCGCTCGGCAACCGCGGCCAGGTCAACTACTCGGCGGCGAAGGCCGGTCTCCAGGGCTTCACCAAGACCCTCGCCATCGAGCTCGGCAAGTTCGGGGTCACCGCCAACGCCGTCGCCCCCGGCTTCATCGTCACCGACATGACCGCTGCCACCGCCGAGCGCGTCGGTATGGGCTTCGAGGAGTTCCAGGCCGCGGCCGCCACGCAGATCCCCGTGCAGCGGGTCGGCCGTCCCGAGGACATCGCCAACGCCATCGCCTTCTTCACCGGCGAGGCGGCCGGCTTCGTCTCCGGCCAGGTCATGTACGTCGCCGGCGGCCCGCTCAACTGACCGCCCCACCGACTTCAGGAGTTCTGGACATGACCGAGCAGAACAGCGGCCTGCCCGCGCCGTCCGGCAAGGTGGCGCTGGTCACCGGCGCCAGCCGCGGCATCGGCTACGGCATCGCCGAGGCCCTGGTCGCCCGTGGCGACCGGGTCGTCATCACCGGCCGCAACGAGGACACCCTCAAGGAAGCCGCCGAGAAGCTGGGTGCCGACCGGGTGCTCGGCGTCGCCGGCAAGGCACATGACGAGGCCCATCAGGCGGTGGCCGTCGAGCGCGCCATGGAGACCTTCGGGCGCGTCGACTACCTCGTCAACAACGCCGGGACGAACCCGGTGTTCGGCCCCATCGCCGACCTCGATCTGGGCGTCGCCCGCAAGGTGTTCGAGACCAATGTCGTCTCGGCGCTCGGCTTCGCGCAGCGCACCTGGCACGCCTGGCAGAAGGACCACGGCGGCGCGATCGTCAACATCGCCTCGATCGCCGGCATCGCCCCCTCGCCCTTCATCGGGGCGTATGGGATGAGCAAGGCCGCGATGGTGAACCTGACCCTCCAGCTCGCCCACGAGTTCGCGCCGGGGGTACGGGTCAACTCCATCGCGCCTGCGGTGATCAAGACCAAGTTCGCCGCCGCGCTGTACGAGAACCGCGAGGAGGAGGCGGCGGCCGGATACCCCATGGCGCGGCTGGGCGTCCCGGAGGACATCGGCGGGGCCGCGGCCTTCCTGCTGTCCGACGCCGCCGGCTGGATCACCGGCCAGAACCTGGTCGTCGACGGCGGGCTGTTCCTCAACGCCGGGGTCTGACGGCACCGGGGCGGGCCCGGGGAGGCCGTGCCCCGGTGTGCGCTCCGGGACGAATCCGTGGTGCCGGCTCTGGCAGGGGGCCGGCACCACGTGCGTCGGCGGGCCCGACGGGGAGGCGTGGGACCCTGGTGGGGCACCTTGCCGTGGGGGCGCGTGCTGCCGCTGCCGCTCCCGTGCGGATCGTGCGCTGCGGCCGGGTCGGCTCCGGCAGCGGGCCCGGGACGGGCCGTCCGCCGGCGGGGGAGCGGTGACCGGCCCGCGGACCGCATTGTCAGTGGCCGCCGGTAGGTTCTGTGAGTGAGAACGCAACGCATACCGGAGGTTGTTGACGTGGAGACCGACATGCTGCCCGAGTCCTGGCGCGAGGTCCTCGGCGAGGAGTGGGAGAAGCCCTATGTCAAGGAGCTCACCGACTTCGTCGAGCAGGAGCGGGCGAGCGGCCCGGTCTACCCGCCCCGCGAGCAGGTCTTCGCGGCGCTGGAGGCGACCCCCTTCGACCAGGTGAAGGTGCTCATCCTGGGCCAGGACCCGTACCACGGCGCGGGCCAGGGCCACGGTCTGTGTTTCTCCGTGCAGCCCGGCGTCAAGACACCGCCGTCGCTGCGGAACATCTACAAGGAGATGAAGGAGGAGCTGGGCCACCCGGTTCCGGACAACGGCTATCTGATGCCCTGGGCCCAGCAGGGTGTGCTGCTGCTGAACGCCGTCCTCACGGTCCGCGAGGGCGAGGCGAACTCACACAAGGGCAAGGGCTGGGAGAAGGTCACCGACGCGGTGATCCGCGCCGTGGCCTCCCGGCCGGATCCGGCGGTCTTCGTGCTGTGGGGGAATTACGCCAAGAAGAAGCTGCCGCTGATCGACGAGGAGCGGCACGCCGTGGTGCAGGGCGCGCACCCCTCCCCGCTGTCGGCGAAGAAGTTCTTCGGCTCCCGCCCCTTCACCCAGATCAACGCGGCTGTCGCCGCCCAGGGCCATGCGCCGATCGACTGGCGCATCCCCGACCTGGGCTGAGCCACCGGACCCGACCTGGGCTGAGCCACCGGACCCGTCCTGGGGTGAGCGACCGGGCAGGGCCGGCGGGCGGCGGGGCCGGCCCGGCCCGTCGCCCGGGCGCGTCGCGCACACCGCGCGCGGGTCCCGTCCGGCGGTTAGCGTCGAGGCAACGACATGGCGGTGGTGAACGGATCCGGGAGTGCGCGGTGATGGAGAAGCGGCGGGAGGCGACGTCCGAGGACGGGGTGCTGACCCGGATCGGCCAGGCGATCATGCTGCACCGCGCCGGCGACCGGGAAGAGGCACGCAACCGCCTCACGGCACTGTGGCACGAGATCGGGCCGCAGGGAGACGCCTTCCACCGCTGCACCCTCGCCCACTACATGGCCGACACCCAGGACGACCCCCGGGACGAACTCGACTGGGACCTCAGAGCCCTGGAGGCCGCCGAGGGCTTCGTCACCGAACGGCCCGGGTGCACCGCCGCCTCCGCCGAACCGAAGGTCGCCGACGGCCCCGGGCCCCGCCACCCCCTCGTCGCGCTCCGGGCGTTCTTCCCCTCGCTCCATCTCAACATCGCCGCCGACTACGCCGCTCTCGACCGTCCGGCCGATGCCCGCGCCCAGCTGCGGCGGGCCAGGACATCGGTCAACGCCCTCGCCGACGGTGAGTACCGCCAGGGCCTCCGGGACGCCATCGACCGGCTCCAGCTGCGGATCGACCGGGCGGCGGGACACACGCCGTAGGGCGGCCGGGCCGGCGGGTCCGTCCCCGCCCGCCTCGCCGACCGACCCCCGCCGACCGGCACGTATGCTTCCGGCACGCCAGGCGCCGGCAACGCGGCACAACCCAGGGAGCACGAGTGAAGGTCGGCTGCATCGGACTCGGCGACATCGCCCAGAAGGCGTACCTCCCCGTCCTGGGCACACAACCGGGCCTCGAACTGCATCTGCACACCCGCACCCCGGCCACCCTCCAACGCGTCGGCGACACCCTCCGGCTGAGTCCCGCACAGCTCCACACGGACCTCGACGCGCTGCTCGCCACGGGCCTGGACGCGGCCTTCGTGCACGCCGCCACCGCCGCGCACCCCGAGCTGGTGACCCGGCTGCTCGAAGCCGGCGTGCCGACCTATGTCGACAAGCCGCTCTCCTACGACTTCGCCGTCTCCCAGCGCCTCGTCGCGCTCGCCGAGGACCACGGCGTGGGCCTGACCGTCGGCTTCAACCGCCGCTTCGCGCCCGCCTACGCCCAGTGCCGCGAGCACGCCCGCGATCTGATCCTGATGCAGAAGAACCGCATCGGCCTGCCCGAGGACCCGCGCACACTGGTGCTGGACGACTTCATCCATGTCGTCGACACCCTGCGGTTCCTCGTCCCCGGCGAGATCGACCACATCGATGTGCGCGCCAGGATCCGGGACGGGCTGATGCAGCACGTGGTGCTCCAGCTGTCCGGCGACGGCTTCACCGCCCTCGGCACCATGAACCGCCTCAGCGGCTCGGCGGAGGAGGTCCTCGACGTCTCCGGCCAGGACACCCGGCGTCAGGTCGTCAATCTCTCCGAGGTCATCGACCACAAGGGACAGCCGAGCATCCGGCGCCGCGGCGACTGGGTGCCGGTCGCCCGCCAGCGCGGCATCGAGCAGATCGTCCTGGCGTTCCTGGACGAGGTACGGGCCGGCCGGCAGCCGTCCGCCCGGGACGCGCTGCGCACCCACGAACTGTGCGAACGGGTGATCACCGACGCTCTGACGCAGGCCGTCTGCTGAGCGCCCGCAGCCCCGCGTACCCGCCGGCGAGCACCAGCGCGCCGATCGCCCCGTACACCGCCCAGTCACCGAACCGGGTGTACGGGCTGGTGCCCTCGGCCAGCGGCAGGTCGTAGACGGCCGCCGCGCTGCGGGCGGTGCCCAGCCGCTCGCCGATCCGCTCGCCGCGCGGGCCGTACGCCGCGCTGATGCCGGTGAGCGTGGCGTGCACCATCGGCCGCCAGGTCTCCGCGGCGCGCAGTGCGGCCAGTGAGGCGTGCTGCGCGGGCGCCCAGCTGTCCTGGAAGGTCGAGGTCGAGGACTGGGCGACCAGCACCCGCGCACCGTCGCGCGCCAGATGGCGGCTCATGTCGGGGAAGGCGGTCTCGAAGCACACCAGCGGCCCGATGCGCAGCCCGCCCGCGGTGGCGACCGGCATCACGACCTGACGGGTGCCCCGCAGCCGGTCGGTGGTGGCCGCCTTGCCCACCCGGGTCGCCCAGCCCAGCACGGACCGGAAGGGTATGTACTCGCCGAAGGGCACCAGCCGCATCTTGGCGTAGCGCTCCCCGGTCGGCCCGTGCGGTCCGATCATGACGGCGCTCTTGTAGATCCCGGCCCGGCCGGCGCGCAACGAGTCGGCGTTGATCAGCAGCTCGGCGCCGGTTTCCCGGGAGAGGGCGGCGAGGCGGGCGGCGAGCGCCGGACGGTCCGCCGGATCCTGGTAGAGGCTGCTCTCCCCCCAGATGACCAGGCGCACCCCGCGGCCCGCCAGCGACCGGGTGAGCGCTTCGCTGCGGGTCAGCCGCGCCGCGGGGGTGCCCGTCGGGCCGGGCTGGACGACCGCGAAGCGCACCGTGCCCGCACCGCGGGGGACCGGCGCCCAGAGCCATGCCGCGGTGACCGCCAGCGCGCACACCAGCAGTCCCGAGACGGCGGGCAGCCAGGCCGCGGGGCGGGCGATCAGCTCCGCCACCGCGGTGTTCACCGCCACGATCAGCAGGCTCAGCAGCCACACCCCGCCGATCGACGCCAGCCGCAGCGCGGGCGGCACCTGCCACTGGCCGGCGCCCAGCAGCCCCCAGGGCCCGCCCAAGAACTCCCAGGAGCGGACCAGTTCGACCATCAGCCAGCCCGAGGGCACCAGCACCAGCGCGGCGGCGTACCGCCCGCCCGCCGCCCGCCGCCCCGCGCCGCCCGGTGTTCCGTCCGGGCCGGGCGCGTCGCCCAGCAGTGCGCGCACCAGCAGCCCCCACGGCGCCCACAGCGCTCCCAGCAGCAGGGCGAGCACCAGGATGAAGACGTGCAGGCTCGGCAGCAGCCAGTGGTGGACGGCGAGCATGAAACCGGTGCCGCCCAGCCAGCCGTCCAGCGCCGCCCGCCGGTACGTCGGTGCCGACCGCACCAGCAGCAGCCAGGGGACCAGGGCGACATACGCCAGCCACCACCACGACGGCGCGGGAAAGGCGAGGGCCGGTACCGCGCCGGCGAGGGCGGCGGCCGGGCCCCGCGCCCAGGGGGAGCCGAGCCACCGCGCCCGGTGGCCGAACGGTCTGTCCATGCCGCCTCCCTCGTCCCGGTGTCCGGCTCTCGGACGGCCAGTGTGCGCGGGTCGGCGGATCAAGAAAAGGGGGTGTCGCCGCAACGGCCGATCACGGGCCGGGAAGGGCCGGGGACGGTCAGTCGCCGCCCAGCTGCGCCCGGCGCCACTTCTCGTGCACCACGACCCCGGTCAGCCGCCAGCCGTCGGGGGTGCGGCGGGCGGTGAAGTCGTAGCGGCCGCCGCAGGTGTAATTGGGGGCGGTCGACTCCTCGTCGCCGGCCTCCGCGGCGGGGCCGGCCAGCCGCATCGGGTTGAGGTAGTCGGCCTGGACCGTGGCGGTGTCGCCGGGTGCACCGTCCGGCCGGGCGAGGCCGATCCGGCGGTTGACGATCAGATGCTGGCGCATCGTGAACTGCCGCAGCATCTGGGCCAGCCAGGCCGCGATCTCCTCGCTGCCGCCCTCGATGCCGCCCGCCGAGCGGTAGTCGGCCCGCCCGTCCGGGGTGAACAGGGCCACATAGCCGGGCCAGTCCCCGTCGTCCACCGCCCGGGCGTAGCCGGTGATCAGATCGTCGAGGGCCAGGCGGTCCATGACCGTGGAGTGTTCCGCGCGCTGCGTCATCGCCTCAGTTTTCGGCATGGCACGGGCCCCCGCCAAGAGGCGGGGGCCCAGGGCGTGTCCGAATGGCGGGGTGTCAGTTCGCCAGCGCCGACTCCGGCAGCAGATCCGGCCCCGTGTCCGGGCGGCCGGTTTCCTTCCCGGCGGCCCGCCCGGCCTCCCGGCGCTCCGGCGCGTCGGTGAACTGGGTCCGGTACAGCTCCGCGTACCGCCCGCCGTCCGCCAGCAGCGTCTCGTGCGTCCCGCGCTCGACGATCCGCCCGTCCTCGACGACGAGGATCACGTCCGCGGCCCGTACGGTCGACAGCCGGTGGGCGATGACCAGGGCGGTGCGGCCCTCGAGCGCCTCGGTGAGCGCTTCCTGCACGGCCGCCTCGGAGGTGTTGTCCAGATGGGCGGTGGCCTCGTCCAGGATCACCACCCGGGGGTGGGCGAGCAGCAGCCGGGCGATGGTCAGCCGCTGCCGTTCGCCGCCGGAGAGCCGGTAGCCGCGCTCGCCGACGACGGTGTCCAGACCGTCGGGCAGCTGGGCGATCAGCTCTGCCAGCCGGGCCCGGCGCAGCGCGTCCCACAGCTCGGCCTCCGCTGCCTCCGGCCTGGCCAGCAGCAGGTTCTCGCGGATCGAGTCATGGAAGAGGTGCCCGTCCTGGGTGACCATGCCCAGGACGTCGCGCAGCGAGGCGGCCGTCAGGTCGCGGACGTCCACCCCGGCCAGCCGGACCGCACCGGCATCGGCGTCGTACAGCCGCGGCAGCAGCTGTGCCACGGTCGACTTGCCGGCCCCCGAGGAGCCGACCAGGGCGACCATCTGGCCCGGCTCGGCGCGGAAGGAGATGCCGTGCAGGACCTCTTCGCCGCCGCGGGTGTCGAGGGCGGCGACCTCCTCCAGGGAGGCCAGCGAGACCTTGTCGGCGGCCGGGTAGCCGAAGCGGACGGAGTCGAACTCCACCGACACCGGGCCCTCGGGCACCGCGCGGGCGTCCGGCTTCTCGGTGATCAGCGGCTTGAGGTCGAGCACCTCGAAGACCCGCTCGAAGCTGACCAGCGCGCTCATCACCTCGATATGGGCGCCGGACAGCGCGGTCAGCGGGGCGTAGAGCCGGGTCAGCAGCAGGGCGAGCGAGACGATCGCGCCGGGCTCCAGCTGCCCGCGCAGGGCGAGGAAGCCGCCCAGCCCGTAGACGACGGCCAGCGCCAGGGCGGAGACCAGGGTGAGCGCGGTGACGAAGTACGTCTGGACCATCGCCGAGCGGACCCCGATGTCGCGCACCCGGCGGGCCCGGGTGGCGAATTCGGCCGACTCGCGGGCCGGCCGTCCCATCAGCTTGACGAGGGTGGCGCCGGGCGCGGAGAACCGCTCGGTCATCTGGGTGCCCATCGCCGCGTTGTGGTCGGCCCCCTCCCGGCGCAGGTCCGCCAGCCGGCGGCCGACCCGGCGGGCGGGCAGCACGAACACCGGCAGCAGCACCAGCGCGATCAGGGTGATCTGCCAGGACAGGCCGAGCATCACCACGAGGGTGAGCAGCAGCGTCACGATATTGCTGACGACGCCGGACAGGGTGTCGCTGAACGCTCGCTGGGCGCCGATCACATCGTTGTTCAGCCGGCTGACCAGCGCGCCGGTGCGGGTGCGGGTGAAGAACGCGAGGGGCATCCGCTGGACGTGGTCGTACACCGTCGTCCGCAGATCGAGGATCAGCCCCTCACCGATGCGCGCCGACAGCCAGCGGGTCAGCAGCCCCAGCCCCGCCTCCGCGACCGCGATGACGGCGATCAGCCCGGACAGGCGGACGACCACGTCCGGCGGGTCGCCGCTCACGATCGCGTCCACCACCCGGCCCGCGAGCAGCGGAGTGGCCACCGCGAGCAGCGCGGTCAGCGTGCTCAGGACGAGGAACCACAACAGCCGGCGGCGGTGCGGGCGGGCGAACGCCATGATGCGGCGCAGGGTGCCGCGGGAGAAGCGGCGCCGGCCCTGCTGGGCGGTCATCGTGCTGTGCAGCGCATGCCAGGCGGTGACTTCCATGTCCATGTTGGCCTCCGAGCCGTCGGGTCGTCACGGGATCGCCGTGCGGACCGGCGACATGAGAGAAACCTAGAACCTCAAGCAATGTTGAGGTCAACTGAATCCCCTGCGCTCACCCGCACGGACCGCCACCCTGCCCCCCGGGCCCCCGGGATTCCGGCCCGTGATCCGCCGTTCGCCGGACCGCCGGCACACCGCCGGGCCACGGTTCCCCGGTGACGCGGACCCGCCCGCACCGTGGCACCGGCCCGCGCCTGGTCAAGCACCTGACCGCGGCGGAACGGTACGGGTTTGCCCGGTCCTTCGCGGCCGAGGACATCCCGCCCGCGGACTTCGGGAGGGAGCTCACCGACGAGGACGGCGCGGCGGACGTGGTGCGCTCGCTGCGCCGGGTGCTGGTGCACATGACTGAGGAGACCGCCCGGCACCCGGGCCACGCCGACATCCTCCGTGAGCAGACCGACGGCGCCGTCGGCAGGTGAGCCGCACGCTCAGATCGGGCGCTCCCAGACCGTGGGCTCCTCGGCGCCGACGCCGCTGACCGTCAGCCGTACCGCGGACCGCCCGTCGGGGAGCGTGGCCAGGGCATCCACGACGATCTTGATGCGGACCGGGCCGGCCGATGCGGACGCCGACGCCGCCGCCCCGGCCAGCGCCTTGGCCAGCGTCGCCACCAGCTCCCGGCCGCCCTCGTCGTCGAGGCGTGCCTCGATCGGGCCCACGAACTGCACCGACGGCCGGCCGCCGAGCGCGGTGGTGGCGGCGTCGGCCTCCCGCAGCACACGGGTGCGGAGCCCGGGCACCGCGGCCGGCCCCTGCTGCAACGCGATGATCGCCGACCTGATCTCCTGGATCGTCGCGTCCAGCTCGTCGACCGCCCGGCCGACCCCCTCCGCCACCTCCGGCAGCTGCGCCTTGCGCCGGGCGGTCTCCAGCAGCATCCCGGTGGCGAACAGCCGCTGGATGACCAGATCGTGCAGATCGCGGGCGATGCGGTCGCGGTCCTCGAAGACGGCGAGCCGCTCACGGTCGCGGTGCCGGTCGGCGAGTACGAGGGCCACCGCGGCCTGCGAGGCGAACTGGGTCCCCAGGGTCCGCTCGGTGTGGCTGAAGCGCCCGGCGCCGGGCTTGCGGCACAGCGCGAGGGCGCCCAGGACCCGCCCGTTGCTGCGCAGCGGCAGCAGCATCATCGGGCCGTAGTGGCGGGAGATCGGGGAAATCGAGCGGGGGTCGGCACCGAAGTCGTCGGAGAACACCGCGAGGCCGACGCGCACCTGGTGGACGACCGGGCTCTGCGGCGGGATCCGGGCGCGGTAGGCCTCGTCCCGTACCGCGTCGGGCAGCACGGTCGAGATCGCCACGATCTCCATACCGCCCACGTCATCCGGCAGCAGCACCGCACCGGTCGCCGCCTCGGCCAGCTCCCGGCCCCGCTCCGCGACGACGGTCAGCGCGTGGCTGGTCGTCGAGCGGGTCTCGGGCCCGGCCAGCAGCGCCGTGGTCACGGAGGCGGTGCCGTCGATCCAGCGTCTGCGCTGCCGGGCGGCCGCGTGCATCCGGGCATTGCTCATGGCGATACCGGCCTCGGTGGCCAGCACCCGCGCCAGGTGCAGATCCGCGTCACCGAACGTGCCGCCGTCGTCCTTCCCCGCCACACACAGCGTGCCGAACAGCTCCCCCTGCACCTGTATGGGCACCTCCAGCAGGGCTACGTCGGGCTGCCCGGCCCCGGGGGAGGTGCCGTGGGTGATCAGCTCGCCGGGACCGTCGCCGTCCTCGTCGAGGGTGCTGATCGCGGCATGGCGCGCTCCGGTCAGCGCGGCGGCGGTCTCGGCGATACGGTCCAGCGCATGTCGCAGATCGTGATCGGAACCGACTGTGACCAGCGCTTCCAGGAGCTGTGGGAGACGGGAGATCGGCCCGCCCGCCAGCGCGCGCAAGCTCCGCGCGGTGCGGTCGGGGCAATCTCTCGCGGGGTCCGACGGCTTCAGGGCACACCTCTCACTTTCCGGCCGTTCCGACAGTCTAATTCGGCCGAAAGTGTGTTATTCGTACCAGACGGATGAAGTCTCCGGTTAGGCGGGGAGACCTCCTCACCTGCGGCGCACCGGTCGGGGCCGGCGATCCGGCCGCTCCGGGCCCGCGCGGCGCGCCTGATCCATGCCGTCCGGACCTCCCGGAACGGGCCGGCGGCGCGGGCGACCGAGCAGGCCACCTCGGCCGGCGGGGCGCGGGGCGTGGTGGGAGACCGTCCCTCGGTCGCTTATCTCGGCCAGACCCTCCATAGGCGACTTTGAGACAACCTGGAGATGTGGCCTGTGCCGGGACTTGAGGCCCCCGGGCTGCGGGTAAGCCGTAGTCAACTACGGGCACAGCTGCACAAACGCACGGGCACAGCCGACACACCACCACACCACCGACGACCCGGAAACGGGCCGAACCCGCCCGGATCTCGCCGGGCGCCCCCCACACGTTCCGAACATCTCCGCCGCAGACGCGTGGCCATATCCCGCGCCTCGGCATGAAAGTGGGCCGGGCCGATGGATGAAGGTCAGTTCTACCCGAGACTCGTGGGACCCAGCCGCGCGGCGGGCGGCACCACCCTTCTCGAAATCCGCGGTGAGCTGGACATCCTCGCCGTGTCGGTGCTGTCCGACCGGCTGGACGACATCACCGGCGCCCAGGGCGTCGATCTCGTGCTGGACGTGCGCGCGGTGACGTTCATCGACTGCGCCGGACTCTCCCTGCTCAGCCGCGCCCGCCAGCGCACCCGGCAGCGGGGCGGCAGGCTGCGGCTGACCGGGGCCGGCGGGGGCGGGAGCGTGGCGCGGCTGCTGCGCATGACCGGCCTGGAGGGCAGCTTCGATCTCGTCCCCGACGACGCCGCGAGGGACACCCTCGCCGGGGCCGCCGGGCCGGCCGGCGTCACGGACGGTGCCGGCACCGCCGTCGCCTGACGCGGCCGGACGCCGCCGGACCCGCCCGTGCTGTTGCCCGCCCCGCCCCGCCCCGCGCCGAAGCCCCGCCCCGCCGCGGTCCGGCCCCCGGCTCAGGCCGGAAGGGCCGCCTCGATGGCGCCGACCAGCTCCTCGGCCTCCGGTTCGGTGCGCGGCCGGAAGCGGCCCGCGACCTCACCCTCGGGGCCGATCAGGAACTTCTCGAAGTTCCACTGGATGTCACCGGCCGCCCCTTCGGCGTCCTCGGTGGCGGTCAGCGCCGCATACAGCGGGTGCCGGTCCGCGCCGTTGACATCGGTCTTCTCGAACAGCGGGAAACTCACGCCGTACGTCGCCGAGCAGAACGTGGCGATCTCCTCCGCGGTGCCCGGCTCCTGGCCCGCGAACTGGTTGCTGGGGAAGCCCAGCACGGTGAAACCACGGTCCCCGTAGCGCTGCTGCAGCCGCTCCAGGCCCGAATACTGCGGGGTCAGTCCGCACTTGGACGCCACATTGACCACCAGCAGGGCCTTGCCCCGGTAGTCGGCGAGGGAAGCGGGCTCACCGGTCAGGGTGCGCAGCGGGATGTCGTACAGGCTCACGGTCATGCTCCTCGTTACGGGTCCGCGGATAGGGACGGCCATCACCCGTCCCAACAGCGGCGCCCGCCCTGATCTTCCCCGGATCGTCGACCGGCCAGGACACGGCCGGCCGGAGCTTCCCCGAGCGCCACTCCTCGAGCAGCTGGTCGAAGATCGGTGTCTCGCCCTCGGCCGGGCGGCGTGCCTGCGGGGCGGGGGGCGGCAGCGCCGGCGGCCGGTGGGGGAGGGAGATGCGCTGGAAGGGGTGCGTGGCGGGCTTCTTGGCGTCCATGTCCGGACTCAACCGGAATTCGGTCCCCGAGTTGCGGGACGCGGCCGGGACCGCTCTCAGATGCCCCTGCGGTGGTGACGGGCAGAAGATACGTTCGCGCGGCGAAGGAGCCGGGGGACACCCCCGCCGGTTCCCTCTGCGCCGGCGGGCTCGTGCGCCACCGGTCCGGCCTCTGCATTCCGCCCGGTGGGGGGACGGCTCGTGCCGGCCGGGTCGCCCGTGCGGAGGACCCGGTCCGTCGGCGTGTCGGGCGGCGCCCCACCCGGCGGCAGGTCACGGATCCTTGCCCGCGGCCTCAACCTGCGCTCCTGGTAAGCCTTTTGACGGCCCGAGGTGCCCGATGCCCCGCTCGCCGGTGTGGTCCGTCAGGGGCGCGCTCCGCTGCGGGTCCCGGACCCTGGTCGACGCCGCGCCGCGGACCCGCTGTTCGGTACCGGGCCGCCCGAAGCGTCCCTCGTGCGGACGCGGTTCCCCTCACCCGCGCGAGGGCGGGGCGCTCCGTGCTTCCCGGCAGGCGGAGGCCGGGCACCCGGACGTCGGGGAACGGCCGGGCGGGCGGGCCGACCAGCGGATCCGGCTCGCAGGGGGCCGGGATCCGGCCCCCTGCGGCGGGGTTCCTCGCCCGCTCCAGCGGCACGCACGTGTACGGCAGATGGAGCACGGGTGCCCGGGCGCGGCGCTGTTCGATCACGGTTCACCTGCATGGCTCACAGATCTCGCGCCGCCCGTGGGTCCCGGCCACGATCGAATCCGGGACGCCCCCGGACACCGGGCAGACCGTCCCACCATCCGGCTCAGTCACCGGATCGCACCGGAACTGACGACGCACCACTGGGGCCACCGGGCCCCGAAGGAGATGCGTAGACGATGACCACGCTGTCGGAACGAATATCCCAGTCAGCCTTCGATGGCTCGCGGCTTCGGGTCGTGCTGCTCCTGGATCTCCACGAGGGAGCCCAGCAGCGCTTCATGGAAGCCTACGAGCACCTGCGCAACCAGGTCGCGTCCGTCCCCGGGCACATCAACGACCAACTGTGCCAGTCCATCGAGAACCCCTCGCAGTGGCTCATCACCAGTGAGTGGGAGAGCGCCCCCCCCTTCCTCGCCTGGGTCAACAGCGAGGAGCACGTCAAGATGGTCCAGCCGCTGCACAGCTGTGTGCGCGACACCCGGTCGCTGCGCTTCAGCGTCCTGCGCGAGACCTCGAACATCGCCACCCTCGCCCCCGAGCCCCCCAAGGGCCGGCTGCAGGCCGCCCCCCGCGTCGGCGACGGCGTCGTCCGGCACGCACTGACCTTCACCGTGAAGCCGGGCAGCGAATCGATGGTCGCGGAGATCCTCGCCGGCTACGCCTCTCCGGAAGCCCGGGTCGACGACACCACGCGGCTGCGCCGCACCTCCCTGTTCATGCACGGCAACCGCGTCGTGCGCACGGTGGAGGTCCAGGGCGACCTCGTCGCTGCGCTGCGCCACATCTCCCAGCAGCCCGAGATCCGGGCCGTCGAGGAGGCCGTCAACCCGTACCTGGAGCAGGACCGGGACCTGGCCGACCCGAACTCCGCCCGGGTGTTCTTCACCCGCGCCGCGCTGCCCGCGGTGCACCACGTCGGGTCGAGCGGGCAGCAGCCCGACGGCGTCCGGCGGCACGCGCTGTTCTACCCGGCCAAGGAAGGGTGCGGAATGGCCCTGGCCAGGATGCTGGCCCACCAGGACGAGCTGGCCGCGGACGACCCGCAGTGCCCCATCACCGGCAGCACCGTCTTCCAGCGCGACGACGTGGTGGTCCGGCTCATCGATCTCCGGATGCCCCTCGACAGCGACCCCATGCTGTCGCTCGGCGTACGCGGTCCCCGCAAGACGGCGGTGCTGCGGCGTCTCCTCGACACCGATGTGGCCGGCGGTCTGTCGAACGACGGCGAGGTCGCACGCTTCCTGGAGCGCTCCGACATGGCCCTCATCACCGACCGCCGATCGCCGGACGCCTGAGCGCACCCGCCCGCGGCGGGTCCCATCCCCAGTCAACCTCGGCCTCACGCCCCCGGAGGAACAGCCATGACCACGCACCGCCCACGCATCGTGGACCTCAGCGAGACCCAGCCCAATCGCCGGCGCGGAGGTGATCTGCGCGCCCTGCTGACACCCAGCGCGGTGGGCGCCACGAGCGGCTTCATGGGCATGGCCCTCGTCCAGCCCGGCGAGCGCATCGGCGAGCACTACCACCCGTACTCCGAGGAGTTCGTGTACGTCGTCCAGGGCGCGCTCGAAGTCGACCTCGACGGGGAGGCGCACCCGCTGCGTCCCGACCAGGGACTGCTGATTCCCCCTTACATGCGGCACCGCTTCCGCAATGTGGGGGACGTGGAGGCCCGGATGGTCTTCCACCTCGGTCCGCTTGCCCCGCGCCCCGAGCTCGGGCACGTCGACACCGAGGGCACGGAGGAGAGCACCCCCGCCGCACCGCCCGAACGCACGGAGCCGGTGTCATGACCCGCCGCGTGGCGGTCACCGGCGTCGGTATCGTCGCGCCCGGCGGTGTGGGGGTGCCCGCCTTCTGGGACCTGCTGTCCGCCGGACGCACGGCGACCCGTGGCATCACCCTCTTCGACCCGGAGGGGTTCCGCTCACGTATCGCCGCCGAGTGCGACTTCGATCCCGCGGCCCACGGTTTGAGCAGCGAGCAGGTGGCCCGCTCGGACCGGTACGTCCAGTTCGCGATGGTCGCCGCGAAGGAGGCACTGCGCGACGCCGGGCTGGACGCCGGGGCGGAGGATCCCTGGCGCATCGGGGTGTCCCTGGGCACCGCCGTCGGCGGCACCACGCGTCTGGAACACGACTATGTCGCCGTCAGCGGCCGCGGACAGCGGTGGGATGTCGACCACCGTCCGGCCGGCCGGTATCTGGAGCGGGCGTTCTCCCCCAGTTCGCTCGCCTCCGCGGTGGCCGAGCAGGTCGGTGCGCACGGACCGGTGCAGACCGTCTCCACGGGCTGCACCTCCGGCCTCGACGCCATCGGCTACGCCTTCCACTCCATCGAGGAGGGCAAGGCCGATGTGTGCATCGCCGGCGCGTCGGACTCACCGATCTCCCCGATCACGGTCGCCTGCTTCGACGCGATCAAGGCGACCTCCGCCAACAACGACGACCCCGCCCATGCCTCACGGCCGTTCGACGCCAACCGGGACGGCTTCGTGATGGGTGAGGGCGGCGCCGTCCTCGTACTGGAGGAGCTGGAACACGCCCGCGCCCGTGGTGCGCACATCCACTGCGAGATCCGTGGCTATGCCACCTTCGGCAACGCCTACCACATGACCGGCCTGACCCAGGAGGGCCTGGAGATGGCCGAGGCGATCAACCGGGCCCTGGCCCACGCCAGGCTCGACGCCACGCAGGTGGACTACGTCAACGCCCATGGCTCGGGCACCCAGCAGAACGACCGGCACGAGACGGCCGCGGTCAAGCGGTCGCTGGGCGAACACGCCCGCAAGATCCCGATGAGTTCCATCAAATCCATGGTCGGCCACTCACTGGGGGCCATCGGCGCGATCGAGATCGTGGCCTGTGTGCTGGCACTCACCCATCAGGTGGTGCCGCCGACGGCCAACTACGAGACTCCGGACCCGGAGTGCGACCTCGACTACGTGCCCAAGACGGCACGGGAGCTACCGCTGCGTTCGGTGCTCTCGGTCGGCAGCGGCTTCGGTGGTTTCCAGTCAGCGGTGGTACTGACCCGACAGGGTGGGAGGGCATGATGAGCTCCCCGAAGGAACGTCGCTCCGTCGTCACCGGTATCGGCGTCATCGCCCCCAACGGGGTGAGCACCGAGACCTTCTGGAAGGCGACGGTCGAGGGCATCAGCGTCCTCGACCACGTCACCCGCGAGGGGTGTGAGCATCTTCCGCTCAGGGTCGCGGGCGAGGTCCGCGGCTTCGACCCGGCGGATCTGATCGAGGAGCGCTACCTCGTCCAGACCGACCGGTTCACCCACTTCGCCATGGCGGCGGCCAACCTCGCGCTGGATGACGCCCGGATGGGCCGCGCCGACTACAACGACTCGCCGTTCGCGGTGGGCGTCGTCACGGCCGCCGGCTCGGGCGGCGGTGAGTTCGGCCAGCGGGAGCTGCAACGGCTCTGGGGCCAGGGCTCCCGGTACGTCGGCCCCTACCAGTCCATCGCCTGGTTCTACGCGGCGAGCACCGGCCAGATCTCCATCCGCGGCGGCTTCAAGGGGCCGTGCGGCGTGGTGGCCAGTGACGAGGCCGGCGGCCTGGACGCGCTGGCGCATGCCGCCCGCACCATCCGGCGCGGCACCGATGCCGTCGTCGTGGGCGCCGCCGAGGCACCGCTGGCCCCCTACTCCGTCGTCTGTCAGCTCGGCTACGACGATCTGAGCCGGCTCGACGATCCGGCCCGCGCCTACCGCCCGTTCACCAGCGCCGCGTGCGGATTCGTGCCCGCCGAGGGCGGCGCGATGCTGATCGTCGAGGAGGAGACGGCGGCCGTCGACCGCGGGGCGTCCGTCCGGGCGGTACTGGCCGGGCACGCCGCGACCTTCACCGGGGCCTCCCTGTGGGAGGAGTCCCGGGAGGGGCTGGCGCACGCGATCCGCGGCGCACTGCAGGACGCGCGGTGCGCCCCGGAAGAGATAGACGTGGTGTTCGCCGATGCGCTCGGTGTGCCTGCGGCCGACCGGGCCGAGGCGCTGGCGCTCGCGGACGCCCTGGGACGGCACGCCGCGCGGGTCCCGGTGACGGCACCCAAGACCGGTACCGGCCGGGCGTACTGCGGTGCCCCCGTTCTGGACGCCGCGGCCGCGGTGCTCGCCATGGAGCACGGCGTCGTGCCGCCCACCCCCAACGTCGTCGACGTCTGCCATGACCTGGACGTGGTGACCGGCCGGGCCCGTCCCGGCGAGTTGCGGACGGCGCTGGTGCTGAGCCGGGGACTGATGGGCTCGAACGCGGCAATGGTGCTGCGGCAGGGCTCCGGGTCCCCCTCGTGAGAAGGAGAACACCGCATGAACGCTCAACTGACGCTCACTGAGCTGGCCGCGCTGATGAAGTCCGCCGCCGGCCTCACCGTCGACCCGAAGGAGCTGGCGAACCGGCCCGACGCGACCTTCGCCGAGTTCGGCCTCGACTCGCTCGGCCTCCTCGGCATCGTGGGCGAGCTGGAGAACCGGCAGGGCCGGCCGATGCCCACCGACGCGGAGCGCTGCAAGACGCCCCGCGACTTCCTCGCCCTCGTCAACACCGCCCCCGAATCCGTTCCCACGACAGGAGCCTGACATGTCCGGCCACACCGAGAACGACATCACCATCGCGGCGCCCCTCGACCTCGTCTGGGACCTCACCAACGACATCGAGAACTGGCCGCAGCTGTTCAGCGAGTACGCCTCGGTCGAGGTGCTGTCCAGGGAAGGCGACAAGACCACCTTCCGCCTGACGATGCACCCGGACGACAACGGCACCGTCTGGAGCTGGGTCTCCGAGCGGACCGTCGACCGCCAGGGCCGCACGGTGCGCGCCCGCCGCGTGGAGACCGGTCCCTTCGCGCACATGGACATCCACTGGAAGTATGCCGAGATCCCCGGCGGCACCTCGATGCACTGGACCCAGGACTTCGCGATGAAGCCCGATGCCCCGATCGACGACAAGGGCATGACCGAGCTGATCAACCGCAACTCCCGGATCCAGATGGAGCTCATCCGGGACAAGATCGAACAGCGTGACCGCGAGCTCCGCTCCGTCACCGCCGGCTGACGGCCCGCCAGGCCGTGCCCGGACCGCCACCCGGCGGCAACGAAGGGACCCTCCTGATGCATCACGCTCTGATCGTCGCCCGCATGGCACCCGGCTCCGCCCCGGACATCGCCGAGGTCTTCCAGGCCTCCGACCGTACGGAGCTGCCCCACCTGGTCGGGGTCAAGCGGCGCACGCTCTTCCAGTTCGGTGAGGTGTATCTGCACCTCATCGAATCCGACCGGCCGCCCGGCCCGGAGATCGCCAAGGTGGCGGAGCACCCCGAGTTCCGCGCCGTCAGCGAGCGACTCTCCGCCTTCGTCAGCGCCTACGACCCGAAGACCTGGCGAAGCCCCAAGGACGCGCAGGCCCAGCAGTTCTACAGCTGGCAGCGCGAGAGCGGCGCCTGACACGTACGCGGAGCCGGGGTGACCCCCCGGCTTCCGCGTCGGCCAGGGCAGGGGCAAGGTCGCCCGGCGAGGAGGAGCCTCCTCACCGGGCGACCTGCCGTGCCTCCCAGAGGTCATTCGGGGACGGTGCACTCGAAGGCGTGCAGGTACGGGTTGACGACCCGGAGCTCGCCGACCTTCAGGCCGGCGTCCGTCATCCGGCTCACCAGGCTGGCCCTGGTGTGCTTGGCGCCGCCGACGTTGAGGAGCAGCAGCAGATCCATGGCCGTGGTGAACTTCATCGACGGGCTGTCGTCGACGAGGTTCTCGATGATCACGACGCGGGCGCCGGGGCGGGCGGCCCCGACGACGTTGTGCAGCGTGCGGCGGGTGCTCTCGTCGTCCCACTCCAGGATGTTCTTGATGATGTAGACATCGGCCTGGACGGGGATCTCCTGCCGGCAGTCACCGGGCACGATCCGCACCCGCGAGGCGAGCGCGCCGCCGTCCCGCAGCCGGGGGTCCGGGTTCGCCACGACCGTGGGCAGATCGAGCAGCGTGCCGTTCATCGAGGGGTACTTCTCCAGCAAGCCGGCGAGGACGTGCCCCTGGCCACCGCCGATGTCCGCCACCGACGACGCCCCGGTCAGATCGAGCAGCTGGGCGATGTCCTGCGCCGACTGCTTGCTGGAGGTGGTCATCGCCCGGTCGAAGACCTCGGCGGACTCCGGTGCGTCCTGGTGGAGGTACTGGAAGAACCCCTTGCCGTAGAGGCCGTCGAAGACATTGCTGCCGGAGCGCACCGCCTCGTCGAGCCGCGGCCAGGCATCCCAGGTCCACGGCTCGGTGCACCACAGGGAGATGTAGCGCAGGCTGTGGGGGTTGTCCTCGCGCAGCAGCCGCGACATGTCCGTGTGGACGTACTTCCCGTCGTCGGTCTCCGCGAAGATTCCGTAGCAGGACAGGGTGCGCAGCAGCCGGTCCAGCGGCCGGGGTTCGGCCCGCACCGCGCTGGCCAGCTCCTCGGCGGTGGTGGGCTTCTCACCGAGCGCGTCGGCGACGCCCAGGCGCGCCGCCGCCCGCACGGCCGCCGCACACGCGGCACCGAAGATCAGCTCACGCAGCTGCATGGCCGGCTGGGGGGTGGGACTTACGGTGGTCATTCCGCCTCTATTCTCCCGTTGACGACGGGTGCACCCGGTGCACCCGGTGCGGCCGTGGGCACAGTCCGGCCGGCTGCGAGGTGCGGCACACATTCCGCAGGAATCGGTTGTGCCGGCCGGCGCGGTCCCGGTTGGCCAGGTCCACGGGCTTGTTGCGCAGCACGATGTTGTCGCTGATGACGTTGCGCTCGTTGAGCGACTTCACAAAGCTGGGGAAGAGCACGACGCCGCCGGAGAACGGCGAGGCACCGCGGTTCTCACGGATCAGGTTGTGCCGTACCAGCGCCTGCTCGGTGCCGGTGAGCAGGACCCCGACCCCCTGGATGAACGGCAGGCGGCCGTTGGCGCGGCAGTGCTTGTTGTTCCTGATGATGCTGTTGTCCCGCACCGTCAGCGCGCCCGCCCGGGGCCGGGATTCGTCGCCGACGATGAAGATGCCACCGCAGTTCCCGCCGATGTCGTTGTGGGCGACCGTCAGGTTTCTGACGCGCTGGAGGGTGATGCCGATCCGGTTCCGGAAGAGCCGGTTCCCCAGGATCGTGGCGCCCCGGTTGTCGGTGGCGCCGCCCTCCTCCTTGACGACGTTCGAGAGGTAGATGCCGGAGTCGCGGTTCCCGGTGACGGTGTTGTCCCGGATCGAGGCGCGGGTGGACCGCTCCTGGGCGATGCCCCACACGCCGTTGTTCCGCGAGGTCACGTCGTGCACGGTCAGCCGGTCGGTGCCGGAGGCCCAGATGCCGGACTTCTCGAAGCCCTGGACGGTCAGCCCGTGGAGGGTGACGTCCCGCAGCGGCCTGCCCCGCCTGCCGAGGACGCAGATGCCGTTGCCGCTGCGCCCGCAGGCGTTGCGGGCCCGCTTGCCGGACGGCCCGATCACCGTGCGGCGGCCCGCGCCGATGAGGCGCAGCCGCGGCTTGGTGATCAGCACGCTCTCCCGGTAGTGACCGGGCCGGATGAAGACGGTGTCGCCCGGCCGGGCCCGGTTCACCGCCCGCTGGATCGATTCGCCGGGGTGGACGACGAGGCGTCCCGCCGGTTCGCTCGGTGCGGCCGCGCCCAGTCCGCCGACCAGCATCGCGGCGACACAGCTCAGGTATTTCATCTGTCGTAGCGCCATGAGGCGAAGCTATGGGCGATCATGCCCACTCGCCACATGTGGTGACCCGTTGATGACGGTGCGTACGGCGGCCGGCGTGCGACACGCCGTCAGGTCCGGTGCCCGGCCGGGCACCGGACCGCCCATCAGGGCCGGTCAGCGCGGCCGCGCGGGCTCGCCTCGCCCGTGGGGGAGGGACCGCCGCACGGCCGGGAAGCGCCGGGCCCGGAATCAGCTGACCGGGTATCGGGCCGGGTGTCGGACGGCGCGTCGGAGCGGGCCTCGGGGGCGGGGTCCGACGGGGCATCAGCCGGCCCGTCCGGCCACGCCTCGGTCAGGAATGCCGCGAGGCTGGTCGGCAGAAACCACGGTCGGGCACGGAAGACGGTCACGGTGGAACAACGCGCCAGGCCCGGCGGACGACACCGGCCCGGGAGCAGCGGGCCGCTTGATCACCCCAACGGCCGCGGGGGAGGGGCCGCCCCCGCCGGGCACGCCCGGCGGCCGGGCACGCCGGGCAACTGCCGCCCGGGCCCCGGCAGGCCACTGCCCCGCAGGTCAGCCCGCCCGCTCCGCCGCACTGCGCTCCACACAGAACTCGTTGCCCTCGAGATCGGCCAGCGTCGCCCACCCGCTCCCGTCGGCCCTGCGGTGGTCGGCCACCAGGGTCGCGCCGAGCGCCAGCAGCCGCTCGACCTCCTCGTCCCGGGTCCGGTCCTGCGGCTGCAGGTCCAGATGCATCCGGTTCTTCACGGTTTTGGCATCGGGCACCGTGACGAACAGCAGCGCCCCGCCCGCGGCCGTGACCAGGGCCTCCGGATCGCCCGGCAGGTCGTCCCCGGCCAGCGAGCCGTCCAGCACCTGTGCCCAGAAGCAGGCCAGGCGGTAGGCGTCGGCGCAGTCGATGGTGGTGTGCCGTACCCGTGAAGTCATGGACGTCACTATGCGGTTGAGGGGCGGCGCTGTCCACGCGGAGTCTCCGGGCAGGCGCCGCCGAACGCCCCCCGAAATGCGCTCCGGCGTGCGCGTTGCGCAACTACCATGGGGCCAGGAGCCGTTGGGCCGGGCTGTGGCCGACGGTGACCCGGCGGGGGCGCACCCGGGCCCCGGGACGGTCCCGGGTACGGGGTTCGTCCGGTACACCCGTTCAAATCGCCCGTCCCCGTCGTCTACAGTTGCAGAATTCCGCAATTCAACAGATGACGCGACGGCCGGTCGGCCTGAACGCGGAGGACATGCGTGGGCGGTTTCGCCGAATCGGTGAGGGAACGAGTGCGCGTGACGCGGTCCGCGCCCCGTCCCGGGGGCGGGGTGCGAGGGTGAACGGCGCCTGGGTTCCGCTGTGTCAGGCCAAGGCCGAGTTCTTCCGGATGCTCGGCCATCCGGTCCGCATCCGGGTACTGGAACTCCTCCAGAGCGGACCGATGCCGGTGCGCGGCCTGCTCTCCGCGATCGAGGTGGAGCCGTCCGCGCTCTCCCAGCAGCTGGCGGTGCTGCGCCGCTCGGGGATGGTCACGGCCACCCGCAGCGGCTCCACCGTCGTCTACGAGCTGGCCGGCGGCGATGTCGCGGAGCTGCTGCGGGCCGCCCGCCGGGTCCTCACCGAGGTGCTCAGCGGGCAGCACGCGCTGCTGGCCGAGCTGCGGCAGGCCGAGGCCGGCGCACTGCCCGCGGCCGAAAGCGTGGGGGCGGCCTCGTGATCCGCCCGCGCCGTTCCCGGCCCGGTGGCCGGACGGGAACGCTCCGCTCGTCACGTGCCGGAAAAGGGTGAGCGCTGATGTCGGGCGCAGCAAGGCGTAAGGGACCGCCGCCCTGGCGGGCGGTCCGCTCCCGTACCTGCATACCCACGCCCTCCGGGCAGGGTCCCCGTCCGGGGGGCCACCCCTGCCGCGGGCGGCCCCCCGGACGGGGACCGCTGCGCACCGCACCCGGCCACGGCCGGGCCTGCCCGGAGAGCGCCACCCGTCACACCACCTCGCCGCGCTGCGGCATCCTGCGCCCCCGTACGGCCGCGGTCCGGCCCGGAGCCCAGCTGGCGCGGCTGCCCGGCGCGGTGCTGCTCACCCACCGGACCCCCCGACGCAGCCTGTGGCGACGGGTGTTGCTCCAGATCGTCGTGACCCAGCTCCTGCTGCTCTTCCTCGCGATGGTCATCTATCTGGGGCGGCACGCCGGGACGTGACGGACCACGCGGGAACATGCCGTCCGCCGCCGTCCGCCGCGCCCGCCCGTTCCCGGACCCGCCACAGCCACCCGACGTCACGCCCGAACGACCACACCAGGAGCCCCAGCGCCACCGCCACCGCGGCGGCCGCCGAGGCCCTCGGCAGGATCCCGGCCGCAGCCACCACCAGTACGACGCCCTGCAGCGCCGCCACGGTCTTGCGCGCCATGCTGTGCGGCAGCGCCCCGCGCAGCCACGGCAGCGCCCAGGAGGCCGCGACGAAGGCGTACCGCATGAGACCGATGGCCAGTACCCAGGCACCCAGCGGCACGGCGAGGTGGATGCAGAGCACCAGGATGAGGAAGGCGTCGACCTCCATGTCGAAGCGCGCCCCGAGCGGGCTCGCCGTTCCGGTGTGCCGCGCCACCTTCCCGTCCACCCCGTCCAGCACCAGCGCCACGGAGGCGAAGGCGATCAGCACCGCGCCGGGGACATGCCGGCCGAAGGAGTCCGCGACCATCGCCGTCACCCCGCCGACCAGGATGGTGCGGGCCAGCGTGACGCGATTGGCCGGTCCGAACGTCAGGGTCCACGACCGGCGCACCGCGACGGTGAGTACGGCCCAGGTGGCCACCGCGAAGACCAGACCCGTCAGCCAGCCCACGACGCTCAGGCCGACCGCGCGGCACAGCACCTCCAGCAACAACAGCTGAAGGCCCATTCCTGCCGTAATGTCCGGTCCGAACGGCCTTGTGTCGTAGCGCTCTTGTACGGCCACCAGGCCTCCCGTGATGTGTGGCGGAGTCGAAGGGTGTTGCGTATCGTGACGGCGTCCCCATGATCCCCAGCATTGATGAACCATCCGTGTAGCGTCCAGGAGGATCCCCATGCCGCGCGTCGCTTGTGCCTTTTGGCTAAGCGTTACAGGCCAGGGCGAAATCCGGACGGTGCCGGTGCCGGAGCCCCGTGAGGACGAGGTTCTGGTGCGTACGGTCTGCTCCGGTGTGAGCCGCGGCACAGAGACCCTCGTCTTCCGTGGCGGCGTTCCCGAGAGCCAGCACGCCGTGATGCGGGCACCGTTCCAGGATGGCGACTTCCCCGCACCGGTCAAATACGGCTACCTCAACGTCGGGGTCGTCGAGCAGGGCCCGTCCGCCCTGCTGGGCCGCACGGTCTTCTGTCTCTATCCGCACCAGACGCACTATGTCGTCCCGGCGAGCGCGGTCACCCCGGTACCGGACTCCGTCCCCGCCTCCCGTGCCGTCCTCGCGGGCACGGTGGAGACCGCGGTGAACGCCCTGTGGGACGCCGCGCCGCTGGTCGGGGACCGGATCGCGGTGGTCGGCGCGGGCATGGTCGGCTGCAGTGTGGCCGCGGTCCTCGCCCGCTTCCCCGGTGTCCGGGTCCAGCTGGTCGACGCCGACCCGGCGCGGGCCGCCACCGCCGCGGCGCTGGGGGTGGACTTCGCGCTGCCGCCGGACGCCCTCGGCGACTGCGACCTCGTCGTGCATGCCAGCGCCAGCGAGGCGGGGCTGGCCCGCTCGCTCGAACTCCTCGCGCCGGAAGGCACCGTCATCGAGCTGAGCTGGTACGGCGACCGGCAGGTCAGCCTGCCGCTGGGGGAGGCCTTCCACTCCCGCCGGCTGGTCGTCCGCAGCAGCCAGGTGGGCGCCGTCTCGCCGGCCCGGCGCGCCCGCCGGACCTTCGCCGACCGGCTGGCGCTCGCCCTCGACCTGCTCGCCGACCCGGCCTTCGATGCGCTGATCACCGGTGAATCCGCCTTCGAGGACCTGCCGCGGGTGATGCCCCGGCTCGCCTCCGGCGACCTCCCCGCGCTCTGCCACCGCATCCGGTACACCCCGGCGGACGGCTGACGGCCCCCGGGCCGGCCCGCATCCGCCCTCTTGCGACACCGTCACTGAGACCGACATCACACCGGAGGAACGGTTTGTTCAGCATCACTGTCCGCGACCACCTGATGATCGCCCACAGCTTCCGTGGCGCGGTCTTCGGCCCCGCGCAGCGTCTGCACGGCGCGACCTTCCTCGTGGACGCCACCTTCCGCCGGCCGGAGCTCGACGAGGACAACATCGTCGTCGACATCGGCCTGGCCACCCGGGAACTCGGCGCCGTGGTCGGGGAACTGAACTACCGCAACCTCGACGACGAGCCCGCCTTCGCCGGCATCAACACCTCGACGGAGGCCCTGGCCAAGGTCATCGCCGACCGGCTCGCCGACCGCATCCAGGCGGGCAATCTCGGCGAGGGCGCCCGTGAGCTGGCCGGTATCGCGGTCACCCTCCATGAATCCCACATCGCCTGGGCGACCTACGAGCGCACTCTGTGACCCGCACCGGCGCCACGGCGACGGCGGAGCGCGTGGTGCACATGGTTCTGCCCGGCGATGTCGACGATCCGGCGGCACCCAGCGGCGGCAACATCTACGACCGCCGGGTGTGCCGCGACCTCCCGGCGGCGGGGTGGCGGGTGCACCCGTACGCCGCGCCCGGTGGCTGGCCGCGGCCGGACGACGCCGCCCGCGCGGGGCTGGCGCGGCAACTGGCACAACTGCCGGACGACAGCGTTGTCCTGCTCGACGGACTCGTCGCCTGCGGCGTCCCGGAGGTGATCCTCCCCGAGGCGGACCGGTTGCGGCTCGCCGTCCTGGTCCATCTGCCGCTGGGCGACGAGACCGGGCTCGACTCCGCGGTGGCGGCCGAACTGGATGCCCGCGAACGCCGTACCCTGCACGCCGTGGAGGCCGTGGTGGCCACCAGCGACTGGGCCGCCCGCCGGCTCGTCGCACACCACGGACTGCCGGCCGCGCGCGTCCATGTCGCCCGGCCGGGGGCCGACCCGGCACCCGTCGCGGCCGGCACCGACGGCGCCACCGGCCTGCTGTGCGTCGCCTCGGTCACCCCCCGCAAGGGCCAGCACCTCCTGGTGGAGGCGCTGGCGGAGGTCGCCGAACTGCCCTGGCGCTGCACCTTCGTCGGAGGGCTCGCCCGCGATCCCGGCTACGCCGGCCAACTGCGCCGCCGATTGGACGAGTTGGGGCTCGGCGACCGGATCACTTTCACCGGGCCGCGGGCCGGCGCCGAGCTGGACGCGTGCTACGCCGCCGCCGATCTGCTGCTGCTCGCCTCGTACGCCGAGACCTATGGCATGGTCGTCACCGAGGCGCTGGGGCGCGGGATTCCGGTACTGGCCACGGACGTGGACGGCGTACCGGAAGCGGTCGGCCGGGCCGCGGACGGCGCGGTGCCCGGACTTCTGGTACCGCCCGGAGAGCCGGCGGCGCTCGCCGGCGCACTCCGTGACTGGCTCGGGGAGCCGCAACTCCGCGGCCGGCTGAAGGAAGCGGCGCGCGGGCGGCGTGCCATGCTGGAGGGGTGGGAGATGACGTCGCACAGTCTGGCCGGCACACTCGAACGGCTTCGGCACGAGCCACGGAGCGCACGATGAGCGACCCCGACCGGCCCCGATTCGCCCCTGACTGGCTGGAGTTGCGGGAGCGCGCCGATGCCGCGGCCCGTGCGCCGGAACTGCTGCGTCCGCTGCGCGAACGGCTGGCCGCGCAGCCGGCTCCGGACGGCGGCACCCGGGGCCTGGTGATCCGTGACCTCGGCTGTGGCACCGGCTCGATGGGGCGCTGGCTCGCCGTCCGGCTGCCCGGGCCGCAGCACTGGATCCTGCACGACCACGACCCGCTGCTGCTCGCGCACGCCGGGGCGCGGATGCCGGAGACCGCCGCCGACGGCACGCCCGTTCGGGCCACGACCGCGCGCGGCGATCTGGCCGACCTCGGCGCCGGCGACCTCGCCGGCACCTCGTTGGTGACCGCCTCCGCGCTGCTCGATCTGCTCACCCGCGACGAGGTGGAGGAGCTCGCCGAGGCCTGTGTCGGCGCGGGCTGCCCGGCGCTGCTGGCGCTCTCCGTCGCCGGGCGGGTCGAGCTGTCCCCCTCCGATCCCCTCGACACCGAGTTCGCCGAGGCCTTCAACGACCATCAGCGCCGCACGGACCGGGGCCGCGGCCTGCTCGGTCCGGACGCCATCGTGGCGGCCGTCGCGGCGTTCGAGCGGCGCGGTGCGACGGTCCTGGTGCGGTCCAGCCCCTGGCGGCTCGGCAGCGCCGAGTCGGCGCTGATCGCCGAATGGCTGCGCGGCTGGGTCGGCGCCGCGCACGCCCAGCGCCCGGAGCTGGCGCCCGACGCCGTGGCCTATCTGCGCCGCCGGCTGGAGGAGTGCGCGGCGGGGGAGCTGAACATCGAGGTGCACCACACCGATCTGCTGGCGCTGCCCCGGCCCGTGTCCGGGAGCGTGTGATGGACCGGTCCCGCTGGGCGGCATGGCTCAGGATGCTCGCGGGGCTGGCGATCCTGGTGGCGTTGGTGTGGCATCTGGGATCCGGTGCCTTCGTGTCGGGCCTGCGCCGGATCGACGCCGGCACACTGCTGGCCGGGCTCGGCATCGGCGTGCTGACCACGGTGTGCAGCGCCTGGCGCTGGTCGCTGGTGGCCCGCGGCCTGGGGCTGCGGCTGCCGCTGGGCCGGGCCGTCGCGGACTACTACCGGGCGCTGTTCCTCAACGCGGCCCTGCCCGGCGGTGTGCTGGGCGATGTGCACCGCGCGGTACGCCACGGGCAGACCTCCGGTGACCTGGGCCGCGGCGTCCGTGCGGTGGTCCTGGAGCGCACCGCGGGCCAGCTCGTCCTGCTCGTCGCGGGGGCGGCGGTGCTGCTCGCCCGGCCCTCCCCGGTCCTGGCACCGGTCGCCCGTTTCCTCACCTCGCCCGCCGTCGCGCTGTCCGCGGCCGCGGTGGCCGTGCTGCTGACGGTGGCCGCGCTCCGGCTGCGGGCGCGCCGGGGTGCCTCACGGGCCGAACGCGCCGTCCGCCGCACGCTGGCCGAGGTACGCCAGGGCCTGCTCGCCCGCGAGGTGTGGCCCGGTGTCGCGCTCTCGTCCGTGGCGGTTCTGACGGGCTACCTCGGGATGTTCGTGCTGGCGGCCCGGGTGGCCGGCGCCACCGCGCCGGTCGCCGAACTGGTGCCGCTGGTGGTGCTGGCGCTGCTGGCGATGGCGCTGCCGCTGAACGTCGGCGGCTGGGGCCCACGCGAAGGCGTCGCCGCGTGGGCCTTCGGCGCCGCCGGACTAGGCGCGTCGCAGGGGCTCACCACCGCCGTCATCTACGGCGTGCTGGCCTTCGTGGCGAGCCTGCCCGGCGCCGCGGTCCTCCTCGTCCGACGCTCCGTCACCCGTCACGGCGAGCGGCCGCAGGTCGAGCTCGAAGAGCGTGTCCTCGCCGAGCAGGGCGCGGCGCAGCGGCGGGCGTAGCGCCTCCCGCATCACCGGCGTGCCGGGAAACCGCAGACCGGGCACGCCGTCACCGAGCAGCACCGGCGCGACCGTGACGTACAGCCGGTGCAGCGCACCGTCCTGCAGGAACCGCGACACGGTGACCCCGCCGCCCTCTATCAGCACCCGGCCCAGACCACGCCGGGCCAGCGTGTCCAGCAGCCGCCCCGGGGCGAACGCCGCCGCGTCCGGCAGGACCAGGACCTCGACCCCGGAGGGCGGGGACACGGGGGCGATGCCCGGGCCCACCACCCAGAGTGTCGGTGCCGCCCCGTCGGTGAACACCCCGCTGTGCACTGGCACCCGCCCCCGCGGATCGAGCACCACCCGCACCGGGTTGTCGCCCGTGCACGCGCGCACGGTCAGCCGCGGATCGTCCGCCACCGCGGTGCCCGCGCCCACGACCACCGCATCGGCGAGCGCACGCAGCCGGTGCAGATGGCAGCGGTCCTCCGGGCCGGTGACGAAGTCGGCGTCGCCCGTACGCGTCGCGATGAAGCCGTCCAGGCTCTGCCCGAGCTGGGCGAAGGCGAAGCGCGGACCGGCCAGGCACAGGGGCAGATAGCGGGCGGCGAGTTCCACCGCCTCCGGTGTGGCGGGCGGTCCCCACCGCAGCGCGCCGTCGTCGCCGGGCACCAGTCCGGCGGCCCGCGCCCCCGCTGTCGTACGGATCTCCCGCAGCCGGTCCCAGGCGGCTGCCGCGTCGAGAGTCTCAGCCATTGTCCGCCGCCCCCGCGCCGAAGAGTGCGGCATATTCGCCGAATGTCTCGGTCAGCCCGGCCAGCAATTCCTGCCCCTTGTGGGCGGATGCCAGGGAAGGCCGTCCGATGACACCGGATTGGGTATAGGCCGACATGCCCAGCGTCAGGAGGTGCTTCCGGTCATCGGCGACGCAATCCGCCGATTCGTAGCCGTCCTTGACCAATTCGGGATGGGCATGCAGCAGAATGGACGTCTCGGCCTCTCCGGCATGCATATCGGTGTGCCCGGACGTCTCCACCCCGGCCCGGGTGCGTGCCCGGTCCCAGTCGGCCGATCCGGGGAACAGTGCCATCCGCACACCGCTCCCGGCGGATTCCTGAACGACATTGCGCAGGACGTAATTCCCGCCGTGCCCGTTGACAAGAATGAGGGTGCCGATACCCGACCGGCGGAGCGAATCGGCGATGTCCGTGACGACCGCGTGCAGGGTGCGCGCCGAAATGCTGACGGTCCCCGGCCAGGCGGCGTGTTCGTGGGAACAGGACACCGTCAGCGGCGGCAGCAGCTGGACGGGATGGGCGGCCGCCAGCTCCCGGGCGATGGTGCAGGCGATCACCGTGTCGGTGGCCAGCGGCAGAAAGGCACCGTGCTGTTCGAAGCTGCCGATGGGCAGCACGGCCATCGCCGGCTGCCGCGCCCGTACGTCCTCGGTGGTGTCGGCCGGCCACGGGCCGGGTGGCGAAGTCGGGGATCCCGAAGCGGTCATGGGTGCTGCGGCCTTTCGTCGCTGACTCACCGAGTCATGGTCTTCGCAGCATACTTGTTGTGTTCTGAGCGAGTCCTGCCGATCATTTCCCCGCGCGGGTACGATCACGCCATGATGGACCCCGACGACGATGCCGTGCGCAACCTCCGTGTCGCTTTCGACGATGGCCCCGGCCAAAAACCGGGCGTGGAACGGGTGGTGGAGGTCAGGCTGCCCACCACATACGGCGAATTTCTCGCCGTCGGTTATCTCGACCACCGCACCGGCATCGAGCAAGTGGCGCTGGTCCACGGCGATGTAGCCGGCGAGCTGACGCTGACCCGGATGCATTCGGAATGCCTGACCGGCGACGCCTTTGCGTCCACCCACTGCGAATGCGGCGACCAATTGTCCGCGGCGCTGCGCGCGATCGTGGCGGAAGGCCGCGGCATTCTGGTCTATCTCCAGGGCCACGAGGGCCGGGGTATCGGGCTGCTGGCCAAGCTCCAGGCGATGCGGCTGCAGGAGGGCGGGCTCGACACGGTGGAGGCGAACATCGCCCTCGGGCTGCCCGTCGACGCCCGCGACTACGGCGCCGCGGCGGAGATCCTGCGGGACCTGGGCGTGCGGTCGGTGCGGCTGATGTCGAACAATCCGCGCAAGCGCGAGGCGCTGGTGCGGCACGGCATCCCCGTCGCCGAACAGGTCCCGCTGCTGATGCCGCCCCGTGCGGAGAACATCCGCTACCTCCGCGCCAAACGCGAGCGCCTCGACCACGATCTGCCGCATCTGGACGGCATCACCGGCCTGTCCTGACACGGCAGGAGGCCCCCTCGGGCGGCAGGCATGCGACGAGGGAGGGTCCACGACCTCGCGGTCGCTGACCCTCCCTCGGTGACCGGCCGGCCGGGGGCCGCCGGATCAGGAGACGGCGGCTGTCGCCCGTTCGGCCGCGGCGGCTTCCTGCCGCGCCGGCAGGACTCGCTCCGCGAGGTGACCGAAGACCAGCCCGAAAGCCGTCCACAGCACCAGCTGGATGGCGATCGCCGACAGCCGGAACTGCCAGAGCAGGGTGGCGGAGAAGGCGGACGGTACCTCGTTGATGGCGGGCAGGAACGCATACGCGAGGCCCACGGCGACCACGAACGCGGCGCCGGCCGCGATCGTGGCGTACCAGTTGCCCAGCTTCGGAGCCAGCCGCCGTCCGAGGATCGTGGCGGCGACGGCCAGCAGGATGCCGAGCAGCATCATCAGGAAATACAGCGCGGTGCGCTTGCCGATGGTGTCGGGGTCACCGACGGACGGCGGGCTGGCCGGGTACTTCAGGAACGGGACGAGGTAGACGGCCAGCATCGCCGCTCCGGAGAGCAGCACGGCCGTGGCACGGGCACCGAAGCGGCCGATCCGCCCCAGCACGAAGCAGAAGGCCAGTGCGGCGATACCGCCCAGTGCCACGCCGTAGACCAGGACGCCGGTCGCCAGCCCCGCGGTGGACTGCAGTCCGCGGCTGACGACCGCCATCTCGTGTTCGTGGCGGTGTGCTTCCTCGAACGCGATGGCGGCGTCCACCCGCGGTTCGCCCAGCAGATAGGCGACGACGAGGGCCAGGACGCCGGCTGCCAGACCGGCGAGCATCCCGCGCATCAGAAGGGCTCTGATGGTGACGGAGTTCATGGGTGCGGCGTCCGATCAGTGGCAGGGGAAGCCGAGGAGGTGGCGTCCGTCGTGGACCCACTCGTGGACCCCGGTGCCGGAGAGCAGCGAGGTCGCGCCTTGTTCCGCGCCGATGAAGTACAGCAGGACGAGCATCAGGACGCCGAAGAACAGGGCCCAGGGGGCGATGGCCTTGAGGGGGATCGGGGTGGGGGTGACGGCGCCGGTGGCCGGGGGTGCGATGGTCTGAGCCATGGCAGTACCTCCTGTGCGGGGAACTCGCGTCCCTTGTCGGTGGAGTGCGTAACAACATGCCGGGTCTGGCTCGCCCGGTCCCGGCCCTGCTGGGCTGGTAAAGACCGGACATACAGTGGCGCGACCGCGCCGGGATCCCACCGGCTTCCGTCATGTCGTCGTCAATATCATCGGGAAGGTACCGCGAACCGACCCCCGGGCCAAGGCCGCCGAGGGGGCGGAGTGGTGCAGGGCAGGGCGCACCGGAGGGGCAACTCCCTTGTGGGGGAGAGCTGTTGCCCTCGCGGACGGCAAGCGGGAGAAGGAGACATGACAACTCGGGTGATGTTGGTCTCAGCGGCCGCGGGTCAGGCGCAGCGCGAGGTGCGCTTCGACGACGACGGCCCGCTGAGCGAGGCCGGGCGGCGCCGGGCGCGGGCCGCCGCCGGGGCACTGCCGGCCGCCGGCCGGAGCCTCGTTACGCCCTCCGTCCGGTGCCGGCACACCGCCGAGGAGCTCGGGCTGCCGGTCCGGACCGCGCCGGAGCTGGCGGGCTGTGCGATGGGCGCCTGGCGCGGCCGGACCCTGGCCGAGGTCGCCGACGGCGATCCGGCCGCGGTGTCCGCCTGGCTCGCGGACCCGGACTTCGCGGCGCACGGCGGGGAGTCGCTGCGGCAGCTGTGCGCGCGGATCGCGGGCTGGCTGGCGGGGGAGGCCCAGGAGGCGGGACGGGTGCTGGCCGTTGTCGAGCCGGATGTCGTGCGGGCCGCGGCGGTGTGCGCCCTCGGCGTCCCCGAGGAGGCGTTCTGGCGGCTGGACGTCCCCCCGCTGACCGTGACCGAGCTGAGCGGTCGCGGCGGCCGCTGGAATCTGCGGCTCGGCCGTCCGCTCGACCGCAGGTGAGGGCGGTGCGGCGGCACGGAACCACAATTGATCTGTCCCCTCATCTACACATAAAGGCGACATAAGCGCAGAATAAAGAATGCGCGGCCCGATGCCACGCGGGAACGGCCAGTTTGCGAACGAAGGAGGCGAGTCGCATGGCCGACGTCTCACACCACAGGGGAGATCTCGCCGGTCACCCCGATGCATCGGAGATGCAGGCCCGGTACGACCGGGTACTCGGCGGGCGGGACGTGGTACTCGTCGACGGACCGGTGTTCCTGGTCGGCCTGTACTGCGCCGTCTCGCCGTGGATCCTCCACTTCACGGCCGCACAGCCGGCGCTCGTGACGCACAACCTGATCCTCGGTATCGCGATCGCCCTGCTGGCGGTCGGGTTCACCGTGACGCCTGAGCGGATGTACGGCCTGAGCGGCGCGATGTGTGCGATCGGCGTGTGGATGATCATCTCGCCCTGGATCGTCGGCAGTGCTCCGGACGCCGGCGTCATCTGGAACAACGTCGTGATCGGTGCCCTGACGTTCCTGCTGGGTGCCATGTGTGTCGCCGCGGCCTCGAAGAGCCGCCGCGTCACCTGAGACGCGCTCCCCACGGGGGGCGAGTGACACGCCGCCGACCGTACGTCCCCTCGGGGCGAGCCGGCCGGCGGCGGTGCGTGCGGGCCCTCACGGCGCGGCGCCACGGCGCACGGGCCGGCCGGGACGCCCCCGACGTCGCACCCGGCCGCGGTGGTCACCGCTGCCGGCGCCGATGCCGGCACCGCCGCCGGTGAGGAAGCGTCCCAGCAGCCCGGCCAGTACCAGCCCGCACGCGAGCAGCAGACCGTGTGCCAGGGCGACACCGGCGACCAGGCCGGCGGCCGCGGCGGCGGGCAGCAGCCAGGCCGGGCCGCGGCGCAGCGGCCGCGCCAGGAGCGGGCGGCGGGCGGACGGGGTGCGGGGACGGGCGCGGTGCGCCACCTCGTGCCGGAAGGGCTCGGTGAGCTCGCCGAAAGGGCGGTCGTCATACGGGGACAGCGGATTCCCTCCTCCGGGGCGTGCGGTCGGCCGCGCAGGGCGGCGGGGCGGGGCGGGCGAGGGCGGTGCTCCGGTCGTCGCGCGGCGCCGGCGTGCCGGATCGCGGACCCGGGGCGGGGGTGCCGTCTGTGGCTGTCGGTGGTGTGGTGCCCTGCCGGGCCCCGCGCGTAACGCCGTTGACGCCAGGTGCCGCGCCCTTCCGCACGAAATTCAGCCAGGGGCCGGGCCCGGGACCTGCCGCGGGCGTCCGACGGCTCCGGGCCTGCCCGCCGAGGGCCCCAGGCATGCGACAACCGGGTAAATTCGGTTAAATCGGTGGCATGGGTCCTCCGACTGTGGCCCCTCGCCCCGGAGAGGTGGCGTCCCGTGACCGCTGTGCCCGTGGATGATCACGAAGACTTCGCCGACGCCGACCGCGGCTTCATCGCGGCGCTCGATCCGCCCGAGGTCACCATGGACGACGGCCGGGTCGTCTGGGACGCCGAAGCCTACGGATTCCTGGCCGGCAACTGCCCCGACACCGCGCACGAGAGCCTGTGGCGGCAGGGCCGGCTGGTGAGCCGGCAGGGGCTGTACGAGGTCACCGACGGCATCTACCAGGCGCGCGGTCTGGACCTGGCCAATATGACGCTGGTCGAGGGCGACCACGGCGTCATCGTCATCGACCCGCTGCGCTCCGCCGAGACCGCCGCCGCGGCCCTGGAGCTCTACCGCAAGTACCGCGGGGACCGGCCGGTCACCGGCCTGATCTACACCCACTCGCACGGAAATCACTTCGGCGGGGCCCGCGGCGTCCTGCCGCACGGCCACCACCCCGTGCCGGTGCTCGCGCCGGCCGGCTTTCTCGCGCACGCGGTCGGCGAGAACGTCCACGCCGGCGTCGCGAGGAACCGGCGCGCCGTCTACCTGTACGGAACCGGGCTCCCCAAGGGGCCGGACGGCCAGATCGGCTGCGGCCTGGGCACCCTGCCCTCCACCGGCACCATGACCCTCATCCCGCCGACCGTGGACATCACCAGCACCGGCCAGGAGGAGATCGTCGACGGCATCCGCCTCGTCTTCCAGCTCACCCCCGGCACCGAGGCGCCCGCCGAGATGAACTTCGGCTTCCCGGCGCACCAGGCGCTGTGCCTGGCCGAGAACGCCACCCACACCCTGCACACCGGACTGCCCCTGCGCGGCGGCGCCGTCCGTGACACCCGGGCCTGGGCCCGCTACCTGGGCGAGACGCTGGCCCTGTTCGGCGACGAGGCGGAGGTTGCCTTCGCCTCCCACCACTGGCCGACCTGGGGCAAGGAACGCGTGCGGACCCTGCTGGCCGGGCAGCGCGATCTCTACGCCTATCTGCACGACCAGACGGTGCGGCTGCTCAACGAGGGGCTCACCGCGACCGAGATCGCCGAGGAACTGCGGCTGCCGCCGGAGCTGGAGCGGGTCTGGGCCCACCACGGCTACTACGGCTCGCTGGCCCACAACGTCCAGGCGATCTACCAGCGCTACCTGGGCTGGTTCGACGGCAACCCCGCCCATCTGTGGGAGCACCCACCGGTCGAGCAGGCCAGACGCTACGTCGACACCCTGGGCGGCACCGAGGCCACCGTGGACGCGGGCAAGCGGTACGCCGCCGACGGCGATCTGCGCTTCGCCGCCACCCTGCTCAACCACGCCGTCTTCGCCGACCCCCACAACCTCCGCGCCCGGCGCGAACTCGCCCTGGTCTACGAACGGCTGGGCCACGGCTCCGAGAACGGCGCCTCGCGCAACTTCTACCTCACCGGTGCGATGGAACTGCGCGGCACCCTCGCCGAGACCCGGCCGGACACCGTCGCCCCCGACCTGGCCCAGGCCCTGACCGTCGACCAGCTCATCGACTCGCTCGCCCTGCGCATCGACGGCCCCCGCGCCTGGTCCACCGCGCTCACCCTCGACCTCTACCTCCCCGACGAGGACCGGACCTGGCAGCTGACGCTCTCCCACGGCGCCCTCACGCACCTCAGCGCACCCGGCGCGCCCACCCCGTCCAAGGAGCGCACCCCGGACCTCACGCTGGCCCTCACCAAGCCGCAGCTGCTGGACCTGCTCGACGGCCGCGGACCGGGCGAGGCCGCACAGGACGGTGAGACCGGCGCACTGCACCAACTCCTGGGCCTCCTCAGCACCCCGCACCCCACCTTCCCCGTCGTCACCCCCTGACGGACCCGCCCGCCGGGCGCTCCGTCAACCTCGTGCCCCGGCCCGCTGACACCACCGGACTCCTCCGTACGCCGCGGCTGGGGCAAACTGGGCCGGTGGTGAGCAACATTCCCGAGGAGTCGACCACCTTCATCGGTCGACGAGCCGAACTGCGCCGGATCGACGACGACTTGACGGAGCACCGGCTGGTCACCCTGACCGGCCCCGGTGGTGTGGGCAAGACTCGGCTCGCGATGCGGGCCGCCCGCGCGGCCGCGCCCCGCTTCCCCGACGGGGTCTGCTGGGCCGATCTGTGGCCCCTCCAGGGGGACGGGCTGCTGGTGGCCGGCGTGTGCGATGCCGTGGGGCTGGCCGACCACTCGGCGCGGACGCCGGTGGCGGCGCTGTGCGAATGGCTCGCCGACAAACGGCTGCTGCTGGTGCTGGACTCCTGCGAGCATCTCGTCGCGGCCTGCCGGGACCTCCTCGGCGATCTGCTGACCGCGGCCCCGGGCGTGACCGTGCTGGTCACCAGCCGGCAGCCGCTGGAGATCGTCGGCGAGTGGACCACCGGCATCGGACCGCTGCCCTGCACGGGTGACAACGACGCGCTGGCCCTGTTCACCGACCGGGCCGGCACCGCGGCCCCGGGCCTGCGGCTCACCGCCCCGCGCAGTGCCGCGGCCGCTGCCGCCATCTGCCGCCGCCTCGAAGGCATCCCGCTGGCCCTGGAACTGGCCGTCGCGCAGCTGGCCCACAGCTCCGTCGAGCGGATCGCCGCCCGGCTCACCTCCCGCTTCGACGCCCTCGACGGCGACGGCCCGATGCGGCCGCCGCGGCACCGCACCCTGCGCTGCGCCATCGGCTGGAGCCACGAGCTGTGCGCCCCGCTGGAGCGGCTGCTGTGGGCCCGGCTGTCCGTCTTCCGCGGCACCTTCGACGAGGAGTCCGCGAGCGCCGTGTGCGCCGGCGGACCGCTCACCGGGCCGCAGGTGCGCACCGCGCTGGCCGCCCTGACCGCCAAGTCGGTGCTCACCCGTGAGGGCTCCCGCTTCCGCATGCTCGACACCCTGCGCGAGTACGGCCGGATGTGGCTGGCCGAACTCGACGAGTCGACGGCCCTCGCGGACCGGCACGCCGCCCACTTCGCCGCCCTCGGCCGCCGGGCCGAACAGGGTTGGCTGGGCCCCGACCAGCTCGCCTGGTACGGCCGGATCGCCGACGCCCATGTCGACCTGTGCACGGCGCTGGACCACCTCCTGGCCACCGACCCGGAAGACGCCCAGGAACTCAGCGCCTCGGTCGGCTTCTTCTGGAGCTGCTGCGGCCATCTGTACGAGGCGCGCGAGTATGTGGCCCGGGCCCTGGCCGCCCACCAGGGCCCCGGCCCGGTCCGCACCAGGGCGCTGTGGACGCTGGGCGTCGCCGTGCTGCTGCAGGGTGAACTGGACACCGCCGAGGCCCTGGGCCGGGAGTGTGCCCGTGCCGCGCGGGCGTCGCGGGACGCGGAGGCGGTGCTCCAGGCCGGCTATCTCATCGGCCTCACCCATCTGATGGCCGGCCGCCCGATGTCCGCGCACACCGTCGCGACACAGGTGCTCGGCCCGCCGCCGCACACCCCGTTCGGCTCACCCGGGCGGCTGCGCTGTCATCTCGTGCAGATCTTCGCGCTCACCGGTCTGGGCCGGCTCGACGAGGCCCGTGCCGCGGCGACCGCACTGCGCCGCGGCTGTGAACAGCGCGGCGAGTTCTGGACCCGCTCCTACACCGACTACCAGCTCTCCCTGATCTCACTGTTCCAGGACCGGCCCGAGGAGTCGGCCGAGCACGCCCGGGCGATGCTCGCGGCCAAGCAGGGCATCGGCGACAAATTCGGGATCGCGCTCGGCCTGGACGTGCTCGCGGCCGCGGTGGCGGCCCAGGGCGACGGTGCGGCCGCGGCCCGCGTCTACGGCAGCGGCCAGGCCGTCTGGCGCACCGTCGGGCATCCCCAGCGCGGCACCCCCGAACTGCGCGCGGTGCGTGCGCAGTGCGAACAGCGGGCCCGCGCCGCGATCGGCGACGAGGCGTACGCGGACGCCTTCCACCGGGCCAGCGAGGAGTGCCCGGGCACCTCCCTGGCCCGGATCCTGGCGGGCGATCTGTGAGGACCTGGCGGCGGCCCCCGGTCAGTCGGCGGACTCGCCGGCCAGCGCGTACAGCAGGTCGTAGGCGGTACCGGTCATCCGGCAGGTCCGGCCACGGCGGGTGGCCAGCGCGACCAGGCCGGTGTGCGACGCCGGGTGGTAGCCCAGGAACGCCTGCTGGCCGAAAGTCGCACCGACGTGGAAGAGCAGCGGCCCGCGCGGCGCCGGGTGCTGATACCACGTCAGGGTGTGGGTGTGGCGCTTGCGCCAGCCGCGCCGCAGCAGTGGCACCTGGACGTCGCGCAGCGGCCCGGCCAGCGGTGTGCCGTCGGGGGAGAGGTGCGCCTCCAGGTACGTGAGCAGATCGCCGGGGGTGGCACGGACCGAGCCGGCGGCGACGAAGGCACCCATCTCGGTGCTGCGCACCGGCGTCACCCCGTTCGCCCGGTGGCCGATGGCATCGGTGCCGGTGGTGCCGGGCGCCAGCGTCGTGCCGGTCAGCCCGAGGGGGCCGAGCACCCGGTCGCTGAGCAGGGCGGGGTAGCCGTCGCCCGCGGCGCGGGACATGGCCGGGCCGAGCAGCGCCAGCCCGAAGTTGGAGTACCGCCAGCGGCTGCCGGGCCGGCTGCGCGGCCGGGTGCGGACGAAGGCGTGCAGCAGCCGCTCGGTGTCGTAGCGGGCATAGCCGTTGGCGTACGGCTTGACCAGCGCGCCGGGGATCAGATCGGCGGGGACGCGCGGCAGCCCGGAGGTGTGGGTGGCCAGATGCCGCAGGGTGATCCGGCGCGAGCGGGGATGCGTCAGCGGCAGCTCGGGCAGATGGACGGCGAGCCGGTCGTCCAGGGACAGCGCCCCGGCCCGCGCCAGGTCGGCGAGCAGCAGCACGGTGAACGTCTTGGACAGCGAGCCCAGTTCGTAGTGCAGCGCATGGCGCGGGGTGGGTGGCGCGAGGGCCGAGCCGCCGGTCATCACGGTCCGGCGGCCGTGCCGGGTGACGGCCACCACCACGTCGGGGGCGTCGATCCGGGTGACGGCGTCGGCCAGGCGGTCACCGAGCGCCGGTCGCGGGAGGACGGGGCTCATCCGACCGCGGACATGGCCCGGGAGGTGGCCATCGCGGAGGCGAACGCGGCGACCAGGGTGGGGTGATGCACCTGGTCGAAGACCTCCGCCGGGTCGCCCTGCGGCATCTGCTGGTGGATGGGCATCGCGCCGGTGGGCGACTGCGCGGCGGCGTAGCGCTCCCACAGCTCCGCGTCCAGGGCAGGCCGCGGCAGACAGGCGTCGACGACGAGGAGTTCGCCGAGCAGATCCCAGTGTTCGAGGTCCGCCCAGTCCTCCAGCCAGGCCGGGAGGTACCGCGTCAGATACTCGGCGACGGCCGGCGGGATGCGCTCGGGGGCCTCGCCCCAGTTGGTGAGGTGGAAGACGGTGTGGGTGATGTCGTAGGCGATGTGCAGCTGCACCGTCCAGGGTTCGGGCAGCTGCCCCAGCCAGGTGCGCGCCATGGCCTGGTCGAAGTCGCTGCTGGGCGGCAGTCCCAGCTTGCGTTCGGCGTTGAGCACCCCGAGCCGCCGGTTGGGCACCATCTCCAGCGTCGTCCAGGTGGTGGTGCGCCGGCAGACCTCCAGCGTCTCCTCCAGCCCCGGATGCCGCCGGCCCAGCTCGTGGAAGGTCGCATAGACCTCCAGCGGCACCGGGGACAGCGGCTCGTCGTACTGGAGACGGGCCAGCACGTTGCCGCCGTCCAGCAGCTCGCGCCAGGCGAAGTCCAGCAGCTGCCCGGCGCGCGCCTTCTGCCGGGAGCCGGCCACGCCCTCCCGGAACAGCACCTGCATGTTGAGCGCCAGCTCCCCGATGGGCTTGAGCCGCTCGGTGACCGTGGCGTTGTCGGCGAAGTCGCCGGGGGTCAGCCGGAAGTGCTCACGGTGGTTGTCGAGCCAGGTCAGAGCCCGGTCGCCGACAGCGTGCAGCAGGGCGGGGGACGCGGCCGTCACGGTCACGGGGCACTCTCGCTTTCGCAGGGGGTCCGCCCGCCCACCAGCGCCGGATCCCCGGCCCCGGGACCGGCCTCGGCCTCGTCGCAGGCGATCCGGGCGAGGGTGGCGGCGAACGCGGTCACCAGGGTGGAGTGGTAGCAGGCCAGGAAGGTCTCGGCCGGGTCGCCCGAGGACGGCGCGGCGCCGATCTCGGGCACGCTGCCGTCGGCCGCCTGGGCGGCGGCCAGCCGCTGCCAGGCCTGTGGATCGTAGGGGGCGGCGGGCAGACAGGCCGTCACGGCCAGCAGCTCACCCACCAGGTCCCACATCTCCTCCTCCAGCCAGGTGTCCAGCCAGGAGGGCAGCCACAGCCGCAGATAGCCGGCGGTCTCGGGGGACAGCCGCTGCCGGTTGCGTCCCCAGTCGGTGAGGTGGAAGACGTCATGGGTCACGCCGTAGACCGCTTTGCGGTCCAGCGTCCAGGGCTCCGGCAGCCGGCCGAGGCCGGTCAGTGCCAGCACGGCGGCGAAGTCGGCGTGCTGGCGGAGCCCGAGCCGGCGCTCCGCGTTGAGCACGTTGAGGGTACGGGTGTGATCCTCGCGGGCCACCCGCCAGCCGCGCAGCCGGGTCGTGGTCCCCACCAGCCCGTCCGCGTCGGCGTGCCGCAGCCCGGCCTGGGCGAAGGTCCCGTAGAGCTCCACGGGGTAGGTGGCGAACGGCTCACCGCGGATCAGCTCGGCGAACAGCTCACCGTCGCGGGTCTCGTTCCAGGCGAACGCGAACAGCCCGCGGGCGGACTGACGGATCTCGTCCCGCGGGTGCAGTACCCCGATGAGCTGGGTCAGCTCGGCGAGTTCGCCGAGCGGTTTGAGGGTCAGATTCGGATCGGCGTCCGTCGTCACGTTCGGGGGCAGGCGGAAGAAGCCGCGTGCCTCGTCCAGCCACCCCAGGCTGCTGCGGACCATCCGGTCCAGCAGCCCGGGGTCGCCCCGGCCGCCGGTCACCAACCCCGTCCGTGGAAACGCTGAGCGGCCACGATGTGCAGCGCCACCCGCGGGTCCGCACCACCCATCTGGCGGACGAACGCCAGCCCGCTGTCGAGCCCCAGCGTCGGTGGCACGTCGGGCAGCCGGGCCAGCCAGCGCCCCAGACCTGCCGCCTGCAGCCAGTCCCTGCGGCGTACCGCCCGGACGAAGCCGCGGGACAGATCGTCGGTGCGGGCGGTCAGCTGCTCGGCGAGACCGGGCGCCAGCCCGGGCAGCGCGAGCGCGGCGAGCTGCGAGACACGATGCGACAGCCGGGGCCAGGGGGTGTTCCCGACCCATCCGGTCTCGGCCTCGGGCGGTGCCGGCCAGGGCTGTGCGCCCGCGGGCAGAAACGCGTGCGAGGCCTCGACCAGGCCCCGGTAGGTCCACACCGATACTTCCGTGGCGTCCGCGCCCGGTGGGTAGGCCGCCAGCGCCTGCCGGACCACCGCTTCGTCCTCCGGGCCGGCCTGCGCCCCGCGGTGCTCCATGGCGTACGGCGCGAGCGCGTCGGCGCCGAGCACCCGGACCGCCGCCGGGGTCAGCGCATCGCCGTGTCGCAAAATGCCGGACAACGCATAAGGGCCGCCCTCACCCCGCAGGGCGAGGGCGACCCCGGTTGCGGCATCGGCGATCACAGCGCTGAGCGGGACTGCTCCCTGCGTCTGTTCAGCCAACGCTTTCCCCTCAGCCTTATCGGTTGTCAGTCTTGGGCCGGGGGGTGGGCGGCGAGATCAGCAGCAGGCCCAAAAACAGCAGTGCTGAGGTGCACTCGCGCGTATCGCGGTAAACACCGTCGGCCTCGGCGGGTTCAAGCAGTCCCTCGACCTCGGCGGCCAGGGTGGCCGTCTCGACCGGCGCTGTGCGATCCGTAACCATGCGATCAACTCCTTCGACGAATGGGACACCAGATTCACATCGTCATTTATCGGATGCAACGGGAGAAATCGGACGAGTGCTCATCTTTCGGGCGAGGGTGATGGAGTCTCAGCCCCTCGCCCGTTCCCAACTCCCTTACAGGAACGGGAAGATGATGATCACGATCGCGAAATCGACGGAGTAGAGCGGTGTGGTGCTCCAGGTGACAATGCCCCACCGATGGCGGAGCGAGCTGCTCTGTTCGGATGCATCCACCTGGCGGCGCCGCACGCCGGGAGTGGCGTCGGGACGGCTCCCGGGGGGCCGGGCCGAGGCGTGTCACGGGTCCGGGCGGTGGGCCGCGGGGTCGCGAGAGGACCCCCGCGCACGGCCCGCCTCACCACGGTCCACCCCTGGCCGGATACGCGCACCGCGAGGTGAATTGGTTGATGTCAAGCAAGTGAATATCCCGGTGGGAAGTGGTGTCCCGGGGGGAAGAACCGCTGCAATTCTTCCCCCGGCTGATCTCCCAGCCGTTCTCCGACGGGCTGGCCGTCGCCTTCGGCTTCGCCACCGCCGCCTGTCTGATCGCCGCCGTCGCCTCGCTGCTGCGCGGTGGGCGCTATGTCCACGACGACCGGCCCCGCGCACAGGCGATACCGTCACCGGCACCGGTCGCGGCGGCCGTCGACGGGACACCCCCGCCGGCACCCGCCAACGGACCCGGCACGCCCGCCGGCAGCGGCCCGGCACCGCCCGCGCCACCGCCGCCTCACCCCAGGAGCCCGTGATGAAGCAGCCCGATGTGCCGCCCGGGCAGGCGTCGTCCGGCACCGAACCGGCGGAGCTGGCCGGGCGGCTGCGCGCGGTCGTCCAGCAGCTGCTGCCGCTGCTCCGCGGACAGCAGCAGAACCGCGATCTCACCCCCAGCCGGACGGCCGCCCTCGCGGCGCTCGCCGCCCATGGCCCGCTGCGCATCAGCGAACTCGCCGCCCGGATGAACATCGCGCTGTCCACCACCTCCCGCATGGTGGATCTGCTCGACGGCCACGGCTGGCTCGCCCGCCGCCCGGACCCCGCCGACCAGCGCGCCAGCCTGATCAGCCTCAGCGACGAGGGGCTCGCGCTGCTGCACGCCGTACGCCGGGAGACCACCGGCCTGCTCGCCGAGCGGATCGGCCGGCTGGCCCCCGACCGGCAGCGGCTGGTGCAGGAGGCGCTGCCGGCGCTGGAGGAGCTCGTCGCATGGACGCCGCCGGACGGCCCGTCGCCGCGACGGCCGGTTCGGCCGGGCGAGGGTGCCGCCGATCCGGTGAACTGACCCCCGGGGCCGGCCCGCAGGAGGGGAGGGGGCCGGCCGGGTGACCGCGGCGCACCCTCTAGAGTGCGGGGGTGCCGACGTACAGCATTGGTCAGGCAGCGGGGCTGCTGGGGGTGAGCGCGGAGACCGTCCGCCGCTGGGCCGACGGCGGCCGGCTCCACATGGACCGCGACGGTGCGGGAAACCGCGTGATCGACGGGGTGAGCCTCGCGGCGTTCGCCAAGGAGCGCGGCACGGGGCTGCATCCGGTGCCGGGCGAGGTGCTGACCTCGGTGCGGAACGCGTTCGCCGGGATCGTCACCCGCGTGACGCTGGAGGAGGTGCTCGCCCGGGTCGAGATCCAGTCCGGGCCGCACCGGCTGGTCTCCGTGGTCAGCCGCGAGGCGGTGGAGGAACTGGGCATCGAGGTCGGGGTGACCGCCACCGCCCGGGTGAAGTCCACCCATGTGCACATCGACCTGCCCGACGGGCGGAGATGAGCCGCCGGGCGGCCCGCCCGCACCCGCAGGCGGTCAGCGGCACAGCAGCGCCGCCTGCAGATCCAGCTTGTGATCGAGCCGGGACAGATCCCGGCCGGTGAGCCGCTCGATGCGCTGGATGCGGTAGTGCACCGTGTTCACGTGCAGGTGCAGTTGCTCGGCCGTCCTGGCCCATGAGCCGTGCTGCGCGAGGAAGGTCTCCAGCGTCTCCAGCAGCATCCGGTGCGAGGTGCTTTCGCCGTGCGCCAGCGGGCCCAGCACCCGGGTGCTGAAGGCCGTCCGGACGTCGGCGGGGACCCCGGCCAGCAGCGCGCCCATCGTGCTCAGGTCCTCGACAAAGGTCACCCCGGCGCCGTCCGGATCCCCGCGGCGGGCCGCCGCCAGGGCGTAACGTGCCTGGTGCAGGGCGGAGTTGAGGCCCTCGGCGCCGGCCACCCGGCCGCTGACACCGGCGTGCAGCGGGACCGGCGGCCCGCAGGCGTGCACCCTCGGCCACAGCTCACCGAGCGGGACGCCGTCCCCCTCATCGGGGTGCACCCGGACGACGGCGGCCGCCTCACCGCCGGGCAGCCGGCCGGCCGCGAACGGCTCACCGGGGGAGTGCCGCAACGCCTCCGCCAGCGCCCCCACCGCCAGACCGTCCTCCTCGCCGCCCGCCGTCGCCACCACCATCCGGAACGGCCCGGTGGGGGGCAGCCCGCAGGCGTGCAGCGCGGCCTCGACCGCCGTGGCCTCGGCCGGACCGGCCCCGGCGAGGGCGAGCAGTGCGTCCGCCGCCCGCCGGCCGGCCGCGTGCCGCCGCTCGTCGCGGTGGCGGTACCGGGCGATGACCTCGGCGATCTCGTGCAGCACCCGCGGTGGGACGTCGGCCGTGTCCGGCAGCCGCAGATACCAGCTGTCGTAGGGGCCGCCCTCCCCGTCGATCCGCAGGCCGGTGCCGGTCGTTCCGGCCGGCTCCCGGACGGCCTGCCGCGCCGTCAGGTCCGGGGCGGCGGGGGTGCGGGCGATCACCCGCCCGGTCGCCGTCAGCAGATGGCACGGCGGCCCGCCCAGGTGGGCGAAGGCGCGCTCCAGCAGGACCTGGGCGGCCGCGTTCCCGGCGAGCAGACCGGCGAGTTCGCCGCGGACGTTCTCCGGCAGCGCGTGGTGCCCGTGCGGGCGCCGGCTCAACTCGCCCCACCGGCGCAGAGACACCGCCTCCGTGACGTCCCGGAAGCTGGTGTGCGCGGGCACCGCCACCAGCACGATGCCGTGCGCACGGCAGGACTCGGCCAGCACGTCCGGCACCCTGCCGTGGGTCTCCTCGCCCGCCAGCAGCGCGGTGGCCCCGGCGGAGCGCAGCGCCGAGACGAAGCGGTCGGCCTTGGTGCGGCCGTCCCCGGGCGCCCACCACACCAGTCCACTCAGCACCAGCTCGCCCGGCTGCAGGAACCGGGCCGGGTCCGCCAGGTCGGTGGCGGTGACACCACTGACTTCCCGGGTGAGCAGCGGACCCTCGCCCCACAGCAGGGTGAGGTCGAGCGCGTCGAGCTGGAGGAGGTCTTGGACGTGCATGTACGGACTCCTTGGGCGGCTGCCGGGCACCGGACCCGGCATCTCACATTCACCAGGCGAATACGAGTTCAAGCATGGTAAATGCCAGCCGATCCCTACCGGCTGCCCGCGTACGCGGATGTGCCGCGCACCGAGGCGCACTTCATGCGGACCTCCGACGCGATCGGACCGCTGGGCGCCAAGTCGATGAGTGAGAGCCCGTTCCACCCGGTGGCGCCCGGCCGGCCCCGGGCACACCGTCCGGGCGGCGCCCGCCGCGCGAAGGCGTGGGGTGAGACGGCCGGACACCGACTCGCCGCCGCCCCGAGCCATCCCACCGTCCGCATATACCGCCTATCTGCCCCATTCACCTCACATCAGCAAGGCAAAGCGCTGGGATCCACGGCATCCGTGATTCAGCGGCGGACCGGCCGGGCATCACAGGGAGGCAGCCGCCGCACGGAGCGCCTCAAGGGGGTCTCGCATGAGCCGGCCCGTCCCACCGTCCCGCGCCACCGCCGTCCGCCCGGCACCCGGCGAAGCCGTGGCCGCCCGCCCCCGGCGCCTGCTGATCCGCGGTCAGCTGCGGCGGCCGCTCGCGCTGACCGTCGTGGATCTGCGGGAGCGGTGGCCGCAGCGGCGGGCCGAGGTGGTCTTCGACTGCGCCAAGGAAGGGTCCAGGCACCACACCTTCGACGGGCCGCTGCTGCGGGACGTCCTCGGCGCGGCGGGCCCGGCCTTCGACGCCCGCCGGCGCAAGGACCGCTGCCGCTTTCTGCTGTCGGTCACGGGCGGGGACGGTCATCACGCGGTGCTGTCATGGGCGGAGATCGACGCCGACTTCGGCGACGCGCCGATCCTGCTGGCCACCGCCCTGGACGGGTGCCCGCTCGACGGGGCGGGCAGTCAGCTCGTGGTCCCCTCCGACCGCTGCGGGGCGCGCTACATCAGCGCGATCACCGGCATCTGGGTCGGCACCTGCGACCGGGCGGAGCCGGCTTAGCCGGGGGAACGACCGCGCCACCGTCACCCAGGCGCGGGCTCCGGGTCCGTGGCCAGACGGGCAGGTGTCTCCACGTCGTGCCGCACCCCGTCGTGGATCAGCTTCTGCCGCTCGAGACCCTCCACGGCGAAGCCGGCGGCCCGGGCCGACACCTGGCCCAGCACGGTCTCCTTACCGTTGACAACGGCGAAGGCGAAGGCGGAGCCGTCGGCCCACCGGGCCGCACGCTGCGCGATCCACTGCTCGGCGGCCGGCAGCGCATCCACCGGGGTGACGGACTGACCCCGCATCAGCGGGTCCGCGAACGCGGCCGGTACGGATGCCGCGTCGCCACCGGTCCATCTGCGGAGCACCAGCCCCGAAGGCGTTTCCACACGGTCGCGCATGAGGCGAGTCTCGCGTGCCGGGCCCGGCGCTGTCACCCGGTTCTCCGTACGGACAGCGGCCGTGCACAGCACCGGCCCCGTATCAGGCCGTCGCGAGCGAGACCTCCGTCGACTTGATCAGCGCGGTGACCTCCGAACCGGCCGCGAGGCCCAGGTCGTCGACCGCGTCCTTGGTGATGGCCGCGGTCAGCTCGCCGCCCGCGACGGCGATCTTCACGCCGGCCATCGCGCCGCCGGTCGCGACATCGGTGACGGTGCCGGGAATCTGGTTGCGGATGCTGACGCCGTCGACCGCGCGGGTGGCGAGCGCGACCTCGGTGGATTTGATCAGGGTGCGCACCGCGGAACCCGCCGCGAGACCGAGTTCCCGCACCGCTTCCAGGGTGATCGCGGCGGTGATTTCCTGACCGCCTTCCAGCCGGACCTTGACGGTGGCCATGACCTCGCCGGGGGTGACGGAGAGAACGGTGCCGGGAATCTGGTTACGGATGCTCAGGCTCATGGAAAGTGCCTCACCGGGAGGGAAGACTTGGGGGTTTCCTGACGTTATTTCCTGTTCTGTCGGCCGCACTCTAGTCGTCTTCCGTCCCGTCGCCCGGGCGCACCTCGCAGGCGCCAGAGGGATGGCCGAAGGGGCCCCGCGCATCCGAAGGACGCAGGAATTCGTCCGGCATTCGGGACGGCTGACCGCCGGGTGCCCTAGGGGCCGTCGGTTCCTCCCATGGCCTTGGCATCTGCCATGGAGCTTCGCCTGATGGATTGCATATGCGAGCTGCTGTTGCCTATCTTGCTGCACATGCAGTCCTATACGATCGGGCAGGCGGCGCGGCTCCTGGGCGTCAGCCCGGACACGGCCCGCCGCTGGGCGGACGCCGGCAAGGTCGCGACCCATCGCGACGACGGCGGCCGCCGCCTCATCGACGGCCGCGATCTGGCCGCCTTCTCCATCGAGGTGGCGCAGAACGGCACCGGTGAGGACGACACCTCGTACACCTCCGCGCGCAACGCCTTCCCGGGCATCGTCACCGCCGTCAAGCTCGGCGATGTCGCCGCCCAGGTCGAGATCCAGGCCGGGCCGCACCGCCTGGTGTCCCTGCTGACCCGGGAAGCGGTGGAGGAACTGGGGCTGGAGGTCGGCATGCAGGCCACCGCCCGCGTGAAGTCCACCAGCGTGCACATCGACCGCACCTGACCCGGCGCGGCCGCCCCCGCCGGACCCTAACCACCGTCCCCCACCGGCAGGCTGCCCCACCTCAGCGGCGTCGCCCGTCCACGGCGCGGCTTTTCCCAACCACCCGGACGACAGCCGTCGTCCGCGTCCCAAGGAGTCCCGCCTCATGACCCAGTTCCTCACCGGGCGCCGCGCCGCCGCCGCGATCGTGACCGCCGCCCTCCTCGTCCCGCTCACCGCCTGCGGTGGCAACGACGACGCCAAGAAGGACGAGGGCGCCACGAAGTCCGGCGGCGGCGCCGCCAAGGCGGACCTCACCGTGCTCGCCGCCTCGTCGCTGACCGACGTCTTCAAGAAGGCCGGTGCGGTCTACGAGAAGGAACACCCGGGCACCAAGGTGAACTTCTCCTTCGCCGGCTCCCAGGAACTCGCCTCCCAGGTCAAGAACGGCGCCCCCGCAGACGCCCTGGTCACCGCCGACACCAAGACCATGGGCGGGCTCACGTCCGACACCGGCAAGCCCACCGTGATCGCCAAGAACCGGCTGGTGATCGCGACCGGCGCGGGCAACCCGAAGAAGATCGCCCACCTCAAGGACCTCACCGCCGGCAAGCTGAAGGTCGTCCTCGCCGCCTCCGAGGTGCCGGTCGGCCGCTACAGCAAGCAGGTCCTGGACGCCCAGAAGCTGACGGTCAAGCCGGTCTCGCAGGAGCCCAACGTCCGCGCGGTGCTCAGCAAGGTCGAACTCGGCGAGGCCGACGCCGGCCTCGTCTACAAGACGGACGCCGCCACCGCACCGGACAAGGTCGACGCCGTCGACATCCCCGACGCCCAGAACGCCGTCGCCTCCTACCCGGCAGCGACCCTCAAGTCCTCCCACCACTCCGCCGCCGCGGCCGCTTTCGTGAAGTGGCTGAGCACGCCCGAGGCGCAGAAGATCCTGCAGCAGGCGGGCTTCCAGAAGCCGTAACCGGACGGGCGCGCACCCGGGTCCGGCTCCCGCGGCGGACCTCGTGCGCGCCCGCATCCCGCCCCGAACCCAGGAAACTCGATGAGACGCCTCCGCACCCCCGCCCCGGCAGGCGGGCCCCGCGCGCCCGGCAGCCGCACCCCGCTCGCGCTGGCCGTGCCCGCGCTGGTCGCCATCGCGTTCCTGCTGATGCCGCTCGCCGGCATCCTCGCCCGCACCAGCTGGAGCGAGCTCGGCACCCATCTGACCTCGCCCGGCGTCCTCGAGGCGCTCCGGCTGTCGCTGCTGGTGTCCTTCTGGGCGCTGGGGATCGCCCTGCTGCTGGGTGTCCCACTGGCCTGGCTGCTGGCGCGGGTCAGCTTCCGCGGCAAGGCGCTGATCCGCTCGCTGGTGCTGCTGCCGATGGTGCTGCCGCCGACCGTCGGCGGTGTCGCGCTGCTGCTCGGCTTCGGCCGCCGCGGACTGCTCGGCCCCTGGCTGGAGGGCACCTTCGGCATCGTGCTGCCGTTCCACACCTCGGGCGCCGTGATCGCGGCCACCTTCGTGTCGATGCCCTTCCTCGTCATCAGCCTGGAGGGCACGCTCTCCGGGCTGCGGACGAGCTACGAGGAGACCGCGGCCTCCCTGGGGGCCTCACCCGTACGGGTCTTCTGCACCGTCACCCTGCCCATGGTCGCCCCCGGCCTCGCCGCCGGCGCCGCACTGACCTGGGCCCGTGCGCTCGGCGAATTCGGCGCCACGATCACCTTCGCCGGCAATCTGCCGGGCACCACCCAGACCCTGCCGCTGGAGGTCTATCTGCTGCTGCAGGACTCCCCGGAAGCCGCCACCTCGGTCTCGCTGCTGCTGCTCGTCATCGCCATGGCCGTGCTGATCTGCCTACGGGGCCGCTGGACCGGCGCCACCGCCGACCGCCCGGCCCGCACCGTACGGCCGTCCGGCGACCCCGATTTCCCGGCGCCGCCCGCCGCCGGCCGCACGGAGCCCGTGGCCGAGTCCGTGGCCCACGCCGCGGCGCCCGGGGAACGCTGGCCGCTGCACGCCGAGGTCACCGGCTTCAACCAGCTGACCCTGGACGCCGGTCCGGGCACCACCATCGCCGTCGTCGGCCCCAACGGCGCCGGCAAGACCACCCTGCTGCGCGCCCTGCTCGGCCTCACCCCGCGGGCCCGCGCCGCGCTGCGCCTCGGCGACACCGACGTCAGCGCGCTGCCCCCGCACCGCCGCGGCGTCGCCTGGGTTCCCCAGGACGGCGCGCTGTTCCCCCATCTGACGGCCCTGACCAACACCGCCTACGGGCTGCGCGCCCACGGCACCCCGCGCGCCGAGGCCCGCCGCACCGCACAGCAGTGGCTCGACCGGCTCGGCGTCGGCCCGCTCGCGCACCGCAAGCCCGCCCAGCTCTCCGGGGGCCAGGCCCAACGCGTCGCACTGGCCCGGGCGCTGGCCGCCCGCCCCCGTCTGCTGCTGCTCGACGAACCGCTCGCCGCGCTCGACCAGACCACCCGCGCCCACGTCCGTCACACCCTGCGCGCCCACCTCGCGGGCTTCGGCGGCGTCTGTCTGATCGTCACCCACGACCCCGTCGAGGCGGTCTCGCTCGCCGACCGGGTCCTGGTCCTCGACGACGGCCGCGCCCTCCAGGACGCCCCGCCCGCCGAGGTCACCCGGCATCCGCGCTCGCCGTGGGTCGCCCGGATGCTCGGCCGTAACGCATGGCCGGGCACCGCGGCCGGCGACGGGCTGGCGCTCACCGGCGGCGGCCGGCTCGTGCTGGCCGACCGCCTCCCCGAAGGCGTCCGCGCGCTGGCGGTCATCGCCCCGGAGGCGGTATCGGTCCACCTCGAGCGGCCGGCGGGCAGCCCCCGCAACGTCTGGCCGGGCACCGTCCGCGAAATCACCTCCGCGGGCAGCCGGCTGCGGGTCCTGGTCACCTCCGGCCAGGTCCCCGATCTGGTGGCCGAAATCACCCCGTCGGCCGCCCTCGAACTCGGCCTCGCCGACGGGGTGTCCGTATGGACCAGCGTCAAGGCCACCGAGGTCTCCGTCGTCACGCTCTGAGCGCCGACGGCGGCCCGGTCAGTGCGGGGCGGCCGCCGGCTCCAGCTCGAACACCGGGATCCGGCGGTCGGTCTTCTCCTGGTAGTCGGCGTAGTCCGGATAGGCCGCGACGGCGCGCGCCCACCACAGGGCCTTCTCCTCGCCGGTGACCTCACGGGCCGTCATGTCCCGGCGCACCGGGCCGTCCTGGAGTTCCACCCGCGGGTCGGCCACCACATTGTGGTACCAGACGGGGTGCTGCGGCGCGCCTCCCAGGGAGGCCACCGCGGCGTAGGTCCCCTCGTGCTCCACCCGCATCAGCGGGCTCTTGCGGATCTTGCCGCTCTTGGCGCCCCGGGTGGTGAGCACGATGACCGGCATTCCGCGCATCGTCGTACCCTCGGTCCCCCCGGAGCTCTCGTACAGCGCGACCTGATCGCGCACCCACTGCGTCGGGCTGGGCTCGTACTCACCGAGAAGAGGCATGCTGGCGTCCCATCTACGAAGGCCGGCGGGGCACCGGCCGCGGCCGGAGCGTCCGGCCGGCCTTGTCGGTCCTGACCCTCGCTCAACCACCGGACCGGTGCAATCATTCCGGTCCGGCGCGCCGCAGCGGCTACCCCGCCGACCCCGGGGCGGACCCCGGTGAGATGCCTGCCCGCTCCTTCGCGCAGCGGGCAGGCACCCGGGTCAGGACACCAGCTCCACCGTCTGCCGGCTCCGGCGGCGCTGCTCGGCCCAGTTCGTCAGGGCGGCACCGCAGGCGTGGTCGAGATGGCGCAGCCCGCTCAGGTCCAGCTCCACATCCCGGCCGGCCGGCAGCGTCTCCAACTGGTCGAGGAGCTTGGGCAGCCGCAGGAACGTGGCGTTGCCGACGGCGCGCACCTGCACCGGCGCCGCCACCTCGTCCGGCGTGTGGACCTCCAGGTGGACGTGGGAGGTCTCCCAGGCCGTCTTCGCGACGGCCAGCAGCAGACCGATGAGGACGCCCTCGAACATGTTGACCGTCACGATCGCGAGGGCGGTGACGAGCAGGACGACCGCCTCGCCGCGGTGTTCGCGCCACAGCGGACCCAGCTCCCGCAGCGGGATCAGCTTGCAGCCCGCGTGGACCAGGATGCCCGCCAGTGCGGCCAGCGGCACCACGCCCAGCGCGGCCGGGAACGCCGCGGCGAACACCAGCAGCCAGACGCCGTGCAGCACCCGCGACAGCTTGGTCCTCGCGCCCGCCTGCACATTGGCGGCGCTGCGGACGATGACGGCCGTCATCGGCAGGGCGCCGAGGAGCCCGCACACGGTGTTGCCGGCGCCCTGGGCCATCAGCTCCTTGTCGTAGTCCGTACGCGGCCCGTCGTGCAGCCGGTCGACGGCGGCGGCGCTGAAGAGGGACTCCGCGGAGGCGATCAGCGCGAAGGCGAGAACCGTGCCGAGCACCCCGACGTCCGTGAGCTTGCCGAAGTCGGTGAGGCCCGGCGGCTGGATCGCGTCGAGCAGCCCGCTGACCTCGACCCGTGCGACCGGCAGATCCAGCGCCCACACCGTGAGGGTGGCGAGCGCCACCGCGGCCAGCGGCGCGGGGAGGAGGCGCGCGCCGCGCCGCCAGCGCGGCCACAGCACCAGCACGGCGATGGTGCCCGCACCGATGGCGAGCGCGGAGGCCGCGGTGGCCGAGCCGACGGTGTCGCCGACCAGGCCGGGCAGCCCGGCGAGGTTGCTGAGGCCGGTGCCGGGTGCCTTGGCGTCCGTCAGGGCGTAGAGCTGCCCGGCGATCAGGACCAGGCCGATACCGGCCAGCATGCCCTGGACGACGGCGACCGAGATGGCCCGGAACCAGCGCCCCAACTTCAGTGCGCCCATGACGAGTTGGAGTACACCGGCGGCCAGTACCAGCGCGCCGAGGGCGCCGATGCCGTACTCCTTGACGGCCTCGAAGACCAGCACCGTCAGTCCGGCGGCGGGGCCGCTGACCTGGAGGCTGCTGCCGGGGAGCAGACCGGTGAGCAGTCCGCCGACCACTCCGGTCACCAGCCCCAGTTCGGCCGGGACACCGGAGGCGACCGCCACTCCGACACACAGCGGGACGGCGACCAGGAAGACCACGAGGGAGGCGGTGAAGTCCGCCCGGAACGAGGGGAATCGCTTCATGAGAGGTACCTGCGCCTTCACAGCGGGAGGAACAGGTCGGAGGCGGGGTGATGCGCCACGACCAGGCCGGTGTGCACTTCGTAGAACCAGCCGTGCACCGCCACCTCGCCGGTGGCCAGCCGCTCCTGGACGCAGGGATAGCCGCGCAGCCGGTCGAGTTGCTGGCGCACATGCTGCTGCACCGCGGCGGCGACCGTGGGTTCCCCGTCCTGGGGCAGCTCGTCGGACAGCTGCTGGGTCAGCCAGTCCCGTACGGCGGGCGCGCCGGTCAGGTCCTCGCCGCGGGCCCGGGCGCCGACCGCTCCGCAGTGCGAGTGCCCGCACACGATGATGTCGGCCACGCCCAGGACGCGCATCGCGTACTCGATGGTGGCGGCCTCCGCACAGGCCGGCATGTCCTCCTGGTAGACGGGCACGGCGTTGCCGGCGGTACGGAGTTCGAAGAGTTCGCCGGGCCGTGCCCCGGTGATCAGGGACGGTACGACGCGGGAGTCGGAGCAGGTGATGAACAGGGCGAGCGGGGACTGGCCGGCGGCGAGCCGGCTGTAGGTCTCCCGTTCGTCCTGCCGGTCGGCAATACGGGCCGTCAGGCCCCGGGCATGCTGGATGAAGGTCTCCATGAGGAGGTCTCCTGCCGATGAGGGGTGCCACCGTGGGGGAGTGGCGGGAACGTTCGAGGGGGGCACGACGGGTGGGGCGGTTCACCACCGGCCGTGCTCAGCAGAGGAAGACGCAGTGCAGGACGGGGAGTTGGACCGATCTGCCGGCGGCCTTGGCGGAGCTGCCGGGGGCGGCGGCCCCGGAGGGGAGGGCGGTGAAGGGTGCCACGGGTCCGCCGCCCCGGGGCGGCAGCTGCCGGCCGGTGTGGTGGGGGACGCCGGCGGAGATACGGGCGGTGCGCCGCGGCTGGCCGCGCTCGGCCTCGCGTTTGGTCTTCTTCCGGGTGCTGTCGTAGCCGGGCTTGACGGCCGGCGGGATTCCCGTGGACGTCCTGGCCAAGGGGCCGGCGGGCGCGTCCGCCGCCGCGCCGGGGGCCGACGCGAGGGCGCCCAGCAGGAACGCCAGGATCATCAGGACGGCCAGGGGTATACGGCGCGGACGCGGCGGCGGTGTGCCGCGCGGAGTGCCGGTGTCCTTCCGCATCATCGTCCCCCGTGGTTCGTCCACACGGTTACACCCTGCCCTGACAGTGCCTCATCCAGGTTTCCCCCGGGATAACGAGAAATGACGCCACGTTTCCTGACCTGCCGTATCCGCCGCCGGACACCTCCGCGGGCCGTGCGGCCGTTCACGTCCGTTCCCTTTCCGTCCGGGGTGCCACGGGGACGGCGCGGGCGGGTGCCGGGCGGCGGGCCGCCCAGCCGAGGACGGGCACCACGGCCAGCGCCAGCAGTCCGCCGGCCAGCGCCAGCGTCCGGTAGCCGCCCAGCACGACGACCAGCCCCGAGGAGAGACCCCCGACCGCGCCGGCGAGGGCGATGCCGACGTCCACCAGGCCCTGTCCCGAGGCGCGGCGGGCGGGCGGCAGCGCGTCGATGACCAGGGCGGTGCCGCTGACCAGTCCGAAGTTCCAGCCGAGGCCGAGCAGCACCAGCGCCGTGGCGAGCGCGGGAACCGACTGCGGCGGGGCGAGGGCGGCGAGGCCCCCGGCGGCTGCCAGCGTCACCCCGGCAGCAGCGGCCATCCGGTGCCGGCCGAGCCGGTCGACGAGCAGACCGGTGAGCGGGGAGGGCAGGAACATCGCACCGACATGGAGCGCGATGACCAGCCCCGCCGCCTGGGTGCCGTGGCCGTGTGCCTGCATGTGGACGGGCGTCATCGTCATCACGGCGATCATCACGAGCTGGGTGAGGACCATGACCGCGGTGCCGACGGCCACCCCGGGCCGGTGCCCGGGCGCATCCGTCCGTCCAGCAGCTGAGTCCGCCGGGTCTTCGGGGCGCTCGGCCGCGCCGCCGTCCCGTGCCGCGGCCAACTGCTCTGCCAGCCGCAGCGGATCGGGCCGCAGCAGCACGGCCAGGGACACCGCGGCCGCCCCGAAGGCGGCGGCCGCCAGCAGAAACGGCCCGGCGAGCCGTGGGATGCCCCAGGAGTGGGCCACCTCTCCCGTCAGCGCCACCAGGTTGGGTCCGACCACCGCGCCGAAGGTGGTGGCGAAGAGCACCGTGCTCACCGCCCGCCCGCGCCGAGCGGGCGTGGCCAGGTCGGCTCCCGCGTAGCGGGCCATCAGATTGGTTGCGGTGCCCGCCCCGTAGACGACCAGGGCCGTGAACAGCAGCGGCGCGCTGCCGAGGGCGGCCGCCAGCACGACCCCGAGGCTGCCGAGCGCCCCGACGGCGTACCCGAGCGCGAGTCCGGGACGCCGGCCCCGGCTCCGGCAGAGCCGGCCGATGCCGACGGCGCCCAGCGCGGCCCCGGCGGTGAACAGCGCGCTGGGCACGCCCGCCAGACCGGTCGAGCCGAGCATGTCCTCGGCGAGCAGCGCGCCGACGGTGATGCCCGCGGCGAGACCCGCGCCGCTGAGGATCTGGGAGAAGACCAGGACCGCCAGGATCCGGCGCTGTTCCGGCACCTCGCGGGGGGCCGGAACACCGTGGGGAGCCCTCATGATTCCTTTCCGTTCGCGCCGGCGCGGGACACTAGGCCGGCGCCGCCATCGGTTCCAGCCCGGCGATCTCATCGAGTGACAGCCCCATCTGCTCGTGGAGGAAGCGCACGATCGTCCAGTGCGGCAGCGCACCCTCGTCGAAGGGACCGAATTCCCGGCAGTACAGCGGGATCCAGCGCAGGGCCTCTCCGACCGCCTGCTCCCGGCCGGGCTCCCGCTGGTAGTCCTCGTAGGCGATGCTGCGGTGCTCGATGAAGAAGCGCCCCGGCAGCCGCTCCTCGCACAGCGCCCGGTATTCCCGGGTCTGGAGGATGAGGTAGTGCCAGATCTCGTCGATGTCCTGCTCGACCGGCAGGAACAGGCCGCCGAGCCGGTCATGGTGCCGGGAGACGAGATACAGATAGCGCAGGCACTCGGTGACCTGGCGCTCCACGAACTCCCGTGGCGCGCCGGTCTTGTCGTCGAAATACCGCACCACTTCGGTGTGCAGCGCCCCGCCGAGCAGGTCCTTGAGGTCGTCCGCGGAGGTCAGCGGCTGGCCGGTCATGCGTCTCCTGTCCGGGTGGGAACGTCGTCAGAGCTGGTGGTGGTGAGCCAGGCGTACTTGCCCGACTTCCCGATGGGGAGGTGCCCGCGGTGCTCGACGCGGCAGCGCCGCCCGGTCAGGGCGCCGGTCGCCTCCTCCAGTGCCGCGGCCGCGTCGGGGTCGAGGGGCGTGCCCTGGAAGGTCGTGTACACCAGGCGTGCCTCCGTCCCGCCGGTCAGCTGCAATTGGTAGACGAAGACGTGCGGTGACGCCTCGGCGACGCACCGGTCCAGGTCGCCCTGGGCGACCGGGCCGTGCGGGGTGCTCAGCAATTCCTTCTGGCGGCCGCTGAATTGGGCGATCTTTCCCGGGTCCGGGGTGCCGTCCAGGGTGCGTACGCAGTCGCCCGAGCGGTACCGGATCAGCGGCATATAGGGGTTGCGGACACTGGAGACGATGAGCTCGTAGAGGGTGCTGCCGGGGGCCACCGGGTGGAGTTCGACGGTCATCTTGTCGAGGTGCGGCCAGTAGGTGCCGCGGCGGTCGCTGAAGTAGAGATAGCCGAGCTCGGTGCTGCCGAACAGATCGATGACCGGACAGGCGAAGTGCTGGTGCAGATAGCGCCGGACGTTCGCCGGGGTGTACTCGTAGGCGTGGATGATGCTGGCGGGCGGCGGGAAGTCGTCCCACAGCCCCCATTCTCCGACCTTCCGCAGCAGATGCGCCAGGTGATAACCGGAGCAGTCGAGGTGGTACCAGCCGCGCGGATGCGCCTGCCGGGCGTCCTGGATCTCCTTGAGCATCCGCACCACCTCCGCGCGCTCCCACAGCGCCGGGTCGAGCCGCAGATTGAGGTAGCAGGTCCGTTCGTCGAGCCACCGGTCGTCGAGGGCGGGCACCGGTTCCGGGCCGGCGCCGCGGCGTGCGGCATTGACCCGGGCCACGTGTTCCGTGGCCAGCACCGTGGTCAGGGAGACCCGTCGGCAGCCCGCGTCCCAGGTGTGGCCGATATCGGGGTGGGTGCGCCACAGCCGGTAGTAGGAGTGCAGCAGGAAATACGGGGGGCGGATGATCTGCATCCGGGCGTGATGGGTGCCGGTGGACAGCACGAATTCCGCGTCTCCGGATTCCAGCGCCGCGGCCAGCCGGGGAGTCATCCAGTTGTCGGGGAAGCCACGGGCGATCTCCGGCTTGTCGAGTACGGGGAAGTGGCCCTTCGCCAGCGATTCGCGGTAGATCGGTATGTCGCGGATCTGCTCGATGACCTCGGTGGTCGGCTGCCCATCCATGGAGTCCTCGTCACTTTCCGGAATGCGGTGCCCCGCAGGGCGTTCGGGCGGGTCCAAAACGGCGGCGGTGCCCGGGAGCGGCCGTTTGGCCGGCGGCGGAGGATTACCGCCGGCCCGCTCCCGGGCACCTCGGTGGTGCGGGGGTCAGGAAATACAGCCGGCCTTGGGGGCGGCGCTGATGCAGCCGGACTTCGGGGCCGCGCTGATGCAGCCGTTCTTCGCCGCCTGCTGTGCAGAGTTGGCGGCGAGCCAGTTCTGCCAGACGCTGTCCTGAGCCATCTTCTTGATGAGCTGCTCCACGGGAACCTCCGGTGTGAGTGGGAAGACGCATCGGTGCAGGTGCTGACCTGCGCCGACGCCGACCTCACCGAAGGTAAAAGTATGACCAAGTGAATGTCAATGAAAGGCAATACCGTTGGCCGGGGAGGGGGGTTCGCTGCGCCAACTTTGGCGGGATTGCGTCGAGATGATCACAACGGGAACCAAGTGACGGCCCGTCAGGTGAGGCGCCGGGGCAGGCCAGGGGGCAGGGCGGTGCGCCCGGTGCCCGCCTGTGCATTGCGCCGCACGGCGCACGTCGATCGGGTGACCCGGGCGCGCACCCAGAGCCCTACGGCAGCGGGCGGGGAACGCTCACCATCAGCCACCCGCCCACCGTTTCCAGCTCCAGGGGAGTCTGCCGTGCGCATCCTGCTCATCGCCGGCGCGTTCAACAGCCTGACGCAGCGCGTGTACGCCGAGCTCGGCGACCGCGGCCACCAGGTGAGCGTGGAGCTGGTGACCCGGGAGACGCCGCTCGCCGAGGTCGTCCGCCGCCGTTCCCCCGACCTGATCGTGGCGCCGATGCTCAAGACGGCCGTCCCCCGCGAGGTGTGGTCCGCCCTGCCCTGCCTGATCGTGCACCCCGGCCCCGTGGGTGACCGGGGGCCGTCCTCGGTGGACTGGGCGGTGCAGCTGGGCGCGGACCGGTGGGGCGTCACCGTCCTGCAGGCCAACGACGAGATGGACGCCGGCGACATCTGGGCCACCGCCGACTGTCCCGTTCCCCCTGTGGGCAAGAGCGACCTGTACCGCAACGAGATCGCCGATGCCGCCCTCGAGGCGGTCCTGACGGCCGTCGCCCGGGTGGCGTCCGGCACCCACCGCCCCCAGCCGCAGGCCACCCTGCCCGCCGCCGCGAAAACCGGCCGCCCCCGGCCGCCCCTGCGTCAGGACTCCCGCCGGATCGACTGGCGCCGCGACTCCACCGACACCGTCGTCCGCACCCTGCGCGCCGCCGACTCACAGCCCGGTGTACGGGACGAACTGCTCGGCGAGCCCTGGTATCTGCACGGCGGTCACCCCGAGGACACCCTGACCGGCCGGCCGGGCGAGCTGCTCGCCACCCGGTGCGGCGCGATCTGCCGGGCGACGACCGACGGCGCGGTGTGGATCCCCGAACTGCGCCCGCCCCGCACCCCGGGGGAGCCCGGCACCGTCAAACTGCCCGCCACACTGGCACTGGGTGACCGCCTCCCGCCGCTCCCCGACATCCCGGCCCCGCCCGGCCCCGGCGACGGCCGGCGCACCTGGTCCGACATCCGCTACCGCGAGGACGGCCCGGCCGGCTTCCTGGAGTTCTCCTTCCCCGGCGGCGCGATGAGCACCGACCACTGCCGGCGCCTGCTCGCCGCCTACCGCCACGCCTGCACCCGGCCGACGTCCGTCCTGGTCCTCGGCGGCCGCCGGGACTTCTTCTCCAACGGCATCCATCTGAATGTCATCGAGGCCGCCGACGACCCCGCCGGGGAATCCTGGGCCAACCTCAACGCCATGGACGACCTGGTGCACGCCGTCCTGACCACCACCGACCGGCTGGTGGTCGCCGCGCTCGGCGGCAACGCCGCGGCCGGCGGGGCGATGCTGGCCCTCGCCGCCGACGAGGTGTGGTGCCGCTCCTCCGTGGTGCTCAACCCCCACTACCGGCTGATGGGGCTCTACGGCTCGGAGTTCTGGACCTACACCCTGCCCCGCCGCACCGGCCCCGAGGTCGCCGAGCAGCTCACCACCCGCGCCCTGCCCCTCACCGCGGCGACCGGGGTGCGGCTCGGGCTGGTCGACCGGATCCTCGACGGTGCCGCACAGGACTTCGCCGCGCAGGCCACCCGCCTCGCCGTCCGGCTGGCGTCGGCGGCCTCGGTCCAGGACCGGATCGCCGCGAAGAAGGCCGACCGGGAGCGCGACGAGGCGGACCGGCCGCTCGCCGCCTACCGGGAGGACGAACTGGCGCGTATGCACCGCATCTTCTTCGACCCGGCGCAGCCCTATCACGCGCTGCGCCGGGCCTTCGTGCGCAAGGAGCCGGCCGGCACCCCCGCGCATCTGAACTCCGGTGCGTCCACCGGGACATGAGGTGACATTCCCCGACCTTTTCGGCGAGCACCGAAATGCCTCGCCGGAGGGTCCGGCCCCCGCCAGGGTGGAGCCCGAGCGCGGGCAGCAGTCCGGGCTCGGACCAACGGAACATCTCCGGGGGAAGGACTCCACATGATCCGCAGGATCTCCGCCGTCGCCGTGATGGGGGCCGCGGCCGCGGCACTCGCCCTGTCCGGCACGGCCGTTGCCGCCACCCGGGCCGATCACGGCCCGCTCGCACCGCCGGCCCACGGACCGGCCACGGCCCGCCACGCCGCCGGCGCCCCGCACAGTACGCAGGCCCTGGCCAACGCCTGCTGGTACAGCGGCAGCCACTGGTGGTGCAACAACAGGAGCGGGGCGCCCGTCTACCAGCCCGGCACCACCACGGTCGTCGGCTACATGAACTCCAACCCGTCCTGGTTCGTCTGCCGCAGCGACAACGGCGGGCACGTCGGCGGCCCGCACCCGAACCGGTGGGAGTGGACCCAGGCCGACAACGGGGCGTGGGGATGGATGAAGGACACCGACATCTCCAGCGAGACCGATCCACTGCCGGTCTGCTGACGACGGCCCGGGGGCCGGTGGGCGACATTCGTCGGCCGCCGGCCCCTCGCTGTGCGCCGCGCGGCCGCCGGACTACGGCGTGGGCTGGTACTTGTAACCGATGCCGAACACGGTGGTGATGGCATCGCGCGGGCCGGGCCCCAGCCGCCGGCGCACCCGTGCGATATGGACATCGACCGTACGGTTGCTGGACTGGCAGCTGGGCCACACGGCGGCCATCAGCTGCTCCCGGGTGAAGGTGCGCCGGGGGTGCCGTACGAGGTGGGCCAGCAGGTCGAACTCCAGTCGTGGCAGCTCCAGTTGACGGCCCCGGGCGTAGACGGTCCGGGCCGCGGTGTCGATCCGGATCGGCTCCGGACGCGGCCGGGCGGCCGGCTCGGTCTCGCGGTCCGGCTCCTCGCGCGGCGGCGCCAGGATGATGTGGACCTCGTCCGACGGCAGCCGGTGCACCGAGACGGGTTCCAGGGCGCGCAGGGTCAGTTGCCACGTGCCGTCGGGGAGCCGGTCGACCGCCAGCGGCGGCTGGTCGCCCGGCCCGGCCGTGGGCGGCTGCCCGGGGCCGGCATCCTGTCCTAACGCAAGCGGGGTCGTCGAGGAGTTCATAAACATGATCTGGGCCCATTCCTCTTGCAAAGCAGGCGTGTACGGACACACATGGCGGTGCTCGACGTTCAAGGGTGCTGAGGCGACGCGGCGATCACGAAGCGGTCCGGCGGTGCGGCGACCGGGCGCGTCTGCTGTGGGCGCGCCCAGCGGGCACGATCGCTCCGTTCGTGCCGCGAGAACGCTCACGCCCGTGCCCGTATCCCGGCCGTGACGTGGTGCGAGGTCACGGCCACCGGTCCGGATGAACGCTACATGTGATCGAGTGGTTCCGGAAAGTAGCTACCGCGAATTCGGTTGCTCTTGAGCCGACTTTGTGTTTGCCCGATGTCAACTCGGGTGACGGGCCGACGCGTTGGGTGCGAGTGCTCTGTCGTGCCGCCCCGTACGGCGTGGTGGGGAGGGTGGCACGGGTCGGGCGGGGTCTGCGGGTGGCTGCCGCACCCCCTCCGCTCGCGCCGCCCCACGAGCCCGTCGGGGGCCGCGGAGGGCCCGTCGGAGGGGGTGAAGTCGGCCGCACCGGGGCCGAACTGCGTGGTGTCGCCTTGCGTCAACGGATACGGAGGAGTAATCGGCAGCGATGTTCAGTTGTGAAGGTTCTGTGAAGGTACGAATATGCCAAACAAATGCTTCGTGTCTAACGGAGCGTCAAAAAGGAGAGGTTCGGGAGGCCGTCCGGCAAGTTGTTCTCTTTTCAATTTCATCGCAGACTAAAAGGTGCGGAACCAGATATTCCAGGCGGCTTGTTTTCGCGGGGAGTTGAGGGTGAGTAGGGTGTGGCCGCTGTCACTTGACCGGTGGCGGCGGTCCAGCTGAATTCGGCGCGGCTGGAATGCGATGGGGGATGACGCCTTCGTGACCGGGAGGGGACCATGGCGGCCGGCTCATTCGAGGGACAGTACGTGTGGAGTCCAGCAGCCAATGACCGGGCGCTGGCGCACGCGTGTATGGATGTCAGAACCGGACGGTATCTGAGCGCGGGCGAGGTCCTGCAGGAAGCCCGGGAGGATTTCGAGGTGCGGGCCCACCGGTCGCTGGTACTGGCGTCCGTGGCCGCAGACTCCGACCTGGCGGAACGCTGGCTGGCCGAGGAGCCGGGGCCGGAGGCGGCGCTGCTCTGGGCCCGGGTGGCGATGCTCCGCGCGCTGCGCATGGCCGACGCCGGCGACCGGCGGCAGGGCGCCCTGACGCGGATAGCGCAGACGGCGTGTGAGCGGGCCGCGAAGCTGCTGCCCCAGGATCCCACCCCGTGGGTCGCCCAGCTGGCGCTGTCCCGTCTGGACCGCCCGCGGGACCCGGCGCCGCAGGGGCTGCTGACCGCGCCGGCCGGGCCCTGGTACCTCTTCGCCCACATCCTCCGGCTGGCCCCCTGGCACCGCGAGGCGCACCATCGCTTTCTGTCGTTCTTCTTCACCCGCTACGGCGGTTCGTCGAGCGCGAGCTGGGACGTCGCCGCGTTCCTGAGCCAGCGGGCCCCGGCCGCCTCGCCGCTGCGGCTGCTGCCGCTGGTGGCCCTGGTCGAGGACTACAACCCGTCCGCGCTGCTCGCGGACCGCACCTGGGAGCAGCCCCAGTGGATCACGACCGCAATGGGCATCTACCGCAACTGGCTTCCGCGGGTCGCCGATTACCGCTTCACGCCGGTGCTGGATCTGGCGTATCTGGCGCATGCGCTGTTCATGGCGAATCGCGAATTCGAGGCGCGGGAAGTCCTCACGGCCATGGGGCCGTATGCCTCGCGGATGCCCTGGAGCGCATTCGGTGATCCCGAGGAGCAATTGACCAAGGCCAGACGTTCCTGCGGGCTTCCCGTGCCGCACGACGGCTGACGCACAAAGCTGTCCCGGCGCCGCCCGGTCTCTCGCCGCGCGGGGGCATCCCCATTCTGCTCCATCCGTTCGATCAGCTCACCCCGACCCCATCCCCCCGCTTTCCCAGAAAGGTGCGGTTGTGTCCGAGCGTATGTCCCCAGCTCGCTCGAAATCCCCCCACGCGGCCGATTCCGTCACCCTCGACGATGACGCCACGCTCCATGCCATGGGCTATCCGCGGAAACTCACCCGCAGATTCCGCGCATTCGACAATTTCGCGATCTCCTTCACCATCATCAACATCATTTCCGGGATCTTCTCCTCCTTCGGCTTCGGGATGAACGCCGGCGGGCCGCGGGTCCTGGTCCTCGGCTGGATCGGCGTCTCGGTCATGGTGCTGTTCGTCGGCGCCGCGATGGGCGAGATCGCCTCCGCCTACCCGACCAGCGGCGCGCTCTACTTCTCGGCCGGCAAGCTGGCCAAACGCCACAAGGGAGCCTGGTCCTGGTACACGGGGTGGCTGAACTTCGTCGGCCAGGTCGGCGGCACCGCCGCCACCAACTTCGCCGCCGCCACGTTCATCCAGGCGTTCCTCGCGATGCAGTGGCCGGACTATCGGCCGATGCCGCAGGAAACGGTCGGCATCACCGCGGCCATCCTTCTTCTCCAGGCACTGGCCAACGCCTATACGGTGCAGCTGGTCGCGGTGGTGAACCGCATTTCCGTGTGGTGGCTGCTGGTCGGCATGGTGGTGATCGTCGGTGCACTGACCGTGATACCCGCCGACCATCAGCCGCCGTCGTTCGCGCTGCACTTCGTCAACAACACCGGTTTCACGCATGCGATTTACGGCGGAATGCTGGGACTGCTCGTCACCAGCTGGACCTTCACGGGATTCGACGGCAGTTTCCACATGTCCGAAGAAACGGTGAAGGCGACGGTCAACGCGCCCAGGGGCATCATGCGGGCGATCAGCTACTCCGCGCTCACCGGACTGATCCTCATGCTCGCGCTGGTGTACGCGATCCGTGACTACGGGCACGCCGCGAACGCCGAGGCGCCGCCGGTGCAGATTCTCGTCGACGCGCTGGGGCAGGGCACCGCGAAGTTCCTGCTGTTGATCGTTATCGGGGCCATGCTGTTCTGCGGACTGGCCAACATGACCAGCAATACCCGGCAGATCTTCGCCTTCTCCCGCGACGGTGCGATGCCCGGCTCCCGCTGGTGGCATTCGGTGTCCGCGCGGACCCGCACGCCCGTCAAAGCCGTCTGGCTCGCCGCGGCCTGCCCCCTGGTGCTGGTGCTGCCCGGCTGGTGGTCCCACACCGCCTTCACCGCCGTGGTGAGCGTCAACGTCGTCGGGCTGTTCCTCGCCTACGCCGTGCCCATATTTCTGCGGCTGCGGCTCGACGACTTCCAGGCCGGACCGTGGAACCTCGGGCGCTACGGCAAGCCCGTCGCGGCGATCGCGGTGGCCTGGATCCTGATCAGCAATGTGCTGTTCATGCTGCCGCAGGCGTCCCCGATCACCCCCGTCTCGTTCAACTACGCGCCACTCGCGCTGGCCGTGGTGCTGCTCATCGCCACCGTGTGGTGGTTCGCCACCGCCCGGCGGCGCTTCCAGGGGCCGGTCAGCTACGGCCGCCCCGACGAGGTCGCCGCGATGGACCTCATCTAGGCCGCGCCCGAGACTCGTTTTTCAGCGGCGGGCCGGCGGCACCCCTGCCCCGGCCCGCCTCGTGCACCGCCCCGTTCACTCGCCCCTACGACACCGTCCGCTACGGCGGACGCCCCACCGGCCCGACCACCCCGACGCCGGACACCGTCCCCGTCGCCGGAGCGCACCTCGACGCGGTGGCCGACCACGACCGGCGCTGCTTTCCCGCCGGCCCGGCCGTCGAGATCTTCCTCGACGTCCCTGGGCCCCGGGACGCCGCCCGTGCCCTGGTCACCGCCCGCGGCCCGACCCCGCGGTCGCACACCGTGCGGAGGGACAACGGGCCGGTCCCGCCGGCGGATCAGGAGCGCACCGTCGCGGTCACCAGCCTGGAACTCGGGTAGGGCCGGAGGCAGACAGGCCGGCCGGTCAGGCGCCCACCGTGCCGTCGATGGCCTCCCGCAGGAAGTCCGCATGGCCGTTGTGGCGGGCGTACTCGTGGATCAGATGCAGCATCACCAGACGCAGGGAGACATGCTCGCCCCAGCGGGGCTGGTAGCCCGTGACATCGAGCGAGGCGGCCTCCCGCTCGATGCGGCGGGCGTGCGCCACCTCGGCCTGCCAGGCCTCGAAGGCCTCGGCGCGGGTGGCCGTCCGGGCGTCGTACGCCACCTGGTAGTCCCCCTCCGGCGACCAGACGAGCGGGACGTCCTCGCCGTTGATCACCCGCCGGAACCAGGCGCGCTCCACCTCCGCCATGTGCCGCACCAGACCGAGCAGGGAGAGCGTGGACGGCGGGCTCGACCGGCGCCGGAGGTCCTCGTCGCCGAGGCCGTCGGTCTTCATGGCGAGGGTGGCCCGGTGGAAGTCCAGAAAGGAGCGCAGCGTCTCCCGCTCGCCGGCGCGTACGGGCGGGGCGAGGCGTTCGGTGGTCACGGAGGGTTCCTTTCCACGGCGCGTTCCCGGGCAGGGCACCGCCGGGCGAAAGGATCTTTCCGGGTGCCGCGCGCCGCCGCAAGGCGTTTACCGGGGCTGTCGGGACAGGAGCGGCCGGGCGGCCCGCTCCCCGGACGGTGCGCCATGGCACACCCACCGCGGAACGGGCCGCCCGGCCGCTCCCGGAACTCTCAGCCGTCGGCCGTCACGGCAGATACCGCTCGATGGCGCCGGGGCCTTCCTCGGCGATCAGGCGCCTGGCCCATTCCAGGCTCGCGGGGGTGGGTTCGCGCCCGGAGACCTTCACCAGATCCTCCGGGTCGTAGGGCCGCTCGCTACCGGTGTACAGCTCGGCCGGCCGCCGCTCGGCCGACTCCCTGCCATTGGTCGTCACAGGTCCTCCTCTGTCCGCGCCCGCCGGGTCGCCGGGACCTCGCTTGGTTCCATCATGGGACCGCCTCCGAACACCCGCACGATGTGCGCCGGGCCGGCCCGGCGCGGCGGGTCACCCGTCCGGCCGCGGAGCCCCCGGATACCGCGGCGGATACGCCTGCTCGGTCCAGATCGTCTTGCCGTCCGGCGTGTAGCGCGTGCCCCAGCGCTGCACCAGCTGCGCGACGATGAACAGCCCCCGCCCGCCCTCGTCGTCGCTGGCGCTGTACCGCAGGTGGGGCGAGGTGTGGCCGGTGTCCGACACCTCGGTCAGCAGGGTCCGGTCGCGCAGCAGCCGCAGGTGCAGCGGCCCGGACGCATGCCGTACGGCGTTGGTGACCAGCTCGCTGACCACGAGCTGGGTCGTGTAGGACAGCTCCTCCAGGCCCCACTCGGTCAGCTGCCGGGTGGCCAGTTCGCGGGCCCTGCCCACCGCGGTGGGCTCCGCGGGCAGCTCCCAGGCCGCCACCTGCCGGGCGTCCAGCTCACGGGTGCGCACCAGCAGCAGCGCCGAGTCATCGGCGGCCGGACCGTCCGGCAGCAGTTCGGCCAGCGCATGGTCGCAGAGCTCGTCCAGCGGCCGGTCGTGCTCGCTCAGCACCCGCCCCAGGATCTCCAGCCCCTCGTCGACGTCCCGGTCGCGGGCCTCGACCAGCCCGTCCGTGAACAGGGCCATCAGGCTGCCGGCCGGCAGCTCGATCTCCAGGGACTCGAACGGCAGGCCCCCCAGGCCCAGCGGCGGGCCCTCCGGCAGATCGGGGAAGGACAGGCCGCCCTCCGGGGCGACGACGGCCGGCGGCAGATGGCCGGCCCGCGCGAGGGTGCAGCGCCGTGACACCGGGTCGTAGACGGCATACAGGCAGGTCACGCCGATGGTCACATCGTCCGTGCCGTCCTCGTCGGCGACCGTGGCGACCCCGTCCTCGGTGGTCGGTCCCACCAGGTCGTCCAGCCGGCTCAGCAACTCGTCGGGGGAGAGGTCCAGCCGGGCCAGGGCGCGCACCGTCGTCCGCAGCCGGCCCATGGTCGCCGCGGCCTGGAGACCGTGGCCGACCACGTCCCCGACGACCAGCCCGACCCGGGTGCCCGACAGACCGATCACGTCGAACCAGTCGCCGCCGACCCCGGCCCGGTCGTCGCTGGGCAGATAGCGGTAGGCGAGCTCGACGGCGGATTGCGCCGGCAGATGCTGCGGCAGCAGATTGCGCTGCAGGGTCAGCGCGGCCTTGTGCTCCCGGGCGAAGCGGCGGGCGTTGTCCAGGCACACCGCGGTGCGGAGGACCAGTTCGTCGGCGAGTTCGGTCTCCTCGGTGTCGAAGAGCGACTCCCGGCCGTCACGGAGGAAGGTGACCAGCCCCATCGGGGTGCCGCCGGCTCGCAACGGCACGACCAGGGCGCCCTCCTCGCGCACCATGCCGCCCGAGGACAGGCTGCGGTACTGGAGCGAACCGGGCGGGTACTCCACACGGTGCGGGTCGGCGGGCGGGGAGGCCGGGGCGCCACGGACGGAGCGGGCGGAGCGGGCGGCGACCCGCATCAGGGTGGGCACGCCGCCGTCGCCCGTCCCCGGCTCCTCACCGTCCAGGACGGACGCCACCAGGTCGACGGTGACCATGGAGGCGAAGTCCGGGACCGCCACCTCGGTGATCTCCCGCGCGGTGACGGTCATGTCGAGCGTGGTGCCGATCCGGGCACCGGCCTCCACCAGCAGGTTCAGCCGGCGCTGTGCCTGGTAGCGGTCGGTGATGTCGAAGGCGTCCTCGCAGATGCCCAGCACCTGGCCGCGGGCGTCCTGCAGCCGGTAGTAGGCGCAGGACCAGACGTGATCGGTGCCCGGGTCGGAGGGCAGCTGGCCGACGAGGTGCAGATCGAGGATCGGTTCACCGGTGTCGATGACCTGGTGCATCACCGCGTCGAGGGTGCGCGGGTAGCCGTCGGTCATGAACTCGGCGTCCGGGTACAGCTCGTCGGCCCGGGCGCCGAGGAACTCCCGCAGCGGCAGCCCGACCTCCCGGATGTACGCGGTGTTCGCCCAGGTCAGCCGCAACTCCGTGTCATAGATGCCCAGGCTCACCGGGGACTGGGTGGCCAGGCCGTGCAGCATCGCCTGGCGGGACTCCCACCACCGGTGGGCGCCCAGATCGGCCGCCACCAGCACCCGGGCCGGCAGCGTACCGGCGCCGTCGGGCACTTTGGCGAGCGGGCAGATGACCACGGCCATCCGCAGCAGCCGGCCGTCGCGGTGCCGTACCGCCCGTGACTGACTGCTGCGCCGTGCGGCGTCCGGCGACTGTTCGGCCCAGGCGTCCCCGGCCGGCACCAGCGTCTCCAGATGGTGCCCGAGAATCTCCTCGGGGAGGTAGCCGAGCAGATCCTGGGCGGCCGGACTCCACCCGATGACCGTGTCCTGGGCATCCAGAACCGCTGTGGCCGCCCTGGTGACGTCGAGGGGACCACGGAAGTCGGCACTCTCCGCCGCGTTCCATGCGTTCATGGCATCAGCCCAGCCCGGTTCAGTATCTACAGCATCGAGCCGGATGAAGACCGGCACAACTGCGCTGCCGCACCGGGATGCGCCCTTGGTGCGGCTGTGCCCCGTCGCTGGCAGAGTGGAGGGGTGGTCAGCGACAGGAGGCAGATGTGAGGTCGGCCCGTGGCCCCGTCACCGCGGTACGTGGCGCTCCGTGCTGGGTCAGCCTGATGACACACGATCTGGAGGCCGCCCAGAAGTTCTACTCCGCGGTCCTGGGCTGGCGGTTCCGCCCGGCCAGCCTCGGTGAGGAGTTCTGCGTGGCGATAGCCGACGGGGAGCCGGTGGCCGGCATCGGGGCCCTCGCCCAGAACTTCCAGGTCGCGGTGGCCTGGACGTCTTATTTCGCGGTGGAGAACGCCGATGACACCGCGGGCCGGATCCGCGAGCGCGGGGCGACGGTCGCCGTCGGCCCGCTCAAGCTCGGCCCCGGGCGCGCCGCCCTCGCCGCCGACCGCGACGGCGCCGCCTTCGGCTTCTGGGAAGGCCAGACCATGGCCTGGTCGGTGGGGCAGGGCAATGCGCCCGCCTGCCTGGAACTGCGCACCCGCGACGCCTTCGCCGCCGCCATCTTCTACGCGGAGGTCTTCGACTGGGCCTCCGGCAAACCGGGCGGCTGCGATGTGACCTACGAACACGACCAGGTGATCGTCCGCGACGGCACCCATACCGTCGCCACGCTGCGCGGCGGTGGGGTGGAGTCCGCCCCGGACCCGCGGGTGCGTCCCCGCTGGCACGTTCATTTCCCGGTCGGTGACGTCGAGAAGGTGGCGGCCGCCGCGGTGGCGGCCGGCGGGACGGTCACTCCCGTGACACCGACCGAGGAGGGGGGCTGCCAGGCCGTCATCCGCGACCCCGACGGCGGCTTCTTCACCATCACCTCGCCCTGAGACCCCGGCCGGACCACGGCGCGCCCCGGCCCCGCGCCCCTTCGCGACGGAAGGGGGCGGGGCCGGGACACGACAGGCCGTGCGGAGGTCAGTTCAGGGAATCACCGCTGCCCGCACCGGAGTCGCTGCTGCCACCGGCTCCCGGGTCCTGGGCACCGGTACCGGGGTCCTGGGCGCCCGCTCCGGGGTCCTGTGCTCCCGTACCGGGGTCCTGCGCACCGGTTCCCGGGTCCTGCGATCCCGCGCCGGCGCTTCCGGCACCGGCGTTTCCCGCTCCCGCGTCGCCTGCACCGCCCGCGTCGCCTGCACCGCCCGCGCCGTTGGCGCCGCCTGCGCCGTTGGCACCACCTGCGCCGTTGGCACTGCCCGCGCCGTTGTCGCCCCCGGCGCCGTTGGCACCGCCGCCTCCGGCGCCGCCGGCGCCGATCTCCGCTCCGGTGGCCTTGAGCGCGTCGGTCACCGGCTGGAAGAAGGTCTCGCCGCCCTGGGTGCAGTCGCCGCTGCCGCCCGAGGTGAGGCCGACCGCCGAGTCACCGGAGAACATCGAGCCGCCGCTGTCGCCGGGCTCCGCGCAGACATCCGTCTGTATCAGGCCGTTGACGATGTCGCCGTTGCCGTAATTCACCGTCGCGTCAAGGCCGGTGACGGTGCCGTCATGGACGCCGGTGGTGCTGCCCGAGCGCTGCACCTTCATGCCCACGGCGGCCTCCGCCGCCTTGGTGATCTTCTGGGTGCTGCCGTTGCCCAGGTCGACCGAGCTCTCCGGCTTGGCGCTCGCATCGTCGTACTTGACCAGCGCGAAGTCGGTCTTGGGGAACTTGGAGTCGGCGACCGTGCCCAGCGGCTGCCCGCCGCCCTGGTCGGCCGTCCAGGTCTTGGAGTCGTTGCCGCAGTGACCCGCCGTCAGGAAGGCGGGTGCGCCCTTGACCGTGACGTTGAAGCCCAGCGAGCAGCGTGCGTTGCCGCCGAAGATGGCACTGCCGCCGACCGGTCCCGCGGCCTGTCCGCCGCCGGCACCGCCCGCGCCGCCGCCACCACCGGATGCCGCGGCGCCGCCGGACGAGGCGTTACCCGCGCCGCCGGCTCCCGCCCCGCCGGCTCCCGCGTCGCCCGCCCCGCCGGCTGCCGCGTCCCCGGCACCGCCCGCGGCCTGCCCGGCGTCGCCGCCGGCCGCGCTCCCCGCGTCCCCGGCCTCCCCTCCGTCATATCGCTTGAACTCACCCTGCGACCGCTTCACGGTGACCATGCCGGCGCCCATGCCGTCCGTGGTCGTGCTCAGCTTGGCCATCTTTGCGCCGGTGACCGTTCTGTCGGCGACCACCACGATCTTGTTGGTCTTCGGGTCGATCGACCACGCGGTGCCGGGGATCGAGGCGTTGGTACGCAGCGTCGCCGCGCCGGACTTCAGCGCGGTCATGCTGTTCTGCACGACCTTGGCGACCGCGCCCTTGGCCGTGACGCTCGCGGCGTCGTCCTTCGACAGGACGTTCATGACCAGATGGCCATTGGCGCCGTCCAGGTACCACCCGGCGGACTGGTCCCCGAGATCTGCCTTCAGGGACGCGGCCAGCTGGGTGGCCGAGTGGGCGCTGAGCGTCTTCGGGGCCGCCGGCTGATCCGTGCTCGCGTGGGCGTTGGGGAGCAGGATCGCTGCGCCCGCGATCGCGGCCGCAGCGGCGCCGGCGATGGCACCGGTCCGCTTGTTCACATGTCGGTGGCTCAATTCACTGACCTCCAGGGACGCACAGGAACCAGGCACACGGGGGCCGGGGTGCGTCGCATCGGCGCCCGTGTGGTTGCACTCAGTCCTACGTAGCGCCGTGCACCCCCGTCTCACGGCCACTCACCCTGTGATGAATTCCGACGCTTGCGGTGGCGAACGTTTACACTCCCGGGCCCCGCACGCCCGACCGGCGCCGCGCGCCCGCCGGACATCCGCGCCGCCGTCCCGCCGTGCCGGCACCGCGGCGTCCACCCCGCCCGTCCGGAGCAGCCCGACGCCTGCCGTCCGAGTGGTTCCGGTGACCGGCCGGGCCGCCCCCGGGCCGGCCGGTCACCGGCGCCGCCGGACCCACTGACCTGCACATGGCGAATCCGATGGCCGATTTCCTGCGGTTTCCCGAGCCCCTGTGTCGCCTGTGACCCCCGGAAACAGTGGGGCGTAAAGGGCAGCTGTGACCGCGCTTAAGAAAACCTCGATGGACCCGGCGGCCGAGGTAGGGAAGATTTCCTGACGAAGATCGGGCGGCCGCGGCGGGCCCCCGGCAGGTCACACTCACGTACGGGAGCCGATCCGTGAAGGCGCTGGTCAAGCAGAAAGCAGAGCCGGGGCTCTGGCTCATGGACGTGCCGGAACCGGCCATCGGCCCGGGCGATGTGTTGATAAAGGTGCTGCGCACCGGCATCTGCGGCACGGATCTGCACATCCGCGCCTGGGACGGCTGGGCCCAGCAGTCGATCGACACCCCGCTGACGATCGGCCACGAGTTCGTCGGCGAGGTGGTGGAGACCGGCCGCGACGTGGCCGACATCAAGACCGGCGATCTGGTCAGCGGCGAGGGCCATCTGGTCTGCGGAAAGTGCCGCAACTGTCAGGCCGGCCGCCGCCACCTGTGCCGCTCCACCGTCGGCCTCGGCGTCGGCCGCGACGGCGCCTTCGCCGAGCTGGTGGCGCTGCCCGCCGGCAATGTCTGGGTGCACCGCGTCCCCGTCGACCTCGATATCGCCGCCGTCTTCGACCCGTTCGGCAACGCCGTGCACACCGCGCTGTCGTTCCCGCTGGTCGGCGAGGACGTGCTGATCACCGGCGCCGGACCGATCGGCATCATGGCCGCGGCCGTCGCCCGGCACGCCGGCGCCCGCAATGTCATGATCACGGACGTCAGTGAGCCGCGCCTCGCCCTGGCCCGCAAGGTCGGCGTCAGCCTGGCCCTCAATGTCGCCGAGACGACGATCGCCGAGGGCCAGCGCGCGCTCGGCCTGCGCGAGGGCTTCGACATCGGACTGGAGATGTCCGGCCGGCCCGAGGCGATGCGCGACATGATCGCCAACATGACGCACGGCGGCCGGATCGCCGTCCTCGGCCTGCCCGCCGAGCAGTTCCCGGTCGACTGGGCCCGGATCGTCACCTCCATGATCACGATCAAGGGCATCTACGGCCGGGAGATGTTCGAGACCTGGTACGCGATGTCCGTGCTGCTCGAGGGCGGTCTCGACCTCGCGCCCGTGATCACCGGACGCTATCCGTACCAGGACTTCGACGCCGCCTTCGACGACGCCGCCAGCGGCCAGAGCGGCAAGATCATCCTCGACTGGACCAGCTGACCCGCCTCTCCGGCCCGTCCGTCCCACCCCAACTCCAGGAGAAAACCCTGATGTTCGACTCCGTACGCGAGGAACTGCGCGGCACCCTCGAGGAGATCCGCGCCGCCGGACTGCACAAGCCCGAGCGCGTCATCGGCTCCCCGCAGTCCGCCACCGTCGCGGTCACCGCGGGAGGCAACCCCGGCGAGGTCCTCAACTTCTGCGCCAACAACTACCTCGGCCTCGCCGACCACCCCGAGATCGTCGCGGCCGCGCACGAGGCGCTCGACCGCTGGGGCTACGGCCTCGCCTCGGTCCGCTTCATCTGCGGCACCCAGGAGGTCCACAAGGAGCTGGAGCAGCGGATCTCCGGCTTCCTCGGCCAGGAGGACACGATCCTCTACTCCTCCTGCTTCGACGCCAACGGCGGAGTGTTCGAGACCCTGCTCGGCCCGGACGACGCGGTCATCTCCGACGCCCTCAACCACGCCTCGATCATCGACGGCATCCGCCTGTCCAAGGCCCGCCGCTTCCGCTACGCCAACCGCGACATGGCCGATCTGGAGCGCCAGCTGAAGGAGGCCGGGAGCGCCGGCCGCAAGCTGGTCGTCACCGACGGCGTCTTCTCCATGGACGGCTATGTGGCACCGCTGCGCGAGATCTGTGACCTGGCCGAACAGTACGGCGCCATGGTGATGGTCGACGACTCGCACGCCGTCGGGTTCGTCGGCCCCGGCGGCCGCGGCACCCCCGAACTCCACGACGTGATGGACCGCGTCGACATCATCACCGGCACCCTCGGCAAGGCCCTCGGCGGTGCCTCCGGCGGCTATGTCGCGGCCCGCGCCGAGATCGTCGCCCTGCTGCGCCAGCGCTCGCGCCCCTACCTCTTCTCCAACTCGCTCGCCCCCGTGATCGCCGCCGCCTCGCTGAAGGTGCTCGACCTGCTGGAGTCGGCCGGCGAGCTGCGCGAGCGGCTGCGCGACAACACCGCGCTGTTCCGTTCCCGGATGACCGCGGAGGGCTTCGACGTCCTCCCCGGCGACCATGCCATCGCCCCCGTCATGATCGGCGACGCGGCCGAGGCGGCCCGGATGGCGGAGCTGCTCCTGGAGCGCGGGGTGTACGTCATCGGCTTCTCCTACCCCGTGGTCCCGCAGGGCCAGGCACGGATCCGGGTCCAGCTGTCCGCCGCCCACTCCACCGAGGACGTCCACCGCGCGGTCGACGCGTTCGTCGACGCGAGGGCCGCGCTCGGCGGCTGAGGCGGCCCCCGGGCCGCTCCTGCGAGACTGGAAGCATGATCGAAGCACGACGGCTGCACATCCTGCGTGCGGTGGCCGACCACCGTACGGTCACCGCCGCGGCCGCCGCGCTCTATCTCACCCCCTCGGCGGTCTCCCAACAGCTGGCCGCCCTGGAGCAGGAGACCGGCCACCGACTGGTGGAGCGCAGCGCCCGCGGCGTCCGGCTGACCGCCGCGGGCGACATCCTGCTCACCCACGCCAACGCCGTCCTGGCCCAGCTGGAGCGCGCCGAGTCCGAGCTCGCCGCCTACGGCTCGGGCGAGGCCGGCACGGTGACCGTCGCGGCCTTCGCCACCGGCATCGGCCTGGTCGTCGCGCCCGCCCTGACCGCGCTGGCCCGTACCGCCCCCGGCATCCGGGTCCGCGTCCAGGACGCCGAGGGCGACGCCAGCCTGCTGATGGTCCTCGACCGGCAGGTCGATGTGGCGGTGGCCGTGGAGTACCGGGGCGCGCCCCGCGCCGACGACCCGCGGCTGACCCGCGTCCCGCTCTACGCCGAGCCGTTCGACGCGGTCCTGCCGCCCGGCCACCGACTCGCCGACGCGGCACAGGTGGCCGTGGCCGACCTGGCGGGCGATGACTGGATCGGCCCCTACCCGGGCAACCCCTGCCATGACGTGGTCGTCCTGGCCTGCGAATACGCCGGGTTCGAGCCACGCCTGGAGCACTCCTCCGACGACTTCCGCGCGGTCGTCTCGCTCGCCTCGGCCGCCGCCGGGGTGGCCCTCGTCCCCCGCTCGGCCCTGCGCGACATGGACCTCACGGGCGTGGTGGTCCGGCCCGTCGACGGCGTGGCCCCCACTCGGCGGGTCTTCGCCGCGGTACGCCGCGGAGCCGGGGAGCATCCGCTGCTCCGCCCGGTCCTGGCCGCCCTGCGGGAGGCGGCGGAGCCGCAGGGGTGACGGAGCCACCGCGCGCCGGCCCGCCACCGACGCGCCCGCCGCCCGTCCCGAAACCCGCCCGGCCGCGCCGAAGATGCCGGCCCCCGCCGGCCGTGGCAGGCTCATCACGGCGGCGGCCCGGGCGGGCGCCGGCGCAGCCCCGGTTCCGAGGAGGCGAGGCGCATGTCGGTCGGTCCGGCCGGCCCGACCGGCCCAGCGGCCACCGTGCCGCAGGATCCGTACGCGCCGGTGCGCGACCGCGGATATCTCAAGCTCCTGCTGGTGGCGGCGGTGGTCGGCTTCCCGGTCTGCGCCGTCGCCTTCGGCTTTCTCGCGCTGGTCCACGCGCTGGAACCGCTGCTCTACACAGACCTCCCGCGGGCGCTGGGCTTCGCCGGCACACCGATCTGGTGGCCGGTCCCGTTGCTCGTGGTGGCGGGCCTTCTCGTCGGGCTGACTATCCGTCATCTGCCGGGCCAGGGTGGTCATGAGCCGGCCGACGGGCTGGCGCTCCACGGCGCGCCCCCGCTCTCCGTGCTCCCCGGCGTCGTGCTCGCCGCCCTGGTCTCCCTCAGCTTCGGTGCGGTGCTCGGACCGGAGGCGCCGCTGATCGCCCTCGGCGGCGGCCTGGCCGCGGGCGCCGCGCGGCTGCTGCACCGGGGGATGCCCGCCCAGGCGGCCGCCGCGGTGGGTGCCGCCGGCAGCTTCGCCGCGGTCAGCGCGCTGCTGGGCTCCCCGCTGCTGGGCGCGTTCCTCCTGATGGAGGTGTCGGGGCTGGGCGGCCCGATGCTGGGGATCGTGCTGGTGCCCGGGCTGCTCGCGGCCGGCATCGGTGCGCTCGTCTTCACCGGGCTGGGGGACTGGACCGGCCTGGGGACGTATTCGCTGGCGCTGCACGACGTCCCCAAGGCCGCCGGGCCGACGATCCCGGAGTTCGGCTGGGCCCTGGTCATCGGGGTGCTCGCGGCGTTCGCGGCGACCGGTGTCCGGCGGCTCGCGGTGTACCTCAAGGGCCGTGTCGTCCGCCATCGTGTGCCGGCGACGATGCTGGCGGGACTGGTGGTGGGCGCACTGGCGGTGGCGTTCGCCGCGGCCACCGGCAAGTCCGCCACCGAGATGCTCTATTCGGGCCAGTCGGCGCTGGGCTCGCTGTTCCGGGACAGCACCGGCTACACGGTGACGGCACTGCTGCTGCTGATCCTGTGCAAGGGCCTGGCGTACTGCGCGTCGCTGAGCGCCTTCCGGGGCGGCCCGATCTTTCCCGCGCTCTTCCTCGGCGCGGCGGGCGGTGTCGTGCTGTCCCACCTGCCCGGCCTGTCGCTCACTGCTGCCTTCGCGATGGGTGTCGGCGCGATGTGCGTCGCGATGCTCAGGCTCCCGATGACCTCGGTGCTGCTGGCCACCCTGCTGCTGGGCGGCAGCGGACTGACCGTGATGCCGCTGGTCATCGTCGCCGTGGTCGTCGCCTATGTCGTGGCGCTGCGGCTCACGCCGGCCACCGCCGCGCCGTCCGCGCCGCCCGCGTCCGCGCCCGGGGCTTCCTAATGAAGTTGTCAAGCCGCTGTAGCCACTGGGGGTGCGACCTCGTAGCACCGTCGGTCACGGATCAGGGCCCACAGGACGTTGACGCGGCGGCGGGCGAGGGCGAGCACGGCTTGGACGTGCTTCTTTCCCTCGGCGCGTTTGCGGTCGTAGAACTTCCGCGAGTTGGGGTCGCAGCGGACGCTGACGAGCGCGGAGGTGTAGAAGACGCGCTGGAGTCTTCGGTGGTAGGCGACCGGCCGGTGGAGGTTGCCGCTGACCTTGCCCGAGTCGCGAGGCGCGGGCGCAACGCCGGCGAAGGCCGCCAGGGCGTCCGGAGAGTCGAAGTCGTCCAGGCTGCCGCCGACAGCGGCGAGGAATTCCGCTCCCAGCACGGCACCGATGCCGGGGACGCTCTGGACTATGTCGGCGAGTTCGTGCTCGCGAAACCGGCCCTCGATGAGCTTGTCCATCTCGGAGATCTGCTCGTTGAGGGTCATCACCTCCCCGGCCAGGGTGTGGACCAGCTTGGCTATGGTCTTCTCCCCGGGGATGGCGGTGTGCTGCCGCTCTGCTGCCTCAACGGCTGCTTCGGCCAGGGATCTTGCGTTGCGGACGGTGCGGTTGGCCAGCCACTTGGTCAGCCGTGTGACCCCGGCGCGGCGGATCGAGGCCGGACTCTGGTACCCCGTCAGCAGCTTGAGCGGGCCGGTGTTGGTCACGTCCAGGGCCCGTTCCAGGGCGGGGAACATGCTCAGCAGGGTGCCGCGCAGGCGGTTCACGGTGCGGGTGCGGTCCTCGACCAGGTCGGCGCGGCGTCCGGTCAGCAGCTTCAGCTCGATGGCGGCTTCGTCGCCGGGGCGGATGGGCCGCAGGTCGCGGCGCATCCTGGCCTGGTCGGCGATCACGTAGGCGTCGCGGGCGTCGGTCTTGCCCTCGCCGCGGTAGCCGTCGGAGGCCCGGTTCACCAGCCGGCCGGGCATGTACAGGATCTCCTGGCCGTGGTTGACCAGCAGGGCCAGCAGCAGTGCGGGTTCTCCGCCGGTCATGTCGATGGCCCAGGTGACCTGACGCCCGTCGGCCAGGTCGAGGACGTCACCGAGCAGTTTCAGCAGCTCGGGCTCGTCGTTGGCGACCCGCCGCGACAGCAGTGTTTTGCCGTCGGTGTCCAAGGCGAGGCCGTGGTGGTGGCCCTTGCCGCTGTCGATCCCCGCCCATATCCGGCTCATCGTGCTCCTGACGTTCGTGTTCGTACTGTTCGTGCCACGGACGACTTCGCCGGCATTGCTCTACGCAGCGACTTGTTCGCACTTCCTAATCGGCGGCCGAGTCGTCGTGGGGTGCCGGGCGGCGAAGCCTCGCAAGCCACAAGGTGGCAGCCGCCTGACAGCCACACCCAGCACCCCTGGGCGACCCAACCCTACGAATGGCTCGATCAACCCGATCAAGAAGGTAGAGCCGCCTGACCCCGCGTCCGCTCACCGGTGCGGGGCCCGGCCGGTCCGGGTCCAGGTGGCCAGTTGGCGCTCCGTCCAGGTGGTGATGATCCGGTCCGCCGGGACGCCGCACTCCTCGGCGCGGGCGCAGCCGTAGAGCTGCCAGTCCAGCTGGCCGGGGGCGTGGGCGTCGCTGTCGATCGCGAACAGGCAGCCCGCCGCCAGCGCCTGGCGGAGCAGCCGGCGCGGGGGATCGAAGCGGTCGGGGCGGCAGTTGATCTCCACCGCGGTGCGGTGCTCGGCGCAGGCCGCGAAGACCTCCCCGGCGTCGAAGCGGGACTCCGGGCGCAGCTTGCCGGTGATCTGCCGCCCGGTGCAGTGGCCGAGGACGTCCACGAGGGGATTGCGGACCGCGGCGAGCAGCCGCTCGGTCATCGGGCCCTGGTCCATCCGGAGCTTGGAGTGCACCGAGGCGACCACGAGGTCGAGCTGCGCCAGCAACTCCGGCTCCTGGTCGAGCGAGCCGTCGTCGAGGATGTCGCACTCGATCCCGGTCAGCAGCCGGAACGGCGCCAGCTGCTCGTTCACCTCCGCCACCAGCGCCAGCTGCGCGCGCAGCCGTTCGGCGGTCAGTCCGCGGGCGACCGTGAGCCGGGGGGAGTGGTCGGTCAGTACACACCACTCATGGCCGAGGTCACGGGCGGTACGGGCCATCGCTTCGACCGGGCTGCCGCCGTCCGACCAGTCCGAGTGCAGATGGCAGTCGCCGCGCAGCGCCCGCCGCAGCCGCTGCCCCCGCTCCCCGTCGACCAGCGGACCGCCGGCCTCCTCCTCGAGGCCTGACAGATACTCGGGCCGCACGCCCGCGAGCGCCTCCTCGACCACCCGGGTGGTCTTGGGGCCCAGCCCCTTGACCCGCCCCAGCGCGCCGTCGCGGGCGCGCCGCCGGACCTCGTCGGGGGGCAGCGCGCCGATGACGGCAGCGGCCGTACGGAACGCCTGGACGCGGTAGGGCACCGCCCCCTGCCGTTCCAGCAGGAAGGCGATCCGCTCCAGCGCCTCGACGGGCTCCACGCACGGCTCCTTCCCGGGGCGCCGGCCCCGCAGCGTCCTTTCACGGTGCCCCAGCCCGTGGGCGGCTGCCACCGGGGTGGGACCGGGGTGGGACCGGGGTGGGACCGGGGTGGGACCGGGGCGGCCGGGGGCAGCCGCCGGTTCCCGCCGGGCCGAAGCCCCGCCGTTATGCGGTTATGTCCGTTCTCCGGTCACTCGATCCATTTCCATGCGAATAGGATAGGGAGAGCGCGGATGATTCCCTTCCATGCGTTCCGTACGCGCGATATCGCTCAACAAGTCCGGGCGAATCGGGCGCAGTTCATGCTTGTGCAACATTTGCAACCGCTCGCCATCACCGCGCGCACGCGTTCTGCGGCGCCGTCACGGCCGCGTGCCGTAAAAACCATAGGTCTTCAAGGAATCTGCACAGCGAATGCGCAGTCGGCACAGCCTCTCCCGCGCCGCGTCACCACGCTGACCTGCGCATAAGCGGGTTGGGGCGGGAATGTCCCGTTCGGCGAACGGGCGAATGTCCGGACGCCGGAAAGGAAACCGGCGAGGATGTGAAGAAGCTGCCACCAAGTCATGGACGCGCGTGCACGTCAGGTAATTCGACGGAGCGTTGGCGTCCGGATCTGCGGTCCTCCGATTAGCAGCGCAACGCGCCCGCGTGCTTTGATCCTTCGCACTGCGGGAGTCACACCATCGGTTCCCGATTTCGGGTACCCGACTGCCGCTGCCGCGCCCGGACCACCCCACCGGACGGTACGGACGCAGTTTTTTAGAGTTATTCATCCGAAGGGAAACATCATGAACTCCACCCCCCAGGTCCAGACTCAGGAAATCTCCGACAGCGACCTGGACAACGTGTCCGGTGGCCTCCTCGGCGGCCTGGCCGGCACCGCCACCAGCACCGTTGACCACATCGCCCCGGTCTCGGGCGCCGTCGGCACCGCGACCGGCCTGGTCGACGGCGCCACCGGCGTCAACACCTCCGGCGTTGTGGGCACCGCGACCGGCCTGGTCGCCGGTCTCTGAGCCCCTTCTGTGCCGCTAGCGGCACAGCCGGCTCAAGGTGACAACGGCAGGTCGGCGTCCCCTCCTTGCCGACATGCCGCGACGGGTGCCCCGGAACCGCCAGGCTCTGCCCGGCCCCGGGGTACCCGGCAGCCACCGTCTGACAGACCATTGCAGTTGAGGGAAGAGTGTCGTGCAGTTCCGCCAACAGGCCCTTTCCAAGCTGCAGTCGCCCGAGGACATCGATCTGCCGGTGCGGTTCGCCCGGCCCCAGGGCTGGCTCGTGCTGACGGTCACGGTCCTCTTCGTGCTCGCCGCCTCCGTATGGGCGGTGACCGGCACCGTGTCGTCCACCCTGAACGCCCCCGGAATCCTCACCCACGGCCAGGGCAGCTACGTCCTGCAGAGCCCGGTCGCCGGCCAGGTGACCGCCGTGCTCGCCGAAGAGGGCACCCGGGTGGCCACCAACACCCCTGTGCTGAAGGTCCGCACCGCGCGGGGCACCACCGTCGTGCGCGCCCTCGCCGCCGGCCGGCTGACCTCGCTGTCCGCCACGGTCGGCGCCGTCGTCACGACCGGCGCGGAGGTGGCCGCCGTGGAGCGCGTCGCCCATGACCGCGACCCGCTGACGGCCATGCTCTACGTACCCGCCGAGAGCGGCGCCACGGTGCCCGTCGGCGCCTTTGTCGACCTCACCGTCCAGTCCGTGCCGAGCCAGCAGTACGGCGTGCTGCGCGGCCGGGTCAAGGCCGTCGGCCGGACCGCGCAGACCCGCCAGCGGATCAACACCTTCCTGGGCAGCAGTCAGCTCGGCGAGCAGTTCTCCCGGCACGGCCAGCCGGTGGCGGTCCTCGTACAGCTCGACCCCGCCCCGCACAACAAGTCCGGCTACGCCTGGTCCACCTCCGACGGCCCCCCGTACGCCGTCGGCTCCATGACCCTGACCGACGGCGCCGTCCACCTGGCCGCACAGCACCCGATCGATTGGCTGCTGCCGTGACCGCACCGCACGACTCCGCCGCCCCCCAGCCGCAGCTGCCGCCGCCCGGCCGCGGACGCCACCGCCCCGAGCCCGCCCCCGGCCCCCGCCGCACCCGCCGCGCCGCGCCGCCCGCCCCCAGGCCCAGGAAGACCCGGACCGTCCGCACCCCCACCGTCCTCCAGATGGAGGCCGTGGAGTGCGGCGCCGCGTCCCTGGCCATGGTGCTGGCCCACTTCGGACGGCATGTGCCGCTGGAGGAGCTGCGGATCGCCTGCGGCGTCTCCCGTGACGGCTCGCGCGCCAGCAATCTGCTCAAGGCCGCCCGGAGCTACGGCCTGCAGGCCAAGGGCATGCAGATGGAACCGGCCGCGCTCGCCGAAGTGCAGGCGCCGGCCATCCTGTTCTGGGAGTTCAACCACTACGTCGTCTACGACGGCACGGGCCGACGCCTCGGCCGGCGCGGCGTCCACATCAACGACCCCGACAAGGGCCGCCGCTTCGTGGCGACGGAGGACTTCGACACCAGCTTCACCGGCGTCGCCCTGGTCTTCGAGCCCGGCGAGGACTTCCGCAAGGGCGGCCGCAAGCCCGGCGTCCTGGGCGCCGTACCCGCCCGGATGCGCGGGACGACCGGCACCCTGCTGGCCGCCCTCCTCGCCAGCCTGCTGCTGGTCGCGGTCGGCGCCGCGGTGCCCGCGCTGAGCCGCACGTACATCGACATGTTCCTGATCGGCAACCAGACCTCGCTGCTGGGGCCGCTCTTCGCGTCGATGGCCGCGATGGTGGCGCTGACCGCCGTGCTGACCGGGCTGCAACAGGCGAACCTGCTGCGCGGCCGGATCATCTCCTCCACCCTCACCAGCGCCCGCTTCCTGCGCCATCTGCTCAGACTCCCGGTCACCTTCTTCGCCCAGCGCAGCCCCGCCGACCTGGTCCAGCGGCTGCAGTCGAACGACGCGGTGGCCGAGACCCTGGCGCGCGACCTCGCCGCCGCCGCGGTGGACGGGGTCGTCGTGGTCCTCTACGCCGTCCTGCTGTGGACCTACGACCCCCAACTCACCGTCATCGGTGTGGGGATCGCGCTGCTCAACGTCGTCGCCATGCGCATCGTGGTCCGGCTGCGGGCCACCCACACCCAAAAACTCCGCGCCGACACCGCCCGGCTGACCAACACTGCCTACACCGGCCTCCAGCTCATCGAAACGATGAAGGCCACCGGCGGCGAGAACGGCTACTTCCGCCGCTGGGCCGGCCAGCACGCCACCACCCTGGAGGAGCAGCAGCGCCTCGGGGTGCCGAGCGCCTGGCTGGCCGTCGTCGCCCCCACCCTCGCCACGCTCAACAGCGCGCTGATCCTGTGGATCGGCGGCCTGCGGGCGGTCGAGGGCCATATCTCCATCGGTCTGCTGGTCGCCTTCCAGGCGCTGGTGACCCGTTTCACCGCACCGATCACCCGGCTCAACGGGGTGGCCGGCCGCATCCAGGACTTCGCCGCCGACGTGGCCCGGCTCAAGGACGTCGAGAGCTTCCCCGCCGACACCCTCTACTCCCGCCCCGGCTCGGACGCCGACACCCGGCGGCTCAAGGGCCATGTGACGCTCGAGGACCTCACCTTCGGCTACAGCCCGCTGGACAAACCGCTGCTCACCGGCTTCTCCCTGGCCGTCGGCCCCGGCCGGCAGGTCGCCCTCGTCGGCGGCTCCGGCAGCGGCAAATCCACCGTCTCCCGGCTCATCTCCGGGCTCTACAGCCCCTGGGAAGGCGCCATCCGCATCGACGGACAGCGGCTGGAGGACCTCTCCCGCAGCGCGCTCGCCGCCTCCGTCTCCTTCGTTGACCAGGACATTTTCCTGTTCGAGGGCACGGTCCGCGACAACGTGGCGTTGTGGGATCCCTCGATCCCCGACGACGCGGTCATCGCCGCGCTCAAGGACGCCGCCCTCTACGACGACGTCATCGCCCGCCGCCCCGACGGCATCCACAGCCGCGTCGAGCAGGACGGCCGCAACTTCTCCGGCGGGCAGCGGCAGCGGCTGGAGATCGCCCGCGCCCTGGTCCGGCGCCCCAGCGTCCTGGTCCTCGACGAGGTCACCAGCGCACTGGACGCCCGCACCGAGCAGCTCATCATGGACAACCTGCGGCGCCGCGGCTGCGCCTGCGTCATCATCGCCCACCGGCTGAGCACCGTCCGCGACAGCGACGAGATCGTGGTCCTCGACCACGGGGTGGTCGTCGAACGCGGCCGGCACGAGGATCTCGTCGCCGCCGGAGGCCCGTACGCCGAGCTGGTCAAGGAGCACTGACGTGTCATCCATGCCCCCGTCCGCCGTCGTGGGAGCGGGTGACACCGACGCGGTCACCCAGGCCCTGGGCATGCTGGGCACCGCCGTCGACTGCACCGGGCTGCGCAGCGTTCCGCTGGAGGGCCCGCACGTGCTGTGGCTCGTCACGGGCGGCGCGCTGGACCTCTTCGCGGTCGACGCCGCCCAGGAGGGCCACTGGCACTTCCTCGGCCGGCTCGAAGCGGGCGCCCTGCTGCTCGGCCCGGTCCAGGGCCCGCAGCACACCCTGCTCGGCCGGCCGTCCCAGGACTGTCTGCTGCGCCGGATGCCGCTGCGCGAACTGCCCCGTCCCGAGTGGGACACCGGGCAGTACGGGGAGATGGCGCCCTACGGCGGGCAGGACCCGTACGGCCACGCGTACGCCGGCCACGGCGAGACGGCCCCCACCCCGCTGGAGCATGCCTTCGCCCTGGGCACCGCCCGCAGCCTGGGCGTGCTCTTCGAGGCCCCGCTCGACGGCCGGCCCGGCGACGAGGCGGTGGCCGACGACGACGTCCTGTGGATGCCGGTCCCGCCCGGCAGCGTGCAGTACGGCGCCTCCTACAGCGCGGAGGCGGCCGGCGATCTGCTGGTCGACCCCGGACTGTGGCAGCAGATGGTCAATCAGCAATACCGGCTGCTGTCCGCCGTCGACCGGTGGATCGAGCAGCTGGAGCGCGCCCACGAGGACCGCACGGCGGCCGGCATCAAGGCCGGCGAGGCCGTCCGCGAGCGGGCCGACCAGGCTTTGCTGGCCTCCATCGGCCGCCCGGACCGGTCCGGGCGGGGCGGCGACGGCAGCGGCCGGGCCGGCGACGACGCCACCTTCGCGGTCTGCCGCACGGTCGCCGAGGCGGCCGGGATCACCCTCACCGAACCGCCGAAGGGCGGTGCCGTCAACGACCGCATCAGCCCGGTCGAACGGATCGCGGTCAGCTCACGGGTCCGCACCCGCGCGATCCGCCTCCAGGGCCGGTGGTGGCGGACCAACACCGGCCCGCTGGTGGGCCACCGCGCCAAGTCCGGTGCCCCGGTGGCCCTGCTGTGGCGGCGCGGCCGCTACGAGGCGGTCAACCCGGCCTCCGGGATGCGGATGCGGATCGGCAAGGACAACGCCGAGGAGTTCGAGGCGCGTGCGGTGATGTTCTACCGCCCGCTGCCGGAACGGCCCATGACCATGTGGCGGCTGATGCGCTTCAGCCTGCGCGGCACCCGGATGGACGTCCGCAACCTGGCCCTCGGCGGGCTGGTGACGGTCGCCCTCGGCGCGCTCGTCCCGCTCGCGACCGGCCGGGTGCTCGGGGTGTACGTCCCCAGCGCCCAGCGGAGCCTGATCGTCCAGGTCGCGCTGGCCGTCATCATCACCAGCGTCGTCTCGGCCGCCTTCATGCTGCTGCAGAACCTCACCGTCCTGCGGATGGAGGGCCGGATCGAGAGCGCGCTCCAGCCGGCCGTGTGGGACCGGCTGCTGCGGCTGCCGACGAAGTTCTTCACCGAACGCTCCACCGGAGAGCTGGCCAGCGCCGCGATGGGCATCAGCAGCATCCGGCGGGTGCTGTCCGGGGTCGGCCCGGTGGCCGTGCAGTCCCTGACCATCGGCGCGATGAACCTCGTCATGCTGCTGTGCTTCAGCGTGCCGCTGGCCCTCGCGGCGATCTGCATGCTGCTCGTCATCGGCGCGGTGTTCCTCGCCATGGGCCTGTGGGAACTGCGCTGGCAGCGACGGCTGGTCAAGCTCGGCAACAAGCTCAACAACCAGGCGTTCCAGACCCTGCGGGGGCTGCCCAAGCTGCGGGTCGCCGCGGCCGAGAGCTTCGCCTACGCGGCCTGGGCCCGGGAGTTCGCCCACACCCGCGAACTCCAGCAGAAGGCCGGCCGGATCAAGAATCTGACCACCGTCCTCAACGCGGTCTATCTGCCGCTCTGCTCGCTCATCATGTTCATGCTGCTGGCCGGACCGGCCCGCGGCAGCATGTCGGCCGGCTCGTTCCTCACCTTCAACACCTCGGTGACCATGCTGCTGACCTCGGTCACCCAGATCACCGGCGCCTTTGTCCAGACCGCCGCCGCGCTGCCGATGTTCGAGCAGGTCAAGCCGGTGCTGGACGAGAAGCCGGAGGTGCGCGGCGCCAGCGCCCAGCCCGGTGCCCTCACCGGCGCCATCGAGGCCAAAAAGCTCTCCTTCCGCTACACCGACGACGGCCCGCTGGTCCTCGACGACGTCTCGCTGCGGGTCCGGCCGGGTGAGTTCGTGGCCGTCGTCGGCCCGAGCGGCTGCGGCAAGTCGACCCTGCTGCGGCTCCTGATCGGCTTCGACAAGCCCACCTCCGGCAGCGTGCTCTACGACGGCCAGGACCTGTCGGCCCTGGACCAGGCGGCGGTGCGCCGCCAGTGCGGCGTCGTCCTGCAGAACGCCCAGCCCCTGACCGGCTCGATCCTGGACTGCATCTGCGGCGCGGAGGCCTTCACCCAGGAGGAGGCCTGGGCGGCCGCCGAGATGGCGGGCCTGGCCGAGGACATCAAGCGGATGCCGATGGGCCTGCACACCATGATCTCCGGCGGTGCCGCGATCTCCGGCGGCCAGCGTCAGCGCCTGATGATCGCTCAGGCGCTGGTCCGCCGCCCCCGGATGCTGTTCTTCGACGAGGCCACCAGCGCCCTGGACAACGAGACCCAGCGCATCGTCAGCGACAGCACCCGCAAGCTCAGCGCCAGCCGGCTGGTGATCGCGCACCGGCTGACCACGGTCATGGATGCCGACCGCGTGATCGTCATGGCCGACGGCCGGATCGTCGAGCAGGGCCCGCCGGCCGAGCTGCTCGCCGACACCGGCGGGGCGCTGCACGACCTGGTGCGACGCCAGCTGACCTGACCTGGCCTGGTCTGGTCTGGTCTGGTCTGGTCTGGCCTGAGGGTACGCCGGTACGCCCGCCCGCCCGCGCGCCCGAACGCCCGCCCGCCGGGGGCGCCGCCCCGCCCGCCCGGCCATTCCCCGTATCCCCGCAGCTCACCGCTTATCTTGCAAAGCAGTCAGCGGACGGAGAATGAGATGGCCAGAGCGAAAGACCTGTTCGACGCCATGCCACCCGACCGGCGCCGGCGGCTGCGGGACCTCGCCCGCCAGGTGTCGCTGCCGCGCGCCACCCGCCTCTTCGAGGAGGGCCGGCGCGCGGACCGGTTCTGGATCATCCGCAGCGGCCAGGTCGCCCTCGACCAGCACGTCCCCGGACGCCGCGCCGCGGTCGTCGAAACCCTCGGCCGCGACGAACTCCTCGGCTGGTCCTGGCTGTTCCCGCCTTACCTGTGGCATCTGGGCGCCCAGACCGTCGGCCCGGTGGACGCGGTGGAGTTCGACGCGGCGGCGGTCCGGGACCTGTGCGAGTCGGACCCGGTCCTAGGCCGGGCGATGTACCGCTATGTGGCCGAAACGGTGGCCGACCGACTGCACGGCACCCGGGTCCGGCTGCTGGATTTGTACGGGCCCCAGGGGAGCGGGATCGACCCGTGAGCTGTGCCGGCCTGAAGCGGGTGTCGCAGGTTCGCACTCTGCCGGGCACGAGCGCAAAGGGCACCTACGGATTTCCGTAGGTTCCTTTGACGTCCAGGTCTGACATCAACGGCGACGGTCACTCACGACCGGGGCGCCTCTTAAGCAGCCGATCCATGTGGCTGATGGCCTCACGCCATCAAGGCTTCCAAGCCTCATCGACCGTGAATGAGACGACTGTCCCGCCGAATTGGCTAGGGCCGGCGCTCCAGGAGTCCGCCAGCGCGTCGACAAGGTGCAACCCCCGTCCGTGCGCTTCATCAGCGGCAGCCTCGCGCATGCGAACCTTCGCGGGAAAACCGGGGTTGTGCACGTCCACCCGCAGCGCTTCACCGACACGCCACCACTCCACGCGCACCCGCCAGGATTCCTCCGCCTCCCCGTAGAGAACAGCGTTGGTAACCAGCTCGGAGATCATCAATACGCAGTCGCCCACCGAGCAGGCCAGCTCATGCGGATCTGTGAACTTTCTGAACCAGCGCCGAGCCCGCGCCACGGACTCGGGCACCGGGTACAAGGTCATGGCGCCGATGTACACGGGCTTAACCCCCGACCCCTCAGGGCCTCCGATGACGTCGCTCATCCCGTCCTACTCCCTACCGGTGCCGTCGCAGTCCAGACAGCGCCGCTTGGACGTAGCACGGGCGCGAGCGTCAGCCGCGGAGGCCGCCAAGGCTGAGCGGGAGCCGACCCGCTTCCAGCCTCGGCCTCGGCATCCACGACACGCGGCCGCGGCGAGGTGTCGTAACTCCGCAGGTGTCTGACTCACGCCCGTGCCCCCTTCCGAGTAAGTGGCCTTAGCCACTTACTGGATAGTGGCATTAGCCACTTGGGGTCGCAAGCGTTTCGGTCAGAGAATCAAGGCTTTCTACCCGATCGGGTACCCCTGCTCGAACGCCCAACGGCTGGGTGGGTACGTCGCTTCGGCGAACTCCAGAGGGTGATCCTGCAGGTCATAGACGACGTGATGGACGATCAGCACCGCTGACCCCGACTCCAGTTCCAAGTCGGCCGCCTCGTCCTCGGTCGCGAGGCGAGCGCACATCCGGTCCTCGGCGTAGCTGCCCTGACGTCCGGTCATGTTCTCGACGTACATCAACGTCCCCTCCTGGATCCGGTCGGGGTCCCGGAGCTTCGGCGCACGCTCGCCCATGTCGGGACCGAACCAGGAAGTGGAGAGCGTGATGGGACCGGAGTCGTTCTTGGTGACCCGCCGACGGTGCACCGCACGGGCGCCGGCTGCCAGGTTCAGCGACTCTGCCACGTAGTCCGGCGCCTCCAACCAGCCCGCCGACGTGATCACTGCATACTCGCCCGGCGTGTAGATCTTGCCCGTCTGCTTGGCCCGCCCGTACAGCTCACGAGCACGGCGGTTGACCGCCAGGCCCCGCACGTACGTGCCCGAGCCCTGCCGCTTCTCGACCAGCCCCTGGTGCCGCAGAGCCTCCAGCGAACGCGCAGCCGTCGGTCGCGACACGCTCCAGTCCGCCGCCAGTTGACGTTCCGACGGCACTTCGTCACCAGGCCGCAAGTCGCCCCGCAGGATCTGATCGCGAATGTGGTGCGCGATCTGAAGGTACTTGGGCTGGGTCTCCTCGATCTTCGGCATCCGTTCCCCCTTCCCTAAGTGGCTATTACCTCTAGCCACTATAGAGTGAGTGGCTAGTACAGCAGCCCCTACGCTGACGCACGTGACGCGCTTGATCGTGGCAGCAGGAGGAGGCGGCGACGCTGTCGCCGCAGCGATGCTCGATGCCGCCCTCTATGGCGGCGAGACTCCGGCGGTGGTCCTCACCTACGCGTGGGACCGTCTCTTGGTCGACCCCATTCCGGGCCCAAGAGGGCCGGCCAACTTCACCCGCCTCCGCCCCCTCACCCGAAGTGTCCAGGCCGTTCCCGCCGACGCAACACCAATTGCTCCCGCGGGCTCGACGCTTCCCAGACTGGCCGCAGAGCTCCCGCAGACCTTTGCCCTCATCGACCCGCACCACGGCGCCGAGGGCATGGTCCGCCAACTCGAAGAGCTCATCCAGTACTTGGAGCCGGACTCCGTCGACCTCCTGGACGTGGGCGGCGACATTCTCGCCCAGGGCGACGAGCCCACACTCCGCAGCCCCCTCGCGGACGCCCTCACTCTCGCCGCGTGCTGCGAACTCAACTTCCCCGTAAGGCTCCTGGTCGCCGGACCCGGCCTCGACGGCGAACTCCCCGCTGACGCCCTGCGTGATCGCTTGGGTCCCGTTGCCCTGACGCTTACGGCCGAGCACGTCACACCCGTCAGCTCGGTACTGGAGTGGCACCCTTCCGAGGCAACGGCCATGCTCGCCGCCACGGCACGAGGCGCCCGCGGCCTGTGCGAAGTACGGGACGCCGGCCTGCCAGTGCCGCTCACCGACGAAGGCCCCGCCGTGTACGAGGCCGACCTCGACGAAACCCTCAACCGCAACCAGCTCGCCCGAGCCATCCTCGCCACCGAGAACCTGCACCAGGTCGAGCAGCACAGCCGGGAGATCTGCGGCTTCTCCGAAATCGACTACGAACGCAACAAGGCCAGTTGGCTCACCAGCCAGCCCACCCAAAAGCTCGACCCGGAAGCCGTACTCCACCAGCTCGACGAGTTCGAGACCGACACCCGGTCCCGCGGAATCACCCACACAACGTTCCGCCGGCTCACCGAAGCATTCGGACTCAGCGGCAACCAGCGCCAGGACCTGAGGGCACTCCTGCTAAGCAGCGGCCCGGAGCAGTACGAGGCTCCGCTCTGGCACATTTCGTCCGGAGCTTGAGTAACAACTTTCTCTACGAGTTCAAGCCCCACCCTTCGGGCGGGGAGGGGGAGCTGCCCGCGGCTGCTGCCCCTCTTCCCCGGGACCCTTGGCGAAGTGGCGAAGGCTCAGCGTTCCCCTCACAGACGAAGCGAAAGGCCGGAGGAACTCCGGAAGCCCCCGGATGTCGTGCACGCTTGCTCGCCTCCCCTTCCCCGACCACTCCCGGCACGGAAGTCGCCCCGCCCTGGACAGTCACACAGCCCACGGCCCGGCCACCAGGCACGCGCCGAGAGGGAGAGCCCGCGCGCACAGCTCCTCACCCCCGGCAACTCAGGGACACGAGGTCTTCTACGGGGCACCGTTCGCGAGTGCCGGCGCATCGTGGCGTGCCGCAGGGAGCTCCCATCCCGCCTGCCTTCGACCCAGGCAAAGCCGAGCAGGCGTGGTCCCTGGCGTCCAGGTCGTTCGTGCAGTGGCGAGCTCCACCTGGACGCCAGGGACCACGCCTGCTCCACGGTGTGTGGGTCGAAGGCAGACGGGATGGGAGCTGGGGTGAGTTGTGGGTTGAGGTGGACGTGAAGGTGGCGATAGGAGGGAAAAACGGAGATTCCATCGGAGTACTTATTTGCGGATCCATCACTTCCTCCGCTATCCGTGGTATATCCAGGCGGGTCAGCGAGATTGGAACCGTGCCGCTGCAATGATGGACAGGTCTGTGACGACATGGTTCTCATGCCCGGAGGTCAATGGATGTACGGAACTGTCAACTGCGACCTTGCTGTCGCAACGAACGCCTCCCTGCACGGAACGGCAGAGTACTACCTTGCAGTGGCAACTGTAATTCCACTTCTACTGTTGGGCTATTTCCTCAACGTAAACGTTGCTGACGCTATTTCTCAATTCACGGACAATGGCACTAAGAGGGCTTGGGTATTTTGGATTGCTTTTCTTGCGGGGCCATCTTTGGCCCTTGTCGGCGGACTCATGGGGGAGATCGTCTCCTTGAAAGCGCTCTTCGAGAGGGAGTGGACTGGAGCCACGGCGAGTTGCAGCGTGTGGGGATTGAGTCTTCTGTCCACAGCGGGGGTCATTCATTTGTGCATTACGGCAAGTAACCGAGTGGCGGTCCTAATGAAGAGAGAGGGGCTCAGCAGATCCTGTCCAACGAACTTAATGAGATTCCGCCGGAACGCCAGGCAGCACAGCAACGAAGTGCCGCAATATCAGCAATGGCCCCCGTCCGGCAGTGTCCTTCCAAGGCTTCCCGCAGCTCGTATGACCATCGCTGACTGTTGCGTATAGAGCTACGCATGAGAAGGTAACCGTGCCCCTCCTGTGCCGATCCACCGGGGAATCGTGGGGAGCGTCGGGCGGTCGCGGTGTACGGGACAAAGCGAAGGCCCCCGGCAATCTTCCTGGCCAGGGGCCTTTCCGCTGCACTGAGCTGCGGAGGCTGTGGGATTTGAACCCACGGTGACGTTGCCGCCACGACAGTTTCAAGATCGCCTGGCTCCAGTACCCCACAAAACAAGCCATTCAGCCTTTGGGTCGTGCACCGTCTGTACCAGTATGGTCCGCTCTTTTGGCGGTCGAGTCCAGCCGTCGACGCACCCAGTTGCTCCCAAGGCGCACCCAGTTGCGTCCATGACGCGCCCAGTCCGCCTGGCGGCATATACCGAAGAGATAGACCTGCAGGTGAGAGCCTTGGCGGCTTTTGGTCAAAACTCCGTTGATCCGCCACGCCTTGAGAAGCCGGCGAGAGCCGAAACGGGCTTCTAAGCACATCCATTGAGGAGTGTTGCTGGTACGTTCCGTGGCCGTAAATAGCCCCGTCCGCATTGTCTCGCCAGACCCGGGCGGGGCTTCGAACGCATCTCTCAGAGATGCGTCAAGGAAGGAGTGTCATGGAACCATCCGCCACCCCTGCCGAGCGCGAGCCTAACGGAACGACTCGGCCCACCGTGGCTAGATTGGCGTCGCTCATGACCGGCGTGGGAACCCTCCTTGTCGGGGTTGCTGCAGTGATCACAGCGATGCGGTAGACCGTGCGATCTGCGTAGTGCCGACAATGCCCAGACGTGATGCCCACGACTGGGCTAAGGGTGAGTTGAACGGTACTTCCTGACATCGACGGCTGACATCAACAGCAGCAGATTTCGACGGCCATCTGCGGTCGGTGGCGGCAGCTCGGCCCTCATGCCGAACCGTCACCGGGCGCGCCGGGTCGAACTCCTAACGCGATGCCCAGCCCACCGGCACCGGTCCCAGGGCCACTGACTAGCAGCCGAGCAGACCTCAGCGACTGCCCCGCCGGTAGTTCGGGACGAAGAGGTCGTGCCGACATCATGCAGAGACAACGGGCGCTAGACCGAGCGTCAGATCCTCAATTGCGTGTCAGATCTGCATCTGATCCCGGTGACCGCAGGAGTTGCAAGCAGTCTCGCCCAAAATCGGTAAGAATCCACATTTCACGAAATCCGTCATCCGCGACGAGGCGATTGATTCCGTCATCCACAGCCAGGCCCTCAGAAGTGAGGCGGGCGATTGAAGCATCGAGCACATCTGCGTAACCGAGGATCTCGGCCAAGATCTCGGGGCGGCGCCACCCGGGCCAGCGCACGTTCTTGTCAGGTCCAAGTTCATGTGGAGGCATAAGGGGAGGCTGGCGCTCTAGCAACTCCATCAACTTAACTTCAGGCTCATCGATTCGGGCTAGTCCTCGAATCCTTAGTCTCTCTTCGTCGGCTTTCGTTTCATCACGCACGCCACGGCCAAGGCAACGTCCTAGAGCCTGCACTTTGACATCCAAGGGCGTGTCCATGGCTGCTTGAACACTCTCTGCCATGAGAGCAAGTAGACGGGGGCTAGACTCAATGGACGAGACGAACCTGTTGAGGTCCATATCGGCTTCAACGCCACCCACAGATAGCACTCGACTCGCTCGGTTCCGTCGGTACTGCAGGTACTTGTCGATCAGGCGCTGCCCAGCGGCGTCGACTACTTCCTTCGCCGCCAGAGCAGCAGCACCAGCCTCCAGGCCGAGCGTTGCTCCAGCAACACCGGCGCCCACGCTCGTGGTCGCTCTGAGGACCACCTCTGCCGCGTTGCCGGCACTCTCCTTGGCTATGCGATCGTCCGTCACGGCGAGCAGGTTACTGTAACGGCCACCACACCAAGCTCGCGGAGCGAGCGGGCGGTGAGCAGCAGGCGCTACGTCGCCAGGTATGTGTGGGCTGGAACAGAAAAAGAGCCGAGGTCACCCGGATGCACCGAGACGCGAGATGAGTTCTTGCACTTTGGCTTCGAGGACCGCGTCGTCCTGCTCATCCACCCACCGAACGACAGTGGTCGGGAGATCTGCACTCGCCGCTTGCCTAAGTCGCCGAGGTACATCTTGAGGCAGAGGCCTGTTCGTGACCACGAGAAGGCCGTCGATCGGAACCCTGCCAGAACTACGGGCGGCGGCGTGGATGATATTGCGAAGCACAGAGGTAGTCAGCACGGTTCGACCTACCTTGATCTGCACCCCGATCAAGGCCGAAGGAGTCTGCACTGCTACATCGATACCAAAGTCCTCGGCCCCACCAACAAGGCGCGTATCGGGATAGAACCTAGCAAGGTGGTCGAATACTTCACGCTCGTAGACGAGAGCAGAGACCCGTGCAACCAAGGGGTCATCAGTGGCTCTTGGATCAACAGCACTCAAAACCTGTAGTGCTTGCCGCGCATCCTGCGGCGCCTCCTGCTCAATACTGGCAACGATCTGGTGCCTGCGACGTGACATCAACAGCTCGTAGTCCTGGTACCGAGCTCGCGTAAGCGGTGACCCATTAATGGCCATGATCAGGAGAATAACTCCGACCAAGAGAAGCGCGACCGAACCGGCCTGGTTGCCGGTCATGAAGACTGCGACCACTCCGGCGCCAGCCAAGGCAGTGCCGGCCAGGGACGCTCCCAGGCGTTCCCACCGAGACAGCGGGGCAGCGTCAGCTGCTGGGGCCTCGGGCACATCGTCAACGGTCGACACGCCCGGCAGCCTAACTAGTGAAGTGGCCCCCCGGGCGGCTTTCGCAGATCAGATGGCTTCCTTGAGCGGAGTGATCGGCTCCCCAGGCTTACGACTGCAGGCAAGGCAATCCAGGCGGATCGGCAGGTGCACGCGTAATCATCAGCGGCAACCGCACGCGCGCGCAAAGCTGTGGTCTCAGCCCTGATCCAGCGGGGCCTGCCTGCTGACAGCCATCGCTGACATCAACGTCGGCGAACAGTCCCGGAGTCCAACAGCCAGGCGAGGACGGGGCGTCCTAGGCGGAGGTGCGTCAGAGCACCCACGGATCGAACTCCTAAAGCGGGTGTCGCAGCTCCGCACCCTGCCGGCTTGTGACCCGTGGCATCCCGCTCTGTGTCGCAACACCATGATTCCGGGCAGGTAGCCGCACCACAATCGCCTCCATGAGCCATCTCGCCTGGGACGACGAACAGGACTTCGCCGACGCCGACCGCGGGTTCCTCGCCCGTCTCGACCCCTGCCTCATCCGGGACGCCGACGGCCGCGTCGTCTGGGACAACGACGCCTATGCCTTCCTGGACGACGACTGCCCGCCCACCGCGCACCCCTCGCTGTGGCGCCAGAGCCGGCTCGTCGCCCGGCAGGGTCTCTACGAGGTCGTACCGGGGATCTACCAGGTACGCGGCCTGGACATCTCGCACATCACCTTCGTCGAGGGCGACCGCGGCGTCCTCGTCATCGACCCGCTGATCAGTACCGAGGTGGCGGCCGCGGCGCTGGCGCTGTACCGCGCACACCGCGGACCGCGCCCGGTCACCGCCGTCCTCTACAGCCATTCGCACCTCGATCACTTCGGCGGGGTGCGCGGTGTGGTCGACGACGCGGACGTGGCCGCCGGCCGGATACCGGTGATCGCCCCGTCCGGCTTCCTCGCCCACGCGGTCAGCGAGAACGTCTTCACCGGACCCGCGATGGTGCGCCGGGCCGGCTACATGTACGGCACCACGCTGCCCAAGGGGCCGGCCGGTCAGATCGGCTGCGGCCTGGGCCAGACGACCTCGACCGGCTCCGTCGGGCTGATCGCCCCCACCCTGGACATCACCGCGACCGGTCAGGAAGAGGTGATCGACGGCATCCGGATGGTCTTCCAGCTGACGCCCGGCACCGAGGCGCCCGCCGAGATGAACTTCCACTTCCCCGAGCTGCGGGCGCTGTGCGTGGCCGAGAACGCCTGCCACACCCTGCACAACGTCCTCACCCTCCGCGGTGCGCTGGTCCGTGACCCCAGCGCCTGGGCCCGCTATCTCACCGAGTCCCTGCGGCTGTTCGCCGATTCCAGCGAGGTCGTCTTCGCCTCCCACCACTGGCCCACCTGGGGAGCGGACCGCGCGGTCCGCTTCCTGGAGGAGCAGCGCGACGCCTATGCCTACCTGCACGACCAGTCCGTACGGCTGATCAACGCCGGGCTCACCGGCGCCGAGATAGCCGAGGAGCTGCGCTTCCCGCCCGCGCTGGAGCGCGCCTGGCACGCCCGCGGCTACTACGGCACCCTCAGCCACAACGCCAAGGCTGTGTACCAGCGTTACATGGGCTGGTTCGACCGCAACCCGGCCCATCTGTGGCAGCATCCGCCGGTGGCCGCGGCCCGGCGCTATGTGGAGTTCATGGGCGGCGCCGACGCCGTGCTGGCCAAGGCCCGGCAGGCGTACGAGGCGGGTGATCTGCGCTGGGTGGCCGAAGTGGTCAACCACGTCATCTTCGCCGCACCGGGCCACGCCGAGGCCCGCGCCCTCCAGGCCGACGCCTTCGAACAGCTGGGCCGGGCCGCCGAGTCCGGCCCCTGGCGCAACTTCTACCTGATGGGCGCCGCAGAGCTGCGCGGCCCCGTCGCCGGCACCCCCGCACATCCCGCGCCCGACCTCCTCGCCGCCCTCACCGCCGAGCAGATCTTCCAGTCCATGGCAGTCCGCCTCAACGGTCCCCGGGCCGGCGACCGGCGCCTCCTCCTGCGCTGGGAAATCGGGTCCGCGCCGGACGGCAGCGACCCGGCCGCCGCCCCCGAGATCTGGACGCTGCTGCTGTCCAACGGCGCGCTCACCCCCATGCCCGGCGACGCGCCCCGCGGCGAACGGCCGCACGCCACCCTGCGCCTGGCACGCACCACCCTGAACGCGGTCCTCAGCGGCGCCACCACGTTCCCCGACGAAATCACCGCGGGCACCGTCACCCTCGACGGTGACGCCGAGGCCCTGCTCAGCTTCCACTCCCTGCTGGACAAGCCCGACTGGAACTTTCCGATCGTCACTCCCTAGGTGAGCTTCGACGGAGACCGTGTCGTATTCGGTGAGTTCGAGAAGGCGTGCGTAGCAGCAGAGGGTGGCGGCGAGTCCGAAGCCTTGCCGGTCTTCGGCGGTCCATCACAAGCGGGCGTGGTGCTCGATGTCCTCGCGGAAGGCGGTGAGTGCCTGGTCGGTGAGCGTGGGGCGGGTATCGGCGATGGCGGCCAGGTAGTCATCGGTGCGGGCAGGTGTGCCGTGGCGATCGGCGACCTCGCGTTCGAATGCGGTGTGGGCGCCCTTGCGGGCGGCGAACTCGATGTCGGCGGGAGTGAACATCTCGCTGGCCGCCACCAGCCGATGGAGGTCGACGCTGTTGGCGGCGGGGCCGAGGTAGCGCTGCCAGATCGCGGCTCGGGCGGCCTGGTCGGGCGGGCCGACCGGGATGACGTGGTCGAACCGGCCAGGGCGCAGGAATGCGGGATCGATGGAGCGGACGGAGTTGGTGGCGCAGATCAGCAGACGGTCGTCGTGGTCGCGGAAGCCGGGAATCAGCTTGAGCAGTTCGTTGGTTACTCCGTGGCTGGGGTCGACGGCCAGGCCGGACCGGACGCCGGCGATCTCCTCGACTTCGTCGATGAACAGCAGAACCGTGTCCAGCTCGGCCAGATCGGCGAATGTGTCCCGCAACGCGGCGGCCAGGCCCCCCTCTCCGGTCGCCGCGAGCCGGGACGGGAAGAGTTCCACGAACGGCCACTCCAGCCGGGAGGCGACGGCTTTGGCGAAGCTGGTCTTGCCGGTGCCCGGGGGGCCGAAGAGGATGACCGCCTTTGGCGGCCTGACCCCGTGCTTCTCGGCCAGAACGGGCTCGGTCAGCGGCAGCACGACCCGCCGCTCGATGGCGTCCTTCTCCTGCTCCATGCCCGAGAGGGCACTCCACAGGCCCTGTGGGAGGACCCGCCCGCCGAGTTCCGCAAGCAGACCCGCGTCGGCGGCTCCGAGATGGTCGGCCTTCTCGTAGAAGACCAGTCCCTCCTGGGCCCGGTAGCCGGAGTTCTCCAGGGCTGCGGTTCCGGTGGCCCCAGGAGTGAGCAGCGCACTGATCCGGTACACGCCCCGTGCCCGCAGGCGTCGCTCAAGCTCGGCGATCAAGCCACTGCCGATCCCGCGGTTGCGCCATGTGCCGGCCAGCGACACCAGCAGGATCCACGCCCGCTCCCCCCGGACCTGTGCCACCGCCATCCCCACGAGCTCCTCGCCGACCACCGCGACCACGGCCGGCCCGCCGGACCGGGCCACGGCCATCACCTCGGAGATGGGGAACGCGGGAGGCGACTCGTCCTCCCGTCGGTCGTGATCCCAGATCCGGATGGCCCGGTCCAGATCATCGTCGTGGTAGTCCCGCAATCGCCACGTCGCCATCGTCACCACCTTGCCGGTCGGCGACGCCTCACCGCGCCCGGCCAGGGCCGGGCAAGCGCCCGCTTCCTTCATTGTCCGCGCCGACCGCGCACCCGTCGAACCGGCGCCACCGGTTGCTGAGCGGCATGTGGTGGTCACGGACGTCCCACGTGGAACACCGAGGACGGATGTACGTCATCAGCAACCGTCTTCAGGCTCATCCGTAAAGACTGACGCCGGCCGTACACAGGCGCACGACCTCAGCAGTCCGTACGCAAGAAGCCCGGTTTGTGGTCCGGACCCGCGTCGCAGGACCGGTCCTCGTTCCCGGCATCGCGCAGCAGCAGCGCCGCCAGGGCCAGGGCCGTACCCCGGGGCGTCGAGAGATCGAGTCCGGTCAGTGCGGAGATCCGGGCCAGCCGGTTGTCGACGGTGTTGGGGTGGAGGGTCAGCAGCCGGGCGGTGGCGCGGCGGTCCTGCGCCTGTTCCAGATGTGTGCGGAGGGTTTCGAGGAGTTCGGGCCGCCCGGCGACCGGGTCGAGCAGCACGGCGATCCGGTCGCTGCCGGCGCTGGGACGGGACAGCTGGTATTCCAGCAGGACGTCATCGAGCCGGTGCAGCCCGGCCGGATGGCCACAGGCCCGGGCCACCCGGACGATCCGTGCGGCGGTCCGCGCCGCCTCCGGGATCTGCCCGACCTGCTCCACGGGTACGGCGGCGAGCCGTACGCCCGGACCGCCGGCCTCGGCGAGCCGCTGGGCGAGGCCGGGCGGCGGCTGTGCCGGGCCGGGCACGATCGCCCGGCCCCCGGCGCCGTCGAACAGGGTGAGCACCTCGCGGCCGAACGCCCCGTCCAGCGCCGTCTGGAGTCGCCGTACCACCCGCCGTGCGGCGACCGGCGCCCGCGGCCTGTTCGGCAATTGCACGGCCAGGACCAGCGACGGTCCCGCGAGAGGGCTGCCGGCCGCCGGGACCGTGGTGCCCGCCAGCAGCCCGCGGACCAGGGAGCGGCGCTCCTCGCGCCGTTCGGCCGCGAGGGCCGCCCGCTCGTCGAGGTAGGTCTCGGTGACCGCGCTCACCACCCGCTGTTCGGCGCCGAGCAGATAGCCGGCCAGCTCGACCAGCGCGGCCTCCTCGCCGGGCCGGGCGGCCTCCCGCAGCGCCTGCCACAGCACCCGCGCCCCCGCGCAGTGGGTGTCCAGCAGCAACCGCAGCGGCATGCCCTCCTCGGCCCGCTGGGCGGCGCGTTCGCGGAAGAAACGGGTGTCGTCGGGGCCGGTCCGCGGATCGTGCACCACCCGTTCCAGGAACAGCCGCAGCCCGTGCCGGGCGGTCGCCGCGATCTCCACATCCTTGACCTCGGCGGGGAGTTCAGCGTAGCCGTGCAGCTGCTCGAAGGCGTCCCGGGACATCAGCCGGGCGAGTTCGTTCACCCGGGGCACGCAGCGGGCGGCGAGCGACCGGGCGGCCTCGGACACGTCGGGGACCGGCGCCTGCGGGTCCGCCGTGGCGAAGCGGTGTGCCGCGCCCGTGTCCGCTGTCATCGACCGCCTCCCGGTGCCGTGGTGAGGCGTCACCTTAGTCCGCCCCCGTGCCGGTGGCGACCACGGCTTCCGGCGCCCGTCCAGCAGGGAAAGGCCGGAGGGGCCGGAGGGGCCGGAGGGGCCGGAATGGCCGCAGAGGCCGGAAAACCGGAAAAGGCGCCCGCCGCCCCGGAACCGCCTCCGCCGTCGGGCCGACTATCTGTGCCGGGTCGTGTCCGCGGCCCGCCCGGCCGCTCTCGCGGTGGGTGAGACGGCCGGTGCACCGGCCGGTGAGCGTAGGGGAGAAGCGCCATGCGTCCTGGGAAATTGTGCGGTATCGCGGTGGTCGTGGCGCTGGGTGCCACCGCGTGCGGCGGCAGCGGCGGGGGAGGAGCGGGGTCGGACAAGGCCGCCTCCGGCGCCGGATTTCCCGTGCAGGTCGCCGACTGCAAGGGCTCCGTCACCTTCCCGTCCGCACCGCGCAAGATCGTCACCAGCAACGCCGCCGCCCTGGAGATGCTGCTGCGGCTGGGCGCGGGTGACCGGGTCATCGGGACCGGATTCCCGCCCGGCAAGGGGACGTTGCCGGGCGCGCTGGACGGGGCGGCACAGAAGGTGCCGGTACTGGGAAAGTCCGTGATCCCCAAGGAGAAGCTGCTCGGTTCGGGCGCCGATCTGTACGTCGACACCTTCGCCTCGATGGACACCATGGGCGGGGCCGGTGACGCGCCGACCGAGGAGGAGTACACGGCGGCCGGCATCAAGCACCTCCATCTGACCTCCACCGCCTGCGCGCCCATGGCCGACAAGGCGCAGGAGGATCTGTCCGGTGTGGAGAACGACATCAGACGGCTGGGCGCGGTGACCGGCACCGGCAAACGGGCCGACGCGCTGGTGGCGGGGATGCGGGCGAAGGTCGGCGCGGTGCACAAGGCCGTCGGCGGCCTCGCCCCCGGCAAGCGGCCGACGTACTTCTTCTTCGACTACGACGCGGGCACCAAGCAGCCGGTCGCCGTCTGCCGCAAGCAGGTCGCCAACGCCGTGATCGGCCAGGCCGGGGCGCGCAACGTCTTCGACGGCTGTGACGGGGACTTCAAGCAGGTGTCCTGGGAGGACGTGGTCGCCAAGAACCCGGACTGGATCCAGCTCGGGGTGCGTGACCGGGGCAGCGCGGCGGCCAACGCCAGGGCCTTCGACGAGGCCGCCGGGTTCCTGAAGACCTTCCCCGCCACCAAGGACCTCGCGGCGGTGCGCAAGGGCAAGTTCCTGCGGATCGGCTCGGAGCGCACGACGATCGCCGGGGTCGGCAACGCGGACACCGTCGAGGAGATCGCGCACACCGTCCATGCCGACCGGTTCAAGGCGGCGCGGCAGTGACGCGAACGGCCGTGGACCCGTGCACCGGCGTGGCGGACGACGGGCCCTCCGCGCGCCGCACCCCGCGCGCCGGACTGCTCGCCGCCGGGCTCGGGATCGCCCTGGTGGCGGCGCTGACCGCGGCGGTCGCTCTGGGCTCCACCGACATCGCGCCCGGCCACGTCTGGTCGGTGGTGCTGCGGCGGCTCGGCGGAGCGCCGGCCCGGGCGGGGACCGACGACCTGATCGTGTGGCAACTGCGGGTGCCGCGGGCGCTGTTGGCGGCGGTGGCGGGTGCCGGCCTCGGGCTGGTGGGGACGGCGACCCAGGCGATGGTGCGCAATCCGCTGGCCGACCCCTATCTGCTGGGCATCTCCAACGGTGCCTCGCTCGGCGCGGTCGCCGCCATCGTGCTGGGTGTCTCGGCCGACTCACTCCTGGGGCTGGGGCTCTCGGCGGCCGCGTTCGCCGGTGCGCTCGTCTCGTTCGCGCTGGTGTGGTGCATCGCCCGGCGGGGCGGTGGCTTCTCGCCGCTGCGGCTGGTGCTGGCCGGGGTGGGCATCGGGCAGTTCCTCTCCGGCTTCACCAGCTATCTGGTGTTGCAGGCCGGCGATGAACAGCAGACCCGCAGCGTGCTGTTCTGGCTGATGGGCAGCCTGGGCGGGGCCACCTGGAGCGTCCTGTGGCTGCCGGCGGCCGCGGTCGCCGCCGGGCTGCTGGCGCTCCAGGCGCGGGCCCGTGCCATGAACGCGCTGATCATGGGCGACGAGACCGCGGCCGGCGTGGGCGTGGACGTCACCCGGCTGCGCAGGGAGCTGTTCGTGGTGACCGGACTGCTGACCGGTGTCCTGGTCGCGGTCTCCGGGGCCATCGGCTTCGTGGGCCTGATGGTGCCGCATCTGTGCCGGCTGGTCGTCGGCGGCGACCACCGCCGGCTGCTGCCGCTGTCCGCGCTGACCGGCGCGCTGCTGCTGGTGGTCGTGGACCTGGTGTGCCGTACGGCCATGGACACCCAGGAGCTGCCGGTGGGCGTCGTCACCGCGATGATCGGGGCGCCCGTCCTGCTGTTCCTCCTGGACCGGCGGATGGAGGCGGGCCGGTGACCGTCGAGATCGAGGATCTGCACGTCGGCTACGCCGGCCGCGATGTCGTCGCCGGAGTGCGCCTGATGGCGGCGGCCGGCGAGATCGCCGGGCTCGTCGGGCCCAACGGCAGCGGCAAGTCCACCGTGCTGCGGACCGTCTACCGGCATCTGCGGCCCACCGCAGGACGGGTGCTGCTGGCGGGGTGCGACCTGCGCACCCTGACACCGGGGCAGACCGCCCGGCAGGTCGCCGCGCTGCCGCAGGAGCGCGGCAGCGACTTCGAGCTGACCGTGCGCGAAGTGGTGGCGATGGGCCGGACGCCCTACAAACGGGCCTTCGCGGGCGAGGACCGCGCCGACCGGGAGAGCGTGGCCGGCGCCCTGGCCGCCGTCGGGATGGCCGGGCAGGGCGTCCGCCGGTTCTCCGCCCTGTCCGGGGGCGAGCGTCAACGGGTGCTGCTGGCCCGCGCGTTCGCCCAGGACCCGGACGTGCTGGTGCTGGACGAGCCCACCAACCACCTCGATGTACGGCATCAGGTGGAGCTGCTCGCGCTGCTGCGGGCCCAGCGCCGGACGACGCTGATCTCCCTGCACGACCTGAACGCCGCGGCCTCCCTGTGCGACCGGCTGCATGTGCTGCACGCCGGGCGGGTGGTGGCGTCCGGCGCCCCCCGCGACGTGCTCACGCCGCAGCTGTTGGCCGAGGTGTTCGGGGTGCGCGCCGCGGTCACCGCCCATCCGCTCACCGGCGATCCGCTGATCGCCTTCGACCACCGTGAGCCGCTGGCCGCCGACGACGGTTGACGGGCCCGCCCCGCCGCCTCACCCGGCCGCGAAGTGGCTCGGCCGCCCCTGCCGCAGTACGGGGCGGCCGAGTCCTTCGGCGTCCGCGCGGTGCAGCAACTCCCGCCGTCCGTCGGCGTGTTCCAGCACGCACGCGTGCCAGGGCGTCATCCACACATCGGGGGCGTCCAGCAGCCGGATGCCGAACTTGGCCGAGCCCCGCGGCTGCGGATGGATGGACAGCCGGAACGCCCCCGGGTGGTGTGCCGCGATCAGCTCGCCCCAGGCGCGGCTGCGCTGCATCACCCCGTAGGCCCGGCGCCGGCAGCTGCGCTGCCGGGCCGACCGGGTGCCCGCGAACGAGGCGGAGTCCTCGAAGAGGAACTTGGTGATGCCCTGGTACAGCCGCCGGGTCGGCTCGTCGCTGCGGGTCAAGGACCGCAGCAGGTCCAGGGGCGGGGCGTAGCGCTCGTGGACCAGCGACCGCTTGGCGTCGTGCGACAGCTCCTGCCCGTACACGTCCCGCAGGTCGAAGACCTCCAGCTGGGTCAGGCCCTCGTCGTGGATCAGGGTGCGCAGGGCGTCGGCATAGGCATCGATGTCACGGTCCGGCACCTGGATGAGATCGCTGAAGACATGGCCGTCCGAGCAGATGGCCATCCGGGCCCCGGGCGGATGGAGCGCGGCGATCCGGGCGCACAGCCCGTCCAGGAAGCGCAGCGCCAGCCGTTCGCCCTCGTCGGGCAGGTGGCCGAGCACCTTGGCCGGGTTGGGGGACTTGCACGGGAAGCCCGGCAGGGTGAAGACGATCGGCTCGCCCGCCGCCACCGGGGTGGCCAGCTGCCGCAGTTGGGCGGGGAAGGCGTCGGGGGAGTCGTCGTGGCCGGTGTCCAGCGTGCGCCGGTGGGGCAGCAGGGTGGCGAGCACCGCCAGACACACGGCCCGTACTTCGGTGTGCGCGTCGGGCGGCGCCGGTACGGTCAGCACGCGGCGTCCGGCCCGTTCATGACGGGACAGCCGCTCGCCGCCCCGTAGGTCACCGGCAGCCGGTCGACGCCGCGCGCCAGGACCGCCGGGATCCAGCTCAGTTCGCCGTCCGGAACGGCCGGCCGCAGACCCGGCAGCCGCCGCAGCAGGGTGCCCAGGGCGATCTGGAGTTCGATACGGGCGAGCGCGGCGCCGGGGCAGAAGTGGATGCCGTGGCCGAAGGCGAGGTGCGGGTTGGGGGAGCGCTCGAAGTCGAGGGTGTCCGCGTCGGGGAACTGCCGGCCGTCGCGGTTCGCCGCGCACAGCGACACGATGACCGAGTCGCCCGCCGGGATCCGGGTGCCGTGCAGCTCGGCGTCCTCGGCGAGGAACCGCCAGGTCGTCAGCTCGAAGGCGCTGTCGTACCGCAGGAGTTCCTCGACCGCGCGGGGCAGCAGCTCCGGACGGCCGGCCAGCGCCGCGAGGTGCGCGGGGTGCCGCAGCAGGGTGACCAGCGCCGTGGTGATCTGGTTGGTGACCGGTTCCTGCCCCGCCACCAGCAGCTGGAAGAGCATGGAGTCCAGCTCCTCCCGGCCGAGCGCGCCGGCGTCGTGGGCGGCCACCAGCCGGGAGAGCAGATCCTCGCCGCCCGTCGCGCGCCGGTGGTGGACCAGGTCGGCGATGTACTGCTGGAGCCCGCGCAGCCGTGCCTCGTACGCCGGGCGGCCCGGGTCGGTGGGCCCCACGGGCTGGACGACCTTGCCCCAGTCCCGGTCGAAGCGGGCCGCGAACTCCTCGGGCAGCCCGATGACCTCCGCGAGGACCTGGAAGGGGAAGCGGGCCGCGAAGGTCTCCACCAGGTCGGTTTCGCCGCTCTCCGGGAGGCCGTCGAGCAGCGCGTCGGCCATCGCCTGGAAGCGCGGGCGGAGCGCCTCGACGCGCTGCGGGGCGAAGGCGTCGCCGAGCAGCCGGCGCAGCTCGGTGTGCCGGGGCGGGTCCTGGTGCAGCAGATGCACCTGGAGCTGGGAGTGCTGGGGCTCGGGCATGATCGAGGCGCGCGCCCGCCAGGCCGCGTTGCCCCGCGAGTGGTGCTTGCCCAGCCGCGCGTCGGTCAGTGCCCGGTGCGCGGCCTCGTAGCCGGTGACCAGCCAGGCGTACACCCCGCTGGGGAAGCGCACCCGGTGGACGGGACCGCGCTCGCGCAGCTCGGCGTAGAGCGGATAGGGGTCACGCTTGTACTCCGCCCCGTGGAGCTCCACGGGTTCGGACGGTCTGGACACGGCATCCTCCTGCGGTGACGTCGAACCGCGCCCGGACGGCACGGCGTTGGAGAGGTCGGGCAGGGGGCGCGCCGAGTTCCCGTGGGGCGGGGGGAAATTCGGGTGAGCGGGCGAAAGCCGGCCGGACGGGGTGGCCGCGGGCGGTGCAACGGGTGCCACCCACCCAGCTGCGCGGGCACCGCAATCCCAGTTAGTCGGCCCCGGGAGCCACTCGGTTCCGGCGACGGAACGGGACAAACCTCACGTGCCGACGGACCCCCGATCGCCCTCGCCGCACCGGCCGCAGCTGCCACCATGACGCGATGTCCAGCTCTTCCGCCGACCGCAGTCGGCCCCCTCTCCGCCAGGCCGTCACACGGCTGCTGCCCGCCCGGCCGGTCCTCGGTTTCCTCGCGCTGCTGGTGGTGCTCGGCACCCTGTCGTACGCCGTCGGCACCGCGGTCGGCCCGGTGGCACCGGGGCTGCGCCCGGCCGGCGGGAGCGGTACGGGAGGCGGTGCGCCCGACGGCGGCGGGGACATGGGCGGGATGCACGGCATGGGCGCCGCGGCCCCCCGTCCGCTGCCGGTGGGAGGGCCGCGATGACGCCGCAGCCCGGGCCCGTCCCCGCACAGCAGCGGACCGCCGACCGGACCACCACCCTCACGGTCGGCGGCATGACCTGCGCGGCCTGTGTGGGCCGGGTCGAGAAGAAGCTCGGCCGGCTGGACGGCGTCACCGCCTCGGTCAACCTCGCCACCGGCCGGGCCACGGTCAGCCACCCCGCGGCGGTGTCCGCCACCGACCTCATCGCCACCGTCGAGGCCGCCGGCTTCACCGCCCACCTCCCCGAACCGGACCCGGATCGGGACGCGGACGGGGACGGGGACGGGGACGGGGACGCGAGTCGGGCACCCGCCGGCGGCCCGGACGACGGCGGTCCGGACGACGGGGAGGACGCCGCCCGCGCCGAACGCCACCGGCTGCTGGTGACCGCGCTGCTCTCGCTGCCCGTCCTGGTGCTGTCGATGGTGCCCGGATGGCAGTTCCGCAACTGGCAGTGGCTGTGCTTCGTGCTGGCCGCACCGGTCGCCGTGTGGGGCGCCGCCCCCTTCCACGCCCGTGCGCTGCGCGGACTGCGGCACGGCGCCGCGACCATGGACACCCTGGTCTCCCTCGGCGTCGCCGCTTCCTTCGGCTGGTCCACCTATGCGCTGTTCCTCGGCGGGGCCGGCGCGCCCGGGATGACCATGCCGTTCAGCCTGCTGCCCACGGCCGGCGACGGCGTGGCGCACCTCTACCTCGAAGCCGCCGTCGGCGTCCCGCTGTTCGTGCTGGCCGGGCGCCGCATGGAGGCCAGGGCCCGGCACGGCACCGGCGCCGCGCTGCGGGCCCTGGCCGAACTCGCCGCCAAGGACGTCGCCGTGCCGACGGCCGACGGTGAGAGGCGTATCCCCGTGAGCCGGCTGCGGGTCGGGGACCGCTTCCTGGTCCGGCCCGGCGAACGGGTCGCCACCGACGGCACCGTCGTCGAGGGCAGCTCCGCCCTCGACCTGTCCCTGATCACCGGCGAGAGCCGCCCGGTCGAGGTCGGTCCGGGCGCGGCGGCCGTCGGCGGCGCGGTCAACTCCGGCGGGCTGCTGGAGGTACGGGCCGGCGCGGTGGGCGCAGACACCCAACTCGCCCGGATCACCCGCCTCGTCGAGGACGCCCAGACCGGCAAGACCAGGGTCCAGCGGCTGGCCGACGCGGTGGCGGCGGTCTTCGTCCCCGCCGTCCTGACCGTCTCGGTCAGCGTCCTGGGATTCTGGCTCGGTGCCGGAGCCGACCCGCAGGCCGCGGTGACCGCCGCGGTGGCCGTCCTGGTCGTGGCCTGTCCCTGCGCGCTGGGGCTGGCCACGCCGACCGCGCTGCTGGCCGCCACCGGCCGGGGCGCCCAGCTGGGCATCCTGGTGCGCGGCCCGGAGGCGCTGGAGCGGCTGCGGCACATCGACACCGTCGTGCTCGACAAGACCGGCACCCTCACCACGGGCCGGATGAGCGTCACCGCCCTCACCGCCCGTTCCGGCGGCCTCGACGCCACCGCGGTGCTGCGGCTGGCCGCCCTCGTCGAGCGGGGCTCCGAGCATCCGCTGGCCCGCGCGATCACCGCCCACGCCCGCGAACGGCACCCGGACCCGCAGCAACTCCAGTCGCCCGTACAGGACTTCAGGGCGACACCCGGACACGGCGTCGAGGGCACGGCGGACGGACACCGGGTGGCGGTCACCCGGCCCGGCGACCTCGACGGGCTCCCGGCGCCGCTTCCGGAGGCGGTGCGGTCCGCGGAGGCCGACGGCCACACCGCCGTCCTGGTCACCGTCGACGGCACCCCGCAGGCGGTGCTCGCCGTCGGCGACGTGCTGCGCCCCGACAGCTACCGCGCCGTCGACCACCTGCGGCGTCTGGGGCTGCGGCCGGTACTGGCGACCGGCGACCGCCCCGCCACCGCCCGGGCGGTGGCCGCCCATCTGGCCATCACCGAGATCCATGCCGAGGCCCGCCCCGAGGACAAGGCCGCCCTGGTCCGCACCCTGACGGAGCAGGGCCGCCGCGTCGCCGTCGTCGGGGACGGGGTCAACGACGCGGCGGCACTGGCGCTCGCCGACCTCGGCATCGCCATGGGCAGCGGCACCGACGCCGCGATCGGCGCCGCCGACGTCACCCTGGTACGCGAGGACCTCCAGGCCATCGCCGACGCGGTCCGGCTGGCCCGGCGCACCCTGGGCACCATCCGCACCAACCTCGGATGGGCCTTCGGCTACAACCTGGTCACCGTGCCGCTGGCCGCCGTCGGCCTGCTCAACCCGATGCTCGCGGCCGCCGCGATGTCCGCCAGCTCCCTGCTCGTCGTGGGCAACAGCCTCCGGCTGCGCGCCTGGCGCCCGCGCGGCGCCACCACCGCCCGCCGCCCGCACGGCCCGCGGGCCCGAAACCGTGGGGAGACCTCATGAAGCGGCCCTCCGTCCAGGCCGTCGCCGTCCCGCTGCTCACCTGCCTGGTGACCCTCGGCACGCTCACTGCATGGACCGCCGCCGGCAACGCCGGCACCCCCGCGCGCCTGAGCGTCGCCGAGGGCCGGGTACTGATCCCCGCGGGGTCCGACGCCACCGCCGCCTTCTTCACGATCCGCAACACCGGAGGCGCCGACGACGTCCTGACGGGCGTCACCGGACCCCCCGGTCACCGCACGATGCTCAGCCGCACCGTCGACATCGGCGACAACGCCCGCAGCATGGCGATGGTCAAGGACGCCACCGTCCCGGCCGGCGGCGCCCTGACGATGACCGCGACCACCCTGGACGTCATGGTCAGCCCGCCGCCCCGGCTCGCGCCCGGCGACCGGCTCACCTTCACGCTGCACTTCCGCCACAGTCCACCGCGGACCGTACGGGCCCTGGCCGTGGCGCCCGGCCGGTGAACCACCGCGACGGGGCTCATGGACCGGCCACCGCCCGTCCATGAGCCCCGTCCGCCCCGCCGGTCACGGCCCGTCAGGCCACCGCGCCCGCGAGGTCCCGCGGCCGGTCGGCCGACTCGGCCCGCTCCGCCTCCGTGAGCAGAGCGACGAGCGCCTCCCGGGCGCGTGCCACCCGGGACCGCACGGTCCCCACCGGGCAGCCGATCACCCCGGCCGTTGCCGCGTACGGCAGCCCCAGCAGCTGTGTGAGCACGAACGCCTCCCGCCGCTCCGGCGTCAGCGCCGCCAGCAGTTCGGCCAGCGCGATGCCCTCGTCGAAGCCGGGCACCCCCCGGGGCTGCACCCGCTCGGCGGCCGTCTGCCAGTCATCCGTCGCGGCCAGCCGGGGCCGGACCGCACGGGACCGTATGCGGTCCGCCACCACCCGCCGGGCGATGGTGAGCAGCCAGGTACGGGCCGAGGACCGGCCCTCGAACCGGGGCAGACTGCGCAGCGCCCGGACGTAGGTGTCCTGCACCAGGTCGTCGGTCGCCTGCGGATCACCGCTGAGATGCGTCACATAGCGCCGCACATCGAGCTGGGTGGCCCGGACGAACTGCTCGACGGCCCGCTCGTCACCGCCGCGGGCGGCCAGCGCCCAGCCGGTCACGCTCTCGTCATCGCGCATTCCGGCACCGCCCCTCGCCGCCGCTCAGCGCGTCGGGGAGGATGGGCGCATGCTCTGCACGCGCATCCGTACGGCACTCTCCGCCCGCCTCGACGGCGAGGAACTGCCCCCCGGTCTCACCGTCGAACGGCTCGAGACACACCTCGCCGAGTGCCGGGACTGCCGGCGCTGGGAGGCGCAGATCCGCGCGCTGGCGACCGGTGCGGTCCGCGCACCGGGGCAGCCCGAGGACGACCCGGCGGCCGCCGACGCGCTGCTCGCCCGGTTGCGGACGGCCACCCTGCAGCCGGGGCCGGTACTTCCCGGCAGGGCGGACAGCGGCGGGAAACGGGCGGATTGAGCCGGCCGGGGTGCCGGCGTACGGGCGCCCGCCCGCGCCGGCCGGTGCGCCCGAAGCGGACACGGGCGGCAGCGCCACCGGCATCCGGACAGGATTCGTCATCTGGAGTCCTTCGCGTGATCCGGTCACCGCGCACGGCGGGGACCGGTGAAGTCGGAGCCGGGCAGGGGCGCGAGCCCTCCGCGCCCGTGAGCCGGCTCGGGAATTCGACCGTGCTGTCAGCCGACAGCCGGTTCACACGGCGGACCCCGCAACGACCTCGTATGGGCCAGCAGCAGCTGGTGCACCGCACGCCGCGGCTCCGGCCGGGCGGAGCGCACGGCAGGCGGGGTATCGGGCAGCACGATCCGCCAGACCAGCACCAACGGCGCGTACAGCCAGGCCGACACGCACCGTACGAGCCGGAACGCCGCCCGCTCGCCGCCCCACAGCCACGCGGCGCTGAGCAGCGCGACCAGCAGATGGGCCGCGAGCATCCCGGACGCACTGCCGTGCATCCCGGCCATGCCGGAGGCGCCGTCGTGCATCCCGGCCATGCCGTCCGCCCCGGCCATCCGGCTCATGTGCTCCATGCCCGGCATGGCAGCGGTGTGATCCGTCCCGGGCAGGGCCGCCATCTGCCGGTGCATCAGCTGCGTCAGCCGCGCGGCGTCGTCGTCCGGGAGCGGCGTTCCCTGTGCGCCGCACAGCCAGGTGTCCGCCCATCGGCCCAGCGTGCGCGGTGCGCCGCCTCCGGGGCCGGCGACCGCCTGGCCGAACGAGAACGCGGTGTGCAGGGCCGCCTGGGTGCCGACGGTCAGCAAACCCACCAGGAGCGGGCCGCGTTCCCGGCCCGCGCAGCACCAGGCGCCGGCCGCGGTACCCGCCCCGGCCGCGCACAGCATCCACGCGGGAATCGTGGCATCCGACATCACCACGTGGCCCAGCGCGGCGAGCAGCACACACACGACCGCGAACACCGCGGCGCGTAGCCCCCTGAGAACCTGCCCCGCATCCATGACAGGCCCATCGTCGCACCCCGCTTCCGGAACGGGACGACAGGGGCCCCGACCTGCCGCGTCAGCCGTCGCGGGAGGACGGCGAGTTGCCGTGGCGACGAGGTGTGCCGGGCCGGGCCCGGAAAACAGCGGTGCCCGCCCCGACGGCTTCGGGGCGGGCGGCGAGGGTGTGCCGATGAGGATCCTTCTCCGTCTTCTGCCCTAGGGCCGCGGCCCGATGACCTCCGTGCCCTCGCGCACGGTGATGGCGAGCGCCGGGCACACCTCGGCGGCATCCAGGGCGCGCGCGTCCTCCTCGATCCGCTCGTGCCGCGGACGGGCATGGCTGCCGTCGAGCACGAAGAGGTCCGGGGCGATGGCGGCGCAGGAGCCCGAGGCGATGCACTGCCGGGGGTCGATCTCCACGTTCCAGGTCATCGGCTCACCACCCCACCGGCATCACCCGGGGCCCGCGCACCAGCATCTCGCTCTTCCACTCCACATCGCCGGCCAGCCGCAGCCCCGGGAACCGGGTGACCAGTGCGCCGAGCGCTTCCTGGAGCTCCAGCCGGGCCAGCGGCGCCCCCAGGCAGTGATGGACGCCATGACCGAAGCCGAGATGCTGGGTCGCGGCCCGGGAGATGTCCAGCGTCCCGGGCGCCTCGAAGCGCAGCGCGTCCCGGTTGGCCGCGCCCATCGCGATCAGGACCGGGGTGCCGGCCCGCACCAGTGTCCCGCCGACCTCGACATCCTCCGTCGCGTAGCGGGGCTGGCCCGCGCCACTGCCCAGCGGGACGAAGCGCAGCAGCTCCTCCACGGCGTTGCCGATCAGCTGCGGCTGCTCGCGCAGCCGGGCGAGCTGCCCCGGGTGATCCAGCAGCGCCAGGACGAAGTTGGGGATCTGGGTGGCGGTGGTCTCGTGCCCGGCGACCAGGATCCCGACGCACAGGTCGACGAGTTCGAGCTCGGACAGCCGGTCGCCGACATCCCGGGCGTCGATCAGCGCCGTCATCAGATCGTCCTGCGGGGACCGCCGGTGTTCGTCGATCAACTGCCCCATATAGGCGCGGAGTTCTTCGAGATTGGCGTCGAACTCCGCCGCCGTCAGGGAGCTTGTCGACAGCGCGGCATCGCTCCACACCCGGAAGCGCGGCCGGTCCTCGGCCGGCACACCCAGCATCCGGCAGATCACGGCGACGGGGATGGGCAGCGCATAGCGGTCCACCAGGTCGGCGGGCGGTCCGGCCGCCTCCAGCTCGTCGAGCAGGTCCTGGGTCAACTGCCGTACCTGCGGGCGGAGTTTCTCGACCTGGCGCACGGTGAAGGCCTTGGCCACCAGCGCCCGCAGCCGGGTGTGGTCGGGCGGGTCCATCCCCAGGATGCCGCTGTCACGGCGCCCTTCGGACTGCCGGGGCTCGTCGTGCAGGGCTCCCAGGGCGCGGCTGAAGCGCTGGTCGCCGAGGACGAACCGGGCCTCGGCGTACCGGGTCACCAGCCAGGCCGGCTCCCCGTAGGTCATCTGCACCTTCAGCAGCCCGGGGTGGTTGCGGGCCTGCTCGTACTCCTCGGCAAGAGCGAGGCTCTCGGGGATATTGAACGGGTAGGAAAGGGGTGCTGTATCGATCGTGGTCATGGCGACCTCCCTTGTGTAAGCACCTGCTTACAAACGGTAGGCCGCTCCCTCGGGGCGGTCAACGACGCATTGTGGCCGTCCTGGTGACGGCCCGACGGAAAGGAAGCGTGGCGATGGCCAAGTCCCCGCAGCGCGGCGCGGCGGGCACCTACCGCCGGGACGCGCAGGGCACCCGGCTGCGGCTGCTGGACGCCGCGTCGGAGCTGTTCGCCGAGCGCGGCTACGAACGTGCGACGGTGCGCGACATCGCGGCCCGGGCCGGGGCCAACCAGGCCCTGCTGTTCCGGTACTTCGGCTCGAAGAAGGCCCTGTTCGGCGAGGTCATGGCGCGGGGCGGCCAGGAGCAGCTGCGCAGCACGCCCGCCGAGCGACTGTTCGAGGTCGCCCTGCGCGGCATGCTGGCCGGCGGCGGGGACGGCGCCGACCGTTCGCTGGAGGTGTGTCTGCGCTCCATAGGTGGCAGCGACGAGATCGCCGACGCCCTGCGGGGGCTGGGGGAGGAGTACGCGGAGGTCCTCGCCACGCTCTCGGAATCCGAGACCGGGGGGCTGCGCGGCGATCTGGCGCTGTCGTGGCTGCTGGGAATTGGCTTGATGCGGGTGGTGGTCGCCAAGGAGCCGCTGGCGAGCGCCGACCCGGACACGGTGTGCTCGCTCGTCGTGGGGGCCTTGGGGGGACTGCTGGAGGGCCTGCCGAAGGACGACGACGGCCGGAGTGGCGGGGAAGGCGGGGGAGACGGAGCGGGTGGGGGAGTCGCGGACGGCGGGGAAAGGGGCGGGAATCCGGAGTGAGCGGGCGGGGCGCGGTGTGCCGCCGTGCCTCCTGCTGCGTTCCAGTGACTCTCCGGCGGGTCGCAAGTCAGTGATCAAATGCCCCTTTATCGTCATGTTTGCAGAGAATATTCTTTTTCTGCTCAGTCGAGTGAAGGTGGAAACATGCTCCGTTCGATTCCCCGCGGCCTAGCATTGGCCGGCCTGACCGCGGCTGCCCTGGTGGTGCCGACGGCCGGTGCCGCCACCGCCGCAACCGCGCCCCCCAGCAGCAGCTCGCAGAGCACGATGTGCCTTCGCTGCGACCGGGACCACCACCACTTCGGGCACCGCTACTGCAAGTGCCGCCACGACCGCCGCCACGGCCACCACCACGGCCGTTTCGGGCGCGGCGGCCATGACGGCTACGACGGCTTCGGCCGTGACGGCGGCCGTCGCGACGGCTACGGCTACGGCCGTGACGGCGGATACGACCGCGATGACTACGGGCGCGACGACTACGGCCGCGACGGCGCCGGCCGCGAGGGCCTGGGACGGGACCGGAACGGCCTGCTCGGCCTCGGTCTGCTCGGCATCCTCTGACCTCTGCCGGACAGTCATGCGGCGGGCCCGGGAGCCTCTCCCGGGCCCGCTGTGTGCCGTGCCGCGGCCGTCACCCGGCCGCCGGTCACGGCCGGTCGGGTGACGGCCGGAGGGCGGCCTGATCGCCTTCGTGCCCGGAATCCGGTGGAGAGGGGGTGGGGCGTCGCGCCCGCCGCGGTCGTCCGGCCGGCTCGCGGGCGTGGTCCCGACGGCCCGTCAAGTCCCCCGCGCGTACGCCCAACGCCCTTTCGGCCGCCGGGTGTTGCCAGGGCGGCGAGTGCTGCGGTAGGCCGAGCCCGGACCGTGCCGCGCCGGAACGATCTCCGCACCCCGCCGGGGTCGCGGTGCGCGAGCTTCACCAGGGGCGGACCCGGCCGGCGGCCGCGTCCGCCCATCCCTCCTGGTCGCCCGCGGAGTTGCCCGGCTGACGGGGCATCGGCGCGCACCCGGAGCGCCCGCCATTTCACCCTTCCACGTGTTTCGATTCCGGCCACATCATTGTCAGTGGCCTTGGTTGGTGGCAGGATAAAACTGTCATATCGCGAATGGGGGATTTGCGATCAATGGGGGACGGGGGAAGTGTCCCTTCTGCGTAGCGCGCACCTGACCCGTGTGTGCGGCCAACAAGCCCGTGGGCGCTCGCTTCTGCGAGCACAGCTGCCTTGCGCTGCCCACTTTCAACGGTTTGGATTCTGGTGATAGCGGAAGAAGTGTACGATCTCGTGTTGGATGACCTCTTCATTCGGCTGGATCAACTGGTTCCGGGTAGATCCGTTTTCCTGAAACTGGAAGGTCTCAATCCGGCTGGATCGGTAAAGCTCAAGACGGCTGTCGCGCTGATCACGGCGGCCGAGGAATCCGGGCTCCGTTTTCCGCGGACCCGCCTGATCGAGTCGACGTCGGGAAACCTCGGTGTCGCCCTGGCGATGGTGTGTGCGGCGAAGGGCTATCCGCTGACGTGCGTCACGGACCCCAACGCCACCGTCCGCTCGCGGCGCCTGATGGCCGTCCTCGGTGCCGAGGTCGTGGTCATCGACACCAGGGACGCCCACGGCGGCTTTCTGCAGTCAAGGATCGACTACATCGGCGAACGGCTGCGCCGCGAGCCCGACCTGCACTGGCTGAACCAGTACGCCAACCCGGCCGGGCCGCAGGCGCATCGCGACCGTACGGGCCGCGCCATCGTCGAAGGGATCGGCCACCTCGACTACGCCTTCATCGGCGTCGGCACCACAGGGACGCTGATGGGCTGCGCGGAGTACCTCCGCCGGCACAGCCCCGCCACCCGGATTGTCGCGGTGGACGCCGTCGGCTCGGTGACCTTCGGCGGGCCGGCGGCCCGCCGCCACCTTCCCGGACTGGGCACGAGCCGGCGCCCGGAAATACTCGACACGAAGAACATCGACGACATCGTGCTCATTTCCGAGGCGGATTCCGTCGCGATGTGCCGGACGCTCGCCCGGGAGCGGGGGCTGCTCCTGGGCGGCTCGACCGGAACGGTGCTGTGCGCCGTGCAGGACTCCGCCAAGAAAATCCCGGAGGGGAGTGTGGTGGTGGCGATTTCGCCGGACTTTGGGGACCGCTATCTGGAGACCATCTACGACGACGCATGGGTGGCCGAACGCTGGCCCGACGTAGTCGGCCACTAGATTTCTCGGGCACCGGCCCGAGGGAGGGGGAATTACCGTGTTCAATTTTGAGATAGTCGCCGGTGAAACGGTGCGCAAGGTCCTGCACGGAAAACGCAGCGAAGTGCTCGGTATTGTCGGCAGCGCCTATCGGGCGCATGACGCCGGGGATTCCGTCAACCCGGACAGCTGTTTTCTCCGCTTCCCGGAAAAGCCGGATTCCCGGATCATCGCGCTGCCCGCCTACCTGGGTGCCGATGTCCAGCTCGCCGGCATCAAGTGGATCGCGAGTTTCCCGGGCAACACCCGGATCGGAGCCCCGCGTGCCTCGGCCGTCCTCGTGCTCAACGACTACGAGACCGGCTACCCGATCGCCTGTCTCGAGGCCGCGAGCATCAGCTCGGCACGCACCGCCGCCTCCGCGGCCGTCGCGGCGACCGCGCTGCGCCCGGACGGCTTCGAGGGGACCCGGATCGCCGTGGTGGGCGGGGGCGTCATCGCGCGCAACATCTGCGACTACCTGAACGCCGCCGGCTGCGCCCCGGACGCCTACCTCGTCCACGATCTCGACGAGGCCTCCGGCCAGGCCCTCGCCGGCCATATCCGCACCACGCAGGACCGCCCGGCGTCCTTCACCGCCGACCTCGGCGCGGCGCTCGCGGCCGACACCGTCGTCTTCGCCACGACCGCCCTGGAGCCCTATGTCACCGCGCCGTTCAGGCCCGGTCAGCTCGTCCTCCACATCTCCCTGCGCGACCTCGCGCCCGAGGTGATCCTGGCGGCGGACAACATCCTCGACGACGTCGAACACTGCCTCAAGGCCCACACGTCACCGCATCTGGCCGAGCAGCGCTCCGGCTCCCGCGACTTCGTGACCGGAACCCTCGCCGGAGTGCTGAACGGCGAGGTGAAGCTCTCCCCGGAACGCCCGGTGATCTTCTCGCCGTTCGGCCTGGGCGTGCTGGACCTGGCCGTGGGCGCCTTCGTCCTCGGCGCGGCCCGCGAGGACGGCACCACCATCGAGGTGCCCAACTTCTTCGGGGAGACGCGCCGGTGGTGAGCCACATATCCCCTTCCGTCAGCCACATATCCCCCTCTGTCGCCCTCGTGGGTGCCGGCTCGCGGGGGCTGGGCGTCTTCGAGCGGCTGGTCGCACACTGTCTGGATCGGCCGGCTCCGCTCACCGTCCACCTCATCGACCCCCAGCCCTTCGGCGCCGGATTCCATCTGCCCGTCCAGCCCGACCACCTCCTGCTCAACACCGTCTGCGGACAGCTCACCGCCTTCGCCGACGCGCAGATGGTGGACGGCCCCGTTCCGGTCCGTGGCCCGTCGCTCCACGCGTGGTGCCGGAGCCGGGATCTGCGGCTGGCGGACGACGGCTACACCGTGCGCGCGGGAGAGGGACGGGAGATCCAGCCCGGCGACTTCCTGCCGCGGCGGCTGCTGAGCGAGTATCTCGCCTGGGCCGCGGGAGAGATCGCCGACGCGGCGCCCGAGTGCCTGACCCTGATCCGGCACCGTACGACCGCCGTCGACATCCTCCCCGGCGGGCCCCGCACCGAGACGGTCGTCCTCGCCGACGGCGGCCGCATCGAGGCCGACGCCGTGTTCGTCACCGTCGGCCACCACTCGCTGTATCTGCCCGTGGCGCCGGCGCCCGATCCCCGACTGGTCACCCGCCCCTACCCGTTGCCAGCGGCGCTCGACAGCATCGGGCCGGGCGAGCGGGTCGCCGTCCTCGGCATGGGGCTGGCCGCCATGGACGTGCTCGCCACGCTGACGCTGGGCCGCGGCGGCAAGCACCTCGCGGGCCCGGAGGGGTTGCGCTATCTGCCCAGCGGGCGAGAGCCCTCGATCGTCCTCACCAACCGCTCCGGGATGCCCTCGCGCAGCCGCCCCCGCCTCCACCCGGGGCGGACCCGCTTCGCGCCGCTGGCGCTGACCACCCGGCGCCTCGACGAGATCCGGGCCGGCACGCCGGACGGCCGCCTCGGCTTCACCCGCGACGTGCTGCCGCTGATCGAAGCCGAGATGGAACTCGCCTACTACCGCACCCTGCTGGCCCGCGCGCACGGCGACGCCCTGAGCGCCGGACAGGAGCTGGACCGGCGCTGCGCACGCGACGGCCACCCGGCGCTGCTCGGGGAACTGCGCGCGGAGTTCGGCCCCTGCCCGGTGACCGGCCTGCTGTCGGCTGACCTCACCGACCGGCAGTGGACGGGCCACGACGCCTATCGCGACTGGTTCACCGCGGAGGTCGCCGCCGACCTGGCCGAGGCCAGGGAAGGCCTCGGCGCCGCCCCGCTGAAGGAAGCCCTGGAAGTCCTGCGCGACCACCGCGATGTCCTGCGCGCGGTCATCGACCCGCCCGGCGTCGACGACGCCTCGCTGGCCGCGTTCTTCGGGGAATTCGCCCCGACGGTGAACCGGCTGGTGATCGGCCCGCAGCTGGACCGGTCGGCGGAGCTGCTCTCGCTGCTCGACGCCGGGATCGTCCGGCTCGGCCCCGGCCCGCGGCCCAAGCTCGTCGCACCGGCCGGCCAGGGCCCCTGGCGGCTGGAATCCACCTGCCTGGCCCAGCCGTTGCGGATGGAGGTCGACCACGTCGTACAGGCGCATGTGAGCGAGCCCGGCGCGGACCGGGTGGCCGGCTCCCTGCTCGGCACGCTCGTCGCCGCCGGCCGCGTCCGCACCCTCGCCCACCGCGGAGCGGCCGTGCACGGGCTGGACGTCACCCGCCAGGGACAGGGCGTCGACCGCACGGGCACACCGCGGCCGCGGCTGTTCTTCCTCGGGCCGCACACCGAGGGATCCAGCTACTACAACCACTACGTCCCCTCGCCCGGCGTGCCCTCGCGCGCACTGCTGGACGCCGAACTCGCCCTGCGCACCGCCCTGCCGTCTCTGATCACGAGGACCCGATGAACACCAGCGAGACCTACACGCCCTGGACCCAGGAGTACCGTCCCGAGACCCGCGCCGCACAGGGCGACGGCCGGCGCTGCCCGACCACCGGCGTCGTGCCACCCCCGATCAGCCTGGGCGTCACCTACGCACGCGACAGCGACTACCGGTCGCCGGCCGGGCTCGCGTACCTGCGCGACCAGGGCACACCCGGATACGAGCAGGCCGAGCAGGTGGTGGCGGGTCTGGAGGGCGGCTCGGACGCGCTGCTCTTCTCCTCCGGGATGGCCGCCGCCACCGCCGTCTTCCAGGTACTGCCGGCCGGCGCGCGGGTCGTGGTCCCGCAGACCATGTACTTCGGTCTCACCAAGTGGCTGCGCGAATTCGGCCCGCAGCGCGGCCTGGAGGTGGTCCAGGCGCCCATGAACGACCTGGCCGCGGTGGCGGCCGCGGTGGACGCCGCCCCGACCGCCCTGGTGTGGGCGGAATCCCCGGCGAACCCCACGTGGCTGGTCACCGACCTCGCCGGCTGCGCCGAGATCGCCCACCGGGCCGGTGCGCTCTTCGGCGTCGACAACACCGTCCCCACCCCGGTGCACGCCCGGCCGTTCGACCTCGGCGCCGACCTGGTCATGCATTCGGGTACCAAGTACCTCAACGGCCACACCGATGTCGTCGCCGGACTGCTCGTCAAGGCGCCGCGGAGCACCGAGGCCCGGGACGCCGTCTGGGAGCGGCTGCGGCTGCACCGCCGGCTGACCGGCCCGATCCTCGGCCCGCTGGAGACCTACCTCCTGGTGCGGGGCATCCGCACGCTCTTCCCCCGCATGCGCCAGATCTCCGCCACGGCGATGGCGGTGGCCGAGCACTTCGCCGCGCATCCCCTGATCCGGCGGGTCGCCTACCCGGGACTTCCCACCGACCCGGGACACGAGATCGCCGCCCGCCAGATGACCGGCGGATTCAGCGGCATGCTCTCCCTGCACGTCGACGGCGCGTGGCAGCAGTCCCTGCGCACCGCCAACCACTGCGAACTCTTCATCCGCGCCACGTCGTTGGGCGGTGTGGAGAGTCTGATCGAACACCGCTATACCTTCGAAGGGCCGGACAGCACTTCACCGAAGGACATGCTGCGCCTGTCCATAGGTCTGGAGAGCCCCGCAGACCTCGTCGCCGACCTCGAACAGGCCCTCGAAAAGGCCGTGAAGGAAGACCGTTGAGCGCACAGACCCCCACTCCCCACCCCGACGCCGCACCGCCGGACAGGGCGGGTCCGCAGGGCGCGGCGGACGCGTCCCCGGACGGCGGACCCCGGCCGGGGTTCTTGCACGATGTCTCGCTGTCCGCGGTGCTGGCCGGCTTCGTCGCCGTCGTCGTGTCCTACTCCGGACCGCTCGTCATCGTGCTCGCGGCGGCCTCCGCCGGGCACCTGAACACCGCACAGACCAGCTCCTGGGTGTGGGCCATCTCCATCGGCAGCGGTCTGACCTGCATCGCGCTGAGCCTGCGCACCAAGATGCCGGTGATCACCGCCTGGTCGACACCGGGCGCGGCCCTGCTGGTCACGAGCCTGGGGGCGTACTCCTACGCGGAGGCCGTCGGGGCCTTCCTCGTCACCGGCGTGGTGATCACTCTCGTCGGTCTGACCGGGGTGTTCGGCAGGCTGATGCGGCAGGTGCCCACCGCTGTCGTCTCCGCGATGCTCGCCGGCATCCTGTTCTCCTTCGGCACCGGAGTGTTCACCTCGCTCAAGACCGCACCGCTCCTCGCCGGTTCGGTGCTGCTCGCCTACCTCCTGGCGAAGCGCTGGCTGCCCCGCTACGCCGTCCTCGTGGCCCTGGCGGTGGGTGTCGCGGCCAGTGCGGCCGGCTCCCGGCTGGACATCCATCTGGACCGGATCGAGCTGGCCAGGCCGGTCCTGACGGCCCCGGACTTCTCGGTCGCCTCGCTCATCGGGATCGCGGTGCCGATGATCCTGGCGACACTCGCTTCGCAGAACGCACCGGGCATGGCCGTGCTCACCGCGTCCGGCTACCGGCCCCAGGACCGTCTGCTGATCGGCTCCACGGGCCTGGTCTCCACGGTGCTGGCGCCGTTCGGCTCCCACGCCATCAACCTCGCGGCGATCACCGCGGCCATCTGCACCGGCCCCGAATCCCACCGCGATCCGAAGCGCCGGTACGTGGCCGGGGTCTCCTGCGGCGCGTTCTACCTCCTCATCGGGGCGTTCGGCTCCACGCTGGTGGTGCTGTTCGCCGGACTTCCCAAGGAACTCGTGGCGGCGGTCGCCGGGGTGGCGCTGCTCGGTGCCCTGGCCGGCGGCCTGACCGGGGCGGTCAAGGAGGAGAAGGACCGCGAGGCGGCACTGATCACCTTCCTCGCCACCGCCTCCGGCGTCAGCCTCTTCGGCATCGGATCCGCCTTCTGGGGGCTGCTCTTCGGCGTGCTCGCGCATGTGGTCCTGACCCGCTGGCGCCGTACGCCGACGGCCGCCGCGGCATGATCCGGGTCGGCCTGCACGGGCGGCGCGCCACGCCGTGCGGGTGCCCCCGCGGGCCCGCCGGACACCTCCGGGTGCCCGGCGCGGCCCGCGAGGGCAGCTGTCGGCCGTGAGCTCAGGACGAGCCGGACCCCGCCCCCTCCTGCGTCAGTTTCGTCACCTTCTGCGGCAGCGAGCCCGCACCGTCGGCGCGCGGGGGAACGGCGGTGGACGCGGCGGACGCGCCGGACGTGGCGGTCTTGAGGCTGTCGAGGATGGCCATCCCCTGGCCGACGATGCCGGAGACGATCTCGTTCATGCCGTCGGTGCCGTTGAGCACCGTCAGCCGGGAGCCCGAGATGCCCTCGGCGGCCGCCCGGGCGAGCGTGGGGAGGTTCTCGACGGTGCGGTTGGCGGCGATCAGCTCCTGGTTGCCGTCCCGCAGCGAGGCCGCGAGCGCCGTGTTCGCGTCGGCCCGCGCCTGGGCCACGGCCCGTTCGGAGTAGGCGTGCGCGTCCGCCTCGAACCGGACCTGGTCACGGCCCGCCTCCGCCAGGGTGCGCAGCCGGTAGGCCTCGGCGTCCGCCGGGCGGCGCACCTCGGCCTCCAGCCGCTGGGCGGCCAGCGAGGCCTGCCGCTGGGCCAGCGCGGTCTGCTCCTCGATGACCTCTTGCGAGGCCCTGGCCTGCGACAGCGGTCCGGCCTGTGCGGCCCGGGCGTTGGACTGCTCGGTCTCGGCGAGGAACCCGGCCCGTTTGATCGCGGTGTCCCGCTCGTACTCGGCCTTGAGCGCCGCCGCCTGCTGCTCCCGCTCGGTGGCCTCCTGGTCGGCCTTGGCCTGCGCGATCCGGGCCGCGCTGGCGACCGCCGCGGCGTGCGGGGCGGCGAGATTGGTGATGTATCCGGAGGTGTCGGCGATCTCCTGGATCTGCAGGGCGTCGACGACGATGCCGAGCTTCTCCATCTCGGAGTGACTGCCGTCCTTGACCTCCTGGGCGACCCGGTCCCGCTCCCGGATGATCTGCTCGACGGTCAGCCCGCCCACGATCGAGCGCAGATGGCCGGCGAAGATCCGGCCCACCAGCTCCTCCATGGTGGCCTGCTCGTCCAGGAACCGGCGTGCGGCATTGGCGATCGACGTCGGGTCGTCGCCGACCTTGAACACGGCGACCGCCCGGACCCCGATCCGGATGCCCTGCTGGGTGACGCAGTCCTCGGAGATCTCCGACTCCCGCAGCGACAGCGACAGCAGGCTCGTCTTCTGCTTGACGGGCATGACCCAGCAGCCGTGCCCCGTGACGATGCGGAATTGCGCGTCCCCGGCCCGGCGCTTCGAGCCGGAGATCAACAGCGCCTGGTTCGGCGCCGGAACATGCCAGAACAACATTGCGGGCTCCTGTTCCGATGCGGCCGCCCGCTCCTGGGGGGCGGGCACGGCGACGGGAAAGGGCGGGTTCACGGCCGGTCGTGCTCACCGGGCCGGCGGGGTCAGGCGGGCAGCGGCGCGACGATCACCGACCGCGCGGAGGTGTGGTCGACCACGATGACCTGGGTATGCCGGGCGATGGGCACGGGGGACCAGGCGGCGAAGGCCTCGGTCCCGCCGCGCACGGGCAGCAGCACCTCGCCCGGTCCGTCGGCCGGGATCGACACGGTCACCCGCCCGATCACCCCGATCGGGCTGAAGTCCGTGTCATCCGTCGCGCTCACCCGGGTTCCGTCGCTGGTCACAGCCGCTGCCGGCGCGCCGGCCGGGCAGCGGGAAATCCTCGACAACTCAACGGTACTCCGGCCAGGGCGCCGGTTCAGGGCGCCGGCCCGGCAGCCGGTGCAGGACAGCCGGCTGCCCGGACCGGGAGCGCTTCAGGCGTCCAGACGGGCGGGACGGGCCGCCGGCACCTGCTTCCGCTGGGGCAGCACATCGGGCGCGCGGTGCGGCCGGAGAGCCGTGAGGGCGATCTCGGTCTCCTCCATCAGCGCACGGTAGGAGACCAGCCGCTGCCACTCCGGATCGGCGACCCCGGGCACGGTGCGCGCACGCTCCGTCCACAGCTTCGCCAGCCCTGCGTACACGGGTGTCTGTCGGACGATCTCCGCGGTGAGCCATCGCGGAACGGAGCCGGGGCGGGGGAGGGACGTCTGTCCGTGACCTGCGACGGTGCCGGAAGAGGGGACGCTCATGGCCGTAGAAACGATTCTTCCGGCATGTGGTCACGACGTACTTTCTCAGCTGCCGCGGATTCCCCCGTGGAGGCAGGGACGTATCTCTCTCGAATATCACCTTATGCAGTGATCTATAGCTGGGAAGCGGTCCAATACGGACGAAGGAACGTTGTCGCAGTCATGGAACCGAGGGAGTTGTGGGAGCGCCACGCGGTACTCGCACAGGCGTTTTGCAGCAGCGATGACGAGGTCCGCCGTACGCAGGGACTCCTCGACGAGGCCGAGGCCCGTCGTTCACGGACCCTGGCCGCCTTCGCCGTGACGGTGGGCAGCGACGCCGTGGTGGCGGACCTGCTCGGCCTGGACGAGCGCGAAGTACGTCTGGCCCGGCGCACGGTGGGCAAGGACGACGCCCGCGCGGTCGCCCAGAGTCTGCTGTCCCAGCCCACGTGCGAGCAACCCCCCGCGCAGCCGGCCGCCGCACCCCCCGCGGGCCCGTCAACCGCGAGTCAGCCCACTGTGAGCCCGCCGGCCGCGAGTCCACCGTCCGCGGCCGCGCCGGCCCCGGCCCCGGTCGCGGCGCCCCAGCCCGGCATGTCCCAGCCCGGCATGTCCCCGCCGGGCATGTCCTCCCCGCCAGGGATGTCCCCGCCCACCGAACCGGCCTGGGCGCCGGCCCTGGACGCGGTCCTGATGAGCAGCTGGCAGGCCGGCGTCGACCTCACCGCACTGGCCACCGAACTCGGTCTCGACGTACGGATCCTGGTGGCACGGGCACAACAGCTCACGGCCGAGAGCCGGCCCGCGCCGCCGCCGGACCGGATCGGCCGGCACCGCCGCCTCGTCAACGTCCCGCCACCCTCCCCGCAGACCGAGGCTCCCCATGCGGCCTGGCGTGAGCAGCGGCCCCCGCAGGCACGGGAGCACTATGAGCAGGAACCCTGGAAGCAACACCCGTATCAGAACTACCCGGAGCATCAGCAGTATCAGGAGTACCGGGTATACGAGCAGCAACCACAGCAACACCACTACCAACAGCCCTCTCAGGGCACCTGGGATGCCAACGCCATCACGGCCGCCCAGCACGACTGGGACGGCATCCTCAGCCAGTGGGAAGCCACCACCTCCACCATTCCGCCCCTCTCCGCACCCGGTCAGGGAGGCGTATGAGGGCGTGGGCCGCGGTGGCGCGGGGCCGGACGTCACGCCCCGTCCGGGGCGCGTCGGCATGATCGCGGTGGCGACAGGTGACCAGGACCGGAGGCGCGAACGACCATGACACAAGAGCGAGTTGTCTTCGTGACGGGCGGTGGTACGGGCATCGGCGCCGCCACCGCGCGGCTGCTGCGGGCGGCCGGGCACCAGGTGGTGATCTCCGGTCGCCGGCCCGAACCGCTGCACCGCCTCGCCGAGGAGACCGGGGCGCTGGCGCACCCCGCCGACGCCGCCGACCCCGAGGCGGTGCAGGGCCTCGTCGAGGCGGCCGTGTCCGCGTACGGGCGGCTCGACGGGCTGGTGCTCAACGCCGGTATCGCCCGCGGCGGCGCGGTCGGTGAGCTGTCGCCGGCGGACTGGCAGGCCGTCATGGCCACCAATGTCACCGGCCCCTTCCTGCTGCAACGCGCCGCGCTCCCACACCTCTTGGCGGCCCGTGGCGCGGTCGTCGCCGTGGCCTCGGTCGCCGCGCTGCGCAACGGGCACGGCAACGCCGCCTATGCGACGTCCAAGGCGGCCCTGCTCCAGCTCTGCCGCTCCCTCGCCGTCGACTACGGGCGGGACGGGCTGCGCGCCAACATCGTCTGTCCCAGCTGGGTGCGGACCGAGATGGCCGACGGGCGGATGGCGCGCTTCGCCGAGGAGGCCGGGCTGGCGGGCGGGGTGGACGCCGCGTACGAGGAGGCCACCCGGCTGCTGCCGGCGGGCCGCGCCGGGGAGCCGCGGGAGGTCGCGGAGGCGATCGGCTGGCTGCTCTCGCCGGCCGCCTCCTTCGTCAACGGCGCGGTGCTGACCGTCGACGGCGGGGCGACGGCGGGCGACCCGGGCGGTGCCGCGTTCCGCTACCGCATCGAGCCGCGCGACGGCGCGCAGAGTTGAGGCGCCGTCCGGGGCGGCGCCCGGGCGGTCAGGTGGTGGCCGGCTGGGCGGCGCGGGCGAGGGCGCGGCGCTGCCCCATGAAGGGGCGCGGGCGGTTGAGCGCGAGGACCGCGGTGGTGCGCCCCTCACGTTCGTAGCAGGCGAGGAAGCTGCGGTCGTCGGGAGAGCCTTCGAGGATGCGCGGGGTGTCACCGGGCAGCCGCCGGCCCGCGAACTGGATGCGGACGCCGTACTGGTCGGACCAGAAGTACGGCAGGCTCCGGTGGGTCGTGACGGTGCGCCCGGCCAGGAGGTTGTGTGCGGCCGTGGCGGCCTGTTCGGTGGCGCTGGTCCAGTGCTCGGCGCGGATGCCGTCCACCCTGGCGACGTCGCCGACGGCCACCACCTGGGGCAGCGGGGTGACGCATCCCGCGTCGCAGCGGACCCCGTCGTCGAGCGGCAGCCCGGAACCCTCCAGCCAGGCGGTACGGGGCCGGACGCCGATGCCGGTGACCACCACCTCGGCGGGAAGCAGCCGGCCGTCGGCCAGTTCGACCCCGGTGACCCGGTTCCCGGCACCCTCGCTGTGCAGACGGGCGACCCCGGTCCCGGTGAGGAGGGTGACGCCGTGGTCGGCATGGAGGGCGGCGCAGATGGTGGCCATCGTGTCGCCGAGCTGGGGTACGAGGGGGAGCGGGGCGGCCTCGACCACGGTGACGTGATGTCCGAGGGTGGCGCAGGACGAGGCGACCTCGGCGCCGATGAAGCCGCCGCCGATCACCACGACCCGGACCGGGCCGCGCGTCAGGTCCGCGCGCAGGGCCTGTGCGTCGTCGAGGGTGCGCAGGGTGTGCGCGCCGGCGGGCGCAGGGCCGGGCAGGCGGCGCGGGGCGGCGCCGGTGGCGATCACCACGCCGTCGGTGGCCAGGGTCCGGCCGCCGTCGAGGAGCACCGTGCGCCCGCCGGTGTCGAGCCCGGTGGCCTCGGTGCCCAGCAGCCATTCGGCGTCGAGTTCGGCGATCTCCTCGGCGTCGGCCAGGGCCAGCCGGTCCGGGCTCGTGGTGCCGGTGAGGAGGTCCTTGGACAGCGGCGGGCGGTCGTAGGGGCGGTGGGACTCGTCCCCGACGATCACCAGCCGGCCGTCGAACCCCTCGGCGCGCAGGGCCCGGGCGGCGTACAGGCCGGCCAGCGAGGCTCCGATGACAGCGACCGACTTCATGCGGCGGTGCCCTCCTCGGCGGCGTGCTGGACGTAGATCATGCCGTCCTCGACGGTCACGGGGTGGGTGCGCACCGCCCGGCGGGCCGGCAGACAGGTCGCCGCTCCGGTGCGCAGGTCGAAGGCCGCGGCGTGCAGCGGGCATTCGACCAGACATCCCTCCAGCCAGCCGTCCGCGAGGGAGGCGTCCTGGTGGGTGCAGGTGTCGTCGATCGCGTAGAGCTGCCCCTCGGCGTGGAAGACGGCGATCGGAGGTGCGGTGTCGATGCGTACGGATTCGCCGGTGGGCAGATCGGCGAGACGGCAGACAGGAATCACAGGACCCCCTGGATCATCGAGTTTCGCGGTGCGCACGATGGAGCGCTATGCGCAACAGAATCCAATCGTTGGGCCTATGCGTCAAGCGGTCCCGGGAAATGCCGGCCCTGGCGTGAAGAGCTCGCCCACACCCCCTTGACGGTGCCGATCCGGCGTTCCCACTATGTCTCTCATCGCGCAACGAGTCGTGCAGTGCGCAACACGAAGGGGTAGGGCATGCCACACGAAGTCCATGCCGTCGTCGCGGCGAAACACGGCGCACCGGTTGAGCTGCGGACGATCCTGGTGCCGGATCCCGGCCCGGGAGAAGTGCTGGTCGCCGTGCAGGCCTGCGGGGTCTGCCACACCGACCTGCACTACCGGGACGGCGCGATCAACGACGAATTCCCCTTCCTGCTCGGCCATGAGGCGGCCGGGGTGATCGAGGACGTCGGCCCCGGGGTCACCGATCTCGCACCCGGTGACTTCGTCGTCCTCGCCTGGCGGGCGCCCTGCGGCAGCTGCCGTTCCTGCCGCCGCGGCCGGCCCTGGTACTGCTTCGACTCCCGTAATGCCGCCCAGCCGATGACCCTGCCCGGGGGCACCCCGCTCAGCCCCGCGCTCGGCATCGGCGCCTTCGCCGAGAAGACGCTGGTCGCCGCCGGACAGGCGGTCAAGGTCGACCCGCACGCCCGCCCCGAGGCCGCCGGACTCATCGGCTGCGGAGTGATGGCCGGCTACGGCGCCGCCGTGCACACCGGCGCGGTGGGCAGCGGGGACACCGTCGCCGTCATCGGCTGCGGCGGGGTCGGCAACGCGGCCATCGCCGGCGCCTCGGTCGCCGGCGCGCGCCGGATCATCGCGGTCGACATCGACGACCGCAAGCTGGACGGCGCCACCCGCTTCGGCGCCACCCATACCGTCAACTCCCGTGGTACGGACCCCGTCGAGGCGGTCCGCGGCCTCACCGGCGGCCACGGCGCGGATGTGGTGATCGACGCGGTGGGCCGCCCCGAGACCTACACCCAGGGCTTCTTCATGCGCGACCTGGCCGGGACGCTGGTCCAGGTCGGCGTCCCCGAACCCGGCATGCGCGTCGAGCTGCCGCTCCTCGATCTCTTCTCGCGCGGCGGCGCGCTGAAGTCCTCCTGGTACGGCGACTGTCTGCCCAGCCGCGACTTCCCGGTCCTCATCGACCGCTACCTCAGCGGACGGCTCGACCTCGACGGCTTCGTCACCGAGACGATCGCCCTGGACGAGGTGGAGTCCGCGTTCGACAAGATGCGCGACGGCACCGTACTGCGCTCCGTCGTGGTCCTGTGACGGCGTTACAGAACCTCTGAGCCGCCACGCCCGCACCCACCCGCCCGACCACCCCGACCAGCAGCAGGAGGAGGGGCATGTCCCGCACGCCCGCAAACCGTTCCCGTGTGGTTGTCATCGGTGCCGGCATCGTCGGCGCCTCCCTCGCCGACGAGCTGACCGCCCGCGGCTGGAGTGAGGTCACCGTCCTCGAACAGGGCCCGCTGCCGGCCCCCGGCGGCTCCACCTCGCACGCGCCCGGCCTGGTCTTCCGGACCGGCCCGTCCAAGACCATGACCGAGTTCGCCACCTACACCGCCCGGAAGTTCGGCTCCCTGGACGTCGACGGGCTGCCCTGCTTCGACGCCGTCGGCGGGCTGGAGGTCGCCACCACCGAGGCCCGCTGGGCCGACCTGCACCGCAAGGCCGGGCTCGCCGCCTCCTGGGGCGTACGCGGTGAACTCCTCACCCCGCGTCAGTGCAAGCAGCTGTGGCCGATGCTGGACGAGACCCGGCTGCATGGCGGCTTCCACACCCCCGACGACGGGCTGGCCCGCGCGGTGCTCGCCTGCCGCGCGCAGATCGCCCGCGCCGAGAGCCGCGGCGCCCGTTTCCTGGAGCGGCACACCGTCACCGGCATCGAGCAGGCGGACGGCCGGGTCACCGGCGTCGTCACCGACCGCGGCACCTTCCCCGCCGACCACGTCGTCTCGGCCGCCGGCTTCTGGGGCCCGGTGATCGGCGCGATGGCCGGGGTCGACATCCCGCTCCTCCCGCTGGCCCACCAATACGCCACCACGGAACCGCTGCCCGCACTCGCCGGCGTCAACGGCCCGCAGGGGGGCACCCCCTCTTCGAGTGGGGCCGACAGCTCCGGCGACGAGGCGAGCAAGCCGATCCTGCGCTTCCAGGACCGCGACCTCTACTTCCGCGAGCACACCGATTCCGCCGGGCGCCGCCTCGGCATCGGCTCCTACGCCCACCGCCCGATGCCCGTCGACCCCTTCACCGTCCCCGCCTACGACGACGCCCCCACCATGCCCTCGTCCCTGCCCTTCACCCCGGACGACTTCGCCCCGAGCTGGCAGGACAGCATCGGCCTGCTGCCCGCGCTGGCGGACTCCCGGGTGGCCGAGGGCTTCAACGGCGTCTTCTCCTTCACCCCCGACGGCATGCCGGTCCTCGGCGAATCCCGGGAACTGCGCGGTTTCTGGCTCGCCGAGGCGGTCTGGGTCACCCACTCCGCGGGCGTCGCCAAGGCCGTCGCCGAGTGGATGACGGACGGCCGGCCCGCCATCGACATCCACGAGTGCGACCTCTACCGCTTCGAGGACGCCCAGCGCTCGCCCGCGTACATCGCCGACCGCGGCGCCCAGAGCTTCATCGAGGTCTATGACGTCATCCACCCGCTGCAACCCATGGACCAGCCGCGCCCCCTGCGCACCAGCCCCTTCTACCCCCGGCAGCAGGAACTCGGCGCGTACTTCCTGGAGGGCGGCGGCTGGGAACGCCCGCACTGGTACGAGGCCAACGCCCCGCTCGCCGAGGGACTCGAACTCCCCGGACGCGACGCCTGGTCGGCGCGCTACTGGTCGCCGATCGCCGCCGCCGAGGCGAAGGCGACCCGCGAGAAGGTCGCCCTGTACGACATGACCCCGCTGCGCCGCCTGGAGGTCACCGGACCCGGCGCCCTCGCCTTCCTCCAGCGCATGACCAGCAACAACCTCGCGAAGAAGCCGGGCGCGGTCACCTACACCCTGCTCCTGGACGAGGCCGGCGGCATCCGCTCCGACCTCACCGTCGCCCGGCTCGCCCCGGACCGCTTCCAGGTCGGCGCCAACAGCGGATCCGACCTCGACTGGCTGCTGCGGCACGCCCCCGACGAGGGGGTCCAGGTCCGCGACATCACCTCGGGCACCTGCTGCATCGGCGTCTGGGGCCCGCTGGCCCGCGACCTCGTCCAGCCGCTCACCCGCGACGACTTCTCCCACCAGGCCTTCGGCTACTTCCGGGCCAAGCACACCCACCTCGGCCATGTCCCGGTCACGGCGATGCGGCTCAGCTACGTGGGCGAACTCGGCTGGGAGCTGTACACCACCGCCGACCTGGGACTGCGCCTGTGGGACACGCTCTGGGCGGCCGGGCAGGAGCACGGGGTGATCGCCGCCGGGCGCAGCGCCTTCAACAGCCTCCGCCTGGAGAAGGGGTACCGCGCCTGGGGCCATGACATGACCACCGAGCACAACCCGTACGAGGCCGGTGTCGGCTTCGCCGTCCGCCCCGCCAAGGGCGACTTCATCGGACGGGACGCGCTGGAGGGCATGAGCGAGGACACCGTGCCGCGCAAACTCAGCTGCCTCACCCTCGACGACCCCTCGGCCGTCGTCCTCGGCAAGGAACCGGTCCATGTCGACGGCGCCCCGGCCGGCTACGTCACCTCCGCCGCCTACGGCTACACCCTCGGCCGCGGAATCGCCTACGCCTGGCTGCCGGCCGCCGCGTCGGTCCCCGGCACCGCCGTCCACATCGAGTACTTCGGTGAGAAGATCCCCGCCACCGTCGCCCGGGAGCCGCTCTTCGACCCGCAGATGGAGCGCATCCGCCGGTAGGGGAGGGCCGGTCGGGCGCCGGCCCTCCCCGCCCCGCACTGCCCGTACGCCGCACCCGCACCCCCGTACGCAGAAGGAGCAATCGCATGGCTCCCACCTACGACGTCATCGTCCTCGGCCTGGGCGGCATGGGCAGCGCCGCCGCCCACCATCTCGCCGCCCGTGGCGCCCGGGTCCTGGGCCTGGAGAAGTTCGGCCCGGTGCACAACCGCGGTTCCAGCCACGGCGGTTCCCGCATCACCCGGCAGTCCTACTTCGAGGACCCCGCCTACGTCCCGCTGCTGCTGCGCTCGTACGAGCTGTACGAGAAGCTGGAGCGGGACACCGGCCGCGAGATCGCCACCCTCTGCGGCGGGGTGATGGTCGGCCGCCCCGACAGCCGCACGGTGCGCGGCAGCCTGGAGTCCGCCGTGCAGTGGGACCTCCCGCACGAGGTGCTGGACGCCGGGGAGATCCGCCGCCGCTTCCCGACGCTCACCCCGGCCGACGACGAGATCGCCCTGTACGAGGCGCGGGCGGGCCTGGTCCGGCCGGAGTACACCGTCGCCGCCCATGTGCAGCTCGCCGGCCAGGACGGCGCCGAGCTGCACTTCGAGGAGCCGGTCATCCGCTGGGAAGAGCTGCCCGGGGGCTCCGGGGTCCGGGTCCACACCCCCGAAAACACCTACACCGCCGGGCAGTTGGTGATCTGTCCCGGCGCCTGGGCACCCGATCTGCTCACCGACCTCGGGGTGCCGTTCACCATCGAACGGCAGGTCATGTACTGGTTCGCCCCCGACGGCGGCACCGCGCCCTTCGTCCCGGACCGGCACCCGATCTACATCTGGGAGGACGACCGGGGCGTCCAGATCTACGGCTTCCCCGCGATCGACGGCCCCGGCGGCGGCGCCAAGGTCGCCTTCTTCCGCAAGGGCACCGTCTGCACCCCCGAAACCATCGAACGCACCGTGCACGACGACGAGGTGCGCGCCATGGCCGAGCAACTCGCCCCGCGCCTGCCCGCCCTCCCCGGCCGCTTCCTCAAGGCCGCCACCTGCATGTACTCCAACACCCCCGACGAACACTTCGTGATCACCCGGCATCCCGCGCACCCGGAGACCGTGACCGTCGCCTGCGGATTCTCCGGCCACGGCTTCAAGTTCGTGCCGGTGGTCGGCGAGATCGTCGCCGACCTCGCGCTGACCGGTGCCACCGCGCATCCCATCGAGCTGTTCGACCCCCGCCGGTCCGCCGCCGCGGCCGTCTGAGGAGACCGGATATGACGACCACACCCGCCCCGTCCGCGCCGGCCGCGGTCACCGAACCCGCCGCCGCGACCACGCCCAGCCTCATCGCCACCCTCGCCGGCCACCACTACACCGACCCGGAGATCTTCCGCCGGGAACAGGAGAAGATCTTCGAGCGGCTGTGGTTCTGCGCGGTCCGCAGCGCCGACCTGGACAAGCCCGGCGCCTTCCGCACGGTCCGGATCGGCCGGGAGAGCGTACTGATCACCCGCAACCGCGCCGGATCCCTGCGCGCCTTCCTCAACATCTGCCGGCACCGCGGCGCGCAGCTGTGCACCGAGGAGTCCGGCGAGGTCCGGCGCAACCTCCAGTGCCCCTACCACGCCTGGACCTACGACCTCGACGGCCGCCTGGTCGCCGCCCCGAACCTGCAGAAGATGCCGGACGTGGACCGCGGCGAGCGCGCACTGGTCACCGTCCCGCTGCGGGAATGGCTCGGCTACGCCTGGGTGTGCCTGGCCGACGAACCCCCGTCCTTCGAGGACACCGTGATCGGCGCGGCCGTCGAGCGGCTGGGGGACACCGCCTCCCTCGACCGCTACCGCACCGAGGGCCTCGCACTCGGCAAGCGCCTCACCTATGACGTGCAGGCCAACTGGAAGCTCATCATCGAGAACTTCATGGAGTGCTACCACTGCGCCACCATCCACCCCGAACTCACCGAGGTGCTCCCCGAGTTCGCCGACGGCTTCGCCGCCCAGTATTACGTCGGCCACGGTGCGGAGTTCGCCGACGAGGCCACCGGCTTCACCGTGGACGGCACCGAGGGCTTCGGCCGGCTGCCCGGCATCGAGGACACCCAGGACCGGCGGTACTACGCGATCACCGTCCGGCCGCAGGTGTTCGTGAACCTCGTCCCCGACCATGTCATCGTCCACCGGATGTTCCCGATGGCGCCGGACCGCACCGTCGTCGAGTGCGACTGGCTGTATCTGCCCGAGGTCGTCGACTCCGGCGCCGATGTCTCCAAGTCCGTCGAGCTCTTCCACCGGGTCAACGCCCAGGACTTCGAGGCCTGCGAGCGCACCCAGCCGGCCATGAGCTCGCGCGCGTATCGCGCCGGCGGGGTGCTGGTGCCCAGCGAGCACCACATCGGCGCCTTCCACCGGTGGGTCACCGACCGTCTGTCGGGGGAGGAGGCTTCCTGCCAGGAATAAGTGAAGAAGTCTTCATATGCCGTCGTTAAGATGGCCCCATGGGCCACCGAATGGATGACCGCCACACCGCCACCCGTGAACGACTGGACGCGGTGGGGGCCGCGGATGTCGCCGCCACCCTCCAGGCCCTGTCGACCCCCTCTCGGCTGCGCATCCTCGCCCGCCTCCAGGAGAGCCCCTGCGCGGTCGGCGATCTCGCCGCCGCCGTCGGGATGGAACAGTCCGCCTGCTCCCACCAACTCCGCCTGCTGCGCAACCTCGGCCTGGTCACCGGCGAACGCCACGGCCGCTCGATCATCTACGCGCTCTACGACCACCATGTCGCCGAACTCCTCGACCAAGCGCTCTTCCACGTCGAGCATCTGCGGCTCGGCCTCCATGACGCGCCGTCAGGGACGGTCCGGGCCGCCGGGCGTTGACCTCAGGCCCACCGTGTAGCCTGCGCATACAGGCCGTATGGGGGGTTCCTGGCGGGATGTCACGAGTGGGGAGTGCGGGCGATGGAGTCGGGGCGCGAGCGGGCCTACGCCTATCTCAAGGAGAGTGTGCTGACCGACCCGGCCATGCGGGACCGCTTCCTGTCCGAGCAGGAGATCGCGGACCGGATCGGCGTCTCCCGCACCCCGATCCGCGAAGCCCTGCTGCTGCTCGCCGCCGAGGACCTCGTGCGGCTGGTCCCCAAGCGCGGCGCGCACATCGCCCCGCTGTCCGGCCGTGAGATCGGCGAACTGATGGAGATGCGCGGCCTGATCGAGCGCTTCGCCGCACAGCGCACGACCGACCGGGGCACCGCACCCGTCGACGAGATGGCCGGCCTCCTGGACCGGCAGGAGGCGCTGCGCGGCGAGGCCGGCGCCACGGAGTTCCTCGCCGCCGGCCACCGCTTTCACGCCAGCCTCGTCGCCGCCGTCGGCAACACGCTGATGTGCCGTCAGTACGAGGCCCTGCGCAGCCGCCAGACCAGGGCCGGCGTGCCCGACCACTACGGCTCGGGCCACCGCCGGGACGAGGTGCTGGCCGAACACCGCCGGATTCTCGACGGGTTGGCGGCCAGAGACGCCGCGGCCACCTGTGCGGCCATCGACAGCCACCTCCAGGCGACCCGGCGCATCCTCCTGGCCGCGTGACCGCCGCGGCCGGCCCCTACAGCTGCCGGTTGTCCAGCACCGCCACGGCCCGCCGGACGCGGAGCGCCTCCTCGGCGTCCACCTCCCCGACGAGCAGGTCCGGCGCGGCGCCCAGTTGGGCGCGTACGGTCCCGTCGGGGCCGATCAGCGCGCTGTGCCCGACCCCGTGCGGCATCTTCGCGGGGGCCTCCGGATCGACGTGAGGGTCCGGGGCGGACTGATCGACGGCCGCGACCCAGACCGTCGCGTCCAGGGCACGAGCCCGCACCAGCAGGTCCCACTGCGCCCGCTTGCCCGGCCCCGCGCCCCAGGAGGCGGGCAGGACGGACACCGTCGCCCCGGCGTCCGCGTGCGCCCGGAACAGTTCGGGGAAGCGCAGGTCGTAACACGTGGCCAGGCCCACCCGGACCCCGTCGACGTCGATGGTCACCACGCGGTCGCCCGCCGCGACCGTGTCGGACTCCCGGAAGCCGAACGCGTCATACAGATGGATCTTGTCGTAGGACTCCTCGACACCGGGCCCGGTGGCCAGCAGCGTGTTGGCCACCCGCCCGTCGCCGGCCGGGGTGAACATGCCCGCCACCACCGTCACCCCGGTCTCACGGGCCACCGCGCGCACCCCCTCGGCCCACGGCCCGTCCAGCGGCTCGGCCACCGTCGCGAGCGGAGCCCCGAACCGCACCATGGCCGCCTCGGGAAGGGCCACCAGCCGGGCCCCCTCGCGTGCCGCACGACGGACGTGGTCCTGCACCGCCGCGAGGTTCTGCTTCGGATCGGTCGATGCCGTCATCTGGCACAGCGCGATACGCATCGGGCTCTCTCTTCCTTCGTGCCGATCGGTTTCCACGGTGACCGGTCCGGACCCTGCCCCGGACCCGGCCCGCCCCACGCACCGGACGGACCCCGGGCGTGTCACCCGCACCCACGTGCCGGGACGGCCACCCAGGCCATCCTGCCTCCGGACCGCCCGGTGCCGCTCGCCGGGCGCCCCCGCGGCGGGCACGGCGGCAGCGAAGTCGGTCTCTGTAACGGTAGTGACTCGAAGAGTGACTCTGACGTTTCCTCAGCTGTCTTTGTGGTGCACTTTTCGGACGTGGGGTCGTCTCATTTCACGGGGGAGCGATGACGCATTCGACAGCGTGCGCAGGATGTGGCCAGGGCCTGGATCCGGGGGCCGCGTGGTGCGCCAAGTGCGGTGCAGCGGCGGGATCCGGTGACCGGACCGCGACGATTCCGATGCCCGCCGGCCCCGTGTCGGCGCCGCCGACCGCGTCCACGGCACCGCTCACCACCGTCGCCGCCCGCGACCGCACCGCCGTGCCGCGGTGGGGCGAGGGCCGCGATGTGACCCGGTACATCTGCGCGGCCGCCTACCTGGACCGCGAATACGCCAAGTCGCTCATCAAACAGGTCGCCGCCGAACCCCGGCTGGGGGTGGCGCCCGCCCCGGCGTGCGACGTCCCCGTGGCGCTGCGCCACGCCTACCTCGCCAACACGCGCCGCCACGGCCGGGACCTGGTCCTCACCGTCCTGCTCCTGCTGGCCCTCGTCTTCACCTTGTGGGTCGGCAACGGCGCCCTCACCCTGCTGGTGCTGTTCCTCTCCTGGGTCACCCTGTTCTCGTTCGAGCTCTCGACGCGCTACGGCCGTCATCTGCAGAGCCTGCGCCCGGACCGGTTCGATCCCGCGGCCGCGCCCGCACCGCTCAACGACAACATCGCCACGCGCCTGCGGCAGATCGGCGCCTACGCCGGCGGGAACGTCACCACCTACAGCGGCTATTCACCGTTCATCGGATACGGCTTCACACGCGACTCGTGGTCCCTGACCTTCGACGTCACCACCTCGAGCCGGCCGGAGGGCCGGCCGCAGGAGTTCGACGTGGCGGATCTCTACGCCCACATCGCCGAGCGGGTCGGCACCCTGGCGCTGCCCTGCCTGGAGATCGAGGAACGGGTCTTCGTCGACGGCGGGTCCATCCTGACGGACCCGCGTTTCCTGCCCGATCCGCTCGGCCGGCCCGTCGCGCGGATTCCGTCCGCGCTGCTGGACTCGCTGAAGCGGACACCCGAGGAGGGCGCCCGCCCCTATCTGGCCGTGCACTCCACCGGCTGGGGCGGCGAGGCGGTCACCTCACTCTTCCTGCGCTTCGTCCGCTCGGACTCCCACCTCTTCGTGGAGGCGGTCCCGACGGTGTTGTACCCGCTGCGCGACCGCTACCGCGTCATCGACACCCTCATGCCCCGCCCGTCGGTGTCCGAGCTCTTTACGCTGCTGTCGGAAACGCTGGTCAGCACCGTGTTCGTGCTGCTGGCCGCACCCGCGCGGGCGGTCACGGGGTTCGCGCCCGATTACGGGTTGTCCCGGCGTCTGCGCCGGCAGCACAAGCTGATCACCAGGCTGCGCAGATTCGACTTCGGGGCGCGGCAGAGCGTGCGCCGGCAGGCGGCGGCCACGGAGCACAGCCGCTACTTCCAGAAGGCCGACAGCGGCATGGTCGTGAAGACGGTCGAGAAGCGGGTCCTGGACGCACTCGTCGAGTTCGCCGAGGAGCGCGGCATCGACGTGGGCGAGCTGGTGCAGCGTCAGCAAATGATCATCAACAACGGCATCATCGCGGCCGGCGGAGGGCGGGTGGACTCCAGCTCCGTCGCCTCCGGCGAGAAGTCCCGCGTCTCCACGGTGCTGGGCAAGATCCCGCTGCTCAACCTGGACTGAGAACCGAGTAGGGATGGGGAATCGGCATGCAGAGGAACGACGGAATCATCGCGACCGGCGGCTCGAACGTCGTCGGCAACGCCGTGGCCAGCGGCCGGAACGCGCGCGCCGAGGTGCGGGACAGCGGGCTGACCCAGACCGGCGGCGGGCAGCAGCCCTCGCCCCAGGACATCGGCGCCCTGCTCTCCCGGCTGATCGAGGAGCTCGGCCGGTCCGAGCACCCCGACCGTGCCGACCTGATCGAGGCCGCGGAGGACGCACGCGAGGAAGCCGCCTCGCAGACACCGCGCAGGGGCAAGCTGAAGCTGTTCGCCAAGGGGCTCGTCGAGGCGGTGCCGGGGTTCACGGCGCTGGCGTCCCTGGCGGTAACGATCGAAGAGGCGGTCCGCGGGCTGTAGGGGATGCCACGCGAAGGCCAGGATCCGAAGAAAACGTGAAGGACTCCGGGGGAGATGACCGTGTCCACCTGCATCTACTGCGGCGCGCGCCGTGAGGACCCGGCGGCGTCCTCGTGTCCGAACTGCGGCATGCCGCATGACGGCGTCGTGTCACCCGCGGCGGGACCGCCCGCAGGGGCCCCCACCCGCTACGGCTACGTCCGGGTCGGGGCCACCGCCCTCCCGTTGTGGCTGCTGTGGCTGGTGGCGGCGCTGCTCGTGGCGGGCGGGGTGACCGCCTACCTGCTCCCCGGCTCGTCCTCCGAACCGTCCTACCAGGCGGTCGACACGGTCCCGTCGAGCACGCCGTCCCCGGATGCGGGCTCGCCCTCCATGCCGCCGACCGACGCCTATCCGCCCGCCGTGCCGGACACCTCGTCGCCGACCGTCAGCGACACCCCCACCGAGCCGGAGAGTTCGCCGTCCGCCGAGGACGCGAGTGCGACCGTGCGGGAGTACTACCAGGACATCAACGACCGGAATTTCACGGCGGCCTGGGACCTGGGCGGCAAGAACATCGGGGGCAGCTCCTTCTCCCGGTGGTCCTCGGGCTACGGCTCGACCGCGTACATCTCGCTCACCGCGGTGAACGCCGACAGCTCCGGGAGGGTCGACGCCGTTCTCCACGCGACCCAGAGCGACGGCTCGATCAGGGTGTACCACGGGACCTACACGGTCTCCGACGGCGCGATCGTCAGCGCCGACATCTCCCAGGACTGACCCGGATCCCGTGACACGGGCGGGAAGACCGGGGCCGCGGAACGGGCACATCCCACGTGTCCGTGCGGGTGTTTGGGCCGTTGCGGCACCGCGGCCGAGGCCAAGGAAGCCTTCTTCCGGTGACGAGGCCCTCCCGACCCCGGTCAGAGGTGGTCCGGCGATCAGAGACTCGGGCGGTGGCCCGCGGGTATGTCCCGCGGGCCACCGCCCTTGTGCACACCGGGGTCCGCATCGGGACCGTCACGCGTACTTGTGCAGCTGTGCCTGCCAGGACCGCTCCCCGGTCAGGGCGTCCGCCGCGGCTCCGGGCAGACTGAGGTGCACCTCGCGGGACCCGTCCCGCTCCGGCGTCGGCATGATCTGCGCGGCCCAGGGGATGGGCACGTGCGGCAGTTCGCACCGGTAGGGGGTCCCGCCGCCGAAGTCGAGAGCGTAGAAGGGCAGCTTGGCCCGGTCGTTCACCTGAAGCATGTCGGTGTAGGCGCGGTACAGCATCCGGGGCATCACCCTCCGGTCCCGGCCGGCCGTGCGCTGCTCCACCAGATAGGCGATGTCGTCCCGGGCCTGGTCGGCGATGTGGTCCGACAGGCTCTCCCGGATCAGCCGTGCCGTCGTCCCCAGCGGGCAGTCCTGTATGTCGCGCGCCGTCATGCGCAGTTCGGCGCAGGTGATCGTGTTTCCCCAGTAGTTCTCGGGAATGTCGCTCAGATAGCGGCTGAAATCGACGAGGACGCCGAGACGTTCGACGCAGCCGGCCGACCGGGCCCGGAGCCGGCCGAGGGCGTGCCACAGGTGGGCGGTGAGGGCGTCGCTGGTGGAGATCCAGCCGTGGGGGAGCTGGTCGGTGGCCGCTTGCTTCATCGCGTGGAGTTCTGCGGCGTCGAACCGGAAGGTCGTCGTGCGGAGCTTGTGCGCGGTCAGCAGCATCCGGCTCAGGAGTGCGTACTTCTCCCGTCGCGAAGCCACCGTGAAGCGGCTGTTGTGGTCCCTCGCCTGAAGCGGGGCGCCGTCCGCGAGACCGTCGAGCAGGCGGCGGTCGTGGCACGGTGGGTGAGGGGGAAGACCGCGGTGTTCGGCGGCCCAGTCCAGCAGGAACCGCATATAGGCCGGCCCGTCCGCCAGCACGTGTTTCATGTGCACCCCCAGGACCGTTCCCCCCGAGGCCAGATGTGTGAGCTTCACCGCGAGCAGGGGGACGCCCTGCCCCACGAGCCGGACGACCGAGGCCCTCGGCAGGAAGGCGCGCAGCGGCGGCCCGCCCGGGGCCGGCGGGCAATCTCCCGCGCCGAGCGCGGAGTTCTCTTCCTCGAAGTGCACGCCGGAGTCATCGCACAGCACGTGCAGGACGCCGTTCGCGTCCCTCTCCGCACGGCCGCTCAACAACGGATAGGACATCAGCACTCTCGCCAGTGAGGCCCGCATTGCCGTGCCGTCCAGGCGTTCGCGGAAGAAGAACGCGCGTCCGGTGGAGATCGCGCCCATGGTGGCGTCCAGGGCGCACAGCGGGATGCGACGGCCGGTGGCACGTCCCGACCGGACGAGTGAGTGGTGCCGTGGCCGCTTCATCCTCTTCCTCCTTACGTGAGGGCGCGGCGGGGAGCCGGGTGGTGCTGCGCCGGCGAAGGCTGCGTCAGTCGACGCAGGGCACGCCGTCGCCGCCCAGCGACTTCGCGTCACCCGAGTCCGACCGGGGTGACGGGGCAGCGGGCGACGGTCGTCCGTCCGGCGGGGACGAGGGACGCGGGGAGGGGGCGGGGCGCAGCAGTTCCTGCACTTCCCGGCGGACCGCTGCCGGGTCGACGACATTTACGGATTCCTGCCGGTAGGTACCGAACCTTTCGATCTTCAGTGTCTGGAAGCTCACGTTGCCGCCCGCCAGCTTCTTCATCTGCTCGGCGGCGTCCGTCAGGGCCCAGCCCTTGTCGATCACGATGTCGCGCTTGGCGGCGTCGAGCAGCGAGTAGGCGCGCCCAATCTTGTCGAGCGTGCCGCTGGTCTCGAGTTTGTGGACGGCGGACAGCAGGAAGGCCTGCTGCCGGCGGGTGCGGTCGAGGTCGCCTCGGGGCAGGTTCATCCGCTGGCGCACGAAGGCCAGGGACTGCCGGGCGTTGAGCGTCTGGCGGCCGGCCGGGAAGTCGGCGCCGGAGTTCTTGTCCTTCGTCGGATGCTTGAGGCACACGTCCACGCCGTCCAGCGCCTGGGCCAGGTCGTAGAACCCGGCAAGGTTGACCTCGGCGAAGTGGTCGATGGGCACACCCAGGAAGGTGCGCACGGTCTGGATCTCGGTGCGGCGGCCGGCTTCCCGGCCCTTGCTCTCCAGTTCGGCGTGGTCCTTCACCCCCTGCGCCGCGAGCCTGTCCTCCTCCCGCGCCTTGGCGAGTCCGTACGCCTCCTTGATCTTCTGCTTGCCGAACCCCGGGACGTCGACGAGGTCGTCACGCGGCACCGACAGCCCCGTGGCCCGGCTTCCGTCGCCCGGGATGTGCACCAGGATCAGGGTGTTGGTGTTGTAGCCGCCGACGTTGCTGCTGGCTCCGGCGTGCAGTTGCTCCAAGAGCTTCTTCGGCAGCGGATTGCCGTTGAGGTCCTTGCGGCTGTCCAGGCCCATCAGCAGGATGTTCTGGCTCCCGTTGGCCGAGCGGGCGTCCTTGTCGCCCAGTGCGTCCGAGGTCCGCACCCCGTTGACGGCCTGGTCGTAGAGCCAGTAGCCCAACGCGGCACCCGCGACCAGCACGCAGGCGACCACCACGGCTATCAGCCGCCCCCACCGGACCCGCCACCCGGATGTGCTCGCGCGCTTCCGCCGTCGCCGCCCTGCCATCGCTCCTCCTTGCTCCGACGCCCCCGGGGAGGACCCGGGAGATCTGGATGTGCACAGGAAGAGAAGGAGCGCGGTCGGAGAGTTCGGACATTAGCCATGTGTTAGGGCAATTACTGGTGTGTAAAGGTTTAGCCCTATTTGGTACCCGCAAGCGGCACATTCTTATAATTCAGTGCTCTTTGCATGGGGTGGGTATCGAGGGGGTCGGCCGCCCGCTCGGTCGCGCGTGGTGCGGCGCTCTTCGGCGTACGCGGCCGACGCTTAAAATGGACAAACGGGAGCGAAAGGGAGTCCAGCCGCCCTGGAAGGTGCCATGCCACCCAGTGGTTCGGAGACGAGTGTGCAGCCGTTGGGTACGGTGCGCCCCGGTGGTGCCCCGGAGCGTGACGATGCTCTGCTCGGTGCCGTTGCCAGAGCTGTCGAGGTGACCGGGGCGCATGCGGGAAGCGTGTTCCTGATCTCGCCGGACCGTCGTTCGCTGGTGCTCAGTGCGGTGTCCGGGACGCCGCCCTCGCTGCTCGGTGGCTGGCGGCGGATTCCGGTGAGCAGTGCCATCCCGGTGGCGGTGGCGTACCGGTCCGGGCGGACGGTCCATCTGGCCGGAGCCGAGGAGACCATGCGGCGGTTTCCGCAGCTCGCCATGGCGTTGCCCTACTCGTTCGGATCCGCTTCCGTGCAGGTGAGAGCGGGTGATTCGGTCTTCGGGTCGATGGCCGTGGTGTGGGCGGCCGGACCCGACACGGAAGGGCTGTCGAAAGCCCAGCGGCGTCGGCTGCGTGCCACGGCCGACCGCCTCGGTGCCTCGCTCGCCGAGCTGCGCGCACGCGGCGCGCTGGGCGAGAGCGACGCGGGAGCCGCCCCGGTGGTGGTCCCGGCGCGGCCCGCCCCCGCTGTACGGGTGGGGCTCTTCGACTGGGACCTCGACAGCGGGGCCCTCGTGGCGGACGACGAACTCTGCGCGATCTTCGGCATCGCCCCCGCCGAGTTCGACGGGCAGGCGGCCACCCTGGCCGCCAAGATCGACGACGCGGGCCTGCCCGGGCTGCGGTCCGCCGCCCGTACCGCGGTCGAGGAGGGCCATGTCCTGGCGCACGCCCTGCGGATACGGGACGGCAGCGGTCACCGCACCGTCGAGTTGTGGGGCCGGGTGCCGGACGCTCCCGACGACCGGCGCACACGCGCGCACCTGATGGGCGCCGTCCTCGACGCCGGAGCCGGAATGGCCGCCGTCGAGGCGATCGAACGGCTCGCGGACGGCTTCTTCGCCCTCGCCCCGGACGGGCGTGTCACCTACGCCAACCACGGCCTGGAGCAGCTGCTGCGGGTCCGGCACGACGACCTGCTCGGCCGGCGCCCCTGGGACGTCCTGCCGTGGCTGGCCGACCCCGCCTACGAGGACCGGTACCGGGCCACCATGGTCTCCCAGCAGCCCGTCTCCTTCCTCGCCCGCCGGCCGCCCGACCAGTGGCTGGTGTTCTCCCTCCACCCGGGCTCGCGCGGCATGACGGGCTGGGCGGCCCGCGTCACGGGGCCGGTCCCGGCCGATGCCGAACCGGGGTCGGCGGTCGCCGAGGAAGCGGCGGTCGGCGCGCCGTCGCCGCCCGCCCCTCGCCTGGGCACTCTCTACCGGGTGCTCCAGCTCGGCAGTGCGCTGACCGAGGCGGTCACCGCCCACGAGGTGTGTGATGTCGTCGCCGAACAGCTCCTGCCCGCTTTCGGCGGCCAGCGGATGGCGCTGTACCTCGTGACCGAGCGCCGCTGGCAGCTGCTGTCGCAGCGCGGCTACCCCACGGGCTTTCTCGACCGGTTCGAGGGCTCGCCGCTCCGTCCCGGCGTGCCGGTGTCGGATGCGCTGCTCGCCGGGGCCCCGCTGTTCATCGAGTCACGGCAGGAGTTCGCGCGGGCCTATCCCGGGCTCCATCCGAGCGCCTCCCTTTCCTGGGCGTTCCTGCCGCTCATCGCCTCCAGCCGCCCCGTCGGCGCCTGCGTCCTCGGCTTCGACGACGCCCACCGGTTCCCGGACGGCGAGCGGGACCTCCTCACCGCGTTGGGCGGGGTGATCGGCCATGCGCTGCAACGCGCCAGGCTCTATGACGCCGAATTCGCCGTCGCGCACGGCCTGCAGGACGCCCTGCTCCCGCACCGGCTGCCCACGCTGTCCGACGTCCGGGTCGCCGGCCGCTATCTCCCGGGGACGCGCGGCATGGACATCGGCGGCGACTGGTACGACGTCATCCCCACCCGTGACGGGGTCGCGCTCATCGTCGGGGACGTCGAGGGGCACAACGTCGCCGCCGCGGCCGTCATGGGGCAACTGCGCAGCGCGGTACGGGCGTTCGCCACTGCGGGCCAGCAGCCGGGTGAGGTGATCTCCCGGACCAACCGGCTGCTTCTCGACCTGGACCCCGGGCCTCTCGCCAGCTGCTGCTACGTCCGCCTCGACGCCGGCTCAGGGGCCGCCCGCCTGGTCCTCGCGGGACACTGCCCGCCGCTCTTGCGCCGGCCCGGCGGAGATACCGAGGCGCTGGACCTGCCGTGCGGACCGCTGCTCGGGGTGGCGGAGACGGCCGGCTACCCGGAATGCGCACTGCACTTGCCGCCCGGCTCGATCGTGGCGCTGTACACGGACGGGCTGGTGGAGCGGCGCGGGTCGGACATCACCGCCGGCATCGACCGGCTGCGCACCACGCTGGCCCATGCGCGCGCGGATTCCCTGGAGGAGCTGGCCGACCGTCTTCTGCGGGATGCCCGGCGGTCCCCGCACCGGACGGACGACATCGCGCTGCTGCTCAGCCAGTACGCCCCTGCCTCGGGCCGCTGAGCGGCGCAGCGGGCGCCGGGGCTTCCCGCGGCCCCTTCACTGCGTGACAGCCACTTCACCATGTGTGCCGGAAACGTCCGAATAGCGGGCGTTCACGTCCTGTGGGTTCCGTGCCCCTTCACACTCTTGGGGCTCACCGAACGTCTCACGTAATGAACAGGCACGACCATGAGTCGGACACACACCCCGTCACCCCAGGGCGCCCCGCAGGCCGTGCAGAACGGCGAAGCCGTGCTGTCGCACGGCCTCAAGCAGCGCCATCTGTCAATGATCGCGCTCGGCGGGGTCATCGGCGCGGGCCTCTTCGTGGGCTCCGGCGTCGGCATCGCCGCGGCCGGGCCGGCCATCGTCCTCCTCTTCGTGGGTACCGGCGCGCTGGTCATGCTGATCATGCGGATGCTCGGCGAGATGTCCGCGGCCCGGCCCTCCACCGGCTCGTTCTCGGTGCATGCCGAGGACGAACTCGGCTCGTGGGCCGGGGCCACCTCGGGCTGGATGTACTGGCTGATGCTCTGCGCCGGCGTGGCAGCCGAGGCCACCGCGGCCGGCACGATCATGCACGGCTGGGTGCCGTTCCTCCCCGCCTACGGCTGGGTGGCGATCTTCATGGTGTTCTTCTGCGCCAGCAATCTGACCGCGGTCAAGAACTTCGGCGAGTTCGAGTTCTGGTTCTCCGCCGTCAAGGTCACCGCGATCGTCGCCTTCCTGGTGCTGGGCGTGCTCGGCATCCTCGGGGTGTTCGGCGACGCACCCGGCACCAGCCATCTCACCGGCCACGGCGGCTTCTTCCCGACCGGTGCCGCCGGACTCGCCGCCGGGCTGCTGACCACCATTTCCGGGTTCGCCGGTCTGGAGACCGTCACCATCGCGGCGGCCGAGTCCGACCACCCGAGCCGGAACGTGGCCCGCGCCGTGCGGACCGCCGTCTGGCGTATCGCCGTGTTCTACATCGGCTCCATGGCCGTGGTCGTCACCCTGGTGCCGTGGAACAACCCGAAGGTCGCCACGGAGGGCCCCTACGTCACCGTGCTCGACCGGCTCGGCATCCCGGCCGCCGGCACGATCATGCAGATCGTGGTGCTGGTGGCGCTGCTCTCCGCGATGAACGCCAACATCTACGGCTCGTCGCGGATGGCGTTCTCCCTCGTCAGCCGCGGCCAGGGGCCGCGCCTCCTGAGCCGGGTCACCCGGGGCGTGCCGGCGGCCGCCGTGCTGGCGTCCTGTGTGTTCGGCTTCGCGGCCGTCATCGCCGGCATCATCTGGCCGACCACGGTGTTCGCCTGGCTGCTGAACATCGCGGGCTGCTCGGTGCTGGTCGTCTGGTCCATCGTCTGCCTCACCCAGCTGAAGATGCGCCGCCGTCTGGAGCTCGAGCAACCCGAGCTGCTCTCGGTGCGGATGTGGGGCTTCCCGTATCTGACCTGGCTGGCGCTGGCCGCCATCCTCGGCGTCTTCGCCGTCATGTCCGCCGGCACCGAGGGCCGTCAGCAGCTCGCCGGCACGGCCGTCGTGGCAGCGGCGCTGGCCGCCGCGGGCCATCTCAAGCAGCGCCGCGACCGGCGGGCCGCCGGCACGGTCTGAGCCGCCTCACGCATCGCCTCCTGAACAGGGGGCAGCACGACGGGCGGTGGGGGTGACGCGGGCCCGGCCGAGGCCGGGTGCGCGCACCTGGGCAGGGGCCGCGGCGGGACCCGGCGGTGAGGCGCTCCGCTCCCGTGGCTCCTCTCGTCGCCACCAACGAGGGTGACTGCAGGGGGAGCAGACTGTGCGTACCGCCACTGTGACGGCCGACGGCGACCGGATCCGCTGGGTGGAGTTCCCGGGACGGGAGCCGTCCCGCGTCTATGTGCACGGCCTGGGGGCGACCTCGCCGGCCTACTTCGCCGAGATTGCGGTCCACCCTGCGCTGGCCGGCCACCGTTCGCTGCTGATCGACCTGCTCGGGCACGGCCTCAGCGACCGGCCGACGGGCTTCGACCACACCCTGGAAGCGCACGCCGACGCCCTCGCCGCGGCCCTCGTTGCGGCGGGCGTCACCGGTGCCGAGCTGATCGCGCACAGCATGGGCGGTTCCGTGGCGATCGTCCTGGCCGCCCGCCACCCCCACCTGGTCTCCCGCCTGGTCCTGGTCGACGCCAACCTCGACCCGATCCCGCGTACCCCCGGCTCCGGCGGCAGCAGCGGTATCGCCGCGTACTCCGAGCCGGAGTTCCTGGCCGGCGGCTGGGAAGAGGTCCGTGACCGGGTCGGCCCCCACTGGTGGTCCACGATGCGCCTCGCCGGCCGGGAAGCCCTGCACCGCAGCGCCACCCACCTCATCCGCGGGACCGTTCCCACCCTGCGCGAACTCCTGCTGGACCTCACGATTCCGCGCAGCTTCCTGCTGCCCGAGGCCGACGGTCCGCTCCCGGGCGCCGACGCGCTCACCGCAGCAGGCGTGTCCGTCGTCGCGGTCCCGGACTGCGGGCACAACATCATGCTGGACAACCCGCAGGCCTTCGTACGCGCCACCGCGGCGGCGCTCGCGGACCACACCCGGCCATGACCCGGCCTGCGGGCACGTAGGGGCGTGATGTGGGGTCCGGGCCTCACGTCCGAGCCGCGGCGAGGACCGCACCGAGTGCGGCGGCGGCGTCGAGGAGGGCACGGGAGCGAGCCGCGACGCTCGCGTCCCGGGCCGCGAGTGCGGCTGCGATGTCGTCCGACCGCTGCCCGCGCCGCAGTGCGGGCAGCAACGTCCGGAGCGCGTCGATGCGGTAGCCGGCGGTGCGTAGTTGGTGGACGATCCGGGCGTCCCGGGCGTGGGCGGGGGAATAGCGTCGCGTGCCGTGCGCCGAGCGCCGGTCGGGGACGACGAGGCCCTCGGCGTCCCAGTGCCGCAGTGTCGAGGGACGCACTCCCAGCGCGGCGGCAAGTTCGGCGACGCTCATCGCATCCGAGGGGCGTACGTCTCCGAGCGGTTCGGCGGAGATCGCCGCGGCGGCCTCCCTGGCGAGTGCGAGGTCCGTCCGCTCGCGGTGGAGCCGGGCGTGTGCCGCGTCAAGGAGGGCGAGAGCCTCCGGGACCGGGCAGGTATGGACGGCGCGAACGATCCGCTTGGCCTCCACCGGGCCCGTGCCGGCCGCGAGGGCCCGGTAGGCGAGCGCGGACTGCAGGTGGAGCTCTCCGTAGCGCCGGTAGCCCGCGGCGGTGCGCGTCGCCGGCGGCAGCACACCGTCGCGTTCGAGATTGCGCACCTGTTGAACGGAGTACCCGGCACGTCGCGCGACATCGACGGTCCGCATCACCACCGACTTGAGGGTGGACACCGCAGACTCCTCCCTCTTCCGGCGTGAAGTCTCCACAAGCACCTTAAGGAAACACTTGAGCACATGACCATCGACGAGATCATCAGCTTCGTGGAAGACCTCGGTGGGGTCCTGGCCGTCACACCGGGACCCGACGACGGCTCACCGGAGATCAGTTGGGGGGACACCTTCTTCTTCTCCGCTCCCGACGGTGTCGTGCCGGCAGCGACCCAACCGTTCGCGACGATCGTGACGAAGAACTACCCGGGCGACGGGAGGTCGCGCCTGGACCGCCCCGACACGTTCCGCGTCAATGTCGCCGCCGGGAAGGAGTCCTTCCGCCACTGGACCGGCCACGCGCCATGTGAACCGGCGGCCGACGAGGACCCCGGCGTCATCGATACCGTGCTGGCCCACCCCGTCTACGGCTGCGCCGGGTGGCTCGCCGTGGTGAATCCGGGCCCGCGCACCGCCACGGCGCTCCGCGACCTGCTCCGCACCGCCCATCACCTCGCCCTTGCCCGTCACGACCGACGGCACGGGGCGGCGACGAACGGCTGAACCGACCACCCCCGAGGAGAGCGAAGAGATGACCGTCGGCGGCCGGGGCATACTGGCCGGCCGGGCTATTCGATCAATGCGAGAAGGACCGACACGTTCTCATGAGCCGTTTGTTTTCCCAGGGTGAAGTGATCGTCCGACGAGAGATCCTCGACGGCCGGGAGTGGATCGTCTATCCCGTACAGGTGGCCGCGGACGACGGGGTCACCCTCGCCACGTACCTGCACAAGGGGACGCAACTGACGTTCGGCAGCGGGGACTTCCGTTGGGGCATCCATCCGTGGGCGGCCTTCGAGCCGTACTGGCAGTCCGACGGAGTGCTGCAGTTGCAGCGTGCCGGGGACGGGTATGCCGTCTGGGCTCGCTGGTCGGGGACCGCCTTCGACGGGTGGTACGTGAACTTCCAGGAACCGATGCGGCGTACCGAAGCGGGCTACGACACCCTGGATCAGGAACTGGATCTGTGGATACCGGGCGACGGCTCCCCGTATCGCTGGAAGGACGTGGCGGACTTCGAGGAGCGCGAGCGCAGCGGGGGCTTCACCGCGGAGGAGGCGGCTTCGGTCCGGGCGGCGGCCCGGGAGGTCGAGGCGCTGATCGCCTCCGGGGACTGCTGGTGGGAGGAGTGGCGGGGCTGGAACAAGCCCGCCGGATGGGACGTACCTGCCCCGGTGGCGGTGGGTGAGGTCCAGTCACCGGCCCACGGGTGAGGGGCTGTTGGACCTGAGGCGCCCTGCCGTGAGGGGCCCTGCCTGAGGGGCCCGGCTCGCTCATGAGCCGGGCCCCTCACGTTCACGGCGGGCAGGACCTTGCCCGTCCCCGCTATGCCGTGGCGGCGGACGTGCCGGACGCCCCGGTTCCCGCGATTTCCTCCGGCCGCAGCAGGGCCGCGAGCCGGTCGGCCGGGAGCAGGCCCTGCTCCAGGACCAGTTCGGCGACGCCGCGGCCGGTGGCGAGGGCCTCCTTGGCGATGGCGGTGGCGGCGGTGTAGCCGATGTGCGGGTTGAGGGCGGTGACCAGGCCGATGGAGTTCTGCACACTCGCGAGCAGCGTCTCGGTGTTGGCGGTGATGCCCGTCACGCAGCGCTCGGCGAGGGTGCGGCAGGCGGCTCCGAGATGGGTGATGCTCTCCGAGAGGGAGTGCAGGATGACCGGCTCGAACGCGTTGAGCTGGAGCTGGCCCGCCTCGGCGGCCATGGTGATGGTGACGTCGTTGCCGATGACCTCGAAGGCGACCTGGTTGACGACCTCCGGGATCACCGGGTTGACCTTCCCGGGCATGATGCTCGAACCGGCCTGTACCGGCGGCAGATTGATCTCCGCGAGGCCCGCGCGCGGCCCGGAGGAAAGCAGCCGCAGGTCGTTGCAGCTCTTGGAGAGCTTGACGGCGATGCGCTTGAGGACACCCGAGAGGTGGACGAAGGCGCCGCAGTCCTGGGTGGCCTCGACGAGGTTGGCGGCGGTGACCAGGGGCAGTCCGGTGAGGGTGGCCAGGTGGTCACGGGCCGCCTCGGCGTAGCCCTTGGGGGCGTTGAGACCGGTGCCGATGGCGGTGGCGCCGAGGTTGATCTCGTGGATGAGCAGGACGGCCTCCGCGAGCCGGCTCTGGTCCTCCTCCAGCATCACCGCGTAGGCCGAGAACTCCTGGCCCAGGGTCATCGGCACCGCGTCCTGGAGCTGGGTGCGCCCCATCTTGAGGACGTCGCGGAACTCCTCGGCCTTGGCCGCGAAGGCCGCGCGCAGGAGGGCCATCGAGTCGAGCAGTTCCCGTACCGCGATGATCGTGGCGACGTTCACCGCCGTCGGGTAGACGTCGTTGGTCGACTGGCTGAGGTTGACGTGCTCATTGGGGTGCAGATGGCCGTAGTCACCCTTGTCGTGGCCGAGGATCTCCAGCGCCCGGTTGGCGATCACCTCGTTGGCGTTCATGTTCGTCGAGGTGCCGGCACCGCCCTGGATGACGTCGACGATGAACTGGTCGTGCAGCCGGCCACCGTCCCGGATCTCCCGGCAGGCGGCGGCGATGGCATCGGCCCGCTCCCGGTCCAGCAGTCCGAGGTCCTCGTTGGCCCGGGCCGCGGCTTCCTTGACGGCGGCGAGCGCGTTGATCAGATGCGGGTAGGCGGCGATCGGCGTACCGGTGATGGGGAAGTTCTCCCTGGCGCGCAGGGTGTGCACGCCCCAGTACGCCTCGGCCGGTATCTCGCGGTCGCCGAGGAGGTCGTGTTCGCGGCGGTGGCCGGCGGCAGTCATGGTGCTGAGGGTCCTTTGTGCGGAGGGGAGGGAGGGAGGGGAGAAAGAGGGGCAGAGGTGGGGGTGTTCAGGAGAGGGGGGCCGCCGGGGTGTGCACCGCCCGGAGTGCTCCGACCGGTGCGCCGCCTCCCAGGACGGGAGCGGTGGTGAAGGCGGCGAGGACGCCGGGATCGACGCCGCAGCGGGCCAGGGCCGCCGCCGCCACCGGCATCCGGGCCCGGTCGGCGCCGTCGGCTATCTTCACGCCGACCGCCCGGCCGTCCGGCAGCGCCGCGATCTGCACCCCCTCGAAGCCGTCCTTGGCGAGCAGGCCGGGCACCGCACGCACCAGGCGGGCGACGTCGCGGGTGCTGCCGGAGACCATCTCCGGGTGTGCCCGCATCGCCTCGGCGACCCGGCCCTCGTCGGTGCCGGGCGCCGCCGTCGCCAGCCGGGCGGCGGCCCGGGTCAGCCCGTGCAGGGAGACCGAGAACAGCGGGGCGCCGCAGCCGTCGACGGTGGTCCGGGCGATGCGCTGGCCGGTGAGGTCCTCGACGGCCGCAGCGAGTTCTTGCTGGAGGGGGTGCCCGGGGTCGAGGTAGTCGTCCAGCCGCCAGCCCCGGGTACGGGCCGTCAGCAGCATGGCGGCGTGCTTGCCCGAGCAGTTCTGCGCGAGGCGGGAGGGGCCGAGGCCACGCCGGAGCCACTCGTCGCGGACGGCCGGGTCGTACGGCAGGTCGGGGACGTTGCGCAGGTCGTCCTCGGTCAGTTCCGCGGCGGCCAGGATGCGCCGGGCGCCGGCCAGATGGCGTTCCTCACCGGAGTGGCTGGCCGCGACCAGCGCCAGCAACTCCTCCTCCAGCGGCGGCAGCCCCGCGCGCAGCAGTCCGACCGCCTGGAGCGGCTTCAGCGCCGAGCGCGGGTAGCAGGCCACCTCGATGTCGCCGGCCTGGAACGCCACGCTCCCGTCGGCCGCCAGGACCACGACCGAGCCGTGGTGGACGCCCTCGATCATCCCTCCGCGCACCACCTGCGCGACGGGTACGTGTGCCGGTTCGCGGACCGCGGGCGCGTCGCCCGGGGTGCGGAGCGGCCGGATCATGCTCTGACTCATCATCAACTCTCGCTGGATTCGCTGCTGTTGGGGTTGTCGTCCGGGCGGGGGTGCGGGATGGGCCCGGTGCCGGCGGCCGCCGGCGCGCCGCTTTCGCGCCGCGCCGCGTCCCGCAGGGTGCCGACCCGGCCGCGTACCAAGAACCAGCCGCCGACCAGTGCCGCCACGATCAGCGGGATCGAGAGCACGGTGGCCCGGCCCGCCCCGTCGTCGGCCCACATCAGCACCAGGACGAGGGCGAGGAAGGCCAGCGTCACGCTCTCGGTCCACGGCGAGCCGGGCAGCCGGTAGCCGGGGCGAACGAGCTCCCCGGCCCGGGTCTTCCGCCAGAAGAGCAGATGACAGATCATGATCATCGCCCAGGTGCTGAGGATGCCGAGCGCCGCGAAGTTCAGCACGATCTCGAACGCGTCGCTCGGCACGACATAGTTGAGGCCCACGCCCAGGACGCAGATCCCCGAGGTGAGCAGGATGCCGCCGTACGGGACCTGGCTGCGGCTCATCAGGCCGGTGAACCTCGGCGCGGAGCCGGACATCGCCATCGACCGCAGAATGCGTCCGGTGGAGTAGAGGCCGGAGTTGAGGCTGGACATCGCGGCGGTGAGCACGACGAGGTTCATCACGCCGCCGGCGGCCGGTATCCCGAGACGGGACAGCACGGTGACGAAGGGGCTCTCGCCGGCGGAGTAGGAGCTCCAGGGCAGCAGCATCGACAGCAGGACCACCGAGCCGACGTAGAAGATGCCCACCCGCCACATGATCGAGTTGATCGCCCCGGGCAGGACCTTCTCCGGCTCGGCGGTCTCGCCCGCCGCGACGCCCACCAGCTCCACCGAGGCATAGGCGAACACCACGCCCTGGATCACCAGCAGCATCGCCAGGCTCCCGGTCGGGAAGATCCCGCCGTGGTCGGCGATCAGCGCGGGCCCGGGGGAGTGGCCGCCGACCGGGTGCTGGGTGACCAGCAGGAAGATGCCGATCAGCATGAAGGCGACCAGCGCACCGACCTTGACGATCGCGAACCAGAACTCCATCTCACCGAAGATCTTCACGGAGATGAGGTTCACGGTCAGCACCACCGCGAGGGCTATCAGCGCGATCACCCACTGGGGTACGTGGGAGAACATGCCCCAGTAGTGCGTATAGGTGGCCACCGCCGTGATGTCGGCGACCCCGGTGGTCGCCCAGTTCAGGAAGTACATCCAGCCCGCGACGAACGCCCCCTTCTCGCCGAGGAATTCACGGGCGTAGGACACGAACGCACCGGAGGACGGCCGGTGCAGCACCAGCTCGCCCAGGGCGCGCACCACGAGGAAGGCGAAGAGCCCGCAGAGCGCGTACGCCACGGCCAGCGAGGGCCCGGCGTCGGCGAGCCGGCCGCCCGCGCCCAGGAAGAGCCCGGTACCGATGGCCCCACCGATCGCGATCATGTTGACGTGCCGGGACTTGAGGGACTTCTGGTAACCGGCGTCGCCGGCGTCCACATGCCCGCCCGCCGGTCGCTGTGGGGCGTCCGGTATCTCTTGTCGTTGCTGCCGTTCCGCCTGCCGGAGGGGTCGCTCGCTCACGCGTGATCCTCGTCTTCCGTGGAGGGGGCCGTGCGGTGTGGTGGCCGCACGATGGTGGTCAGCGTCGTCTCGACGCGTGCCAGGTGGTGCGCCATGGCGTCCACGGCGTCCTGTTCGGAGCTGTCGACGAGGGCCTCGACGATCGCCCGGTGTTCCCGGTTGGACTGCTCGCGCCGTCCGCCCAGCTCATTGAGGAAGGCCGACTGGCGGGCCAGCGCATCGCGGATCTCCTCGATGACCCTGCGGAAGACCGGATTGCGGGCCGCCTGGGCGACGGCGAGGTGGAAGAGGGTGTCCATCGCCACCCACGCGGTGGTGTCGGTCTCCTGCTCCATCCGCTCCAGCAGATGCGTCAGGTGATCGAGGTCCTCCGGGGTGCGGCGTACGGCCGCGTACCCGGCCACCGGGATCTCCACATGACGGCGCACCTCCAGCAGGTCACTCGCCGTGTAGTCGCCGAAGGTCGGGTCGGCCGCCGCGCCGTCGGAGACGACGAAGGTGCCCTTGCCGGTACGTGAGACCGTCAGCCCCATCGTCTGGAGCGCGCGCAGCGCCTCGCGGAGCACCGGCCGGCTCACTTCCAGCCGCCGGCACAGCTCCGCCTCCGACGGGAGCTTGTCGCCGACCGCGTAGTCGCCGCGTTCGATGGCGTCGCGCAAATGATGGAGCACCGCTTCCATGGCACTGATCCGCCGAGGGGTGCCGCCAGCTGTCTGGCTGTCTGACAGGTTCACCCCGGGATCGTCGGATCCGGCCGGGGGAGCTGTCAAGGGGTCGGGCACAGATCACGTGCCCGGCCGGTCCCGGAGCGGGCCTTCGCGCACGGCGGCCGGCCGTGGTGGATTCAGTGGGCGCGGGCCCACCGGTAGCGGTGTTCGGGGCGTCCGGTGTCGCCGTATTTGAGGGTCAGGGTGATGTGGCCGCTGCGTTCGAGATGCTTCAGATAGCGCTGGGCCGTGGAGCGGCTGACGCCGGCGCGGGCGGCGACCTCGTGGGCGGACAGCGGGTGCCCGGCCTCGTCCAGGACCTGGCGGATCAGTTCGACGGTCGCCGCCGAGTGGCCCTTGGGGAGCTCGGTGTGCGGGGAGTCGGCCGCCCGGAAGGCGCCGAAGATCCGGTCGACCTGCTCCTGGCCGGCCTCGCCGCGGCCGCCCACTCCCGCCACGGTCCGGCGCAGCGCCGCATAGCCCTCCAGCTTCGCCCGCAGCCCGGAGAAGCCGAACGGCTTGACGAGATACTGCAGCGCGCCACAGCGCATCGCCTCCTGGACCGTGGCGACGTCCCGCGCCGCCGTCACCATGATCACGTCGGTGCGGTGGCCGAGCTGCCGCAGCCGCCGCACCAGGGCCAGCCCCGTCTCGTCCGGCAGATAGTGGTCCAGCAGCACCAGATCGATCCGGGTGCGCTCCAGGGTGGCCAGGGCCTGGGCAGCCGTGTGGGCGCGGCCGGCGACCCGGAAGCCGGGCACCTGGGCCACATAGGCGGCATTGATCTCGGCGACGTGGAAGTCGTCGTCCACCACCAGGACCTCGATCATCAGCACGCTCCGCTCATCAGGGCCCTTCGTTGCGGTGCTCCTGCACGGGTCCTCGCGCGGCCGCCCCGGCGCGTGCCCGGCACGCCGCTCATCTGGGCTCTCCCGCGGCCGTGAGCGGACGGTCCGGGGCGCCGGGCGGCGGGGTGAGGGCCTCGGGCAGAACGACGGTGAAGACCGCGCCGCCGCCCGCCCGCGCGGTCACCCGGGCCATCCCGCCGTAGCGCTCGGCGAGCCGGCGCACCAGCGCGAGGCCGATGCCCCGGCCGCGGTGGAAAGCCACCGGGCGCCCGGGCGAGCGGTCCCCGGGAGCCGGCGGGGCGGCCTTGGTGGACCAGCCCTCGGCGAAGATCCGCTCCCGCAGCCCGGGCGGTACCCCCGCTCCCGTGTCCGAGACCCGCAGCACGGCCGTGCTGCCCTCGGCCCGCAGCTCCACCTCGACGAACGGCTCGGCACGGCGGTGCCCGGCGGCGGCGTCCAGCGCGTTGTCGATGAGATTGCCCAGCACGGTCACCAGATCGCGCGGGTCGACGACGGCATCGGGCAGCAGCGTCGCGGGCGAGACCCGCAGCGGCACTCCGCGTTCGGCCGCGACGGCCGCCTTGCCGACGAGCAGCGCGGAGAGCAGCGGGTCGTGCACCCGCTCCGCGATCTGCTCCGCGGACGCCCGGTGTGCGCTGGTCACTTCGGTGACGAAGTCCACCGCCGTGTCGTGCCGGCCCAGTTCCAGCAGCCCGCGCAGCGTGTGCAGCTGGTTGGCGTGCTCGTGGTCCTGCGCCCGCAGCGCGTCCAACAGCCCCTGGGTGCCGTCCAGTTCACGGCCCAGCAGCTCCAGCTCGGTGCGGTCGCGCAGGGTCACCACCGCCCCGCCGTCCGGCGTCGGCATCCGGTTGGCGACCAGCACCCGCCCGCCGCTGACGGCCAGCAGATCCGCGCCGGCCACCCGCCCGGCCAGCACATCCGTCGTCCGGCCCGGCGCCAGCACCTCGTCCAGCGGCCGCCCCGCGGCCCGCCCGTCCAGGCCCAGCAGCCGCCCGGCCTCGTCATTGACCAGCCGGATCCGGCCGTGCCGGTCGAAGGCGACCACCCCTTCACGGATGCCGTGCAGCATCGCCTCCCGCTCGTCGAGCAGCGCGGAGATGTCGGCGAACGCCACCCCGTGCGTACGGCGCCGGAGCCCGCGGGCGAGCACCAGCGCGGCCAGTACGCCGACGGCCAGTGCCGCGCCCGCGTACCGCAGCACCGCGGGGAGGGTGCCCAGCAGCCGGCTGTGCACGCTGTCGTAGGCGATCCCGACCGACACCGCGCCGACGATCCGGCCGCCGTCGTCGCGCAGCGGCACCTTGGCGCGGGCCGACCGCCCCAGCGTCCCGGTGTCGATCTGCCGTACCTGCCGGCCCGCCAGGGTGCGGCTGGGGTCGGTGGAGACGTGCCGGCCGATCTCCGCGGTGTGGGTGTGCGACCAGCGCACTCCGCGGGTGTCCAGCACGACGATGTACAGCGCCCCGGTCGCCTTGCGGATCCGCTCGGCGTCGGCCTGCACCGGCCCGTGGGCGTCCGGCGCGGTGGTGGCCAGCTCCCGGGCGAGGTCCGGATCGGCGGCGGTGGTCTGGGCGATGGACAGCGCGCGGCGCATCGCCTGATCGTCCAGCTGGGAGCTGAGCGGGGCGAGGAACAGGCCGGTGGCGAGCACCATGACCCCGGTCGTGAGGGTGACTTGCGCGGTGAGCACCTGTGCAAAGACACGGCGCGGCCGGCGGATGCGCATGGGGCCTCCCTCGTCTCCGGCCCTCCGCTGCCTCGCGGAACCGACACTTCCCGTTTATCTCGCGGTGCCCGCACGGTAAGCCGTGCCTGCGCGATTGCGCACCCCTTGATAAAGACGTAGCTGTTCTAGCGTGCGCAAAATGAGCACAACAGGGTCTGCGCGCAGAAAGGCGGCTTGCGCCCATAAGGCTGCCGCTGTGGCCCCGGTCACTCCTAGCCTCCCGGCTCATGAACAGGCATACGAGCCCCGCTATCGAGCTGCGGGGTACGAGCAAGGCATTCCGGACTCCCTCGGGGGCGCTGCACACTGCCGTACGGGATCTGGACCTGGTCGTCGAACGCGGTGAGTTCGTCGCGGTCGTCGGCCCCACCGGCTGCGGAAAGTCCACCACGCTGACCCTGGTCAGCGGGCTGGAGGAGCCGACCGAGGGCGAGGTGCTGGTCGCCGGTGAGCCGGTCCGGGGCATCGGGGACAAGATCGGGTTCGTCTTCCAGCAGGACGCGGTCTTCCCCTGGCGCACGGTGCTGTCGAACGTGATGGCCGGCCCGCGGTTCCGCGGCGTCCCCAAGACCGAGGCCAAGGAGCGGGCGCGGGACTGGCTCGCCCGGGTCGGACTGGCGTCCTTCGAGGACCGCTATCCGCATCAGCTCTCCGGCGGGCAGCGCAAGCGCGTCGCCCTCGCCGCGACCTTCGTCAACGACCCCGAACTCCTCCTCATGGACGAGCCGTTCTCCGCCCTCGATGTGCAGACCCGGGCGCTGATGTCGGACGAACTGCTGGAGCTGTGGTCGGGGACCGGCGCCTCCGTCGTCTTCGTCACCCACGACCTGGAGGAGTCCATCGCCCTCGCCGACAAGGTCGTGGTCATGACCGCCGGCCCGGCGACCGTCAAGGAGGTCTTCGCGGTCGATCTGCCGCGCCCCCGCAAGGTCGAGTCGATCCGGCTGGAGCCGCGGTTCCTGGAGATCTACCGGGAGATCTGGTCCTCGCTCGGCGAAGAGGTCCGGATCACCCGCGAAAGGGGTGCCGCACATGTCGCCTGAGACCGTCACCCCGGCCGCGTCCCGCACCGCGCCGGGCCGCAGCGACCGTTCGCAGGCCAGGGCGCGCGCCGCCCGCAACCACACGTTCCTGGTGTACGGCGCCCGGGTGCTGCTGCTGGTCGGGCTGATCGGACTGTGGGAGGGGCTGGCCCGCGCCGCCGTCATCGACCCCTTCAACTTCTCGATGCCCTCGAAGATCTGGGACCAGACGGTCCAGTGGGCGCTGCACGGCACTCCGCAGGGCTCGCTGTGGGAGCAGGTCTGGTACACGCTCTACGAGGCGCTCCTCGGCTGGGTCATCGGCGTCCTCGGCGGGGTGGTGCTGGGGATCACGCTGGGCCGGATCCGCTTCCTCGCCGATGTGCTCGGCCCGTACATCAAGGTGCTCAACGCCCTCCCGCGGATCGTCCTGGCCCCCATCTTCCTCATCTGGTTCGGCCTGGGACCGGCCTCCAAGGTCGCCTCGGCCGTCGTCCTGGTCTTCTTCCCGGTCTTCTTCAACGCCTTCCAGGGCGCACGGGAGGTCGACCGCGACCTGGTCGCCAACTCCCGGATCCTCGGTGCGAGCAACCGCCAGGTCACCCTCCAGGTGGTGATCCCCTCCGCCACCTCATGGATCTTCACCAGCCTGCACGTCAGCTTCGGCTTCGCGCTCATCGGCGCGATCGTCGGCGAGTACATCGGCGCGACCAAGGGCCTGGGCCTGCTGGTCGCGGCGTCCCAGGGCACTTTCAACGCGTCCGGGGTGTACGCCGCCATGCTGATCCTCGCCGTGGTCGCCCTGCTCGCCGAGGGGCTGCTCGCCTTCCTCGAACGTCGGCTCTTCCGCTGGAAGCCGGCCGACGCCGGCGACGGCCGCTGACCCGCCCACCTGCTCCTTCTTGCCTGCCCCTCACAAGGACGTGACCATGCGCACTGCACTGAAGATCTCGGCCGCCGTGGCCGCCGCCACCTTCACCCTGACCACGCTCACCGCGTGCGGCGGCTCCTCGGCCGCCGGCTCCGACGACAACAACGGCAAGATCAAGATCATGGTGGGCGGCCTCGACAAGGTCATCTATCTGCCGGCCAGACTCACTCAGCAGCTCGGCTACTTCCAGGACGAGGGCCTCCACGTCACCCTGCTCACCGAACCGGCCGGTGTGCAGGCCACCACCTCGCTCGTCTCCGGTGACGTCCAGGGCGTCGTCGGCTTCTACGACCACACCCTCGATCTCCAGGTCAAGGGCAAGCAGGTGGAATCGGTGGTGCAGCTCGCGCACGCCCCCGGTGAGGTCGAGGTGGTGTCGAACAAGGCGGCCGGCGACCTCACCTCGCCCAAGGACTTCAAGGGCAAGAAGCTCGGTGTCACCGGCCTCGGCTCGTCCACCGACTTCCTGACCAAGTACCTCGCGGTGAAGAACGGGGTGCAGACCAACGAGTTCACCCCGGTGGCGGTCGGCGCCGGCCAGACCTTCCTCTCGGCCCTCCAGCAGGGCTCGATCCAGGGGGGGATGACGACGGACCCGACGGTCGCGCAGCTCGTGGACAAGAACCTCGGCAAGGTCCTGCTGGACATGCGCACCCCGGAGGGCTCCCGGAAGGCGCTCGGCGGGCCCTACCCCTCCTCCAGCCTGTACATGAACACCGACTGGGCGAACAGCCACAAGGAGACCGTGCACAAGCTGGCCCGCGCCTTCGTGAAGACCCTCAAGTGGATGTCCACCCACACCGCCGAGCAGATCGCCGCCAAGATGCCGGCCGACTACGCCCAGGGCGGCAAGAAGCTGTACGCCCAGGCCATCAAGGACACCCTGCCGATGTTCACCAAGGACGGGGTGATGCCGGCCGACGGCCCGGCGACCGTGGAGCGGGTGCTGAAGGCCTTCAACCCCAACCTCAAGAACGCCACGGTCGACCTGAAGAAGACCTACACCACCGAATTCGTCAAGAAGCAGGGCTGACCGGCCGGGGGCCGCACCGGACGGACCGCCCCGCCCCGCCCCGGACGGAAGACAGCGGAATACGGTGGAATGCAGCGGACGGGACACGGCGCGAGGCCGTGTCCCGTCCGCTGTATGCGGTCCGTTTCCGGTCCGCTGTCCGGCGAGGCCGTCCTGGCCTCACTCGGCGGGGTAGATGTCTCCGCTGGCCATTCCGCTTTCCTGCTCGCTCTGGGACGCCAGCCTGCGTGCCTTCTCCTGGAGCCGCTTGCGCTCCTCGGGATCGCCGGCGCGTTCCGCTGCCGCCTGCAATTCCTGGGCCTTGTCGCGCATCTGCTGGATTCGTCCGCGAGATTCTCCGCTAGGGCTCATGATCTCTCCTTGGACGGGGTGGGAGAGCTGCATTACCAGCGAATCAGGCCCGGCAGCCCGCAGCAACCCCGACGAGTCACCCTCCGTGAGGACGGAGGTACCGCCGTTGGGCGCACCGGCGGAGGGGCGGGTGTACCCGCGCCGCCGGGCCGGTCCGGGCGGGCTCCGCGTACCCGGCCGGGCCCGCCGGTCCGCGGCCGGGAACCGCGGCACGCCCGGGCGTCCCGGCGTGTCTCCACCGGATGGCCTTCCTGAATGGCGGGGGCGGCCCGTAGGGACGTTGGCTGAATCACAGCACGCGCACAGTCCGCCGAGCGTCAGCGCTTCTGGTGTTTGACGCTCCCCCTCGTTCAGTGGAGTCCCTCCATGTCATCCGAACCAGCTCTTTGTGGGGGCGACGCCGAACTGTCCTCGACAGGAACCGGCGAGCACTTTCCGCCCATGACCCCTGAGAAAAACTCCGCCCGCACCCTTTTGTGGGAGGCAGTCACCAATCGGCCCTTGGAGGAAGTCGCCGCCCTCGTGGAACTGCTCAAGCGCAGTGGCGACGTTCCCAACCCCGGCGATGAAGCGCTGCGCATGGCGGTCATTTCCCGTCCCGTGAGCGAGGTCGCCGCGCTCTTCGACATGCTCCGAGCCACTCCGCACACCGCGGAATCGAGCAATGACGCACTGCGCGCGGTGGCCACCGACAGATCCGTCGAGGAGGTCGCCCAGCTGATCGAGCTGTTCGACCGTACGAAGGCCGGCGGCGAGGGCTACCCCATGGCCGACCACTTCCCGCCCGGTCCCGGTGGCCACGGCGGCTCCGGCGGCCCGGGTGGGTACGGCGAACCGGAGCCCACCGCGTCCATGCACCTTCTCGACCCCGACGTCCGCCCCCTGGGCCGCGACGGCCAGCCGATCGCCCCCGGACAGCGCGAGAACCCGCTCCACCCCCCGCAGCCGAACCGCCCGCCGTGGGCACAGCGGACGGCCGGCATGCCGCAGGGCGGCCCGTGGTCCACCCCGGCCGAGTCGCCCCGCCAGCCGGGCTACGCGGTCCCCGGCGTGCTGCGGTCCGTGCTGCGCTGGCCGGCGGCCGCGGCCCTCGCGCTGTGCGGGCTGGGTCATCTGCCGGTGAACGCCTCGCATCTGCAGGGCGCTCCCGCGGTGGCCGGACTCTCGATGGCCATCGCCGTCATCTATCTGATGCTGGCCGGGCTGCTGGTGATGCGTGACACCGCCCTGGTCTGGACGGCGTGTGCCGCCGGGGCAATGATCATCATCGCCCTGCACGCGCTGTCCCGGGCCGGAGTCTTCGCCCCGCTGGGCAGTGGCCTGGGCGACACCGGCATGTGGCCCGAGATGCTCGCCGTGGCACTGGCGATCGCCAGTGCCGGCCTCGCGGGCGCCGCGCTGCTGAGCCGGCCGCGCCGCGTCGGCCAGGCCGCCGCGGGTGCGTGAGCGCCCACGGCGCAACGGCCGGCACGGGCGCGGGCCGGGACCCTGACCGGGGCCCGGCCCGCGCCCGTGGCAGCGCATGGCGGGGCCCGGCCCGTGCCGCCCGCTCAGTCCTTGGACGAGTACCGGTGCAGGATCCACGCCGGCAGCGCGAACCAGCAGATCATGAACCAGCCGACCAGCCCCGCGACGACCCAGGGGACGGCGGAGTTGTGCATCGCGATGCGCAGGATCAGCAGCAGCGCGGAGGTGACCGTCGCCAGCAGGAGGACGATCCCGACCAGGGCCAGGCGTGAGGCCCACAGCACCGTCTCGGACTTGAGCCGGTGTCCGGCGACCAGCCGGTGGAAGGTCACCGTGCCGACCAGCGCGCCCGTGGTGGCCGCGCCGAGCAGCACCGTCGTCACGTAAATGGCCTTGTCGGCCGGTTCGAGCGTGGCGAAGCGCGGGGTGAAGACGACGGTCAGCAGAAAGCCGAAGAGGATCTGCACACCGGTCTGGATGACCCGCACCTCCTGGAGCAGCTCGGTCCACCGCCGGTCGGATCGCTCCTCCGGCGTCTCGTTGCGGCCGGGCGAGGTGTCACGCGGCCCCAGCGCTCGCACCGGGCCTCCTACTTCTTCACTCCGGTACGGAACGCCAGCTCGTTGTCCTTGACCTCGACGTGGACCTCGTCCCCGGCCGACAGCGCGCCGTCGAGCAGCAGCCGGGAGAGCGCGTTGTCGACCTCCCGCTGGATGGTGCGGCGCAGCGGCCGGGCCCCGTATTCGGGCTGGTGGCCGCGGTGGGTGAGCCAGTCCACGGCGCCGGGGGTGAACTCGATGGAGATGTCCTGGGCGTGCAGTCTGCGGCTGGTCCCGTCGAGCAGCAGACCGGTGATCTGGCGCAGCTGGTCATCGGTGAGCCGGCGGAAGACGATGATCTCGTCGAGGCGGTTGAGGAACTCCGGGCGGAAGTGGTCGCGCAGCGAGCCCAGCGCCCGTTCCCGCGCGCCGTCGCCGGCCTCCGCCCCGGAGGCGTCCGGGCCGAAGCCGAGCACGCCGCGGCTGCCGCTGAGCGCATCGGAGCCGAGGTTGCTGGTCATCACGATGACGGTGTTCTTGAAGTCGACCGTGCGGCCCTGGGAGTCGGTCAGATGCCCGTCGTCGAGGACCTGCAGCAGCATGTTGAAGACATCGGGGTGCGCCTTTTCCACCTCGTCGAGCAGCAGCAGCGAATAGGGGTGGTGGCGCACCGCCTCGGTCAGCTGGCCCGCGTCCTCATGGCCGACGTATCCGGGGGGAGCACCGACCAGCCGGCTGACGGTGTGCCGCTCCTGATACTCGCTCATGTCCAGCCGCACCATGCGCTCCTCGCTGCCGAACAGCGACTCGGCGAGCGCGCGGGCCAGTTCGGTCTTGCCCACGCCGGTCGGGCCGAGGAAGAGGAAGCTGCCGATCGGACGGTTCGGGTCGGCCAGGCCGGCCCGCGACCGAAGGATCGCCTCGGAGACGGCCGTGACGGCGTCGTCCTGCCCGATCACACGGGTATGCAGCTGCCCCTCCAGGCCCAGCAGCCGCTCCTTCTCCTCCTGGGTCAGGCTGCTCACGGGCACACCGGTCTGCCGCGACACGATCTCGGCGATGTCCTCGGCGCCGACCTTGACGATCCGGCCGTCGCTCGGCGGCTCCCCCCGCTCGGCCCCGATCCGCGTGGTGAGTTCGGCGATCCGGTCGCGCAGCTCGGTGGCCCGTTCGTACTGCTCCGCGGCCACCGCCTGGTCCTTGTCCCTGGCCAGCTGCTCCACCTCGCGCTCCAGCTCGCGTACGTCGGTGGCCGCGGCGCCCGAACGCAGCCGCACCCGGGCGCCCGCCTGGTCGATCAGGTCGATCGCCTTGTCGGGGAGGAACCGGTGGGCGATGTAGCGGTCGGCGAGCTCGACCGCGGCGAGCAGCGCCTCGTTGGTGTAGCGGACCTGGTGGTGGGCTTCGTAACGGTCCTGGAGACCGCGCAGGATCTCCACCGTGTCGGAGACGCTCGGCTCGGGCACCAGGATGGGCTGGAAACGGCGGGCGAGCGCGGCGTCCTTCTCGATGTGCCGCCGGTACTCCTCCAGGGTGGTGGCCCCGATGACGTGCAGCTCCCCGCGTGCCAGGGCGGGCTTGAGCATATTGCTGGCCTCCAGGGAACCGCCGTCCCCGCTGCCCCCGCCGGCGCCGACGACCGTGTGCAGCTCGTCGATGAAGACGATCAGCGAGCCGGGGTGCGCCCGGACCTCCTCGATGATGGCGTTCATCCGCTCCTCGAAGTCACCGCGGTAGCGGGTGCCGGCGACGACGGCCGTCAGATCCAGGGCGACGACGCGCCGGCCGGCCAGGGTCTCGGGGACGTCCCCGTCGGCGAGGCGCTGGGCCAGGCCCTCGACGATCGCGGTCTTGCCGACTCCGGCGTCACCGACCAGCACGGGGTTGTTCTTGCCCCGCCGGGAGAGCACCTCGATGGTCTGCTCGATCTGCTCCGCGCGGCCGATGACCGGGTCGATCCGGCCCGCCCGGGCCAGGTCGGTCAGATCGCGGCTGTATTTGTCGAGGGTCGGGGTGTCGTGCTTCGGTGCGGCGCCGTGCTCGGCTCCGGTGTGCTGCGGCCCGTGGCCGCCCTGCGGGGTGGCCTGCGGATCGAAGTGGGCGAGGTTCAGAATGCGCCCGGCGGCCGAGTCCAGGTTCGCCGCGAGGGCGTCCAGCACATGCTCCGGGCCGATGTACGAGGCCCCGTTGTCCCGCGCCAGCTCGTGCGCCCCCAGCAGCGCCCGCTTGACCGCGGGGGTGACCGCCACGCTGCGCTGCTTGGGCCCCGTACCGGCGCTGCGGTCGATCTCGGCGGCCAGCGCGTCGGGGTCGGCCCCCGACTGCCGGAGCATGCTGCGGGTCGGTTCGGCGCCGAGGGCGGCCCGCAGCAGGTGCTCGGTGCCGAGTTCCGGGCTGCCGTGCTCGGCGGCGTAAGCGGCTGCGGAGGTCACCAGGTCCCGGGCGGGACCGCTCATCATGCGGGCGATATCGGCCTGCGGTGGCGCGGGTTTGCCGCCCTCGCCGTTCGTGGACGGTCCACCGCCGAAGAAGCGCGCGAGGAAGTCACCGAAAGAGTCCGGGCCGTAACCCTCCGGACCCATGAATCCATTGCTCATGTGCGTCCGTTCCGCTGCCGCGGCGCTCCCGCGGCCTGCTGCCTTGCCGGGTTCCTTGTGCGGTGGGCCCTGCCCTGGCGGTCGCCCGGGAGACGCGACGCCACAGCTGACAACACGGCTCCACTGCTTCAGGATCAGGGGCAACACCCCCGTCCGCACCCGGACCGGGCCGGAGCCGGGGAACGGCACCCGCCCCGCGGCGCACGGAACCGGCCTCACATCTCCCGGTGGATGCGGCTCAGATCGTTGCTGAGCGCATCGAGCCAGATCACCGAGTCGAGGAGGAGGGCGGCGGAGACCGCGCGGCGCGCCTGGTCCGGGCCGTGGTGCGGCACGGGCGGGGTGAGCGCCAACAGGGCGCGGATGTCGAGGGGTTGGGGCTGGTCGTGGGGCGCATCGTGGTCGGCGCAGAGGCGGTCGGCGAGGGCGCGGTAGTCGGCCGCCGTACTGTCGGCCGCGTGCCGCAGCCAGGCGCCGACCTCGTGCGGCACGATCCGGCCGGGCCGGCCGGGCAGCAGCCGCCCGCCGCGCCGCGCCTCCGCCCCGGCGACCAGCACCGCGGGCCAGTCCGGCTGCCCGGCGGGATCCTCCCGCGGCTCGCACTGGTACTGGGCCAGGCTCTCCCGGGCGAGGATCAGGGCCCGGTTGACGGCGAAGATGTCGGTGCTGCCGACGCGTTCGACGACCTCCGTGGTGGTCTGGCCGATGGCATCGGCGATGGCCGAACACAGGGCCGCCATGCTCCGGCGCACCTCGCGGCCCGCGCCCCGCGGCCAGGCCACCAGACCGCAGGCCAGCCCGATGACGCTGCCGACCAGCACATCCACCAGCCGCACCGGGGCCAGCTGCCAGGTGGAGGGGGTGACCTGTGCGAACAGCGTGGCCACCACCAGTGTGAACCCGCCCTGCGCCCAGGCCAGCCCGCGCAGCGGCCCCGCGGTGAACGCCAGCAGCATGACCAGCGGCAGGATCACCGCGTACACCGTGTCCCGGTCGTGGACCACCACCAGCAGCCCGGCGGCCAGCACCGCGCCGACCAGGGTGCCCAGCAGCGCCTGCCGCACCGCCGACCAGGTCTCCAGGGTGGTGGTGCGGGTGAGGGTGAGCGTCGCCAGCAGCACCCAGAAGCCGTGTTGCAGGTCCAGGACCCCGGCGATGGCCCGCGCCGCGGCCAGGCCCAGCGCGAACCGGCATGCGTTCTGAAAGATCACCGAGCGGGGGGTGAGGTGGAGGGTCAGCCGCTGCCACCACAGCCGGGTGACGTGCACCCGCGCGTACGCGAAGCTGTGGCCGGCCGGGCTCCGGTCGACGGTCCGGTCGCCGAGCAGCAGCCGGGTGGCCAGCACGAGGACCACGGCGCAGTCGGCGGCCTGCACCACCTGTGACCGGCGGCGCAGATAGACCAGCCGGTCGTCGGCGCCCAGCCGGTCCAGGGTGGCCACCGCCCGGTGGGCGCGGACGGGGGTCAGCTCCTCCTGCAGGGCCGCGGCCGAGGGCCCCTCGCCGGGCCGCAGCCGCTTGCCCCGGCGCAGTGCCTCCGCCGTGCCGCGCGCGGCGGCGCTGATGCGCCGGAGCAGGGCGACCGTCTCCGGGTGGTACGTGCGGTGCGGCCCGGTCGCGGTGTGCAGGGTGTCCAGCCGGGCCAGCAGTGTGCGGACGGCCTCGGCGGCGTGCGCCATGGCCTTGTGGGTGAGGGTGGGGGAGGCGGGCATGTCGGCGGGCGGCACACCGGACGGCCGGAGCGCCTCCCCGGCCCGGTGGGCCCGGGTCAGCGCCTGCACGGGAGTGGGCCCGCCGTGGTGGTCGGCCAGGGCCGCGGCGGCGTCGGCGGCATCGGCCAGCAGCCGGCGGAAGGGCGGGGTCCGCGGTTCCGGCATCAGGAACCGCTGCGCCAGTGCGAGCAGGACCGCGCCCAGCAGGAAACCGGTCAGCCGCTGGACCAGATCCTGCGGGGCGTACGGCGGGAAGCACGGCAGGATGTAGAGCAGCTGCATGCCGGGGGCCGCCCCGGCGATCCGCGGTCCGGTGGTGCCCGCGTACGCCACCATGAAGCCGATGACGAGCATGCCGAGGACGGCCGACCAGGTCTGCACGGCGAGCAGGGTGCCCAGCGTGATGAGCACGAGCCCGGCGGGGATCGCCATGAGGGTGGTCGCGGCGCGCTGCCGCCCCGACCCGGGGATCCGGGCGAGCGCACCGAGCGACACCACGGTGAAGGTGGCGTACACGGACATCGCGGTCAGGTCGAACGCATAGCGGCAGAGGTAGAAGGCGACGCAGGAGGCGGCCGTCACCCGGACGGCGTTGCCGACCACCGAGCGGTGTGCGCGCAGGCCGTGTGCGCCGTGCTCCCGCAGGTAGCGCAGTCTGCGCAGCAGTGCCCGGACGGGTCCGCCGGCCGGACGCCGCGGACCGGACGGCGGGGAGGTCCCCTGCTGCGGGTTCACCTTTCCACTATTGGCCAGCGGGTCCGGCTTTGCACCGTGCGGGCGGCCGGACCGGGGGAGCGGCGGGTGCCGGGCCGGGGCTCGGTCGTTCGGCTGCCCGTCCCGTGCGCCGACGTCATACGCGGTGGCTCGTCCGGCGGACCCGTCCGGCCGTCGCCCGCCCGCCCGCCCTCCGTCGTGCGGGCTCGGGCGCGGGCCCCGGGCCACTCGGCCCCGCGCCGGCAAAGGGGAGTTGGCGAAGTCCGCTCCGGTGCCGGACGGGTGGTGACCGTACACTGCCGACCGTGACGCAGAAGCGGGCGGATGCGGAGAAGACCGGCGAGGCGGAGCAACCGGCACTGCCGGCGACCGGCTGGGCGGTGCTCGGACTGCTCTCCTTCGGTGACGAACTGTCCGGCTACGACCTCAAGAAATGGTCGGACCGGTCGCTGCGCTTCTTCTACTGGAGCCCGTCCTTCAGTCAGATCTACGGCGAGCTGAAGCGCCTGGAGAAGGCCGGCTACGTCAGCGCGCGGAGCGTCGCCCAGGAGACCGGCCACCGCGACAAACGGGTCTATGTGATCACCGATGAGGGGATGACGGCGGTCCGCCACTGGGCGCGCGAGGCGCCCGTGGAACCTCCCGTCCTCAAGCACGGGGTGATGCTGCGGCTGTGGCTCGGCCATCTGCTGGAGGCCGACCGGATGCGTGAAGTGCTGGGCCGGCACCGGGAGTACGCGGAGACCATGCGCCGGCGCGCCGAGGTGGACGGGGCGGACGCCCGCACCGGGGAGGCCTGGGCCCATCCCTCGCTCGTCCTGAAGTGGTCGCAGCGGTACTACGCCGCGGAGCGGGATCTGGCCGATGCGATGCTCGCCGATCTCGACGAGCGGGACGGCCGGCGGCCGTAGCCGCCCGGCAGCGGCCCGGCGCCCGAGGCCCGGCCCGGTCAGGCGGCCAGGACGCGGCGGCGGCAGTCGGCCGGTGTTCCCCAGGCGTCGCGCAGCGGGCGGGCCTTGCGGATCCACAGGGAGAGGGCCGGCTCCTCGGTGTATCCGAGGGCGCCGTGCAGCTGCAGTGCCGTCCGCGCCGCCGCGTGACCGGCCTCGCCCGCCGCCACCTTCGCCGCGGCCACCTCCCGGCCGGCCGACGGCGCGCCCGCGACCAGCGCCAGCGCCGCCCCGTGGACGAGCGGCTGGGCGAACTCCAGCGCGATGAGGGTGTCGGCGAGCCGGTGCTTGACCGCCTGGAAGGAGCCGATCGGCACCCCGAACTGGGTGCGCCGCGTGACGTGGGAGACCGTCTGCGCCAGCAGGGCGCGGCCCAGGCCGAGGGACTGTGCGGCGGTGGTGAGCCGCGCGAGGTCCAGGGCGTGTGCGGCGGCCGCGGTCACCTCCGGGCCGTGGGCGAACACCGCCCCGCCGAGCGGGCGGAACAGCCGCCGGGCCGGGTCGAGGGAGGTTTGCACGGGGCCATGGCCCTCGGCGCGGCGCACCGTGTCGCCCTCGACGACCAGGACGGCGTCGGCGGCATCCGCGTCCAGGGCGTACGGGCCGTCGGCGCACAGGCTGACGACGGCCTCGCCCGCGGCGATCCGCGGCAGCCACTCCCCGGCTGCGGCCCCCGCACCGAGGCGCTCCAGGAACGCGGCCGCCGCCACCGTCTCCACCAGCGGCCCCGGCACCACGTGGCGCCCCAACTCATGAAAAGCGACGGTGAGTTCAGCGGGCAGCAGTCCCATCCCGCCGTACCGCGCGGACACCGCGAGCCCGAACACGCCCGACTCGGCGAGCCGCGCCCACAGCGCGCGACCCGGCTTGTGGTCCCCCTCCGCCCAGGCCCGTGCCACGGCCGGTGTGTCCGACGCCGTCAGCATGCCGTCCAGCGCGCGGGCGAACTCCCGCTGCTCGGCGCTCAGGAGGAACCGCATCACCGGCGTCCCTTCGGCAGGCCGAGCAGCCGCTCGGCGATGAGGTCGCGCTGGATCTCGTTGGTGCCGGCGTAGATCGGCCCGGCGAGGGAGAAGGTGTAGCCCTCGGCCCAACGCCCCTGCGCGGGCGCCTCCCCGGCGTCATCGGTGAGCATGCCGGAGTGGCCGAGCAGGTCCAGGGCGGTCTCGTGCAGGGCGATGTCCAGCTCGGACCAGAAGACCTTGTTCAGGCTGGAGGCGGCGCCGAGATCGCCCGCTCCCGGCGGTGTACGGGCGGGCGTGCCGTCGTCCCCGGCGGTGAGCCGGGAGGCCTGGGCGTAGCCGAACAACTGGTAGGCGCGGGCGCCGATCACCGCGTCGGCGACCCGGTCGGTCAGCGGCCCGGCGACCGCTTCGGGGGCCGCACGCCACAGCGCGGCCAGCCGCTCGGCGGCCGCGGTGAAGCGGCCCGGGCTGCGCAGCGTCAGGCCGCGCTCGTTGCCGGCGGTGCTCATCGCGGCCCGCCAGCCCTGCCCCGGCTCGCCGATGACGTCCGCGTCGGGCACGAACACCTCGTCGAGGAAGAGTTCGGCGAACGCGGGCTTGCCGTCCAGCCGGCCCAGGGGACGTACCGTCACGCCCGGTGCGTCCAACGGGAACATGAGATACGTCAGGCCCTGGTGCGGCCGGGGGGTGTGCGGATCGCTGCGGAACAGCCCGAAGGCCCGGTCGGCGAAGGCGGCCCGGGACGACCAGGTCTTCTGCCCGCTCAAGCGCCAGCCGCCGGCGGCCCGTACGGCTCTGGAGCGCAGCGACGCCAGATCCGACCCCGCCTCCGGCTCCGACCAGGCCTGCGCCCAGATGACCTCGCCGCGTGCCATCGGGCCGAGGAGGCGGGCGCGCTGTTCGTCGGTGCCGTGCGCGAAGAGTGTCGGGGCGAGGAGGTGGATGCCGTTCTGGCTGACCCGCCCGGGGGCGCCCGCCGCGTAATACTCCTCCTCGAAGATCAGCCACTGGAGGAGCGAGGCGCCGCGGCCGCCGTGCTCCTCGGGCCAGGAGACGGCCGACCAGCGGTCCGCGGAGAGCCGGCGTTCCCATTCCCGGTGGGCGGCGAACCCCTCGGCGGTCTCCAGCGACGGCAGCGGCGCGTCGGGGACGTGGCGGGCCAGCCAGGACCGGGCCTCGGCCCGGAACTCCCGCTCCGCGGCGGTGAATTCGAGGTCCATCACACCGCCGCCCGTCCGCCGGACGGCCGCGGCACGGTGCGGGCGCGCGGTCCGTGAGGGGAGAGGGGGGCGGGTGGTGCGTGGCGGGGGAGGGCGGCGGGTGGTGCGTGGCGTGCGCCGGGCAGGGGCTCGTCGTCGTGGGCAGCGGGCATCCGCACTCCTTCCCTAACAAGTGTTTGGTAGATTAACGTACCGTCAGGAACAGCGTCGAGGCCCCCGCCGCCGAGAGCTCCCGGGCGAGGGCCGCCACGCTCCCCGGGGCCCGGCGGCACGCCCTCGCCGGGCCCGCACCCGGCCCGCCCCAGGAGGCTCGCGCATGACCTCGCCCCCCTACGTGCCCGGCCACCGGCTGCTCCACGGCCGGACCGCCGTCATCACCGCGGCCGCCGGCGCCGGCATCGGCGGCGCCACCGCCCGCAGATTCCTGGAGGAGGGCGCCCGGGTCGTCCTCGGCGACCGCCACGCGCGCCGCCTGACGGAGAGCACCGAGGCGCTCGCCGAGGAGTTCGGCGCCGGCCAGGTGGCGTCCCTGCCGTGCGATGTCACCGACGAGGACCAGGTGGGCGCCCTGCTGGCGCTGGCCGAGGAGCGCCACGGCCGCCTCGACATCGTGGTCAACAACGCCGGGCTCGGGGGCACCGCCGACCTCGTCGAGATGACCGACGAGCAGTGGGGCGCGGTCCTCGACACCACCCTGAACGGCACCTTCCGCTGCACCCGGGGCGCCCTGCGCCGGATGCGGGCGGCCGGCCGCGGCGGCGTGATCGTCAACAACGCCTCCGTCGTCGGCTGGCGCGCCCAGCGCGGCCAGGCCCACTACGCCGCGGCCAAGGCCGGAGTGATGGCACTGACCCGCTGCGCCGCCATGGAGGCCGCCGGGTACGGCGTACGCGTCAACGCGGTCGCGCCCAGCCTCGCCATGCACCCGCATCTGGTGAAGGTGACCACCCCCGAGCTGCTGGCCGAACTGACCGAGCGGGAGGCGTTCGGCCGCTACGCCGAGCCCTGGGAGATCGCCAATGTCATCGTCTTCCTGGCCTGCGACTACGCCTCGTACCTGACCGGGGAGACGGTGTCCGTCAGCTCCCAGCGCGCCTGAGACGGGGAGCGCCGGCCGGCCGGGCCTTGCGCGGCCGGCCGCCGGCTCCGCAGAATCTGAACAGGGAGACCACCATGTCCGAGGCCTATGTCATCGAAGCGGTCCGTACGCCGGTCGGGAAGCGGGGCGGCGGACTGTCGGCCGTCCACCCCGCCGATCTGGGCGCCCATGTGCTGACCGCGCTGATGGCGCGCAGCGGCGTCGATCCGGCCGCCGTCGAGGATGTCGTCTTCGGCTGTCTGGACGCGGTGGGGCCGCAGGCCGGCGACATCGCCCGGACCTGCTGGCTGGCCGCCGGGCTGCCCGACCACGTGCCGGGGGTCACCGTCGACCGCCAGTGCGGCTCCTCCCAGCAGGCCGTGCACTTCGCGGCCCAGGCCGTGCTGTCCGGCACCCAGGACCTGGTCGTCGCGGGCGGGGTGCAGAATATGTCGCAGATCCCGATCGCCTTCGCGAGCCGCCGGGCCGCCGAACCGCTGGGGCTGACCGACGGCCCGTTCGCCGGCTCCACGGGCTGGCGGGAGCGCTACGGGGACGCGCCCGTCGACCAGTTCCACGGCGCCGAACTCATCGCCGACGAGTGGCACCTCTCCCGCGCCGACATGGAGGAGTTCGCGCTCCGCTCGCACCGGCGGGCCGTCCGCGCGCTCGACGAGGGCCGCTTCGACCGGGAGACCGTCGCCTGCGGGGAGGTCACCGCCGACGAGGGCCCGCGCCGCGGCACCTCCCTTGCGAGGATGGCCGCCCTGCCGCCGGTCGTCCCGGGCGGCCGGCTGACCGCGGCGGTCTCCTCCCAGGTCTCCGACGGCGCGGCCGCCCTGCTCCTGGCCTCCGGGCGGGCGGTGGCCGCGCACGGCCTGACCCCGCGGGCCCGTATCCACCATCTGTCGGTGCGCGGCGAGGACCCGATCCGGATGCTGTCCGCACCGATCCCGGCGACCGCGTACGCGCTGAAGAAGGCGGGCATGTCGATCGGCGACATCGATCTGGTCGAGATCAACGAGGCCTTCGCGCCGGTGGTCCTGGCCTGGATCGAGGAGACCGGCGCCGACCCGGAGCGGGTCAATGTCAACGGCGGCGCCATCGCCCTGGGCCACCCGCTCGGCGCGACCGGTGTCCGGCTGATGACGACGCTGCTGCACGAACTCGAGCGCACCGGCGGCCGGTTCGGTCTCCAGACCATGTGTGAGGGCGGCGGGCAGGCCAACGTCACCATCATCGAGCGGCTCTGACGCACCATCAGGACGGCGGATCCGGCAGCGTGGCCAGCGTCGCGCGCGCCTCGGACATGATCCGGTCCACGAGTTCCGCGCAGGACGGCAGATCCCCGATCACCCCCGCGACCTGCCCGGAGGCCATCACCCCCAGGTCCGTACGGCCCTCGACCATCGACGCCCGCAGCAGCACGGGGGTGTTGGCCGCGAGCAGGACCTGGCTCCAGGTGAGGTCCCTGCCGTGCTTCATCGCCAGACCGTCCCGGATCATCTGCGCCCAGCTCAGGCCGGACAGCTTCCGGAACGAGGCGGCCCGGCGCACCGCGTGCCACAGCGCGGCGGTGCGCCCGGAGCGCTCCAGCGCCTCGACCAGCTCGCTGCGCAGCATCCGGTGCGGCAGCCCGTCCACCTTCGTGGTGACCGTGATGTCGCCGACGGCGGCCGCCAGATAGCGGGCCTGTACGGCCGGCGGCACGGTGCTGTCCGATGTCAGCAGGAAGCGGGTCCCCATGGCGATCCCGGCCGCACCGTAGGCCAGCGCCGCGACCAGGCCCCGGCCGTCGAAGAAGCCGCCCGCGGCGATCACCGGGATGTCGACCGCGTCCACCACCTGCGGCAGCAGCACGCTCGTGGCGACGCTCCCGGTGTGCCCGCCGCCCTCGCCGCCCTGCACGACGACCGCGTCCGCCCCCCAGGCCGCGACCTTCTCGGCATGGCGGCGGGCCCCGACCGAGGGGATGACGACGACGCCCGCGTCCTTGAGCCGGGCGATCAGCTCACGGGAGGGAGCCAGGGCGAACGAGGCCACCCGTACGCCCTCCTCCACGATGATCCGCACCCGCTCACCCGCATCGGCCGCGTCCGCCCGCAGATTGACCCCGAAGGGTGCCTCCGTACGGGACGCGACCTCGCGGACCGCCGCCCGCAGCTGCCCGACGGTCATGGTGGCCGACGCCAGGATCCCCAGGGCGCCCGCCTCGGCCGCGGCCGACACCAGCCGGGGCCCGGCCACCCACCCCATGCCGGTCTGCACAAGGGGGTGGCGTACCCCGACGAGCCGGGTCAATGGGGTCTCGATCCGGTCGTTCTCGATCCGGTCGTCCGTCATCCCTGCGGCACCTCGCGGTCCCGCAGCCCCTCCGGATCGAGCTCCGTACGGATCAGCCGGAGCTCCGCCGCAGTGGGCTCGCGGGTGTACGGCACCTCGATGGGCAGCGCGAGCGGGAAGCCGGTGGCCTCCTGGACCTGCCCGGCCGTCACTCCCGGATGCACGGAGACCAGCCGCATGGTGTGGTCCGGGGTCTCGAAGTCGAAGACCCCGAGGTGGGAGACGACCCGCGGGATGCGGTGGTAGCGGGTCGCGGACGGGCCGGCGGCGGCCGCGCTGTCGTATCCGACCCCGCAGATCATGTCGACCCGCTCGACGAAGACCCGTGCCGAATGCTTCGGCACCCAGTAACTCACCGGATTGTTCAGGGTGTTGACGGGCGCGCCGCGCACACCGAGGAGCTGGCGGGAGGGCCGGTGCCAGTCGCCGATGCACGAGATGTTCTGGTTGCCGAAGCGGTCGAGCTGGCTCGCGCCCATCATCACGTGCCGCTTCCCGCCGGTCACCATGGCCAGGTGCCGGCGGTAGGGCAGCCAGCCCTCGGCCGTCCCGTCCGGGCCCACGAGCATCGCCTCCCCGTCGGTCAGCAGCAGATCGGGGGAGAAGGTCCGCCGGGCGAGCCGGGCACCGAGCGACGGGATCAGGCCCATCGGGCTGGCGAGCACCTCCCCGTTGTCGCGCCAGGCCTCGGCGCAGGCGATCACGCAGAACTCGGCGCGGGTGGCCGTGGTGGTCGGGCTCACTGCTGCTCCTCGTGCCAGGTCCGGACGGCCGACTGATACGCCTTCTCGTCCCCGGACAGGAACCGCTCGGCGAACTGCGGCCAGGGCGTGGTCGCGTACAGCTTCTGGAAGGCCTCGTCACGGTCGTGATCGGGGACGCAGGAGGTGAAGTGCGCCCCGTTCGGGGTCTCGACCACTCCGGCCACCGTGTGCCGGCTGACCAGGAGGGTCTGCGGGGCGGCCGTGGCGAAGTCGTCCACGAGCCGCTCGCAGGAGACATAGGCCCGGTCCGCGGCCTCGCAGAACAGGTCGTCGAAGTACGGGTCGGGGCCCAGGTACTGGCCGTTCCCGAGCCGGTCGGCGCGGTCGAGATGGACCAGCGCCGCGTCCATCCGCAGCGCCGGCACGGCGACGAAGGTCTCCCCGTCCTCGTACGGTGATGTCACCGTCCGCAGGCCCGGGTTGACCCGCATGACGTCCGAGCCGAGACCGGCCCGTACGGGGAGGAAGGGCAGCCGGTGGGCGGCGGCGGTCAGGCCCCACAGGAACATCGCCTCGTCGATCTCCGTCAGCTCGAACGCGCCACGCTGGCGCGCCGCGCGGTAGTGCGGCTCCAGGGGGATCGAGTCGAGGGTCACGAACGCCGCGACGAGCCTGCGGATCCGGCCCGCGGCGGCGAGCAGTCCGACGTCGGGACCGCCGTAGGAGATCACGGTCAGATCGGTGAGGTCGGAGCGCAGCAGCGCCCGCACCAGCGCCATCGGCTTACGGCGTGCGCCCCAGCCGCCGATGCCCAGGGTCATCCCGCTGCGCAGCCGGGAGACGACGTCCTCGGGCGTCATGGTCTTGTCGGTCACGGTCAGCCTTCCTTCGTCGGTGCGCCGGCCGGTGCGCCGAAGGTGTCGCGGACGCGGTCGGCGACGCCGCTGAGGTTCGCCTCGAAGGTGAAGCCCTGCTCGAAGCGGTAACTGCGGTGCACGTCCACGGGGTCGATGCCGTTGATCGCGGCCTTGGCGAGGCGCAGGAGCGCGCCGTCCTTCCGGGCGATCTCCCGTGCCAGATCCAGCGCGGCGCGGCGCAGCCCGGCGCGCGGCACGACCTTCCACACCGAGCCGTGCGCAAGGAGTTCGGCGGCGGAGGCGGTGCGCGAGGTGTAGTAGAGCGCGCGCATCAAATGCTGCGGCACGAGTCGGGCCAGATGGGTGGCCGCGCCGAGCGCACCGCGGTCCAGCTCCGGCAGCCCGAAGGTGGCCTCCTCGCTCGCCACGATCGCGTCCGCGTTCCCGGCCAGCCCGATGCCGCCGCCCAGACAGAAGCCGTGCACCGCCGCGACGACGGGGACCTCGCACGCGTAGACCGCCGAAAACGCCTCGGCGCAGCCGCGGTTGACCCCGACCAGGGCACCGTGGCCGCCGGCGGCGGAGTCGCGCTGCAGCTCCTTGATGTCGACGCCGGCGTTGAAGCCGCGGCCCTCGGCGGCGAGGACGACACAGCGGATGTCCGGGTCGTGGCCGGCGGCCCGTACGGCGTCGGCGAGGTCGTACCAGCCCCGCACGGGAAGGGCGTTGACCGGAGGGAAGTCGACGGTGACCACGGCGATGCCGTGGTCCGGCCTGGAGGTGGAGACACCCATGGGCGGATCAGCTACCTTTCCACCAAGCGTTTGTTAGGTAGCGAAGTTAGCAGCGGACCGCGCGCTGCGGGAGGGTGCCGAGTGAGCCTGACCCTCGATCTGTCCGGACAGCTCGCCGTGGTCACCGGCGGCACCCGGGGCGTCGGCGCCGGCATCGCCCGCGCCTTCCTGCGGGCCGGCTCCGACGTCGTGATCTGCGCCCGCCGGCCACCGGACAGCCCCGTCACGGCGGCCGGCCGCAGCGCCCGTTTCCACCCCCTCGACCTGCGCGAACCCGACGCCGTCCAGGAGTTCTTCACCCGCGTCGCGGCGGCGCACGGCCGGCTGGACTGCCTGGTGAACAATGCCGGCGGCACGCCCTACGGGCTGCTCGGCCAGACGGACGCCGCCCGGCACGCCCGGGTCGTCGCCCTCAACCTCCTCGCGCCGCTGACCGCCTCGCTCGCCGCGTACGAGGTGATGCGGCAGCAGCCGGCCGGGGGTGCGGTCATCATGATCGGCAGCGTCAGCGGCACCCGCCCGTCGCCCGGCACCGCCGCCTACGGCGCGGCCAAGGCGGGGCTGGAGAACCTCGCCCGCTCCATGGCCGTCGAATGGGCCCCCCGGATCCGCGTCAACACCCTCGTCCTCGGCATGGTGCGCACCGAACTGGCCGCCCTGCACTACGGGGACGAGGCGGGCATCGCCGCGGTCGGCGCCACCGTCCCGGCCGGCCGGCTCGCCGAACCCGCCGAGATCGGCGACGCTTGCGTCTTTCTCGCCTCCGACCGCGCCGCCTATCTGACCGGCGCCAGCCTGCTCGTCCACGGCGGCGGAGAGCGCCCCGCCTTCCTCGACGCGGCCACCGTCAACCACCCCACCACCACGGGAGCCGGCCCGCCCCGGCAGCCGACCGGCCCCCCGACGACGAGCCCCCTCACCGGTACCGAAGCCGCCAAGGAGAACTGAGATGACCGGAATCTGCGCCGGACGGGTCGCCGTCGTCACCGGAGCCGGCCGCGGCCTGGGCCGGGCCCATGCGCTGGCCCTCGCCGCGGAGGGCGCCCAGGTCGTGGTGAACGACCTCGGGGTGGCCGCCGACGGCGCCGGCGCCTCGGCCGGCCCGGCCCAGCGGGTCGCCGACGAGATCCACGCGCACGGCGGCCGGGCCGTCGCCCACAGCGGCGACATCACCACCACCGACGGCGCCGCCTCCCTGGTCGCCACCGCCCTCGACACCTTCGGCCGGCTCGACACCCTCGTGAACAACGCCGGGTTCCTGCGCGACCGGATGCTCGTCAACCTCGACGAGGACGACTGGGACGCCGTCATCCGCGTCCACCTCAAGGGCCACTTCCTCCCGCTGCGGCACGCCGCGGCGCACTGGCGGGCCGAGGCCAAGTCCGGCCGCACTCCCGCCGCCCGCGTCATCAACACCGCGTCGGGCGCCGGGCTGCTCGGCAGCGTCGGGCAGGGCAACTACTCCGCCGCCAAGGCCGGCATCATCGGCCTCACCCTCGTCGCCGCCGCCGAAATGGCCCGCTACGGCGTCCAGATCAACGCCCTCGCGCCGGCCGCCCGCACCCGGATGACCGAGAGGACCTTCGCCGCGACGATGGCGGCCCCGGCCGACGGGGAGTTCGACGCGATGGCCCCGGAGAACGTCTCCCCGCTGGTGGTCTGGCTGTCCTCCGCCGACTGCGCCGGCGTCACCGGCCGGGTCTTCGAGGCCGAGGGGGGCCGGATCACGGTGATGGAGGGCTGGCGCCCCGGTCCCACCGAGGACCGGGGGAGCCGCTGGACGCCGGCCGGGGCGGGCGAGGCCGCCCGCCGGCTGCTGGCCGCCGCCGAGGAGCCCGGACCGGTCTACGGCGCGCGGTGACGGGGCGGGCCGGAAGCCCGGCCGGGCGCTTCCCGCCGCCGGCGTCCGGCGGCCACCGCCCGGCGGTCCCACGGCGCCCGGACCCGGTGGGCCCTCAGCCGCCCCGATGCTCCAGCCCCGCGAGTCCGGCGGCCCGCGCGAGCAGTTCGACGAGCATGTCGAAGGTGAGCCGGCCGGTGAACGTATTGCGCTGGCTGGGGTGGTAGCTCCCCAGCACCTGCAGTTCCCGCCGGCTCCGCGTCGCCGGCAGGGGCAGCCGCACGCCGTGGCCGAACGCGGGCCGGGGACGCGGCAGCGGCCACCCCGCCTCGCCGAGTACGGGCAGCAGCGCCTGCCAGCCGAAGGCGCCCAGCACCAGGACCGCACGCAGGTGGGGGCTGAGGAGTTCCAGCTCCGCCGCCAGCCATGGCCGGCAGGTGCGGCGCTCGTCGGGCGTCGGCTTGTTCTCCGGCGGAGCGCAGTGGACCGGCGAGGTGACCCGTACCCCGTACAGCTCCAGGCCATCGCCGCGGTGCGTCGCGGTGGGCCGGGAGGCGAGGCCGACGGCATGCAGCGCCGCGAACAGGAAGTCGCCGGAGGCGTCCCCGGTGAACATCCGGCCGGTGCGGTTGCCGCCGTGCGCGGCCGGCGCCAGCCCGACGACGGCCAGTGCCGCGTCCGGCGGCCCGAACCCCGGGACGGGGCGCGCCCAGTACTCCCAGTCCCGGAAGGCCGCACGTGGCTGTGCGCCGGTCTGCTCGCGCCAGGCCACCAGCCGGGGGCAGGCCCGGCACCGGATCAGCTGCGCGTCGAGCTCCGCGAGCCCGCCGCACCGCCCCGCGTGGTAGGCCGGAAAGGCGGCCTCGTCGTCGCCCGGCGGTGTCTGCGACGCTCCGGTCTCGTCCATTCCTCCACGCTAGAGGACCGCGGCCGTGTCATGTCCGGTGCTGCCGCCGGGAGACACGGCCGGGCGGGTCAGACGGGGGCGCCCGGTCCGGGGCGGCCGGCCGGGGACGCGGCGCGGCCGGCGAGATGCGCCGGAGGCGCGAGGTCCGCGGGGAGTGCGGGGTCCGGTTCGAGTGGACCCCAGGCGGTGTGCAGGGGCAGTACACCGGCCCACAGGCCGAGTTCGGCGTCCGCGCCGTCGCCGTCGTCCGGCGGTCCCGTCCGGATCTTCACGGACGCCTCGTCGAGGGAGAGGGCGAGCAGCGCCGTGGCGGCGAGCTCCTTGCGGCTCGGGCGCCGGGCGTAGTCCCACTGGCCCGGCGCCGCCTGTTCGGTCAGACAGCGCAGACCGGCGAGCTTCTCCTCCGGGTCGGTGACCGGGCGGGGCGTGCCGAACACCATCGCGCTGCGGTAGTTGACCCCGTGCTCGAACACGGAGCGGGCCAGCACCAGCCCGTCGACATGCGTCACCGTGACACACACGCCCGCGCCGGGCGAGGCGGTCAGGCTGCGACTGGCGACCGACCCGTGGAAGTACAGCGTGTCGCCGTCCGCGCCGTAGACCGTGGGTACCACCATCGGCGTGCCGTCCACGAGCACACCGAGGTGGCACAGAAAGCCGGCGGCCAGTACGTCATCGAGTGCGGCACGGTCGAGGCTGCCCTGCTCACGCAGCCGGCGGTGACGGGTGCGCGCGGTCTCCGGCAGCGTCCGGCCGGGCGAGGGGGAGGTCATCACGGCCCTTCCGAGGGGTGCGGGTGACGGGCTGGGGCACCACCACGGCGGCGCGGCCCCCCAGGGACCCGCCGACTACCGGGGCACCCAGCCCTGGCTCCGGATTCTACTGATCCCATGCTCGCCTGTGCCAGATCACGCGGGAATCCGTTGTCGCGATCTCGCGAATCAACGAATTCCGCACCTTGGGGGGCGTGGGGCCGGGACCCCGTCCGCCCTCGGTCAGAGCAACCCGTCCCACATCTGTTCCACGATCATGGCCCACCAGCGGGCGGGCCCGGACAGGCTCTGGGGGTCGAGCACGGCCAGATCCTGCTGGAAGCGTGCGGTGTCCTGGGCGGCGGCGGCCGGGCTCAGCCCGCGCCGCGGTGCCCAGCGCTGCTTCAACAGGGCGAGACAGCGGGCGAAGGACTGCAGGTCGGAATTGACGAACGACGCCCAGCCCGAACGGAGTTCGACGGCCCACACCTTGCCCGTCTCCGGCTCGACGCAGATTTCCCGCCCGAAGTCCTCGCCGATCCGGAGGTAGTCGTAGGAGTCGTAGAACTCCTTGAGGTGCGGCTTGAGGGGGTCGCCACTCTGCTCGGCCCAGGCCGGCAGATCCACCGCGGCCGGAGACGTGGGCGCCATCCGGAAGAAGGGCGCGAACTCGGACGGCAGCCCGGTCCGGGTGAGGGCATCGACCGCGGACGCGGGCAGCGCGGTGTCCGCGAGCTCCTCCGCGCCGCGCCGCAGGACGGCCTGCGCGCCGAACGCGTCGAGCACCTCGCCGCGGGCCGCGGCGGGATCGGCGGACACCGCGGCCGCCGCACCCTCCGGCCGGGGCGGCAGAGGCAGCCGGCCGGGCCGGGCGGCGAGCGGCTTCCCCTCACGCCGGGCCAGGCCGGCGGCGTGCTCATACAGCTTCTCCTGGCCCTTGGCCCGGGACCGGGCGTCCGTGCCGTAATCCACGGTGTGGCTGACCTGCACCCGTGGCCAGGAGCGGGAGATCAGCGCGGCACAATTTCCGCCGGGCAGCGCGCACGCCTGCAATTCGGTGTAGAGCTCCAGCACGTCCTCGGGACGGATGCCCGACTGCGCGAGGTGGTCGGCCAACTGCCATTCGGGGTGCGGGCGTCCCGGACCGCTGCGGGCCAGTTGCGTGTGCTCCGCGCCCTCGCCGTCGCGGTACCGGCACACCGCGGTGTACCCGAGGCCGGTGCCCAGCGGGGCCCCGCCGGCGTTCGTGTGATTGCTGCTCATCTGCAAGAGTCCCTTTTACCCGTGGTCGTGCAGCCCTCGCCGGCCGGCGACCGCCCGTGCGCGCTATTCGAGAAGGTACGTGCTGTCACTGACGAGCTGCGGCCACATCGTGGTCAGCGAGCCCTTCACCGGCCGGCGTGTACACGCGGGATCGATACGGCCGAGCCGGCGCAGCACGTGGTCCCGGAACTCCCGCTCCTCCTTCTCGTCCCGGCCGTTCGAGGCGACGACGGCCTTCAGCGCGACCGTCCAGCAGCGCAGAAACGCATCCAGCGAGCTGTTCACCAGGCAGACGAACGCCCCGCCGTTGGCGAGCATGACGCGCCCGGTGCCGTGCTCGACGCAGAGTTGGGTGCTGTCGTCGCCCACGTAGCCGAGGACGGAGGCCGCCACACGGTCACTCGCGGCGTGCCCGTCGGCGTCGCCGTCCCCGCCGCCGGTGCGCGGCAGCGTGGGCACGAACCGGTCCAGACCCTCGAACCAGAACTCGGCGGCCGGCAGGCCGACCTCGGTGAGCAGCCGCGCGGTGTCCGGGAGCGAGGCCAGCGGACCGAGTCGTTCCGGATCGGCCCGGACCGGCCGGCCGACCACGGAGAACAGCGGTGCCAGCAGCTCAGGGGTCAGCTCGCCGCCCCCGTAGAGCGCGTCGTCCACGCTCCACCACGACGAGAGCGCGCGCGGACGCGGCGGCAGCGCCCGCTCTCCCGGCCGGCCCTGCGCGACCTCGATGAGCATCATCCCGCTGCGTCCGAGCAGCAACGCACGCTCCGAGGGCAGCGGATGGACCTCGCCCACGTGCCCTTCGGGGCACACCAGCGCCGTGGCGTCGGGGGACTCCTCGCCGGCCGGCCGCACCCCGACCCATGCGTCGAGTTCGTCCAGCACGACTTCCATCGGCCCGGCAGCCGCACCACCGCTCTTGGACGGTTCCTCGGACACGTCCGGCGGCTCCGTGGACGATTCCCCCACGGGCGTCCCGTCCGCGAGCGTCCACCACTGGTAGCGCCCGCTCAGCTCACTGCGGGTACAGAACTGCTGCCCGCCCTCGACGCTGCGCCAGCCGTGCAGCCCGACCGGGCCGGGCCATGCGCCGTCGAACTCCGCGGGCTCGAAAGCACCCAGCGGCCGCCAGTGCGACCAGAGGGTGCGCCAGATCCGGGGGACTCCGGCCCGCAGCAGCCAGTCCGCCAACTCGTGGTCGCCACAGACCGACGCGGTGAGCCCCAGACGCGAGGCGTGCTCCGACACATGACCGGTGCGCGGCCCCACGTAGAGCCGCGAGGCCTGCCCGAGGGCGCGCCGACGGGCCCGCAGGTCCGGCCGCGGCGACCGGCCGGCGTGGCCGTCCGCATCGTCGAAGGACGGCAGATCCACGAGGAACGCCAGGGCGGGATCGGCGAGGACGTCGTCGAGCACGCCCCCCGCGGCCGCATGAGCCAGACCGGGCCCCAGCACATAGCGGGCCTCCGGCGAGAGCGGTTCCGCTCCGGCAGCAGCGCGTTCCGCCTCCGTGAGCACCGCACGGGGGGCGAGCGCCGTGGCGACCTTCCGTTGCAGCTCGGGGAGCGCGGCCCCGTAGGACCTGCGGGCCGCGGCGGCCAGAGCGGTGTCACGCAGCCGCAGATGGCGCACCCGGCCGGGGCCCGAGGGGGATTCCGTGCGGGGCTCCGGGGATTCCGTGCCGGGCCGGGCGGCAGGTGCGTTGTCGGGGCCGGTCGTGACGAACTCCTCTGGGCCCGTCGTGACGAACTCCTCCGCGATGTAGGCGGTCGTCGCGGCCACGACCCGGGTGAGCGCTTCTTCGGACGTCGGCCGGCCGCTGAGCGCCGAGACCGCACGCGCGGCGAGCGAGACGGGCATCCCCGCGTCGCCCTCGGCCAGCACCACCGGGGTGAGCGCCAGCCCCACCTCGTCGGCGGCCTCCCCGAAGGAGGACAGGTAAAAGCGCCAGGCGTCCTCCAGCGACGTCGGCAGCGGCGCCGACGCGTCCGGGACCCAGGGCTCTTCCCGCGCCCGCAGGTCCATGGACAGCGTTTCCGCGAGCAGGAAGTTGGGCCAGGCACTGGCGGTGACGGCGTCGGCGGCGGCGTCGGCCGCGGCGTCCTCCCCCTCGTAGGCGGAGCCCGCCACGGACACCAGATCACGGACCCACGCGCGGAACGCGGTGCGGTCCGGCGCGAAGGCGGCACTGTCCAGATCGATCAGGGCGTGCGCGGGCAACTTGGCCCGCCGCACCAGGCGTTCGGCCTGTGCCCTCGGCAGGTCGAGCAGGATCCGGACCGGTTCGGCGCCGTTGTCCAGCCGCTTGCGGGTCACACCGCCCGGCTGCACCAGCGGCAGCAGCACGTCCTCGGTCAGCTGGTCGGGCACCCGGCTCAGCGACGTACGGCCGGCCAGCGCGGTGTCCAGCAGCGCCACCGTGAACGGGGTGCCACGGCGCTTGGCCGCCCGGTACAACGAGGGCGTGGGGAGCCACATCCCGGCCGGGAAAGGGCCGTCGGGCGCACTGCCCGGCAGCAGCGCCTGCTCGATCTCCGCCTGGATCTCGCGCTGCGTGCGGCCCCGTGTCTCCAGTACGAGGTCGAAGGCGTTGGGCGGCACGGGCGGCGCGACGGACGGATCGACGAACGCCCGGGCGTCCGCGTCGGCCGCCATGGCCAGCCAGGCCATCAGCCAGCTCTTACCGCAGCCGGCATCGCCCGTGACGATGCGCACATGGTCGTCAGGTGCCTCCGAGGAGAGCCACGAGACCAGCGAATGTGCGGCGCTTGAGCGGCCTACCAGGCGAAATTCCATGGTGCGCAACCTTACTCGTCATCCGACGGCGCGGGGCTGTCAGGGGCGTCCGCCGGAGCCCGGCCCGCGGCGTGGTGGCGGGTGTCGTCCCCCAGGATCTCGCCACGCCGCCGCTTGAGGTCGTTGAGGTGGTTCCGCATTTCCCGCGAACCCGTGCCGTCGTCGGGGTGCGGCAGGGTGTGCGTCGTCGGCACCTTGCCGAAGACGCGGTACATCAGGGAGGCGCAGCCCTTCTGCGCACAGGGGGCGCGTTCCGTGTAGACCTCGGTGACCCGGATGCGCTGACCGTCGGGGAGTGTGGACTGCATGTGCTGCATGTATTCGACCGCGGCACGTTCGGAGTGCTTCGACTTTCCCGTCCAGGGCTGGTCGTCGACCTTGGTGACATTTCCGCTGGTCCCGAAGCTGCGCGCCAGCATCACATATTCGGTGGAGCCCGGCTCTATGACATAGCGGAATGCCGCGTAGTTGGCGGACGGCGCGAGGCCGAAGTTGTTCTGTCCCGAGTGCTGGTCGGCGGCGGAGCCGGGCACCGCGTACTGATGGAAGTAGTCGTGGTCCAGCCGCGCGCGCTCGACCATGCGTCCCAGATCGCTGTCGTCCCAGTCCTGCGGCTGGGAGTCGACCAGTTCCTGGCCTCGGGCCGCGGTGAACGGGGTGGTGTCCGGCTCGTCACGAAGCCGGCCGTCATATTCGTCGCTGTCGCTGTCGCTGTCGTGGCTGTCGTGGTCGTTGTCGGGGTCGGAGGGCGGTTGGCGTTCGCCGTCCGGGTCGTGATCGTCGCGGTCGGCATCGGGCATGTCGACATCGGACGACTCCTCGGACGCATCCGCCTCGTCCCGCCTCGGCCGCTTGGTGGGGTCCCCGTCGTCGATCTCCATGTCCTCGGGAGAACGCGCGCGCTTCTTCCCGTCCGATCCGGCGGGTTCCGCGGCCGGCCGGCGCTCGCCGTGGCCGTCCCGGTCGGGACCGGAGCCGTTGTCGTGGCGGGAGTCGTCGTGGCGTGCACCGTCCTGGACGGGGCGGCGGTGGGGATCGAGCGGGATGGCGTGGACGCCGTTGTCGCCGTCGTGGAGGGGTGTGTTGCTGCGCTGTCCGGTTTGGGCGTCGACGTAGGTGAGGGTGCCGTGGTGGTTGACGACGTTCCAGGCGTGGGCGCGGCCGTTGCGGTCCTGGGTGATGATGACGGCCTGGGAGCCGTGGCCGGAGTTGTGGAGGTCGTTTTCCAGGCGGTGGAAGGCGTCGCGGCCGTTGCCGTAGTCGTGGAAGCGGCTGCCGAGGGTGTTCTCGATGCGGTCGCGGCCGTTGGTCTCGCCGCGGTCGGAGGGGGTGCCGTCGGGGTTGAGGTCGGGGGTGCGGTGGGCGGCGGCGGTGGGGTTGCCGGAGTAGGTGTCGGCGGCGGCCAGCGCGGAGTCGACGCAGTTGTTGTTGCGGCCCGGCGCGTCGGGGCCGGGGTGGTTGATGGAGTCGAGCCAGTTGCCGTCGTCCGGGTCGGGGTGGCGCTGCGGCTCGCCGTTCTCGTCCCGGGGGATCGAGTCCTCGACCCGCTGCTGATGCTCGTCGGTGGGACCTTCGAGACCGCCCGGGTGCTCGCGGTTGCGGGTTTCGGAGGCGGGAGTGGGGTCGGACGTCCCGTCGGAATGCTGGTCCGTCGGGCCGTTGGATTCCTTGGGGTGATCGTTGCCGGCGCCCTCGTTGCCCGGGTGGTCGTTGCCCGGACGGCTGTTGCCCGGAGGGGTGTTGCCCGGAGGGTTGCTGTCCGGACGACCGTTGTCAGAGCGGTCGCTGTCAGGACCGTCGTGGGCCGGAGTGCCGTTGTGCGGGCGGTCGTTGGGCGGCTGGTTGGTGCCCGGACGGTTGGCGTCGGGGCGTGGCAGACGCGGATCCGGGCGCCCGTGCTGGGTGTCGGGACGTGGGGTGTAGGCGGGGCGGTCCTGGGTGCGCTGCGGCGGGATGTGCCGGCCGGGCCGGGAGCCGTCCGGGCGCTGGTGGGAGGAGCCGGAGCCCGAGCCGGGGCTCTGGGGTGTTCCGCCACGGGGCGGGGCGCCGGTGGGGGTGTGGCCACCGCCCTGGGTGGGCACGGTGGGAGCTCCCATGACCGGGGCGGTGCCTGGCGGGGTGTGCTGCGGCGACTGCGAGGAGCCGGGGGTGGCAGCGGGCTGATGAGTGTTACCGGGGTCCGCCGGGTGCTGGGTGGGCGGGGGCGCGGTCATGGTGTCGGCGGACTGGGTGGTGACGGTGGTGTCGTCGTCGCCGGCGTGCGGCGTGGGGTCGCCGGGGGAGGGATCGCGGTGCTGGACGGACGGACCGGAGGAGGGTGAGTGCTGCACCGGGGCGCCCTGGGAGGGCACGCTCACGTGCGGCGTTGCGGAACGCCCGCCGGTGCCGGCACCGGAGTTGTCCCCGTTGTGGGAGCCGGAGTCGGAGCCGGAGCCGTCTCCGCCCTGGGAGCCGCTGTGCGCGCTGTCGCCGTAGGGGGAGGTGTCGGTGTTGGTGGGCGGGTTACCGGCAACGGGGTCGGGGGAGGGCGACGGCTGCGACGGCTGCGACGACTGACCCGTTTCCTGGTGTGAAGTGCCCTCGGGTTTGCCGGAGTTGGACTGGTCGCCGAATGAATGGTCGGCGGCCGGACCGGGGTCGTGAGCCAGGCCGGAGTCGTGAGCCGGACCGGAGTCATGAGCCGGTGACGAGTCGTGAGCGGGGGCCGGGTCGGGAGCCGATGCGGCGTCGGGGGTCGGCGCGGCCGGGGTGGGGTGCGTGCTGAAGGGCTCCGTGTCGGGGCGGGCGTGGTCCGGGGCGCCGTCGGCCGTCGGCTGGGTGCTCACCGGGTCGGGGCGTGCGGAGTCGGGTGTGTGGTCCGGCGTGGGGTGGGTGCCGACCGGGTCGGTGTCCGGACGTGTGGAGTCCGGATGTGCCGAGTCAGGTCGAGCGGAGTCCGGGGTGTTGTCAGGGGTGGGCTGGGTGCCCGCTGAGTCCGTGTCCGGGCGGGGATGGTCCGGGCCGGTGCCACCCGAGTCGGGCGTGGTCCCCGAGTCGGGAGCGGGCCCCGAGTGGGAGGCGGCCCCCGGGTCATGTGTGGTGCCGGTGTCGAGGCTGGTGCCGGAGTCCGTGGCCGACCCGTACGGGCTGTCATGGCCGCCCTGGTAGCCGGCGTCGAAAGGCGAACGCTGGTCCGGGGGCGGCAGCGGATGCGCGGAGGGAGAGCTGTGGCTGCCGTCCGTACCCGCGGTGGAGCCGTCGGGTGTGGTGGAGGTGTCGTTTCCGGAGCCGGTGTTCGCGCCGGAGTCGCTCAGGGGGCGGGGCACGTGCGACGAGCTGCCGGAGCCGCTGCTTCCGCCGCTACCGCTGCCGTCCCCCGAGCCGTGTCCACCGCCGCTGGAGTCTCCGGACCCGGACCCGGACCCGGACCCGGACCCGCTGTCGGTGCTGGACCCGCCACCGCTGGACCCACTCCCGGAACGGTCACCGCCCCCGGAGTTGCCCTCGCTCCCGGAGCTGCCGCCGTTCCCGGAGCTGCCCTCGCCGCCAGAGTTACCGGAGTCACCGGAGCCACTTGACTCACCAGAGCTGCTTGACTCACTTGATTCACTCGACTCGCTGGAGCTCCCGCCGCTTCCCCCGCTGTCCTCGCCGCCGTGGTCACTCCCGCCGCGTCCGGCAGCGTGATCGAGACCGTTGTTGACGTGGTGGCCCGCCCGGGCCCCCGCGCCGTCACGCAGGGACTCGGCGAAGGTCTGGCCGGAGTTCTTCAGCGCGTCCGCACCGGCTTCGGCACCGGCATGCGCGCTGCGCCCGACGTCGAAGCCGTTCTGCGCCCCGAAGTTCATGTTCACGCCCTGCGCGATGGCGTCGGAGGCCATGGCCTCCAGCGCGGACACGGCGGGCTCCTTGACCGTCTCGACGATGGCCTCGACCAGGGCCTCGCGGGCTTCCTTCAGGATGCGGCGCACGATCAGCCGGGTGGCCTGGGTGGCGCCCGCCGCGGCGACCTCGGACAGGCCGAAGGTGAAGGGGGCCGCGGCCTGGGCGGCGATGATCTCCGCGGCGAGGATCGCGAGTTGGGCGATCACCGCGACCTTCATCCCGACGATGACTCCGGAACCGGCGTCCAGAGCTAACGCGATGACCTCCGCGGCGGAACGGGCGTCGTCGAGGTAGCCGGAACCGTTGCCGGAGAACTTTCCCCAGGTCGCGTTGAAGCCGTCGATGCTGTCGCCGGAGTTGGCGGACAGCACATTGCCGGCGGCGGTGACGCCCTCGGACTGCAGCTGCTCCACGGCGTGCGCGAACTCCCGCCAGGTGTCGGCGGATTCGCTCATCTTGTCCTCGTCGCCGGTTGGCCAGTCGTAGCCGAGCATTTCAAGGACCCACTCGAGCCAGTCCGGCAGCATGAGCGACATGGCGGCAATCCCCCGTAAAACAGTGCAGCGATGGTGTGGAGAAGGAGGAACAGAAGGGCGGTGACCGGAGTCGCGACCGGTGGACGAAGTGGCGGTGGACGGAGTGGTGGACGGAGCGGCGGTTGATCGAGCAGCGGTTGATCGAGCAGCGGTTGATCGAGCGGCGGTTGATCGAGCGGCGACGGACAAACGGCGTGGGGCGGAACGGAGTTGGTGGTGACGGGTCTTATGGCCGGGGGTGAACGTCCGACTCGGATGGGGCGTTCACGGGGTGCCTCTCCCTGACCGTCAGTGGTCCTCCGCTGCTGAAAGTTCGTCAAGGGTGGGATCTGATTCAACAAAGTTTAGTCATATCTCTGACGGTGGTTCAGCGCGCTCATCGTCACAGTGTCCTCACCAAGGTTGCTCAAGTGGTGGGGCAAGCGGCCCAATCGACCTCAAGAGCCGGCAAATCGCAGCGATGTGGGGGAGTGTGGAGCAGGCATCCGCGTGCGGGAGGCCACGGCAAGATCTTGTTCGGCGGGGCAGGCTCGGGCCGTCCGCGGCGGAGGTGTACGAAGTACCCTTTTCGCAGCGTGTGTTGTGTGACATATTACTGACGTGCCCACGAGACACAGACGCCTTCTGGACGCTCCGGACGTGGTGATCGTCGGGGCCGGTGTGGTCGGCGCCGCCTGCGCCTTCTACGCCGGCCGTGCCGGTCTCTCCGTCGCCGTGGTCGACCGCGGACCCGTCGCGGGCGGCACCACCGGCGCCGGCGAGGGGAACCTGCTGGTCTCCGACAAGGAGCCGGGCCCGGAACTCGCCCTCGCGCTGCTCTCCACCGGTCTGTGGCGCGATCTGGCCGCCGAACTCCCGCCGGAGATCGAGTACGAGACGAAGGGCGGACTGGTCGTCGCCGCCGACGAGCCCGGTCTGACGTCCCTGCGTGCCTTCCGCGCGGCGCAGAGCGCAGAGGGGGTGGAGAGCACGGACGTCCCGGGCGACCGGCTGCGGGACCTCGAACCCCACCTGGCCCCCGGCCTCGCCGGCGGCGTGCTCTATCCGCAGGACGCGCAGGTCCAGCCCGCGCTGGCCGCCGCCCACCTGCTGCGTGCCTCCGGCGCCCGACTGCATCTGGGGGCCGAGGTCACGGCCGTGCTGCGCGGGCCCGGCGGAGCGGTCCGCGGCGTCCGTACGCCGCGCGGCGACCTCCTCGCCCCCGCCGTCGTGAATGCCACCGGCACCTGGGCCGGCCGGCTGGCCTCGCTCGCGGGGGTGACCGTCCCTGTCCTGCCGCGCCGCGGATATGTGCTGGTCACCGAGGCGTTGCCGCGTGTCGTGCGCCGCAAGGTGTATGCCGCGGACTATGTCGCCGACGTGGCCAGCGGCTCGGCCGCGCTCCAGACCTCCGCCGTCGTCGAGGGCACCCCGGCAGGCCCGGTGCTCATCGGCGCCAGCCGCGAACGCGTCGGCTTCGCCCGCACGCTCTCGGCCGGCGTACTGCGCCGGCTCGCCGCCCAGGCGGCGGCCCTGTTCCCCGTCCTGGCGGAGGTCCGGGTGATCCGTACGTACCAGGGCTTCCGTCCCTACCTTCCGGACCACCTCCCGGCGATCGGCCCCGACCCGCGCGCCCCGGGCCTGCTGCACGCCTGCGGCCACGAGGGCGCGGGCATCGGCCTCGCCCCGGCCACGGGCCTGCTGATCGCCGCCGCGCTGACGGACACCGCCGGCCCGCTGGACGCCCGGCCGTTCCGCCCGGACCGCTTCACCGAAGGGACGGAGTCGGTATGAGTCGGCATGAACCGAGCCGCGCCATACGCTGCCCCGCCGCATCCCCACCCCGCCGCCGTCACCCCGCCCACCGGAGCCCGGCATGAACCGACCCCGACCTCGACCCCGGCCCCAGCCCCGACGCCCCCGCCCCACCCCCGCCGCTCTCGTACGGGCCGCGCCAGGGCCGGCCTTCGAGATCACGCTCGACGGGCGGGCGCTGTCGGCGCTGCCCGGGCAGAGCATCGCGGCCGCGCTCTGGGCCGCGGGGGTGCTCTCCTGGCGGACCACGCGCCGGGGCGGCCGGGCGCGGGGTGCGTTCTGCGGGATCGGCTCCTGTTTCGACTGCCTGGCGACCGTCAACGGCACCCCCAATCAACGGGCTTGTCTGGTGCCGGCCCGGCCGGGGGACGCGATCACCACCCAGGAGGGACACGGGCGTGCCGATCTCACCGTCTGACACCCATGATCTCGCCGTCATCGGCGCGGGGCCGGCCGGGCTCGCCGCTGCCGTCACCGCCGCCGACCTCGGGCTGACCGTCGCGCTGGTCGATGCCGCCGCCCGGCCGGGCGGACAGTTCTACCGGCAGCCGGCCGCCGGGCTGGGCGCGGCCCGCCCGCAGGCCCTGCACCACTCCTGGGGCGCGTTCGCCCGGCGCGCCGGACGGCTGGACGCGCACCGGGCGGCCGGCCGGATCCACCACTACACCGAGCACCACGTCTGGGCCGTCACCCGGGAGGCGGCGCACTGGGCCGTGCACGCGGCGACCGGGCCCGACGGGGCCGGGGCGCGGGCCGAGGTGGCCGCGCACAAAGTGCTCCTCGCCACCGGCGCCTACGAGCGCCAACTGCCCTTCCCCGGCTGGACCGTGCCCGGCGTCGTGGGCGCAGGCGGTGCGCAGGCCATGCTGAAGGCGGGGCTGGTGGTGCCGGGGCGGCGGATCGTGGTCGCGGGCAGCGGGCCGCTGCTGCTCGCCGTCGCCGGGTCGCTGGCCGCTGCCGGGGCCAGGGTGCCGGTGGTCGTCGAGGCGGGTGGCTACGCCGGATACGCCCGGGTGCCGCGCACGCTCGCCGCCAACCCGCGCAAGCTCGCGGAAGGGGCCGGCCACGCCGTCACCCTGCGCCGGTACGGCGTCCGCCTGCGCACCCACAGTGCGATCACCGCCGTGCACGGCACCGACCGGGTCGAGGCCGTCACGCTGACCCGGCTCGACCGGGACTGGCGGCCGGTCGCCGGGACCGGGCTGCGCATCCCGTGCGACGCGCTCGCCGTCGGGCACGGACTCGTACCGCAGCTGGACCTGGCGACCGCGCTGGGCTGTGCGACCCGCCGCACTCCCGACGGCACCGCCGCGCTGGTGCTCGACGGCCGGCAGCGGACCTCGGTCGACGGAGTCTGGGCCGCCGGCGAGACCGGGGGCGTGGGAGGTGTCGAACTCGCGCTGACCGAGGGCGAGGTGGCGGCGTACGACATCGCGCGGCGGGCCGTCGGCGGGGTGCTGCGGCGGCGCCGGGACCGTTTGCGGCGGTTCGCCGGGGTCATGGCCGCCGCCCATGCGCCGCGGGCCGGCTGGTCCGACTGGCTGGGCGCGGACACCGAGGTCTGCCGCTGCGAGGAGGTCACGGCCGGACAAATCCGGGAGGCCGTCGGCGGACTCGGGGCCCGCGACACCCGTACCGTCAAACTGCTCACCCGCGCCGGAATGGGCTGGTGCCAGAGCCGGGTGTGCGGTCCCGCCGTGGCGCACCTCGCGGGGGAGAGCGAGCCCGCGGCCGGCCGCCGGCTGCTCGCCTGTCCTGTCACGCTGGGGGAACTCGCCCGCGAAGACCGGTAGTTCGTGCCGACGGCCTTGGCAATCCGCTACAGCTCAGTAAAATGTCACACCTCATAGAAGGAGACAGCACATGGTCCTCCGTACCCGTCCCTGGCACGGCATCATGGTCGCCACCACCCTCCCCTTCCGCCCCTCCCACTCCCCTCGCCCCTCCCGCCTCTCCCGTGACGAGCTCTCCGTCGACCACGACGCCTACGCCGCCCAGGTCGCCCGGCTGCTCGCGGCCGGCTGTGACGGCGTCGTCCCCAACGGCTCCCTCGGCGAGTACCAGACGCTGACCGACGACGAGCGCGCCCGTGTCGTGCGGACCGCCGTTGCGGCCGCCGGCGGTGCGGGCGAGCGGGTGATGCCGGGCGTCTCCGCGTACGACAGTGCCGCCGCGTGCCGCTGGGCCGAGCAGGCCGCCGAGGCGGGCGCCGGCTCCGTCCTGCTGCTGCCGCCCAACGCCTACCGTGCCGATGCGGCAGCGGTCCGCGCCCACTTCGCCGAGGTGGCCGCGGTCGGTCTGCCCGTCGTCGCCTACAACAACCCCTTCGACACCAAGGTCGACCTCACCCCGCGCCTCCTCGCCGAGCTGCACGCCGACGGCAGCATCGTCGCCGTCAAGGAATTCAGCGGAGATGTGCGCAGGGCGTACGAGATCGCCGAAGTCGCCCCGGAACTCGACCTGTTGATCGGGGCCGACGACGTCCTGCTCGAACTGGCCCTCGCCGGCGCCGTCGGCTGGGTCGCGGGCTATCCCAACGCGCTGCCGGAGGCCTGCGGCGCCCTCTACCGGGCCGCCGTCGCCCAGGACCTCGACACCGCGCTGCCGCTCTACCGCGCCCTGCACCCGCTGCTGCGCTGGGACTCCAAGCCCGAATTCGTGCAGGCGATCAAGCTCTCGATGGACCTCGCCGGACACCGCGGCGGACCGACCCGCCCGCCCCGCTTCCCGCTGCCCGCCGGGCAGTCGGCCCAGCTGCGCGCCGCCACCGAGAAGCTCCTCGCCGACGGCCACCACTGAGAGGACCCCCCATGCGCACCCGCCATGTCTTCCACGCCGTCGACTCCCACACCGAGGGCATGCCCACCCGCGTCATCACCGGTGGCGTCGGCACCCTCCCCGGCGCCACCATGGCCGAGCGCCGGCTGCACCTGGCCGAACACCGCGACGACATCCGGACGCTGCTGATGTACGAGCCGCGCGGCCATGCCGCCATGAGCGGGGCGATACTCCAGCCGCCGGCCCGTCCCGACGCCGACTGGGGTGTGCTGTTCATCGAGGTGTCCGGCTATCTGCCGATGTGCGGACACGGCACGATCGGGGTGGCCACCGTCCTCGTCGAGACCGGCATGGTGGAGGTGTGCGAGCCGGTGACCACGGTGCGCCTCGACACCCCGGCCGGACTCGTCACCGCCGAGGTACAGGTCACGGACGGGGCGGCGACGGCCGTCACCCTCACCAACGTGCCCGCGTTCTGCGCCGGACTCGACCGCAAGGTCACCGTCCCCGGCTACGGCACGCTCAGCTATGACCTCGCCTACGGCGGCAACTTCTACGCCATCCTGCCGCTGGACAGCGTCGGGCTGCCCTTCGACCGGGACCGCAAGAACGACATCCTGGCCGCCGGACTCGCCCTCATGGACGCCGTGAACACCACCGACCGGCCGGTCCATCCCGAGGACGAGCGGATCGGCGGCCTCAAGCACGTCTACTTCGCCGCACCGGGATCCAGCGCCACCCGCTCCCGGCACGCGATGGCCATCCATCCCGGCTGGTTCGACCGCTCACCCTGCGGCACCGGCACCTCCGCGCGGATGGCGCAGCTGCATGCCCGCGGGGACCTCTTCCTGGGCCAGGACTTCGTCAACGAGTCCTTCATCGGGACGGAGTTCACCGGCCGGCTCGTGGCACGGACCACGGTCGGCGGGCGGCCGGCCGTCGTCCCCACCGTCACCGGACGGGCCTGGGTGACCGGCACCGCGCAGTACTTCCTCGATCCGTCCGACCCGTTCCCCGCGGGGTTCCTGCTCTGAGTGCCGCCCGGCCGGGGCGGCGGACCGGCCGCCGCCACCAGGCAGTTCGCGCAACGTGACATTGTACGCTGGCACTCCGCAGCAACTCGGAGGACCACGATGGGTGAACTCAAGCACCGCAGCCTGATCACCGCGCAGGAGCGACTCCGCGATCAGGTCGCCCATCAGCTGCGTGCGGCCCTGATAGCGGGCGAACTCCGCCCGGGATCGGTCTACTCGGCCCCGGGCCTCGCCGCGGACTTCGGGGTCTCCGCCACCCCGGTGCGTGAGGCGATGCTCGATCTGGCCCGGGAGGGCCTGGTCGAACCGGTGCGCAACAAGGGCTTCCGGATCACCGAGGTGAGCGAGCGCGACCTCGATCAGTACACCGAGATCCGTGCGCTGATCGAGGTCCCGGTCATCGGCCAGGTCACCCGCACCGCCGGCCGGGACCAGCTCGAAGCCCTCCGCCCGGCCGCCCTGGAGATCGTCGCCGCCGCCCGCGCCCACGACCTGATCGGCTATCTGGAGGCCGACCGCCGCTTCCATCTCGCGCTGCTCGGCCTCAGCGGCAACGAGCGCCTCGTCGAGACGGTCGGCGAACTGCGCAAACGCTCCCGCCTCTACGGCCTCACCCGCCTCGACGAGCGCGACCAGCTGCTGCCCTCCGCCGAGGAGCACGGGGAACTCCTCGACGTGATGCTGACCGGCGATGCCGAGGCGGCCGAGGCCTGTATGGCCCGCCACCTCGGCCATGTCCGCTCACTGTGGGCACGGGCACGCGAGGAACCGCTGCTGCCGCGCCCTCAGGGCGAGCGGCGCGTCCGCCAGGGCTGACCGGGGCGGGGCGCGGCCCCCGGGTCAGACGCTTCCGGTCAGCAGCCCGTCCATCCACTCCTCCACCCCGTCGGCGGTGCGCGGCAGTGCGCCCGACATCAGCCGGGCACCGTCCGCCGTGATCACCAGATCGTCCTCGATACGGACCCCGATGCCGCGCAGTTCCCGCGGCAGGGTCTCGTCGTCGGGCTGGAGATAGAGCCCCGGTTCGACCGTGAGGACCTGCCCCTCCGTCAGGACACCGTCGAGATACTGCTCGGCGCGGGCCCGGCCGCAGTCGTGGACATCGAGCCCGAGCATATGGCCGGAACTGCACAGGGTGTAACGCCGGTACAGGCCGCTGTCGGCCGCGAGCGCCTGTGCCGCCGGGATGCGCAGCACCCCCCATTCGGCCAGGCCCTCGGCCAGGACGCCCGAGCAGGCCCGGTGGAAGTCGCGGAAGCTGGCGCCCGGCTTGAGGGCGGCGATCCCCGCGTCCTGCGCGGTGAGCACCAGCTCGTACACCCGGCGCTGCACGGGGGAGAAGCGCCCGGAGAGCGGCAGGGTGCGGGTGACATCGGCGGTGTACAGCGCGTCGGTCTCCACCCCCGCGTCGAGCAGCAGCAACTGCTCCGGGTCGAGCGGGCCGTCGTTGCGGATCCAGTGGAGCACGCAGGCGTGGGCGCCGGCGGCCGCGATGGTCTCGTAGCCGGTGCCGTTGCCCTCGGCGCGGGCGCGCAGCTGGAAGACGCCCTCGATCCAGCGTTCGCCGCGCGGGTGGCGCAGGGCTGCGGGGAGGGACCGTACGACGTCCTCGAAGCCGGTGACGGTGTGGTCGACGGCCTGCTGTAGCTGCGCCACCTCCCAGGGGTCCTTCTCCAGCCGCAACTCGCTCAGCACGGTGGCGAGTTCGGCGTCGTGGGCCGCGTTCCGGGCGGAGCCGTGACGGGCCAGGTCGTCCAGATGCGCACAGCGCAGGCCGGTGAGGCGTTCGGCCTCGGCCAGATCGGGGCGGCGGCCCACCCAGAACTCGCCGTACTTGCGGTCCCGGTAGAACGCGCCGCCGGCGTCCCGCGGGGGCCGCGGCCGCAGATGGAGCACCGCCTCGCCGTCCGGTTCCAGCACCAGGACATGGCCCGGCTGGTCCTCGCCGGTCAGCCCGGTCAGCCAGGCGTACGCGCTGTGCGGCCGGAAGCGGTGGTCGCAGTCGTGGGAGCGGACCCGCAACTCCCCGGCGGGCACGAGCAGTCGCTCGCCGGGGAAGCGCGCGGCGAGGCGGGCCCGGCGGCCGGCGAAGTGCGCGAAGCCGGGGACGCGGGTGCCGTCCGGGGGCGGGGGCGTGGCCCATCCGCCGGTCATGAAGTCGGCGAGGGCGCCCGAAACCGGCAAGTCGTGGCTGCCGGTGTGGAGTTGGGTGTGTTCCAAGGTCATGTGGACACCTCCGGGAAAGAAAGTTCCTGAAGCCTTGTCAGTGCAATTTCACATTACTATGTTATGGGTCACACCTTGTGGAGTGAAGGCCACGGCCTCGACCTCCACCCAACCCCCCACCCCCTTCCGGAGGTTCAGGTGCCCCCTTCGCGTCTGCCGCGCAGCTTCCTGTTGGCCGCGAGCCTCGCGGCGACCCTCGCCCTGCCCACCGTCCAGCCGGCCCGGGCCGCCGCACCCCACCCGTCCGTCGTCCCCGCACGGTCGCACCAGGCGCAGCCGGCCGCACCCCGGCCGTCGGTGGCCTCCGCCAACCCCTTCGACCAGGTCCAACGCCTGGCCAGAACACCCGAGTTCTTCGCCGCGCCCGCGCCGGCGCCCCGCTCCCTCGTCGGCAAGGGCGGCATCCCGGGACCGCAGACCAAGCCGCCCACCGCGCCGCACCGGGGGAGATCCGCGGTCGCCCCCTGCACCCTCGACGGCATCACCGGCCTGAGCCCCGAGCAGTTCGCGGACTTCCTCGCCGACCCGGCCGTCACCGCCGACGACTGCCTGCGCAGCCTCCTGTGGACCTGGGACCCCCGGCTGATCCCCGTCATGTCCGACGCCCACGTCCAGGCCGTGGCACACCGCATCAGCGGCCTGGCCGCCGCCCACGACGGCAAGAACACCAGCCATCTGTACGAGATGTTCACGTATCTGCACGCGGTGGCCTACCAGGACTTCTCGCACGACGAGATCGACACCACCGACGCCCCCACCGTCGACGCCGTACGGCGCGCGGTCGACGCCTTCGGCGGCGCGGCCCACACCTTCGACGTCACCCGCACCAACGCCGACACCCTGCGCGAAGCCCTGTACGCCGCCAGCGCCCCGGGGCTGCGGCAGCATCAACTCGACCTGATCCAGCGGGTCCTGGCCACCATGGACCCGGCGCACACCGCCACCCAGAAGGACCAGTCCTGGGGCAACGCCGCCCTCGCCGCGCTCTCCGTGAACTACCTGGGGGTCTACCCCGGCAACAAGGACACCGCGTTCCAGTACGCGGCCGCCACCGACCCCGGATACCGGGCCGCCTTCAAGGCCTTCGCCCAGTACACCCACCTCAAGGACACGCCCAACGCCTGGGTCGTCCGCGATGCGCTCGGGGAGTACGGCCGCTTCGGTGAGATCGCCTCCCTCAAGCGGGCCATCATCGCCGACCTCGGCACGCTCCTCGGCACCACCGTCCAGAACTTCGGCGACGGCAGCGAGCCCTGGGCCAAGGTCGCGAGCTGGCTGACCTACTTCAACGCCTGCCAGCCGTACCACGTGTGCAAGGAGGACATCGAAAAGCGGATCTTCCCGCACACGTACACCTACGACAACGGCGGCATCAAGGTCCGCACCGCCCTCGACCGCTCCGTCGTCGACCAGCTCTACTATGCGTCCAAGCAGGTCAAGGCGCAGTTCCACCGGGTGATCGGCACCGAGACGCCGCTGGCCGGCGACCCCAACACCACGCTCACCATCGTGCTGTACGCCTCACGCCACGACTACGAGGTCTACCACCCGCTGCTCACCGGCATGGGCACCAACAACGGCGGCGTCTACATAGAGCAGGGCGCGACCTTCTACACCTACCAGCGCCGCGTCCCCCAGGACTCCACCCTCACCCTCGAAGAACTCTTCCGGCACGAGTACGTCCACTACCTCAACGGCCGCTTCGCCGTACCCGGCTTCTTCGGTGAGGGCCCCTGGTACGAGGGCGACCGCACCACCGCCATGGACGAGGGCAGCGCCGAGTTCTTCGACGGCTCGACCCGCGACCAGGGCATCGCCGTGCGCAAGTCCCTCGTCCGCGACATCATCGCGGACACCTCCGGCGGCACCCCCCGCATGACCATCGACCAGATGCTGCACGCGACCTACGACAAGGACGGCTTCAGGTTCTACTCCTACGCCGGGACGTTCTTCGAGTTCCTGTGGCGCGCGCACCCGGCGCTGCTCCAGGAGATGTACCGGCATCTGCGGGACAACGACCCGGCCGCGTTCGACGCCTGGCGCAACCGCATGGGAGCCGACGCGGGACTCCAGCAGGAGTACAACGCCTTCCTCGACACCCAGATCGCCCACCTCGACGACCTCTATGTGCCGAACACGACGTTCACCCCGAACGCCTCGCTGAAGTTCGCCACCCCCGACGAGGTCCGCAGCGCCTTCGCCGCCGCCACCGCCAACACACCCACCTGCAAGGACGAGGGCGACCCCGGCATGGGCCGCTTCCTGTGCACCGGCCGGATCACCGCCAACCTCAACAACTCCGGCAGCTCCGACCAGGTCTTCAAGGACATGGCCGGCACCGTCGACTACTTCATCCTCGAACGCACCAAGCCCGCCGGGAACAACTTCACCGACATGAACTGCTTCTTCGGGCCCACCGACATCTGGTCCTCGGGCCGGGCCGGCAGCGCGGACTTCAGCTGTGAGGGTCCGCTGCGACGCTGACGGCGCCCCACGCCCGGCGGTGGCACGGCTCGTCCGCCGCACGAGCCGTGCCCTGCACGCCACCCGCGGGGCCGGCCGGCCCCGCGTCAGGGATCCTCGGGCAGGTCGAGCCGGCGGGACGTGCCGGGGGCCAGCGCGAAGGAGCGCTCGCGCAGTCTCACCCGCACCGGGGCGTTCTCGGAGGCCGGTACCGCGATCCGCACCTGCTCGGCACGGATGCGCAGATCGATGTCCCAGTGGCGGCGGTAGCGGATGCGCACCCCGAATTTCGACAGCTCGGGCAGCGGTGCCGGGTCGAGCCACAGGGCCTGGTCGCGGGTCTCCAGGCCGGTCATGCCGCGCTGGACGAAATCCAGGGTGCCGGCCATCGCCCCCAGGTGGATGCCCTCCGCGGTGGTGCCGCCCTGGACGTCCGCCACGTCCCCGGTCAGCGCCTCCTCGCAGTACGTCCAGGCATCCGGACGGTGGACCCGGGCCAGGACCCAGGCGTGGACCAGGGCGCTGAGCGTGGAGCCGTGGCTGGTGCGGTGCAGATAGTGGTCGACGGTGGCGTGCCAGATGTCGTCGTCGAGCGGACAGCCCAGCAGCCGGAACACCGAGGCGAGTTCGGCCGGCGAGAACAGATAGCCCAGCATCAGCACATCGGCCTGTTTGGAGGCCTGATAGCGGTTGACCGTGTCGCCCTCCGCCTCCAGGATCCGGTCCAGCCGTCGGATGTCCCCGTAGCGCCGCCGGTAGTCCGCCCAGTCGAGCTCGGCGAGCTCCTCGTACCCGGCGAACTGGCTGATCACGCCGCGGTGGTAGGGCACATGGAGCCGGTGGGCGATGTCGTCCCAGCGCTCGGGCTCCTCCGGGGCGAGCTGGAGACGCTCGGACAGCTGCCGCTGTGTGGCCTCGGGAAGCGTGTGGCACAGTTCGCGGGCGCGCAACAGCACCCAGGCCGCGGTGACGTTGGTGTAGGCGTTGTCGTCCACCCCCGCCTCGGCGGCTCCCGGATAGGCGTCGTGGTACTCGTCGGGACCGACGACCCCGCGGATCCGGTACCGGCCGAGGGCGGCGTCCCAGTCCGCGGCCGACGCCCAGAAGCGGGCGATCTGCACGAGCATCTCCGCGCCCCTGGTGTGCAGGAACTCCGTGTCGCCGCTGGCCTGTCCGTACTGCCACACGTTGTAGGCGATCGCCGATCCGACGTGGTGCTGGAGCCGGGAGCGGTCGGGCAGCCAGTGCCCCGAACGCGGGTTGAGATGGAACTGCTGGGTCTCCTCCCGGCCGTCACCGGCGCTCTGCCAGGGGTACATCGCCCCGGCGCGGCCGGCCTCCCCTGCCGCATGGCAGGCGGCGGGCAGCCGGCGGTAGCGGTAGTCGAGCAGGGCACGGGAGACCTGCGGCAGGTGCAGGTTCAAGAACGGCAGCACGAACAGCTCGTCCCAGAAGACGTGCCCGCGGTAGGCCTCACCGTGCAGACCTCGGGCCGGCACCCCGACGTCCAGCTCCGCGGTGTGCGGGGAGAGGGTCTGCAGCAGATGGAAGAGGTGCAGCCGCAGGATGCCGCCGGCCTCCCCGGGAACCTCCAGCCGGGCCTGGCGCCACAGGTTGTCCCAGGCGCGGCGGTGCGACGCCCGCAGCTGCCGGAAATGCGGGGCCAGGGCCACCCCGTCCACCGCCGCGTGCAGCGGGCTGTCGATCGCCGGGTCGCGGGAGGTGTACAGCGCCACCGTCTTCTCCACGACCGCGGGGGTGCCGGCGGTGACCGGCAGCACCAGCGAGTGGAAGGCGCGCAGGGCGGACAGCTGCGGCCGGGGCATCCCGTCGCGGCCGGCGGAGGCGCGGGTCCGGGCGGCCAGCGCGATCCGGATGTCCGAGTCGAGGGTCCGGCAGGTCAGCCACACCGTGTCCGGCCGCTCGTCACCGGTCTCCCAGCCCGTCAGGTGCTGGTCGGCCAGCGCGCGGTAGCGCGCGATACCGGCGTTGCGGACCGCGCCGTCGATCCCCGACTCCACCTCCACCGCCCCCGACCAGCCGTGCGCGGTGAAACAGGTGCGCATCGCGGCCAGATGGGGATCCCCCATGTGCACCAGGCGGCCCTGTTCCACGCACAGGCGCCGTCCGGCCTCGTCCTCGTAGGCCGACCAGCGGGTCAGGGTGCCGTGCCGCAGGTCCAGGGTCTGCCGGTGCTCCGTCAGAAAGGGGTGGTCGGGGGAGAGCCAGGGGCCGGGGGCCGAGCCGGCGGGGCAGATCCGGTAGCGCAGCGGGAGCCAGTTGGGCAGATTGACCATGTCCTCGTTCTCGACGGTGTGGCCGTCGACGGTGGAGGTGAGGCGGTTGTAGCAGCCGGCGGCGTAGGTGCCCGGGTAGTGCGCCGGGCCGCCGAGCACCTCGGACGCCGCGCCGCGGGTGGCGAAGTAGCCGTTGCCGAGCGCGCAGAGCGATTCACGCAGCCGCTCGGTGCCCGCGTCGTACCCCTCGTACGACCAGGTCCAGGCGCGCGTCATCCGCCCTCCCCGGGCAGCAGCAGCTCGCCGGGGTCGGACACCACCACATCGGCGCCGCGCCGGCGCAGCGCGGCGGCGCTGTGCGGTCCGGCCGTCCGGTCCACGCCCACCACCAGCCCGAAACCACCGCGGCGGCCGGCCTCGACCCCGGCCAGGGCGTCCTCCACCACGGCGGTGTCGTGGGCCGGGACCCCGAGCCGGCGGGCCGCCTCCATGAAGAGCGCCGGGTCCGGTTTGCCCGGCAGCCCCAGCCGGTGCGCCTCGTTGCCGTCCACCACGGCGTGGAAGAGCGGGCGCACCTCGGCCGCGGTGAGCAGCTCGGTGGCATGGCGGGACGCGGAGACCGCGGCGCACGGCACCCCGAGGTCCCGCAGCGCGTGCAGCAGGCGCACGGTGCCGGGCCAGGTGGCGAGGGGACGGGTGTGCAGCCGCGCGGTGAACAGCTCGTCCTTACGGGCCGCGACGGCGCGGACGGTGGCCGTGCCCGGGGCGTCGTGCACGTCGCCGAGCGGCAGTTCGAGGCCCCGCGCACGCAGGAACTCCGCCGCCCCGTCCTCCCGCGTGCGGCCGTCGACATACCGCAGGTAGTCATCCACCGGGTCGAAGGGGCGCTGCCCGCCCGCGGCCGACAGACACGCGTCGAAGGCGTCCTTCCAGGCCGCGGCGTGCACGGCGGCGGAGTCGGTGATGACCCCGTCGGTGTCGAAGACCACGGCCCGCAGCGAGCGCAGCGGCGCTGCCAGGGACGGCGCACCGGTCATGGTGACTTTCCGTTCGTCGGAGTGTCCCTTCCATGGCACCACGGCTACCGGCCGGGGGCGCGCCGCATGCGGCCCCGGAACCGTCCCCGGCGGCGGATCCGCCGTGCGTCAAGCCGCCGGCTGCCCCCACCGGGGGTCCTCGGCCGCCCACTCCCGCTCCCACTGGGCATAGCGCCGGCGGTTCAGCAGGGCGTGGCCGGCGCGCTCGGCGCCGAAGAGCAGCAGACCGGCCGAGGTCCCGGTCACGGTGCCGACCGCGATGCTCTCGCCGGAGGCCCGGCCCGGTGTGACGGGGTCGCGGATCAGCGTCCCGTGGCGGTCGAGCCAGACGGCCGTCCGGTCGCCGGCCCGCAGGTCCGGTGCCACCGCCGTCGGCCCCGTCCGGGCCCGGCCGTCGGCGGCCGTCCAGCGCACCGTGGCGTGGGTGCGGGTGCCGAGGCCACCGGTGAGGTCCACCCCGATGCGGGCCGGCGGGTCCTCGGTCAGCACCGCCGCGACGGTGTGCCGGCCCTGTTGCTGCTGGGCCGCGCCGGCGTCCACCGCGTGGCCGGCCGCGAGTCCGGCGGCCGGTGCGCCCACCACGATCAGCACGCCGGTGACCAGCGCCAGCCAGGCCTCCGCCACATCCGACCGCCGGCGCAGCGGACCGCGCCGCCACGGCCGGAGCAATGCGCTGAGAGTCATCACGCACCCCCTGCATCTGCCCCGACTGTGGCATGCCGCGCACGGCCGCCAGCAGGGGCCGAACGGCCCTCGACGGGGGCCATTCGGGAAGCGGCGCACCGGGCGCCGCAGCCCGGCCGGACCCTGCACACCGCGGAGCACGGTGCGACCGTGGCAGTACGCACAACGTCTTCGCCGATGCCGGGAAGGAAGTGGCGGCGATGGGGCATCCGCTGGTCGTGGGGCTCGACGGATCCGACTCCGCCTTCCGGTCACTGGACTGGGCGGTGGACGAGGCGGTCCGCCACGGGCTCCCGCTGCGCATCGTGCACGCCTCCAGCTGGGAGCACTACGAGGGCGCCGCGCCCGCACAGGACCCGGAACGCCCCGGCGAGCAGATCTTCGAGGAGGCCGTGGTGGCCTCCGCCGCCGAGCACGCCCGCCTGCGGAACGCGGAGCTCAAGATCACCGCCGAGGTGCTGGCCGGCGATCCGGTCACCACCCTGCTCAACGAGGCACTCCACGCGTCGGCGCTGGTCCTGGGCTCACGGGGGCACGGCGAGTTCACCGGACTGCTGCTCGGGTCGGTCGGCCTGGCGGTCGCGGCGCGCGCCAAGTGCCCGGTGATCGTGGTGCGCGGTGACGCCGCCGGACTGGCGGGCACGCACGGGCGCATCCTCCTCGGGGTCGACGACCCGGCCGCGGCCGCCACGGCCGTCCGCTTCGCCTTCCGCGAGGCCGAGGCCCGCCACTGCACCCTCCTGGCCGTCTGCGCCTGGCCGCTCCCCGTCCACGGGACCGACGACGCCTCGCTGCCCGCCGGGAGCCCCCGGCACGCCCAGGAGGAGCGGGCGGCGGAGCTGCTGGACGAGGCACTGGCGGAAGCGGCCAGGGAGCATCCGGCGGTGCGGGTGCGCCGCGCCACCGTCGAGGGACCGGCCCACAAGGTGCTGGTGCACCGCGCCGCCGCCGCGGATCTGCTGGTGGTGGGGGTACAGCGCCGCCACGGCCACTTCGGGGTCCAGCCCGGCCGGGTCGCGCACCACGCGCTGTGTCATGCCGAGTGCCCCGTGGCGGTCGTACCCCAGCACCCGTGACGCCCGCGCCTCACGGCTCCAGCCGGGCCGCGTGATCGGGCACATACGTCTGGAGGTCCCGGGGCGGCCGCTGATAGCCGGTGGCCGCAGGCCGCGCCGGGATGTCCAGCGCCGGCAGGGCGATCTCGTGATACGGCACGCTCGACAGCAGATGGGCGATCATGTTCAGCCGGGCCCGCCGCTTGTCGTCGCTCTCGACGACGTACCAGGGTGACTCCGCGATGTCCGTGTGGACGAACATCTCGTCCTTGGCCCGCGAATACTCCTCCCAGCGGGTCAGCGACTCAAGGTCCATGGGGGAGAGCTTCCAGCGCCGTGCCGGGTCCTCCAGCCGGCGCCGGAAACGCTGCTCCTGCACCTCGTCACTCACCGAGAACCAGTACTTGCGCAGCAGGATCCCGTCCTCCACCAGCATCCGCTCGAAGACCGGGCACTGGCGCAGAAACCGCTGGTGCTCGGCCGGTGTGCAGAACCCCATGACCCGCTCGACACCGGCCCGGTTGTACCAACTGCGGTCGAACAGCACCATCTCGCCCGCCGCCGGAAGGTGTTCCGCATAACGCTGGAAGTACCACTGGGTGCGCTCCCGCTCGGTGGGGCGCGGCAGTGCCACGATCCGGGCGACCCGGGGATTGAGGTACTCCGTCACCCGCTTGATGGTGCTTCCCTTGCCGGCCGCGTCCCGCCCCTCGAAGACCACGACCAGCCGGGCCCCCTCGCCGCGTACCCACTCCTGGAGTGTGACCAGTTCGGTCTGGAGCCGGTGGAGCTCCCGCTCGTAGAGCGACCGTGACAGCTTCCCGGAACCGTTGCCGCGCTTGTCCGCCATGCCACGACGTTACGGGAAATGCCCCCAAGGACTCAGGCGTGCGTGCCGAACGGGGCCAGCACCTCCCGCTCGATCCGCCGCCGGACGCGCTCGGTCAGGGTGGCGAGCCGCTTCGACATCTTCGCCCGCGCGGCGTGCGGCGCCCGGATGTACCGGGCGGTGGCGGGCAGCTCCGCGACATCGGCCACGACGCGCCGCCGGGCGTCGTCGAGCCGGCCGCGCGCCGTGCTGCGCCGCCCGTCGCGCATCAGCGTCTCCAGCAGCGGTGAACTCCCGGCCGGGAGCGGCTCGTCGGCCAGGGCGATCACATCGTGGCAGCCGGGGCGGCGGAAGATCTGCTTACGGCCCGGGGCGGTGAGCTTCGCCGCGGACAGCTTCATCACCGGGCGCCCGTCGTAGGCGACCAGCTTGTACGCCGAGTCCAGGGAGGGGGCGTCCGCGCTCACCCCGACGCGGGTACCCACCGCGTAGACATCGACCGGCGCCCCCGCACGTCTCAGGTCGTGCACGGCGTATTCGTCCAGCCCGCCGCTGGCGACGATGCGCACCTGGGGAAGCCCCGCGTTGTCCAGGATCGCGCGGGCCCGGCAGGCGAGTTCCGCGAGGTCACCGCTGTCCAGCCGGATGGCCGACCCGTCGCCGCGCCCCAGCGCGTTGAGCACCCGTGCCGCCGCCGCGACGCCGGACTCGGTGTCGTAGGTGTCCACGAGCAGGGTCACCGGACCGGGGTGGCACAGCGCGAACGCGGTGAAGGCCGCTTCCTCGTCCTCGAACGCCTCGACGTAGGAGTGCGCCATCGTGCCCACCGCCGTCAGGTCCTCGGCGTGCGCCGCCGCCACATTGCTGGTGCCCGCGAAACCGGTCATGGCGCCCAGCCGGGCCACCTGGTGGGCGGCCGCGGTCCCGTGGGTGCGGCGCAGCGAGAAGTCCACGAGGTCCCGCCCCTGCGCGGCGATCACACAGCGCACGCACTTCGAGGCGATCGTCGTCTGATGGCTGAGGTGGTTGAGCACGAAGGTCTCCACGAGCTGCGCCTGCGGCAGCGGGGCGGTGATCTCCAGCAGCGGCTCACCCGCCAGCACCACCCGCCCCTCCGGCACCGCCCGGACCTCGCCGGTGAAGCGCATGTCCAGCAGCGGCGCCAGCTCCTTCGCCGGCCGTTGCAGCGCCTCGGCGAACACCTCGACATCCTCGTGTCCGAGGTGGAAGCCGGAGAGGAAATCGAGGACCGTCTCGGCACCGGCGGCGATCAGAAAGCCCCGCTCCGGTGGCAGCGCCCGCACGAAGCAGCTGAAGGTCGCCGGCTGTGTCATGCCCTCGCGCAGATACGACAGGGCCATGGTCACCTCGTACAGGTCGGTGCTGGTCGCCTCCGACATGGCCGACTCCTTCCGCGGGCGGGCCGCCGGCCGCGCGGGGGCCGGTGCCCGCACCGGGCTCACGCCATCGCGCTCGTCCAGCCGTAGGCGACGCGCTGCTCACGCCGCGGCGGTGCGGCGCCGACGCCTTCGAGGTCCTTGTCGGCCACCCTCAGCAGCTGCCCGGCGAGGTCCCGCATCGCCCGCCCGGCCGCGAGCTCGTCGCCGATCTCCGGTACGTCACGGTCGTCGGGGCTGCACCGGGCCGTGCCCTGGCCGGTGAGCGTGGTGGTTCCGGTGTGGACCGCCACGCGCGCCGTGGTCCGTCCGTCCTCCTCGACGAGGTACAGCCGGACGGGCCACTCGACTGTGTGTCCCATGGATTGCCTCCGCTTCCTTCCCGGGCGCCGCCTCCCGAGCCCGCGGACGGGCGCGACCGGGGCCGCCTGTGCCGGCAGCCGGTCCGGGCATCAGCGCCCTCACCGCCATCATCCGCCTTCCGCAGCGGGTCGGCCTGTGGCGGCCGCGGGCCGTCTCAGCCCCTGGACGGCGACATGTCGTGCGGCACCACGGCCACCGGACACGGAGCGCGGTGGACGACCGACTGGACGACACGGCCGATCCGCGGCCCGGGCAGCCGGTAGCGGTGCCGGTGCCGGCGGCCGACGATGAGCAGCTCGGCGTCCGCGGAGTGGTGCACCAGCGCCGGCGCCGGGCTCTCCATCGCCACCCGGTCGTCCACCGGCAGATCCGGATACTTCTCCCGCCAGGGGACCAGCGCCGCGGACAGCTCCTCGTGGGCGTCGTGCGCCGCCTCCCGGGCGGCGGCCGGCTCCACCCCTCCGCCGCGGTTGTACGCATACGAGGGCAGGTGCCGGCCGTGCAGCACCCGCAGGGTGGTCCCGCGCCTGGAGGCGGTGGCGAAGGCGAAGTCGAGCAGCGACGCACACGGGTCGTGCAGGCTCAGCCCCACCAGCACGGCGCTGTCCCGCTCCGCCGCCGCGGCCTCCTGCCGGGCGTGCACCAAAACCGTGGGCGCATTGCTGCACGGCACCAGCTTCAGTCCCAGCTCGCCGAGGGCGTAGCGGGACACCGGGCCCAGGTCCTGGGCGCCCAGGACCAGCAGGTCCGAGACCTCCGCGGCCTCGCGGAGGGCGTCCAGCGGGTCCTTGGGCACCAGCGCCATCTCCACCGGGAGGTCCGGGAAGCGGGAGCGCACCTCCGCGGCGGCGTCGTGCATCATCCGGTGGGGCCAGTAGTTCTGGTCGCGGTCGGCCGGCGGGCGGGTCTTCGTCTCGGGCGCCAGCAGCACCCAGGCGTGCAGCAGCCGCAGATGTGCCTGCCGCAGCTGCGCCTCGCGCGCCGCCCACAGGACCGCCGACAGGGATTCGGGCGTACCGTCCACCCCTGCGGTGATGACATCCTTCATGGTCTCGTTCCGATCCGGCGCGCTAGGTCGGTCCGCGCCTACACCCCACGGTGCGCGGCCCCGGCCGCCGCGTCATGAGACTTTCGTCACCTACCGGACCGCCCTTCGTCAGTTCCGGCCGTGACCGCTGCCGCCGGGCACGGGGTGCGCCGCCCGGCTGTCGGGCGGGGCGCCGCCCATCGTGCGGAGCATCGACCGGCCCCCGGTGCGCACAAAGCGGTGGACCAGTGCGGCGGCGAGGAGGAGGAAGGCGATGTTCAGCCAGGTGGTGTAGTCCCAGGAGACGCCGGACATGGGGATCCTGGCGTCGGCCTGGCGGGGGATGATCCCCAGGGCGCCGAAGGTGAATTCCACGAAGTAGCCCGCCACCACGATGGCCGCGTAGAAGGTGGCCAGCAGGAAGAGGGCCGTCCTGGCCCCGTAGTACTTCCGGTAGATGTTCAGGATCGGCAGGATCAGCAGGTCGGCGAAGATGAAGGCGACCACCCCGCCGAAGCTGATACCGCCCTTCCACAGCACCACCGCCAGCGGCACATTGCCGATGGAGCAGACGAACGAGGCGATCGCCACCAGCGGGCCGATCAGCGGCCCCCACAGCTTCGCGGCCAGTGGGTGCCCCTCGAAGAAGAAGGCGCGCCAGAAGCTGTCCGGGACCCAGGCGGCGATGGCACCGGCGATCAGCAGACCGATCACCAGGTCCTTGAGGATCGCGGCCCACTCCATGACGAAGACGTGCGCGGTCGAGGTGTACCCCTCCGCGGAGAACAGCCGCCGGGCGAAGGACCCGCCGCGGCGTACGGACATGTCCATCGCGGCATGCCCCTCCATCGACCCGGCCAGGCCCCGTCCGGCCTGCCGGCGGGCCCGGCGCAGCAGCGCGTCCCGCAGGAAGAGGCGGAACAGCAGGGCCAGCAGCACGATCATGACCGGTCCGCCGATGAACTCGGCGGCGGTGAACTGCCAGCCCATCAACAGCGCCAGGATCACGCCGAGTTCGATCACCAGGTTCGTGGAGGCGATCTCGAACGCCATCGCGGCCGTGAAGTTCGCCCCCTTCAGGAACAGGGACCGGGCCAGCGCCACCGCGGCGTACGAGCAGGACGAGGACGCGGCGCCCAGCGCGGAGGCCATGGCCAGGGTGCGGGGACGGTCGTCGCCGAGCAGGCCGACCACGGTGGAGCGGTGCACCACGGCCTGGACCACGGCGGACAGTGCGAAGCCCAGGATCAGCGCCCAGGTGATTTCCCAGGTCATGGATCCGGTGATGGACAGGGCGTGCAGGATCGCGGACATCGGCTGAGGTGTTCCGTGACCGGTCGCGGCCCAAACTCCGCCGCCCCGGCGGCGCGTCATACCCGCCCGTGCGCCCGTTGCGCCCGCCGGGAGAGCGAGTCGATGACCACGGCGACGAGCAGCACACCGCCCGTGATCATGAACTGAACGGCGGTCTGGATGCCCATCAGGGCCACCCCGGAGGCGATCGACTGGATGACCAGGACGCCGAGCAGCGCCGACCAGGTCCTGCCCCGGCCGCCGAACAGGCTGGTGCCGCCGATGACCGCGGCGGCGATGGCGTCCATCAGCAGATTGCCCGAGCCGGACGTCTGACTGGCCGAGGTGACGCGCGAGGCCAGGAACAGGCCGCCGATCGCCGCCATCGTCCCGGAGATCATGAAGACCGAGATCCGGACCAGGCTCACATGGAGACCGGTGCGCCGGGACGCCTCGACGCTGCCGCCGAGCGCGAAGATCATGCGGCCGTAGGGCGTACGGCGCAGGACGTAGTCGAGCCCCACCAGCATGACGAGGAAGATCAGCAGGGCCAGCGGGAGCCCCAGGAACTGGTTGAGCACCCAGGCGGCCGCCAGGGAGATCGCCGCCAGCACGCCGGTGCGCAGCACGATCTCGCTCATCGGCCGGGCGGGCACACCGGCCGCCCGGCGCCGCCGCACATCGTGGTACGAGGCGAGGAAGAAGGAGGCCGTGCCGAGCGCCGCCAGCCCGTACGCGGCGGCGACATTGGTGAAGTAGTGGCTGGTCAGCCCGGCGACCAGACCGTTTTCGTCGATATTGACGGTGCCGCTGGCGCCCAGGATGTAGAGCATCAGGCCGTTCCAGCCCAGCAGGCCGGCGAGCGTGACCACGAAGGCCGGCACCCCGACCTTGGCGAGGAAGAATCCCTGCACGGCACCGATCACCGTGCCGCCGAGCACCGCGAGGAGCAGGGCCGGTGCCTCCGGCATGCCGTGGTTGACGCTCAGCACCGCGAACACGGCCGCCGCGAGGCCGCTCACCGAGCCGACCGAGAGGTCGATCTCGCCGAGCAGCAGCACGAAGACGACGCCGACCGAGATCATGCCGGGGCCGACGATGTCCACGCTCAGATTGGACAGGTTGCGCGGCGAGAGGAAGTTCTCGTTGAGGCTCTCGAAGATGATCCACACCACGACCAGTCCGAGGGCGACCGGCACCGAGCCCAGCTCGCCGCTGTGGAAGCGGCGCTTGAGGATCTCCAGGGGGTTCTGGCCGCCGGCCCCGCCCCCGGCCGCGAGCTGCCGCCGGTCGGCCTCGGTCACGGCCCCGGCGCCGGCGCCCCGCGCGCCGGCCTGCTTCTGCTTCCGCAGCGTCCATGTCCGGCTCACGCCTACGCCTCCCACCCGTGCGAGGCGCGGCGGGTCACGGCGTTGTCCGTGGCTCCGGTGATCGAGGAGATGATCTGCTCGTGGGACGTGGTCGTCACATCGAAGAACCCGTTGTTGCGGCCCAGCCGCAGGACCGCGATCCAGTCCGCGACGGCCTTGACGTCCCCCATGTTGTGGCTGATGAGGAGCACCCCCAGCCCGCGTTCGCGCAACTGCTCCACGAGGTCGAGGACCTGGGCGGTCTGCTCGATGCCCAGCGCCGCGGTGGGTTCGTCGAGCAGCACCAGGCGGGGCGCGCCGAGCAGCGAGCGGGAGATGGCGACGGTCTGCCGCTGCCCTCCGGAGAGCGAGGCCACCGGGAGGCGCACATCGGGCAGCCGGATGGCGAGGGTGTCGAGCAGATCGAGGGTCAGGCGTTCCATCTCCACCTCGTCGAGCACACCGAGCCGGTGGATCTCCCGGCCGAGGAAGAGGTTGCCGACCACATCGAGGTTGTCGCACAGCGCCAGGTCCTGGTAGACGGTGGCGATGCCCAGGTTCTGGGCCTCGTGCGGCCGGGTGACCTGGACGGGCCGCCCGTCCCACTCGAGGACTCCCTCGTCGGCGGCGTCCACCCCGGCGATCACCTTGATCAGCGTGGACTTGCCCGCGCCGTTGTCGCCGACGAGCGCGACGACCTGCCCGGCGCGGACCTCCAGATCGACATCGGCCAGCGCCTGCACGGCGCCGAACCGTTTGAAGATCCCGCGCAGCGCCAGCAGCGGCGGCGACGTCGGTGGCCGGAGGGGCGTGCCGGGCTCCATGGGTACCCGCCTTACCTGGTGAGTCCCGCCCGCAGACAGGCGGCGGCGAACTTGGGGGTGCAGATCTGCTGGATGGTGTACATCCCGTCCCTGACCACGGTGTCCTTGATGTGGTGCACGGTCACCGGGATCGGGGTGAGCAGCACGGACGGGATGTTCCGGGTGGTGGGGCTGTTGACCTTGTGCGTGGTGAGGGTGCCGAAGTTCTTGCCGCGTCCCAGGGCGACGGCCATGGCGGCGGCGGTGTCGGCCTCGGGCGCGAAGGGCTTGTAGACGGTCATCAGCTGATCGCCCTTGACGATGCGCTGAATCGCGGCGAGTTCGGCGTCCTGCCCGGTGACCGGCGGCAGCGGATTGATCTTGGCGGCCCGCAGGGCGGAGATGATGCCGGTGGCGAGTCCGTCATTGGCGGAGACAACCCCGTCGATGGTGTCGGCGCCGAGCGCCGAGATGGCGGCGGACATGTTGAGGTTGGCGTTCTCCGGCCGCCAGCCGACGGTGTCGTAGGCCTTGCCGATCTTCACCTTGCCCTGGAGCGCGGCCAGCGCACCCCGCTTGAACCAGGCGGAGTTGGGGTCCGTCGACGCGCCGTTCATCATGACGATCTGGCCGTGGTGCGCCTTGCTGCCGAGCGCCTTGAGCAGCGCCTCGCCCTGCAGCTTGCCGACCTTCGCACCGTCGAAGGAGACGTACGCCGAGACCGGTCCCTCCACGAGGCGGTCGTAGGCGACGACGGGGATGCCCGCCCGGTGCGCGTCGTCGACGGAGGAGCGCAGCGCCTTGGAGTCAACGGCCTCGAGCACCAGCACCTCGACCCGCTTGGTGATCATTGCGTCCATCTGCTGCTGCTGGGTCGCCACATCGTGCTGCGCGCTGACCGTCTCCACCGTGCACTCGTGGCACAGCCGGTGGATCTTCTTCTCGATCAGCGGCCGGTCGAAATTGTAGGAGCGCGCGGTGTTGTCCGGGAGCAGCACACCGATGCGCACGGCCCCGCCGGGCGGCGCGCCCGGCTCGTGCACCCCGCCGGCCTCCCCGCACGCGACCGGCCCCGCGACCAGGCACAGCCCGGCCAGGATCACCCCGGCTCCGCGCCGTCGCGCACGCACCTCAGCGCACCTCCTCGCCGTCTGCCCGGACGCCCGCACCGGCCGCACCGTCCGCCGTGTCGGCCGCGCCGAGCCGTTCGCCCGGCGGCAGGGAGATCTCGCACCACACCTGCTTGCCGCCGCTCAGCGGCACCGAACCCCAGGAGGCCGACATCGCCTCGACGAGCAGCAGCCCACGGCCGCCGGTCGCCTCCCAGTCCACGCTGGCCGGCTTGACCGGGGCGCGGGGCGAGGCGTCGTTCACCGCGACCCGCAGCCGGTCCGCGGCCAGCGTCAGATCCAGCCGGACCTCTCCCTGGGTGTGCGCGATGGCGTTGGTGACCAGTTCGGACACCACCAGCAGGGCCACATCGACCTCTTCGGTCACATCCCAGGAGCGCAGGGTGCGGGCGGTGAAGCGGCGGGCGTGCATCACCGCGTCGGGCAGCCGCCACACCGCCCAGCGCACCCGGGTGGGGCGGACCCGCATCCCGTCGTAGCGCAGCACCAGCAGCGCCACGTCGTCATCGCGCCGCTTGGCACCGCCGAGCAGCTCATCGGCCAGCCGCCCGGCATCGGCCGGATCGGCCGCCGCTAGCGCCGCCCGCACCCGGCCGATGCCGTCATCGAGGGGGAGGGTGGCCGACTCGGCCAGGCCGTCGGTGAGCAGGACGAGCACGGTGCCCGCGGCCAGCCCGACCTCGGTGAGCGGGAATTCCCCCTCCGCGGACACCCCCAGCGGCGGCCCGCCCTCGATGCGCAGCGCCTCGGTGCTGCCGTCGGGCAGCCGCAGCAGGGGCGGCAGATGCCCGGCCCGGACGAACCAGGCGATGCCCTCCTCCATGTCCAGGTCCACATAGCAGCAGGTGGCGAAGAGATCGGTCTCCATGCCCAGGAGCAGCCGGTTGGCGTGCGAGACCACCACGTCGGGCGGATGGCCCTCCACCGCGTAGGCCCTGATGGCGGTGCGCATCTGGCCCATGATCGTGGCGGCGCCGGCGCTGTGGCCCTCGACGTCGCCGATGACGAGCGCGACATGGCCGTCGGCGAGCGGGATGACGTCGTACCAGTCGCCGCCCACTTCGAGCCCCATCGTGGCGGGCAGATAGCGGGCGACGGCCACCCCTCCGGGCAGCGACGGCAGCTTGCGGGGCAGCAGACTGCGCTGGAGCATCGTGGCCAGCTCGTGTCCGGCGTCCAGCGCGTGGGCGCGGACCAGGGCCTGGCCCACCAGGCCGGCGGTCGCGGTCAGCAGCGACCGTTCCTCCGGCCCGAAGGCGTGCTCCTCGTCCCACCCCAGCAGGCACACCCCGACGATCCTGCCCTCGGCCGGCAGCGGCAGGACGGCGAGGCCGCCCGGCCCGATGTCCGCGAGACCGGGTTCGAGGGCGGCCCCGCGCGGCCACAGGGCCACATGCCCGGCCCGCAGCACGCTCTCCAGCGTCGGCATGGACTGGCACGACGTGTCGGGCCACTCGGACCGCCACTCGGCGCGCCAGACGGCGGGCCAGTCCGCGGGTTCCGGAGGATCGAGGACGGAGACCACCAGCCGGTCCGCCTCCAGCTCGGCCACCGCCACCCGGCCGGCCGCCAGCGGCAGCCGCAGCGCGGCGACCACCACCCGGCTGACGTCCCGGACGGTCGTGGCGCCGGCCAGCGCGGTGGACAGCCGCTGCACGATGGAGACCTCGTCGGCGGTGGGGCGCAGATATGAGGCGTCGGCGACCACCCCGAGCATGCGCTCCGGGGTGCCGTCGGTGTCGACCAGCACCCGGCAGCGCAGGCTCAGCCAGCGCAGCTCGCCGTTGGTCCGGCGGATACGGATCGACAGCTGCTGGCCGGCGACGGGCAGCCCGCCCGGCTCCACCATCGACATCAGGGCGGGCACATCGTCCGGTGCGGTGTGCGCCAGCAGGGTCTCCACCCGCCCGTCGAACTGCTCCGGAGCGATGCCGAACAGCTCCAGCACCAGCCGGTCCGCCGCCATCCGCCCGGTGCGCAGCAGCAGGGTGAAGGCACCGCCACGCAGGGTGTCCAGCCCCGGCCCCAGCAGCGAGCGCCGCTCGGTCCGTGCCATGACCCGGGCGCCCACGGCCTCCAGCCCGGCGGCCACCTGGTCGGCGTGGAGTTCCAGCAGGTGCCGGCGGTCGGCGTCGAAGGCTTCCGCGGTCAGTTCCACGACCACCAGGCACCCCAGCCGCTTGGTCTCCCCGCCCAGCGGCAGCACGGCCAGCGAAACCTCGGCCGGTGGGGTGCCGGCACCGTTCCAGGGGTCCGTCCCGGCGGCCTCGGGGGGACCGGCGGTGCCGTACTCCGCGAGTTCGGCCGGGCTCAGCCACAGGGCGACGCCGGTACGGAAGGCCGTGGCGACCGGTGAGGTGCCGGACAGCGGGTAGCGCGTCGGCAGCCCGTAGGGGACGCCGGAGCCCCCGACCATCTCGGCCAGCTGGAGCTCGCCGCCCCCTTCGGCCGGCACGAAGACGGCGGTCAGCTCGGCCCCGGTGGACCCAAGGACTCGTGCGGTCACTGCCTGCACCGCCTCCGTCCGCCGGAAGCTGTCGTCGTAAGCCACGGTCGCCGTATCCGCCCTCGGGGGCCAGGGCGTCAACCCCGCCACCGCCTCATCGGATAAGTCGGAAATTACCGCCTTGTCTCCATGGTGCGACACGCAGGGAGGCGGGAGCTAGTCGGCGGGGGAAGGGACGAGGTGGGGGACCGGGGAACGGCGCGCCCCCTCAGCGGCCGCCGGCCCGCTCCCGCTCAGTCCGGTGTCAGGACGGCGGCGCCCCGCACCCGGTCGGCGGCCAGGTCCGCGAGCGCCTGCGGGGCGCGGCTCAGCGGATAGCGGCTCACCGTGACCCGGATGCCGATCCGCGCCGCGGCCGCCAGGAACTCCCGGCCGTCCTGGCGGGTATTGGCGGTGACGCTGCACAGATTGCGCTCGAGGAAGAGATGGCGCTGATATGTGAGCGAGGGGACATCGGTGAGGTGGATACCGGCCACCGCGAGGGTCCCCGCACGGTCCAGCGCCTCCAGCGCCACCGGCACGAGCTCGCCGACCGGTGCGAAGAGGATCGCCGAGTCCAGCGGTTCGGGCGGGCGGTCGTGGGCGCCGCCCGCCGAGGACGCGCCTAGTTCCAGGGCGAGCGCACGGGCCTGCGGGGACCGGGTCAGGACATGCACGGTGGCGCCTTCGGCCAGGGCGACCTGCGCGGCCAGATGTGCCGAGGCGCCGAACCCGTAGATGCCGAGCCGGCCGCCCGGGGGCAGAGTGCTGCGCCGCAGCGCGCGGTAGCCGATGATCCCGGCGCACAGCAGCGGCGCCAGCAGCGTGGCGTCCTGGTCCTCTGGCAGCGGGTAGGCGTAGTCCGCGGGCACGAGCGCGGCCCCGGCGAAGCCGCCGTCGGCATCCCAGCCGGTGTAACGGGAGTCGGGGCAGAGGTTCTCGTGCCCCGCACGGCAGTACCGGCAGACCCCGCAGGTACCGCGCAGCCACGCCCCGCCGGCCCGGTCGCCGACCCGGAAGCGCGTCACCGCACCGCCGGTGGCGGTCACCCGGCCGACGATCTCATGGCCCGGCACGGTCGACGGGCGGTGCGGCGGCAGATCCCCCTCCGCCAGATGCAGATCCGTACGGCACACACCGCAGGCCTCCACCCGGAGCAGCAGATCCCCCGGACCCGGCTCGGGGACCGGGCGGCGGACGGCGGCCAGCGGCCCGGAGGCGACCGGGCCGGGGCGCTGAACGGCCCAGCCGGACACCGTGTCCGGGCCTGCGATGGTGGCCATGCCCCCAGGATCACGCCCACCACAGGGACGGACAAACGGTGGCGCGGGCCGGGCCCGGCCCGCTGCCGGGTGGCTGCCGCCCGGCACCGGGCCGGACCCGACTAGCGGAAGAGCGCGGCCAGCTTCCGCAGCATCCGGGACAGCAGGCAGCCGCCGACGCGGGACGCGGTGTCGGGGGCGGTCGGCGCCGGGTCGTCCGGCGGGGGAGCCGGGCTGGCCGGGGACGGGGGTACGGTCTCGCCGGCGGGTGCGGTCCCGGGCTCCGGAGTGGTGCGCCTGGCTTCGGCACGGACGAGCGCGCCGAGCGCGGCAAAGACGTCGAGGGGCATGCCACATCTCCTGCGGTGGAAGTCCTGAACGCTGACGACGGCAGGCCGCACTCACCCCATGTCCCGTGGGAACGGGGGCAGTTGAGTGGGACCTGGCCGGCTCAGCAGCGCAGGACGGCCGCTCGCTTCGGCGCGGCAGGAGCGGCGGCCGTCATGACCGCCGCGGAGGAGCCGCCCCCCGGGGCCGGGCTGATCGCCGTCACGGGCGAGCCCCCGAGCGTCTTGCCGCCGGCGCCGGTGGGGAGGTGCGGGCGCAGGTGACAGACCGTCGCGTCGCACAGGCGCCGGACGCCGCTGCCCGGATGCTTGCCCCCGCCCTCGTTCGACGCCAGCACCGGACCCGCGGGCAGGCACGGCCCTTCGGCCGGGGTGGAGGCGGCGGGGGAGCCGGCGCGGAGCGGGCAGCCGGTGGGATCGAGGGCCGGGCCGTGCACACAGCAGGGCGTCAGCGCGGCGAACAGCAGGGCCAGCAGCGCCAGGAGCAGCAGCATGCGCCGGCCGTCACGTGCCGCCGGGCGGCCTGTGCTGACGCTGTCGCGCATGCGGATCTCCCCACCCTCTTCCGCCAGGGGATCCCCTGGAAGGGGGTCGGATACTCCCGATACGCCGCAAGAGCCAACAAAAACACCCGTTCCGGGTAGGCGCTCGCACATATGCCCCGCGCCCCCGTACGCGCCCCTCAGCGGCGGCGAGTTACCGGCCGCCCCCGACCGTCCCGCGGTCCGCGGGGGTCAGCGCCGCCGGCCCCCGCGCTTGGCGGAACCCGCGTCGGGGTCCTCGCTCGCATACCGCCCGTGGTAGTGCGTGTACCGCTCCAGCGGATCGCCTTCCAGGCTCCACGGCCAGGGCGTCGCCACGCCCGCGGTGGCGCGCAGCACGGTCCCGGCCTCGCCCGTCCGGGAGGACTTGAGCAACGCGTAGGCCAGCAGGTTGAGATCGGCCAGGGCCGCCGCGTGGGTGAGGAATCCCGGGCTCGTCCAGTAGTGCGCGGCATGGTCGAGCGCCCTGGCGGCATCGGGGCGGCGCCAGATCTCCCCGGCCCCGACGGCCGCCAGCCCGCCGCCGGCGACCGCCCGCTGATGGCTGTGCACGAACGCGGTGAGCTCCAGTCCGGCGGCCGGGGCATCGGAGGGCATGGCGGAGCGGATGCCGTCGAGCAGATCCAGCACCATGGCGCTGGAGCCGCACTCGTCCGGCGACAAATAGCCCAGGGCCTGCAGATGTGCCTCACGGTTCCACGGATCGCGGGCCTTGATCTCGCGCCAGATCGCCGACAGCTCCGTGGACGGGCGCCGCTCCAGGCGCAGGACGGCCAGCTGCAGGGTCCACGGCGTGGGGTCGGCGGGTATCAGTCCGGCGGCCAGCCGGCAGGTCTCGCGGGTGACGTCCAGATCGACGCCGGCGCCCTGCTGCCGGGCCTGGATCAGATCCGACCAGGCGTGGAGCAGCAGGGCGCCGTGGTGGTCCGGGCGGTGCTGGCGCCAGATGCCGGGCAGCGACCGTCCCGAGGACCGCGCGAGTACCGACAGGCGGTGGGCCTTGCGGTCCCAGTCCTCGCCGGCGTCGTCGATCACGTTTGCCATCAGGGCCATGACAGCCGTGTCCAGCGAACCGCGGGACCAGGCGGTCTCGACGCGTCTGCGCACCTGGCCCAGAGGGGCGTCGTCGAGCTCGGGTACCAGGCGGGGAAGGTTGCCTTTGCGGCGTCTGAAGGCGGGCATGGCTGCGGCGTACTTCCCTGGTGCGTCGGGGGCGTAGGTGCGGATGAGGGTACGCGGTCCGGTGCGGTGGTGCCGACGTGCCGTACGGGCAGAGGCGCGGGGAAGCGCACCTCTGCCCGTACGGCACGGACCCTCTCGGCTAGCGGGAGGTGACGGCTGCCTTCTCGGCGGCGACGCGGATCCGGTCGCGGACCAGCGAGACCCCGACCACCAGCACCGCGAGGAGCACCGACAGCAGCACCTGGATCCGGCCGCCGCCCTTGCTGTCGTCGGTGAGCATGTAGACCAGCACGAACGAGATCATCGCGATCGTCGCCCAGGTCAGGTACGGGAACAGCCACATCCGGACGACCAGCTTCTCCGGGTTCTCGCGCTGGATGATGCCGCGCATCCGCAGCTGCGAGAAGCAGATGACCAGCCAGACGAAGAGCGCGACCGCGCCCGAGGAGTTCAGCAGGAACTGGAAGACCGTGGTCGGCCACAGGTAGTTGAAGCCCACCGCGATGAAGCCGAAGAGGACCGAGGCCAGGATCGCGGCCTGCGGGACGCCACGGAGGTTGGTCCGGGCGAAGATCTTCGGGGCGTCGCCGCGCTGGCCGAGCGAGAAGGCCATCCGGGAGGCGGTGTAGAGGCCGGAGTTGAGGCAGGACAGCACGGCGGTCAGCACGATGACGTTCATGATCTGGCCGGCGTGCGGGATGCCGATCGAGTCCAGCGCCGCGACGTAGGAGCCGTGCTTGGCGATCGAGGGGTCGTTCCACGGCAGCAGGGAGACGACCACGAGGATCGAGCCGAGGTAGAAGATGCCGACCCGCCAGATCACGCTCTTGGTGGCCTTGGTGACCGCACGCTCCGGGTCCTCGGACTCACCGGCGGCGAGGGTGACGATCTCGCTGCCCATGAAGGAGAAGACGACCATCAGCACACCGGTGAGGATCGCGCTGGGCCCGTGCGGAAGGAAGCCGCCGTGCGAGGTGAGGTTCCCGAAGCCGGTGGCCGCGTGGCCGCTGCCGGGCAGCACGCCGAATATCGCCAGGCCGCCGAGGACGATGAAGGCGGCGATGGCCACGACCTTGATGCCCGCGAACCAGAACTCGAACTCACCGAAGGAGGCCACCGAGGCGAGGTTGGTGGCGGTCAGGACGATCATCACGATCAGCGCCCAGGCCCACTGCGGGACGGCCGGGACCCAGCTGGTCAGGATCGCGGCGCCGGCGGTCGCCTCGACCGCGAGGACCACGACCCAGAAGAACCAGTACAGCCAGCCGATGGAGAAGCCGGCCCAGCGGCCGAGCGCCCGGTCCGCGTAGGCGGAGAAGGAGCCGGAGGTGGGGTTGGCCGCCGCCATCTCGCCGAGCATCCGCATCACGCACACGACCAGCGCGCCGACCAGGGCATACGACAGCAGGATGCCGGGACCGGCCGCGGCGATGCCGGAGGCGGAGCCGACGAACAGACCGGCGCCGATGACCCCACCCACGGCGATCATGGACAGGTGGCGGTTCTTGAGGCCCGACTGGAGACCGGACTGCTCTGGAGCCTGCCCGTTCCCCGGAGGGGCGGGCGGGGCAGCCACAGGGCTGGAGGGAGATGTAGTCATCTGGACATCCATTGCGGGTTGGAGGGTCATGCACGTGGTGACTGCTGATCGCCTCGGTAGCCGGACGCACGACAGGGCCGGGTGCTGGCAGGTGGCGATCATGGCCCTGACGAAGTTCGAAGGCGCGACGAGCGGGTCCGCGGCCTACGGATGCCTGCGCGGGTGGGGGCGCTTGTCGCGCCGCCACGCTATTGCCCGGCCTCCTGATGAGAGGTGAGCCGCATCACGTCCGGATTGGATTTGCGCAAGCGTATGTGGCGATGCGCCGCGGCGTATTTGTGAGAACGGACAAATTCGTTCCCCAGGGCTGTCCATCCGGCCAATGTGCCGGAGCGGGAAAGGCGGCTCACCTTACCGGCAAACGCCGTTCCGCCCGGTATGGGAGCAGCCAACCGGGCTTGTTCCGACGGGCTTTGAGCGGCCACTGGTGCGAGCGGACAATGCCGCCCGCGAACCCTTGGTCTCCGGTACAGATGCCCGGGGCCGTGCCCGCTCTAGCGTGAGTTCGGTCATACTGCCGACCGACGCGCAAGGGGACCCCATGCCCGCCCTTCCCCCCGCCCGACAGACGCCCCCCGCCCCGGCCACCGCTTCGTCCCCCATCCCACCGGTGGTGGGCGACGGCGGGGAGTCCGCCGACGGAACGCCGGGTGAAGCGCGCGCCGCACCTTCGAAGACACCGGTGGCGACGCGTCCGCAGGCGCCCGCGGCAGCCCACCCGGAGGGGAGTTCCCCGGCCGCCGCCGCAGAGCCCGCGGTGGGTCCGCCGCGGGAGCCGGTACCCCTCAGCCAGAGGTTCGTGGTGATCGGGGCGACCACGCTGGCGCGCCGGGTCTGCGCCGCACTGGACGCGAGCGGCCACCGGGTCGACCACCTCGCCGCACCCGACGACCGCGACCTCCGCCGCGCCGTGGCCGCACGGCCCGACGGAGTCGCCGTCCTGGTGGGCGACGATCTGTCCGCGCTGCGCCACGCCCTCGCGATCCGCCATGTCTGCGACCGCGCCCGCCTCGTCGTCACCGTCTTCGACCGCACCGTGGCGCAGCAGCTGCGGCTGCTGCTGCACTCGTGCGTACCGGTCTCCCCGGCCGATCTCCTGGCGCCGACGCTGGCCGGTCTGTGTGTGGACCCCGAGGTGCTGGCCGTACGGCACGAGGGGCACGGTGCGGTGGCGGTCCGCCGGCAGCACGGGCGGCTGGTGGAGACGCCGTGGCGGGCGAGCGCGGCGGCCCGGCGGCGGGCGCTGCGGGGACGGCTGCGCGGGCAGCTGCAGCCCCATGACGCGGACGCCCGGCTGCTGCTCATCGGGCTGCTGGGCATGGTGGCCGTCCTGGCGCTGGACTGGGCGTGGCTGGTGAGCGTGTTCCACCGGCCGGCCGGCACCGCCTTCCTGGAGGCCTCCCGGGTCGTCGCCGGGGTGGGGCCGGCCGCGCCGCACGACGGCCATCCCGGGTACGAGGTGGTGTCCGGGGTGGCGATGCTGGTGACGGTGGGCTTCACCGCGCTGCTGACCGCGGGCATCGTCGACCGGCTGTTCGGCCCGCGGCTGGTCGGGGTGCTGGGGCCGCGGGTGCTGCCCCGTGCCGGTCACGTCATCGTCGTGGGGCTGGGGCAGGTGGGGCTGCGGCTGTGCCAGACGCTGCGTCAGCTGGGGGTGCCGGTGGTCGGCGTGGAGCGGGAGCCCACCACCCCCCATCTCCGCCTCGCGCGGTCGATGGGGATACCCGTGGTGCTGGCGCACGGTGAGGACCGCGAGGTACTGGCGCGGCTCGGGCTGCGGCGGGCGTGCGCCCTCGCCGCCGTCGGCTCCGAGGAGCTCGACAACGTCGCCGTCGCGGTCGCCGCGCACGCCGTGGCGCCCGACGTCCGGGTGGTGCTGCGGGCCGGCGAGGACGAGACGATCGCCGAGACCCGCTCACTGCTTCCCCTGGGGCTGACCCGGGACGTCATCCGGACGAGCGCGGCCTATGTGACCGCCCATCTGACGTCCCCGCCGGGCGACGGGCCACCCCGGCACGTCGTGGCCGACGCCGACTGCGACTACGTCGACCTGCCGGCACACGGTCTCGTCGGCCGGCCGGTGCCGGCCGGGGACGACTGCGGGCATGTGCCCACGGCGGGGGACGGGACGGACGCGGTCCGCGGCGAGCCGCGCGCCGGCTGACCCGGCTCAGCCGGCGGGCGGCAGCCGCAGCTGGAGCATCGCCAGCAGCCGCTGGTCCGGACGGCTCAGGTCGAGGCCGGTCAGCTCCTCGGCCCGGCGGATCCGGTAGCGCAGCGTGTTGGGGTGCACATGCAGTCCCGCGGCGGCGGCCCGGACATCGCCGAACGCGTTGAGATAGGCGAGGACGGATTCCGCCAACTGCCCCTGGTTCCGGCTGTCATGGGCGACCAGGGCGGTCAGCCGCGGGTCGCGCATCTCGGGGTGCGCGCAGAGCAGCGCCAGCACCTCGCTGACGAGCACCTCCGCCTGGATGTCCGGCAGCGCGGCGACCGTGGTGGTGACGCCGACGCTCACCATGGCGTCGAGGATCCGGTCCGCCTCCCGGCGCGAGTCGGGGACCTCGCCGAGCCCCGGCACGATACAGCCGACGGAACCCCGCAACGACAGGCCCAGATGGCGGCCGGCGGCCTCGACGATCGCCTGCGCCCAGCCGCGGAGGGTGCCGGTGTCGATGCTGCGCGGCAGCTGCGGCAGCAGGACGTAGATCCGTGCGTCGACCTGGGTGACCAGGGCACTGCGGTGCCGGGCCGCGGTGTGCACCGAGATCAGATTGCTGACCTCGGCGCGGGTCAGCTCCGGGGCGGTGGATTCGGCGGTTCCGTACGAAAAGCCCAGGACGGCGGCCGGGCGGGCGGCGTCCAGGGCCAGATGGCTCGCCAGCGGCTGCGGGCCGGTGCTGCCCTCCAGGAGCCCGGCCGCCAGCGTCCGGGTCAGCGTCAGATCCGCGGAGAGCTCCCGGCGGCGGCGCACCAGATGCAGCGCGGCGACCCGGGCGGCACCCAGCAGCGCCTGGTCCGACTGCTCGGTCAGCGGCGTCGAACCCTCCTGCACCCAGATCGTGCCCAGCTGCCGCTCGCCGGACCTGATGGCCACCGCGAGCCGGCGGCGGATCCCCAGCTCCGGGTGGCTGTCGATGCAGATCACGTCGTCGGAGGCGCGCAGCCGCTGGAAGACCCCCCACTTCCGCAGTCGCGCCAGATACGCCTCCGGGCCCTGCCAGCCGAGGATGGACAGCCGCCGCAGATCGTCGACCTCGTCGGAGTCGGTGGAGCGGGAGTAGGCCAGCACGCGGTTGGCGGTGTCCTCGATGCTGACGATGCCGCCGGTGAGTATGGCCGTGGTCTGGGCGAGCGCGAACAGGTCGCCCTCCTCCGGCCCCTCGCCGGGGAGTCCCTGTGGCGCGCTTTCGAGGGCCGCCCGGGCCAGCGCGTCCACCTGTTCCCAGCGGGCCTCGCCCCGTACGGACAGCAGCGCCACGCCCGCTTCGACGGCGGTCTCGCTGAGCGCCGCGACCTGCCCGGGAGCGTCCAGCTTCACCGCGACGGCGGCGGCGCCGTCCCGCCCGCCGACCCGCAGCGCGGGGAACGCGGCGCGGCCCCGGGCGCCTATCGCGAGGATCAGCTCACCGGGGTGCGCCCGCGGCGGGTCCTCGGGGTCGAGCAGTGCCACGCTGCGGATCTCGACGTCCAGCCCGGCGGGCGCGGCCTGCAGCTCCACCAGGGGCTCGCCCAGCGCCATCAGCAGCTGGCGCAGGCTGATGCCCGTAGGGGGTGACGAAGCCGCGGCCGCTGGATCCATGAGTGGTGCCTCTGCTGGGTTCGGGTGGCCTGGGCTCATCGGGCCGACTGTCCTCGCGCAAAGAATCCGGTCCCGTCGATGTCAAGCGGTCGACCGGCCCGAAAGGGAGCCGCCACCACAGGTATGAGCCACGCCACAGTTACTGATGTTATCCGCCGCGGCACTCCGGGCAGCGCGGCCGTGTGCCGGTCAGGCGGTGTTCAGGTGGCCCCTGCCAGCGTGCGGCGGCATGAGTACCGAAACGGATACCCACCTGCACCCCGCCGGGCCGCCCACCCGGCACCGGCCGCCGATGCTGAACAAGGTCCCCGAGGTCACCGTCTTCTTCTGGGTGATCAAGGTCCTGTGCACCACGGTCGGTGAGACCGCGGCCGACCTGCTCAACGACAACCTCGGCATGGGCCTGACCAACACCTCGTACCTGATGGCCGCCCTGCTGGCCGTCACCCTGGCCCTCCAGTTCCGGGCGCGCGCCTACCGCGCCGGGCTGTACTGGCTCGCGGTGGTCCTGATCAGCGTGGTCGGCACGCTGATCAGCGACAACCTGACCGACAACCTCGGGGTGCCGCTGGAGACGACGACGGCGGTGTTCGCCGTCCTGCTCGCCCTGACCTTCCTCGCCTGGTACCTGAGCGAGCGGACCCTGTCGATCCACACCATCCGCACGCCCCGCCGGGAAGCCTTCTACTGGCTGGCGATCCTGTTCACCTTCGCGCTCGGCACCTCGGCGGGCGATCTGACCGCCGAGCGGCTGGACCTGGGGTACTGGTTCTCCGCGGTCGTCTTCGCCGCGCTGATCGCCGCGGTGGCGCTGGCCCGCTTCACCCTGGACTTCCACACGGTCTGGGCGTTCTGGATCGCGTACGTGCTGACCCGGCCGCTCGGTGCCTCGATGGGTGACTACCTCTCCCAGCCGCAGCAGAACGGCGGCCTGGGCCTGGGCACCGTCGGCACCAGCGTCCTGTTCCTGGCCGTCATCCTCGGGCTCGTCCTCCACCTCATCCGCACGAAGCGGGACGTGGCCGCGAGCGAGGAGGTCAGCCCGCAGGGAGGGTGACGGCGAACTGTGCGCCGGGGCCGGCGGCGGCCAGCGTGAGGTCGCCGCCGGCCGCGCGGGCCAGCCGCCGCGCCAGGGCCAGGCCGAGGCCCGCGCCGTCGTGCCCGTCCCCGGGATCGGCGCGCCGGCCCGGTTCGAAGAGCGCCCCGCGGAACTCCTCCGGCACGCCGGGGCCGTCGTCGCCGACGTGGAGCGTGACCCGGCCGGTGCCGGCCGTGCAGCGGAGGGTGATCGTGTGCACGGCGTACCGGCGGGCGTTGTCCAGCAGCGGCATCAGGATCCGCTCGGCCACCGCCGCCGGTACGCCCGCGGTCGCCGGATCGCCGGTCACCGCCACGGCGGGTGCGTCGGGGTGGTCCTCCGCGAAGCGCCGTGCGAGGTCCTCCGCGAGCGCGGGGTAGCGGCAGCTGCCGGGGGTCTGCGCACCGCGGGTACGGGCTTCGGAGAGCAGGGAGTCACAGATCTGCCGCATCGTCGTGGCGGCGTGCGCGATGGCCTCGTGCGCGGTGTCCTGCTCGGCCGCGGTCCGCGGGCGCCTGGCCAGCCAGTCGGTTTCCGCGGTGATCCGGGCCAGCGGGGTGCGCAGTTCATGGGACAGCGCCGCGGCCTGGTGCTGTTCATGGCGCAGCACCGCGGCCAGCCGGTCCAGCAGGGCGTCCAGGCTCGCGGCGAACGAGGCGAGTTCGGCCGGCCGGCCGGCCGCGCCGAACCGCTCCGGGGCGCCGGCCTCGCTCCAGCGGGTGGCCTGGTCGCTCATCTCGGCGACCGGCCGCAGGGCGCGCCGCACCACGAGCCGGGTCAGGAGGTAGACGGTGGCGAGCAGCAGCACCGCCAGCGTCAGGGAACCGGCCAGGGCGGTGTCCGCCGTGCTGCGGTAGGGCTCCAGGCTGACGGAGGTGACCACGGTGCCGGCCTGCCCGCGGCCGTCGGCGGCCGCCACGGGGAGGGCGTAGAGCCGCGTCGCGCCGGACCCGTCGCCGGCTCCGGTCTCGGTGAACATCTCGTGCCCGCCGGCCAGTTGATCCGCCCGCCGCCACACCGCGCCGGGCGCGCCGGGCGGCTGCTCCCTGATCCGGCGGCCCTGGTAGATCCACACCCCGGAGTCCAGCGCCTGGTCCCGGGCGGGCTCATGGACCGCCAGCCGTCCGGCCGGCCGGGCCTCCACGGTGCCCGCCACGGCCTCCGCCCGGGTGCGCAGCACGTCGTTCGCCTGCTCGTGCAGCCGCTTGTCCAGCGTCAGGTTGAAGGCCGCCGTCAGGACGGCGACCCACACCGCGCCGGTGATCAGGGCCATCAGGGCCAGCCGGCCGCGCAGGGTGCGCCGGGGGAGCCTCATGCGAAGCGGTAGCCGATGCCGCGGACCGTATCGATGCCCTGCGGGCTGTCCGCCGCGCGCAGCTTGCGGCGCAACCGCCACAGATACTGGTCCAGGGTGTTGTCACTGACCTGGGCACCCTCCGGCCAGCCCGCCCGCAGCAGGGCCCGGCGGCGGACGACGGCCCCGGGGTCCGCCATGAGGCAGGCCAGCAGCCGGAATTCGGTGGGCGTCAGGGCGACCGCCGCCCCGTGCACGGTCAGGTGGTGCCGCACGGGGTCCAGCCGCAGCGCACCGTCGCCGGCGACGAGGGCGGCGTCGCCACCCCCGCGGCGCAGCACCGCCCGGACGCGGGCCACCAGCTCGCTGAGGTGAAACGGCTTCGTGAGGTAGTCATCGCCTCCGGAGGCGAAACCGGCGAGCCGGTCGGTGAGATTGTCGTGCGCGGTAAGGAAGATCACCGGCACCGTGAGACCCGCTCCCCGCATCGCCTGGCAGACGTCGCGCCCGTCGGAATCCGGCAGCCCGACATCGAGCACGACCGTGTGCACCGACGCGTCGACGGTGCGCAGCGCGGCCGCACCGTCGGCGGCGGTCACGACGTCGAACTCCTCGTCGCGCAGTCCGCGGGCCAGCACATCGCGCAGGCCGTGGTCGTCCTCGACGACCAGGATGCGGGGAGCGGTCCTCGTCATTCAGCTGCGTCCTTCCCGTCGGTCATGTCGTACGGCCCCGCGCGCCGGGCCGGGGTTCGGGCCGGAATGCCCAATGCATCTTCGGCTCCATGGCGAAGCGGAAGACCCGCTGCACCGGTGGGGTGCACAGCAGCGTCACGACCGCGCCGGCGAGAAGGGTGACGACGACGGCGCCCCAGGGCGTGTGGATCCAGTCGGCGTCGTACCAGTTCCACCAGCGCGAGCCCTTGGCGAGGAAGCCGTGCAGCAGATAGCCGTAGAGGGTGCCGGCGCCCAGTGCGGTGCACCACGCCCGGCGGCCCGGCACCCAGGCCAGGAAGCAGGCCGTGAGCACCAGCGAGCAGGCGAACATGCCCAGTTGCATCAGGACGCCGCACCACCACGGAACGCCCAGGTTCTGTGCGCTGTCGGTGTGGTAGAACCACGCGTCGTTCATCCGCGGCACGGCCCAGTACGCGAAGACCAGCGCCCCCGCGAAGACCGGCACCGCGGCGAGGCGCGCCGGCCGGCAGCGGAGGCGGCGGAAGTGCTCCGCCTTCAGGCGCATGCCGAGGACGAAGAACGGGAGGAACTGCAGGACCCGTTGCAGGTCCAGGTCGCTGCCCAGGTCCGACACGGACGCCGCCGCGGCGATCGCGAGGGCCAGGGGCACCGGCCACCGCACGATCCGCCACAGCGGCGCGGTGAGCCGCCAGATGAACAGGGCGACCAGGAACCAGGTGAGGAACCACGGGTCGGCCAGGCTGACCGAGAAGCTCGGGATGTCGCCGGCCGCGTACCGGAACAGCGCATAGGCCGTCTGGAAAAGGAGATAGGGGACGACGACGCCGGTGATGAGCCGTTGCAGCCGGTCGCGGCGCACATCGAAACCGCGCGAGAAATAGCCGGAGATAACGGTGAACGCGGGCATGTGGAAGGCGTACACGAAGATATACAGCGCGGCCGCGCTCCGGCTGGTGGCATAGAGCGGCTCCCAGGCATGGCCGAGGGCCACCAGCACGATGGCCAGATATTTCGCATTGTCGAAAAAGGCGTCACGCGGCTTTTCCTGGGCGGGCGGCGCCTTGTCGCCCGGGGCGCCGGCGGTGGCGGGCGCGGGAACGGCGGGCCGTTCGGGCGCGGCGCGGCCGGCGCCCGGTGCGGGAAGGGAGCGGGGAGCGAGGGTCACGACACGGCCTCCCAGTGATCAGTGGGCCGTCGCGGCCTTCTCGCCGTGGTGGTGGGGGCGATGGCCGTACTGATCATGGTGAGCGGCATCCTGGCTCCTCCGGTGGGCTGTTGCGGACGGTGGGGCACCCTACGAGGCGTTGCTGTGAAGTGCTCCGGAGGTGAGCATGCGGGGCCGGTGGCCCGCCGTGCCGAGGGGCTCCCCGCCCGTGGCGCCCGCCGAGCACGAGGAGCCCGTGCCGGCCGGGGCGGGGTGCGCCGCACTGTTCGTCTACAGTGTTGTAGACCACCGGGTGGCACTGTAGACGTCCGGGGCGCGGGACGCACCCCGGCCCCCTACGGGAGGGACTGACCGCATGGCTGTGTGCCCAGCTGCGCGCGCCCGGCCCGCCGCCGGTCAGGCCGCCCGCCGTGCCGCCGCACCGGACCCCGGCGGCCGCCCGTCACCCCGGCCCGCCGTGGTGACCCTTCTCTCCCCGCAGCCGCCCGCCGGCCCGTGGCGCCGCCGCTCCCGCTCCGCCGCACCGGCTTCGCGGCGGCCCGTGGACCCGGTGCTTTCGGCCGGACGGGGCAACCCCCAGTACAGTCAGCTCACCGACCTGTGTGCCGGGACACACCTGTGTGCAGGCGACGCCGGAGACATCCCCGGTGCCCGCCCCGGCCCAGCCGGGAACATCGCCGACGACGCCGATGCCACCGGGTACCCGGCGCGCACCCGGCCGCACCGCCCCACGCCCGGCTCACCGCGGCGCACCCGCGTCCACCGTCCGCACCGTTCCCAGAAATGGATCACATGAGCGCCATCAGCATCGGCCAGGCCGTCGTCCTCGGAGCCGTCGAGGGGGTGACGGAGTTCCTCCCGGTCTCCTCGACCGGTCACCTCAAGATCACCGAGGGTCTGATGGGCATCCCCGTCGACAACACGGCCGTCGTCGGTTTCTCCGCCGTCATCCAGGTCGGCGCGATCGCCGCGGCACTCGTCTACTTCTTCAAGGACATCGTGCGCATCGTGGGCGCGTGGTTCCGGGGGCTGCGCAACCGCGAGGAGCGCTACCACCACGACTACAAGTTCGCCTGGTGGGTGATCTACGCCACCCTCCCGATCGTCGTCGTCGGCCTGGCCGCCAAGCCGCTGATCGAGGGCCCGCTCGCGTCCCTGTGGGTGGTCGCCGGTTCACTGATCATCGGCAGCGGGGTGATGTGGGCGGCGGACCAGATGGGGCGGCACAAGCGCGGCGAGGACGACACCTCGCTGAAGGACGCCATGTGGGTCGGCTGCTCGCAGATCCTCGCCCTTCTCTTCCCGGGCTTCTCCCGCTCCGGCGCGACCATGTCCACCGCCCTCATCCTCGACCTCGAACGAGTCGCGGCCACCCGGCTGTCCTTCTTCCTCGGCATCCCGGCCCTCACCGGTGCCGGCATCTACGAGCTGAAGGACGCCATCGGCAGCGGCGCCGCCGTCGCCCCGCTGGCCATCGGCACCGTCGTCTCCTTCGTCGTCGCCTACGCCTCGATCTCCTGGCTGCTGAAGTTCGTGGCCAAGCACTCCTTCAACTCCTTCGTCGTCTACCGGATCCTGGTCGGCGTCCTCCTCTTCGGCCTGCTGGGCACGGGCGTCCTCAGCTGACGACCGCCCCGGGGGACCGGCGGGGCGGCTCCCACGGGCCGCATGCCGCCGCCGGTCTGCCCGTGGTGCTCGGCCGCCCCGTGGTGCTCGGCTCGCGCGGGGGCCGGCGCGCCCGCCGTGGCGGGCCGTGCCGCCGGGAAGCTGGTGGTATGGGTGCAGGAGAAGCGTCCCGCTCACGGCGGGCCGCAGCGCCGTGGAGGTGGCCTGTGTCGAACGGGGACGGCTCGGAGTCGGACCTGGATGCCGATCCGGCGGGCGTACTGGCCCGTCTGCACACGGTGGAGGAAGCCGCCGAGGCGATCGGCACCACCCTGGACGCGCAGACCACCTGTACCGAGCTGTCCCGCTTCCTGTGCCGGCATCTGTGCGACGCCGCCGCGGTGGATCTGCTCTCCGACGACGGCACCGGGAAGCGGCCCCCGTCCCCGGCGGAACTGCACCGGGTGGCGACGGCGGGCCTGGTCCAGGTGCTCCGGGCCCGCTTCCCGGACGAGGACGGGGAGTCCGGCGGCTCTCCCGCGCAGCGGGCGCTGGACGAGGGACACCCGGTCACCGCGTCGGCGGTCCTGCCGGGCGGCCTGACCGTCCAGGCGCTGTCCGTGCCGCTCACCGCACAGGGCCGGCGCCAGGGCGTGCTGCTCGTGCTCCGCGCCGGCGGCGGATTCACCGCACACGAGAGCGCCACCGTGCACTCCGTGGCGCGATTCGCGGCCGCCCGGCTCGCCCACGCCCGCCACCACGCCGTCGTCCAGCGCACGGCGACGGATCTGCAGCGGGCGCTCCTCACGGCGCCGGGCCGGCCCCACCCCAATCTGGAACTCGCCACCCGCTATCTGCCCTCCGGCACCAGCGCCCTGGTCGGCGGCGACTGGTTCGAGACGGTACGACTCCACTACGGGCGCACCCTGCTGGCCATCGGCGACGTCATGGGCCACGGGCCCGACGCCGCGGTCGACATGAACGCCTACCGTTCCCATCTGGGCTATGTCGCCTCGACCGATCTGCCGCCGCACCGTGTGCTGCGCCGGCTCGACAGCACCGTGGCCGAGCAGGAGAGCCGCCGCCCGGCGACCTGTCTGCTGGCCCGGCTCGACCCGGCCCGCAGGAGCGCCGCGTTCGCCAGCGCGGGCCATCTCCCGCCGGTGGTCGTCGGCCACGCGGGCACCACCGACCTCCTGCATGTTCCCGTGGGCCCGCCCCTGGGGACCGGCGTGGGCGGCTACGAACTCCTCACCCGCCGCCTCACCCCCGCGGAAACCCTGGTGATGTTCACCGACGGCCTCGTGGAGCGGCGCGGCGAGGACATCGACGTCTCGCTCTCCCGGCTGGCCGGGATGCGGCTGCCCGCCGGGGCCGGCGTGGCGCAGGTGCTCGACGAAGTGCTGCTCCGCCTCGACGGGCTGCATGCCGAGGACGATGTCGCCCTCCTCGCCGTGCGGATGCGCCCCCATGCGGGAATGGGGGCCACCGGACCGGCCGTGGAGTGAGACCCGCACCCCGGCCCCGGCGGATCGGGAACCCGTGTGAACAAACCCGCGGCACGGTCCGTACTCAGGGGTGAGCCGAGGGATTTTCCCCGATTCCCGGCTCGGCCCGGCCTGCCTGTGGACCTGGGCCCCCGCGGTCGCTCCGCCCGCGCCCTCCCCTGGCAGGGCGGAGCGACCGCGTCATCGCCGGTTCATGGCTGCCGACATGACGATCCGTCAGCTGGCGCCCGATCTCTACATCAGGGGTGTGTGTCCAGGTCAACGGGGCACTCGCTACGCTCTTGCGTTGTCGACCCAGGCCCGCCACACCGGCGCAGGCCGCTCCAGCCGACGTCTTACGGGGGTTTCCACGTGTTCGGCATCGTCAGGCCCTGCACCCATCGTCTGTCCCAAGGGCTCAGGGCCGAGTGGACGGCTCATCTGTGCGGGCTCTGTCTCGCCCTGCGCGGCGACCACGGCCAGTTCGCCCGGGTCGTCACGAACTATGACGGGCTGATCGTCTCCGTGCTGACGGATGCCCAGTCCGGCTCCGCTCAGATACGGCGCCGCACCGCCGGGCCCTGCCCACTGCGCGGGATGCGGACCGCCGCGGTGGCGAAGGGGGAGGGCGCCCGCCTGGCGGCGTCGGTGTCCCTGGTGCTCGCCTCGGCGAAGATCCGCGACCATGTCGCCGACCGGAACGGGCTGTTGCGCCGCCGGCCGGTGGCCGCCGCCGCCCGCAAGGTCGCCGCGGGATGGGACCGGGCCGGGGCGCGCACCGGTGCCGCCCTCGGCTTCGACACCACGCTGCTCGTCGACGCCGTCGACCGGCAGCCGGTCATCGAGGAACTGGCCGGCCCCGGCACCCCGCTGACGGTCATCACCGAACCGACCGAGACGGCCACCGGGGCCGCGTTCGCTCACACCGCGGTGCTGGCGGGCCGGCCGGGCAATGCCGCCCCGCTGGCCGAGGCGGGCCGGCTCTTCGGACGGCTGGCCCACCTCCTCGACGCCGTGGAGGACCGCGCGGCGGACGCCGCCGAGGGCGCCTGGAACCCGCTCACCGCCACCGGCGCCACCCCCGCACACGCCCGCAAGCTGTGTGACGACGCGCTGCACGGCATCCGACTCGCGCTGCGCGAGGTCGAGTTCGGCGACTCCCGGCTGGTGCACGCGCTGCTGGTACATGAGCTGCGCCGGTCGGTGGACCGGGCCTTCGGGACGGCGTCCTGCGCCCACCAGGGGCACGGAGCGCCGGGGCCGTACAACGCTCAGGGCCCGAACCCGTACGGGAACGGATACGGCAGCCCGCCCGGGTACGGCCAGGTACCGGCCGCCGGTGGCCCCTACGTCCACGGTCAGCAGCTGAACGGCCCTCAGCACGTGCACGGCGGCGGCCCGGTGCCGCCCGGTGGTGCGGGCGGCGGCCACGGGGGAGGCCCGGGCGGCGGGGGCGGCGGGATGCCGCAGTTCCCGCACCAGCCGAAGAAGCCCCGGGGCTTCCTCGCCGGCTGTGCGGTCGCCATCGGGCTGTGCTGCACCTGCAAGCTCTGTTGCGCGGCGGAGTACGAGGGGCCGTGGTCGCGGAAGAAGCGCGAGGGGTGCTGCCAGGACTGTGACTGCTGCGACTGCGACTGTAACTGCGACTGCTGTGACTGCTGCAGCTGCTGCGACTGCTGAACCCTGACGGCACGAGGGGCGGCCATGACCGTGTCACGGCCGCCCCTTTCGGTCAGGCGCCCGGCGGTATCCGTGACGGGCGGCCGGAGCCCCGCGTCAGCTGATAGCCGCCGATCCCGGCGAGGGCCGCGAGCAGCCCGCCCACCGCGGTCCAGATCCAGCGGTCGGACCACCAGCCGGACGACCAGCCGCCGTCCGGCTCGGCCGCCGCCGCGGACTGTCCGGCCGGGCTCTCCTCGTCCTGCGGTGCGGCGGTCGCGGCGCCGGGCACCAGAGGCGCGGCGAGCGCGCCGTCCACCGCGTGGGCGCCACCGGTGTCGGCCGTGGTCGCGTCGACCTCGGCGTGCACCGGCAGACCGAGGTCGTCCTTCGGCAGGTCGACGACCGTCAGCCGTATGTAGTAGCTGCCCGGCAGCGGGTCGTTCGCCCACGGTTCCGCCCAGGCGCGGACCGTGCGCAGGGTGCAGGACAGCTCGACGGAGCCGGTGTCCGGTGCGGCGGTCCTGGTCCGGGCGCCGTAGGTGCAGTCCTGGCGCCGGCGCAGCCCGTCATAGACGTCGAGCTGCCAGGTGGCCGCACCGTGCCGGGCGGCGGCCTGCGGCAGAGTCACCTTGGCCTTGACGGTGGCGCGCTGACCCGCGTCCACGGGCAGTACCCAGTAGAGGTAGTCGCCGGTGGAGGCGCTGGCCGTGGCCGGCTGGTCCGGCCTGATGGCGGTCGCCGTACGGAAGGAGGTGCCGGCCTCGGTCGGCGCGGCCGCCTCCCCGTCCGCACTGCTGCTCGCGGAGGGGGACGGGCTGTCGGCGAGGGCGGTGCCCGCCGCGCCGAGCAGGGCGGCGCCCGCCAGCACGGCGGTCATCAGGGTGCGTACGGTACGCATCAGTTGGTCCTCCAGACGGTGACGCGCCAACGGGAGATCCAGCCCCACAGCAGACCGGCCACCAGCCCGGACAGGGCCAGCGTGATCAGCAGCCACCAGCCGTGGCCGAGCCCGAAGAAGGCGGCGTCGGAGGCGTCGGAGGGGCCGTCCACCAGATCGACGGTCAGCTCGACCGGCAGTCCGGGGTCGGTCTTGACCGAAGCGGGGGCCGAGAAGGAGTTGCTGACCTGCAGACAGACGGTCTCCGTCGCGGGCGCGTCGTCGCCGGTGGCCTCGCTCGGTGCCTTCGGATAGCGCAGCCCGGAGGAGATCACATCCGTACGGCCGTCGCCCGCCTCCGCGCCGCGGACGACCTCCCGGCCGTGCACGGTCGAGGCCCGCAGCAGGACCCCGTAGTCGTTGTTGACCGCCCGGTCGGCGGCGATGCTCACCGAGGCGCGCAGCTCCTGGCCGGGGCGGACGTCGACCCGGTACCAGCGGTGCTCGGCGAACTTCTCGCGGTCGCTGTAGAGGCCGGGCTTGAGCTCGGGGGCGCCGGCGCACTGCCCCGCCCCCTCGGTCGCCACGGGTGTGACCACCGGATGGGCCGCGCGGTCCACCAACTGATGCACACGGTCGCGCAGTTGCTTGGTGTGCTCCACCGAGGTGTAGGTGCCGCCGGTGGCCTCGGCGATGCAGCTCAGCTGGTTGCGGGTCTTGGCGTCCGGCAGCAGCCCGAGGGTGTCGACGGTGAGATGGATGCCCTTGGCGGCGATGTCCCGCGCCACCTGGCAGGGGTCGAGCGGGGCGCAGGTGTCCTCGCCGTCCGTGATGAGGACGATCCTGCGGCTCGCGTCACCGCCCTTGAGGTCGTCGGCCGCACCCAGCAGGGCGGGCCCGATGGGCGTCCAGCCGGTGGGGCTGAGCGTCGCCACCGCGGTCTTCGCCTCGGTCCGGTCGAGCGGCCCGACCGGGTAGAGCTGCCGGGTGTCCTTGCAGCCGACCTTCCGGTCCTCGCCGCGATAGGTGGCACCGAGGGTGCGTATGCCGAGCTGGACGTCGTCCGGCACGGCGTCCAGCACCTCGTCGAACGCCTGCTTGGCCGCGGCCATCCGGCTCTGCCCGTCGATGTCGCGCGCCCGCATCGAGCCGCTGACATCGAGCGTCAACTCGACCTTGGGGGAGGCCTTCGCGTCCGGTTCGCCGGCGCTGGCAGGTGTGGGGGCAAGCATGACGGTCATCGCGGCGAGCAGGCCGCACACCCCGGCCGCCAGCCGTTTTCTTGTGATCATCGACGGATCGTATGGAGAAACGTCCCGCAGTCCAAAACGGTTGTCGGACAGGGGACGGAAAGGGCCGCCCGCCGCGCGGTGGTGGCCGGCCGGGCGCGGGCGGCGGAGTGGCACATGGGGCGCCGGGCGGCCGGCGTGCCTTGCGTCTGCCATGGCGTCCCGCCCCCGAAAGGGAGTCGGCCATTGCGGTCGGCGCAGGGTCTCGCTTACCGTCGGCACACCACATCCCACCAGGTGCCCCCACGTCCCAACCAGTGGGAACCGGCGCGGTGTTGAAGGAGGGGACCATGGCAAGGAAGATCACACGGCGAGGGCCGGTATGACGGACCGGGCGGTGCCCGCCCCGAGGACCGAAAGCCCGTTGTCCTGGGCGTTCTCCCGCCCCGCACGAGCGGCGCGACCGGCGCCTTCCCCGGCCGGCCGCGGAGGAATTGCCCGGCGGCAGGGGCCCCGGCCGCCCCGGGCCCGGGTGCCCCGTTGTCCGGTACTCCGTCCCACTGAGCAGAGCGCCCCGCCGTGCCGCGGGGCGCCCTATCCTCCTGGAGCGCACCCATGCATCTGGCCACCCTCACCCATCAGGGGCGCCGCAGGCTCGTCGGCCGGCTCGCGTCGCAGCATCCCTGGCGGCTGGCGCCGCCCTCCGTCACCCTGGCGGAGGTCATCGAGGGCGGCGTCCTGCCCTGGTCGTGGAGCGAACTGCCCATAGGAACGGACCCGGTGCCGTCCCTGCCCTACCGGCCGGGCGCGCTGTACGGCGTCGGGCCGAACTACCCGCAGACCCTCGTGGAGATGGGCTGGGACCGGCCCGCCGAGCCCGTCCTCTTCCCCAAGCTCTCCTCCAGCGTCATCGGCAGCGGCGAGGCGATCGTCTTCGACCCGGAACTCACCCAGCGCGTCGACTGGGAGACCGAGTTGGCGGTCGTCATCGGCGGCGAGGCCCACTGCGTGTCCGAGGCGGACGCGCTGCGGTACGTCTTCGGCTACACCGTCGCCAACGACGTCTCCGCCCGTGATCTGCAGGAGCGCGACGGGCAGTGGCTGCGGGGCAAGGGCCTGGACACCTTCTGTCCCTTGGGGCCCGTGGTCGTCACCGCCGACGAGATCCCCGACCCGCACCGATTGCGGATCCGTACCCGGGTCAACGGCGAGACGGTGCAGGACGGTACGACGGCCGACATGGTCTTCCGCATCCCCGCGCTGATCGCCTACCTCAGCCGGTTCTTCACCCTGCGGGCGGGCGACGTGGTGCTGACCGGAACCCCGGCCGGCTGCGGCGACTTCATGCGGCCGCCGCGCGCGCTGCGGCCGGGAGATGTGCTGGAGTCGGAAGTGGAGGGGATCGGGTGCCTGGTCAACCCGGTGCGGGGCGCGGTGTGCGACGGCACCGGGGCCGGCGGCCCGGGATATCAGGAAGCGGGCGGCAGATAGCCGAGATCGTAGGAGAGTTCACGGCATACCTGCGCCACGAGCGGCCCGTACGCCGGTATCAGCGGCCCCATGCGCTCGGCCACCCCGGCCACGCTGACGCAGGCGACCGGCATCCCGGTGTGGTCGTGGACGGCGGCGCCGCAGCAGCAGCTCGACTCGTCGAAGTCCCGCAGGTCCTGGGACCAGCCGCGCTCCCGGGTGCGCTCTATCTCGGCATGCAGATCCGAGACGGTGGCCGCGGTCACCGGGGACAGCGGGTCACGGACCAGCTCGATCAGGGTGTCCTCCAGCTTCTGCTGCGGCAGCGCCGCCAGATAGGCGCGGCCCAGTGAGGTGGAGTGCAGCGGGCGGGCCGCGCCCAGCTCCGCGGTCACCGTGGCCGGCCGGGTGCCGCGCTCACGGTGCACGAACACCATGGTCAGACCGTTGGGCACACTGAGGCTGACGGTTTCCTGGGTGAGTTCGCCGAGTTTGCGCAGGGCGGGCGCGGCCGCGTCCCGCAGGGTGGTCGAGGCCACCGCCGCGGACGCCAGCCGTACCGCGGCCGGCCCCAGCTGCCACCGGGTCGTGGCCGGTGTCTGCGCCAGCCAGCCCTGCTGCTGCAGCCGGTCGACGAGCCGGTAGGCCGTACTGCGGGTCAGCCCGAGCGCCTGGGCGATCTCCGCGGTCGAGAGGCCGCGGTGGCGGGCCACATGGGTCAGGATCGCCAGCCCCCGGTCCAGCGTGCCGGCCGCCCGCTCGCCCGCGCCGACGCCGCCGTCGGAGGCCCGGCCGGACTCCGGCGTCACTGCCTTGCTCATCGTCGCCTTCGGCCCTTCCGGTTCATGCTGCGCGGCAGACTCGCCCGGTGACATTAGCCAGCCACTTCCGGCCCTGTCACTGGGACTTGTACCGCACTGACAGCAATTGCGGCGTTCAACCAACCCGGTGAACGAGACTGTGTCCCACTGGGTGGGACTGTCAAGTGCCGGGGAGGGGCGGGGAGTTCCGCGGCGCGCCCGGTGGCCGGTCGACGGGTGGGGCGCGCCGTACGACGCGTGCCGGAGGGGCCGTCGGCCGGTGGCGGAACGGGAGGCGTCGCGGGGTCCGTCAGCCGATCGCCGAAGCCATCCGCCGGACGGCCTCGGTGAGCAGTTCGGGGGAGGTCGCCAGGTTGAGGCGCAGATGACCGGCGCCGCCCGTGCCGAAGTGCGTACCGGGGCTGAAGGCCACTCTGCCCCGTTCCAGAAAGACCGCGGCGGGGTCGTCGCCGAGGCCGAGCGGCCGGCAGTCGAGCCAGGCGAGATACGTTCCCTCGGCCGGCCGGTAGCGGACCTGGGGCAGCCGCTCGGCCAGCAGGGAGGCGAGCAGCCGCCGGTTGTCGTCGAGGCCGCCGCGCACCGCGTCGAGCCACTCGCCGCCCTCCCGCAGCGCGGCGGTGTGGGCCAGCACGCCGACGTGGCTGGGACCGTGGCTGACCTCCTCCGGAAGGCGGGCCAGGTCTCCGGCCGCGGCGGGTCCGGCGAGGGCGAGTGCGGCCTTGAGGCCGGCCAGGTTCCACGCCTTGGACGCCGACATCAGCGAGAGGCCGCGCTCCGCCCCGGGCACGCTCAGATAGGGCACGAAGGCGGCGTCGAGGGCCACCACCGGCGCATGGATCTCATCGGCCACGACCCGCACGCCGTAGCGGTCCGCCAGCGCCGCCACCGCGGACAGCTCCCCGGCGCTGTGCACCGTGCCCGTGGGATTGTGCGGACTGCACAGCAGATACGCGGCCCGGCCCTCGTCCGCGACGGCGTGCCGGAAGGCCTCCTCCAGCACGCCGAAGTCGATCCGCAGGTCCCCGCCCAGCGGCGCCTCCACCACGCGCCGGTCCATGTGCGTCACGAACTGGTAGAACGGCGGATAGACGGGGCAGTTGACCACCACCGGGTCTCCCGGGCCGGTGACCAGCCTGAGCATCTCCACGACGCCCAGCATCACATCGGGCACGATCGCGGTGCGCGCCACGTCGAGCCCGTCCCAGCCCCAGCGCAGCCGGGCGAAGTCCGCCAGGGCCCGGGCGTACGCCGTCCCCGCCGGGTAGCCGGTGTCGCCGCGCGCCAGCGCCTGGGTGACCGCCCGTACGACCGGGGCGGCGAGCGGCACATCCATCTCCGCCACCCACAGGGGCAGCACGTCGTCCGGGTAGGTGCGCCACTTCATGCTCGTGCGCAGCCGCAGCTCGTCAAGGGTGAGCCGGCGCAGGGGGTTGGCGTCGTTGACGTCGTCTCGGGGCGCGTGGTCCATGAGGCCAAAATAGGCACGTTCCGCCCGCCGTGGCAGGGGGAGCGGCCGGGTGGTCCGTCCACCGGCCGGTGCCGGGGGCCGGCTCAGACGGCGGTGAGGATCAAAGCGGCCTGGTCATCCGGGGTGGAGGGGCCCGCGAAGGCGGTCACCGCGGCATTGACCGCGGCGATGAGACCGGCGGCGCAGGAGGAGCCGCACCCCAGGAGGGCCTCGGCCAGCCGGTGCTCGTCGAAGAACTCGCCGTCGGCCGAGCGTGCCTCGGTGATGCCGTCGGTGACCAGGACCAGGCTGTCGCCCGGATACAGCTCCACCCGGCACGGTGAGCCGTCGAATTCCGGGGCGACCCCCAGGAGCAGGCCCGACTGCGCGAGTTGTTCCACGGTGCCGTCGGTGCGGCGGACGAGCGGGGGGACATGGCCGGCGCGCAGCAGCTCCAGCGTGAGCGGGGAGGTGCCGGGCAGCAGTTCCCCGTAGACGAGCGAGACGAAGTCGTCGGCGCTGATGGAACTGCCGGTCAGCGCGTCGTTGATGGCGCCGACCACGGCCGCCGGGTCGTGCAGCAGACGTGCGGCGGCGCGCGCGGTGTGGCGGACCATCCCGGTGGTGGTGGCGGCGGCCGCGCCACGGCCGCGCACATCGCCGATCATCACCGCCCAGCGGTCGTCGGGCAGCGGGAAGACATCGTAGAAGTCACCGCCGACATCGAGCCCTTCGCCGGCCGGGTGGTAGGACGCCGCCAGCTCGACCCCGGGGATCGTGGGCAGCTCGGGCGGCAGCAGGCCGGCCTGCAGCTCGCGGGCGAGCTGGACGCGGTCGGAGAACTGGTGGGCGTTGTCGGCGCTGGCGGCGGCCCGGCTGGCCAGCTCCTCGGCGAGCGCGATGATGTGGTCGTCCAGCGGCCGGCCGGTGGCCAGCAGGGTCAGCACGCCGAAGGTGCGGCCGCGGGTGGCCAGCGGAACGCAGACGTACCCGGCGGTGCCGGGCAGCCCGGAGCGGGCGGCCGGTGCGGCGCCCGCGCCGTCGGTCTCCGTGCTGCCGGAGGCCAGGACGTGCGCCACCGCCTCGTCGACCCGGTCGCGTACGCCGGGGGAGGCGAGGAAGTCCTCGTCGGCCTGAGTGGCGGCGGCGACCGCGATCCGCCGGGTCCGGCCGTCCTCCACCACATGGACGGTGCACAGCGGCGCCAGCGTCGGCACGGTCAGCCGGGCCAGGCACTGCAGACAGTCGGTGAAGTGCGGCTCGCGGGTGATGGCGGTGCTGGCGTCCAGCACGAAGGCCAGGTCCTCCCGGGCCTCCTTCTCCCGGTCCTGGGCGGCGCGGCCGGCCTCCGTGGCCTGATGGCGTTCGATGGCCAGGGCGGCGGTACGGGCGAACGCCGAGCTGAGGGACAGGTCCTTCTCGTCGGGGGCCTTGGGGGTGCGGTGGTACATCGCGAAGGTGCCCAGCAGCCGGCCGTCCGCGCCCATGATCGGGGTGGACCAGCACGCCGCCACCCCGGCGCGCGAGGCCAGGTCGCGGTAGTCCTCCCACAGCGGATCGGTGGCGATATCGGTGACGATCACCGGTCGGCGCAGGTAGGCGGCCGTACCGCACGAGCCCACGCGCTCACCGGTGGCGATGCCGTCGACCGACGCGTTGAAGAAGTCGGGCAGACTCGGGCCGGTGCCGTGCCACAGATGCCGGCCGTCGGCGTCGGCGAGCAGCACCGAGACGATCATGTCCGGCGACAGCTCCTCGATCGCCAGGGCCATGCCCGTCAGGATCTCGCTCAGCGGGGCGTCACGCGCGATGCGTTCCAGCAGGATCCGCTGCTCGGCGGCGAGAAGCTGGGCGTGGTGGTGCGACGTGGTCTCCACCGCGATCACGATCACCCCGTCGACCCTGCCGGACGCGTCCCGGCGCGGCTCATACGTGAAGTCGAAGAACCCCTCCCGCTCCGCCCCCGGCGCACCGAGCACCAGCCGTCCGGCGCGGGCCCGGTGGACGACGCCGGTGCGGTACACCGTGTCGAGCCGGTCGAGGACGCCCTGCGAAGCCAGCTCCGGGATCAGTTCCCCGAGCGGCGCACCCGTGCGGCTGCGGTCGCCGCCGATCGCCTCGAAGAACGCCGGATTGGCCGCCTCCAGCAGATGCTGCGGGCCGCCCAGCGCAGCGAAGATCACCGGCGCCTGATCGAAGAGGTCCTCGTACTCCTCGCGTCGCAGAGGAGGGGACCGGAGGTGCGCGGTGACCGCGTCAAGACGGTCCGAATCCAGGGACATGACCATGCCCTCTCTTGCACACACCGACCGCGCGGCCGAGTCACCTCCCACTGTGACACACCGCACAGCGGAGTCCAGGTCCGAGCTGCGCCGGTCACCGGGCGGGACCGGGCGGCTACGACCGGCTCCCGGGGCTGGGGGAGTGCGGGTCCGGGGAAGCGGGCCGTACGCCCCGGGGGTGGTGGGGTCCGTTCGGTGTATCCGCCCCCTCCTCGCCAGGGAGAGCGTCTGAAATGTACCGATCCTCCCGTACTGTCCTGGTGGCCGGTGCCGCCCCCGGGTACCCCCGAGAGCGGCAGGCGGCTCACCGAGCGGCGGGGAGGTTTTGTCCGGGCCGCCCCGCGACACCCGAGGAACCCTGTGATCGAACTCGCCCCGGACCAACTCCCCGCGCTCACCGGCTGGTTCACCGCCGGAGCCCCCGGGACGGCCGCACTGGCCGAGCACGTGCGGGCCACCGGAACCGGCCGCTGGTGGGCCGACCGCGCCGTCGAGCCCCGCACCGTGGCCGTGACCTGCGCCGGCCATGCGCTGCTCCGCGGCGACCCGGCCGCCCTGGCCCCCGGTGCCCTCGCGGTCTTCGACGCCCACTACGTGCGGGCGGCCGGCCGCTTCCTGCCGGCGCTGGGCAGCGCCTTCGGCCGGATCTTGCCGTGGGAGCGGATGCTCTGCGTCCACCAGGTCCCGGCGGTGGCCCCGCGCCCGCCGCACGGCGTGACGGTGCGCAGGCTGGCGCCCGAGGACGCACCGGCGCTCACCGAGCTCGCCGCGGACGCGGCGTGGATCCATGCCCCCTGGGGCGGCCCGGCCGCGCTCGCCGCCTCCCGGCTCGGCTGGGCGGCCCGCGACCGGGACGGGATGCTCGCCGTCGCCTGTACCTACGTCCTCGGCACCGCCTACGAGGACATCGCCTGCTTCACCGCCCCCGACCACCGCCGCCGGGGCCTGGCCCTGGCCTGTGTGACCGCCCTGTGCCGGGACATCGCCGCCCGCGGCCGCACCCCGAGCTGGACCTGCTCCCGCGACCACCGCCCCAGCCGGCTCCTCGCCTGGACCGCCGGATTCCGGCTGCGCCACGAGTATGTGCACCACTTCACCGGGCAGCCGGCCACGCGCCCGCCCGGCCGCCGGGAAACCCCGCCCGTGCGGGCCTAACCTGGGGGAATGGGCGGTGACGTGCTCACGCTGTTCCTCTGCGGTGACGTCATGCTCGGCCGCGGTGTCGACCAGATCCTGCCGCATCCCGGAGACCCGGAGCTGCGCGAGGGCTACACCCGGGACGCCCGTGACTATGTCGCGCTGGCGGAGGTGGCGAACGGCCCCGTGCCCCGACCGGCCGCCTTCTCCTGGCCGTGGGGCGAGGCGCTGCGCCTGCTCGACGCGGCGGCGCCCGCCGCCCGGGTGCTCAACCTGGAAACCGGCGTCACCCGGCACTCCGGGTTCGCCCCCGACAAGGCGATCCACTACCGGATGAACCCGGCGAACCTCCCGTGCCTGGCCGCCGCCCGCCCGGACGTCTGCGTACTCGCCAACAACCACGTCCTCGACTTCGGCCGCCGCGGCCTGGCGGAGACCCTCGCCACGCTGGCGGAGGCGGGGCTGCGGACGGCCGGCGCCGGCGCGGACGCCGCGGCCGCGAGCCGCCCGGCGATCGTCCCCGTCGCGGGCGGCCACCGGGTCCTGGTCTTCTCCTTCGGGATGCCCTCCAGCGGCATCCCCGGCAGCTGGGCCGCGACCGGGGACCGGTCCGGCGTCGCCTTCGTGGCCGGGCCCTCGCGGGCCGCCGCATCCGGTATCGACGACCGGATACGGCAGCTCAAGCAGCCGGGCGACCTCGTGGTGGCCTCGGTCCATTGGGGCCCCAACTGGGGCTATCACGTGCCCCGCGACGAGGTCGCCTTCGCACACGCTCTGCTCGACGGCGGGGTGGACGTCGTCCACGGGCACTCCTCGCACCACCCCCGGGCCCTGGAGGCCTACCGCGGCAAGCTGGTGATCCACGGCTGCGGCGACCTCATCGACGACTACGAGGGCATCACCGGCTATGAGCACTACCGGGACGACCTGCGGCTGCTGTACCTCGTCTCGCTGGACGCGGACACCGGCGGGCTCCGCGAACTGCGGATCACCCCGCTGCAGTCCCGCCGGCTGCGGCTGTGCCCGGCCTCCACGGAGGACTCCCGGTGGCTGCGCGGACTCCTGGACACCATCGGCTCCGGCTTCGCCCCGTGCACCGCCGCCGGGCCCGGGGCCGCCCTCGTCCTCCGCCCCGGCTAGGAAGCGGCAGCCGCCATCAGGGCAGCAGGGTGTCGAGGAAGGCGTTGGAGAACACCCGCGCCGGATCGTAGGAGTTCAGTTTCTCCCGGGCCGTGCGCCAGTCCTCGAACGCGGCCGGCACCGTGCCGCCCACCACGGCGGCGTCCGTCCACGGCCCGCCGTCCGTGTAGGCCCAGCCCTTGGACCACTCGGGCCGCACCGTCGCATAGGAACCGGTGTAGTTCTGCCAGATCCACTGCTCCAGCTCACGGAAGAAGGGCCCGGCGCCGGGCGTACCGGGATAGGTGGCGAAGTCGAGCCACACCACGGTGTCCCACTCGGGACGGTCCGGGCGTACCCGTGCCGGCGACAGCAGAGGTCCGTCGATGGGGTCCGTCCCGGTGATACGCAGCTCGATCGGGCCGTTGACCGGGTAGGAACCGCGGCTCTGGTACGCGGTGAGCAGGCTCTGGTAGCGGGCGTGGAACTCGTGCACCACCCGCTGCACATTCGCCCGGGACGTCAGCACCGCCCAGCCCGCCTCCACGATCCGCAGCGTCGTCGGCTCGACGTACAGCAGGCTGTTCTTCGACCAGCCCCAGACGTCCCAGGTGCCGGTGACGATCAGCCCGGATCCCACGATGGACATGGCGAGCTTGGTGAACGCCGGCGTCTTGTCGCCCCCGCCCGCGGCGATCTGCCCGAGCAGCTTCGACATGTCCTCGGTGACGCGGTTGGCGAAGGTGTAGGCGTAGGGCCCGTCGAGCTGCTTGGCGAACAGCGGCTTGTCCGGTGCCACGCTCCACACCTTCAGCCACGGCACATCGGTGAACGGGAACCAGATGGCCTCGATGCGGCCGGTGCGGTCCACGTAGGAGCCGAGGGTGCGCCCGCCGGTGCCGGGTGGCGCGAAGACCGTGGCCACGTTCACGTCGTACCAATTCTGGCAGCGGATACGGGTGTTGGCCGCGGCGGTCATCGTCACCTCGGTGACGAAGGCGCGCCCCAGGTGCACGAGGAAGGCGCGGATGTCCGGGTCGCTGCGGGCGAAGGTCTTGAGGACATAGCGGCTGTCCGCCGCGCTCCACACCACGGCGGTGAGCGAGGTGACCAGAGCGCTCAGCGTGCCGAAGCCGGAGCCCGCGGGCGGATTCTCGGTGGCGGTGGGCACGCCGGTGCCGTGCCCGCCGATGGCGAGCACCCCGCCGAGGGTGAGATCGCCCGGCGCGGTGGTGGTGGCCAGGCCGAGCCCCGACTCCTCCAGGCGGGCGAGGAGGGTGTCGAGGGTCGCCCCCGTCTGCGCGGTGACGCTGCCGGGGCTGCCGCCGCGCACACTGACCGCCGTGAGGTGGGTGGTGGTGTCGACAAGGACCGTACGGCTGGTGTCGGCCCCGGCGGGCAGCACCAGCGGCGACCAGGTGTGGCCCTTGCCGCGGGCCCGGAGCCGGTAGCCGTGCTGATGGGCCCAGTTCGCGAGGGTGACGACATCGTCGGGCGTACGGGCCGACGCGGTCCAGACGTTCTCGACCACGATCTCCAGCGACCAGTTGCGGAAGGCCTGCTGGGCGAGCGGAATGCCGGCGGGAAAGTCGGGCGGAGGGGTGCGGGTGGCCGCGGCGCCGCCCGCGGGAATGCGGTACGCGGGGCGTAATCCCGCGGCCGCCGCGAACCCCGCGGCGGCGGCCCCGGAAAGGAGCGTACGGCGGGTGAGGGGGTTTCTTCGAGCGCTCTCGTCGGACATGGCGGTCCTTCCGGCACGCGGCTCGCGGCGTGCCGCCCCGCTGCACCGCGTACGCGTCGTAGAGGTGAGAACCGTACGAGCGCCCCGGTGCGGTGGGGGTGTGCCGGAAGGGTAGGGTGACGGGCCGTCAGTTGCAATGCCCGTGCGGTGCCGGGCGGTTGCCGCCCCCTGTGGTGGCGGCGGGCCGCCCCGGGGGCCGCCCGGCGACGGCCACCTGCGCCGGGCGCAGCAGCTGGTCGCCGACCCGGTAGCCCTGACGCAGGACCTCGGTGCACAGGGCACGGTCGAGCCGCTCGTCGAGGGTGTAGGTGACGGCTTCGTGGATCCGCGGGTCGAAGGGGGCACCCGCCGTGCCCACCGGCTGGAGGCCCAGCGCCGCCAGTTCGGTGTGCAGCGACTCGGCGATGCGCCGGAATCCGCCGGTCACCTCGCCCTGCTCGGTGGCCTTGGCCAGGGAGTCGAGCACGGGAAGCAGACGGCTCAGCACATTGGCGACGGCGATCTCCCCGACGGCCTGGCGGTCACGGTGGACCCGCTTGCGGTAGTTGTCGAACTCCGCCTTCAGCCGCTGGAGATCGGCCGTCCGCTCCCGGAGTTCGGCGCGGAGCGCCGCCTCCGGCAGTGCCGGCCGCTCGGCGTCCCGGTCGCCGCCGGACGGGCGGCCGGACTCCCGCCCGGACGCTTCCTCCCCCTCAACCGTAGGGGGTGGCAGCGGCCCGGGGCTTTCCTCCGGCCCGTGTCCGACGAGCGCCAGCGGTGGGTGGCCGAGGCCACGCACATGGGGCGGGCGGTTCATCGGGTGCCTCCCTCCTGCTTGTCGTCGTCCACGATCTCCGCGTCGACGACATCGTCCTGCTCGCCGCCGGCCGCCGGGCCGCCCTCGCCGGAGCCGTCGGCGGCCGGCCCGGAGGCCTGGGACTGCGCCTGGGAGTCGGCGTACATGGCCTGGCCCAGCTTCTGCGAGACGGCGGCGACCTTCTCGGTGGCCGTACGGATCTCGGCGGTGTTGTCGCCCTCGGCGGACTCGCCCTTGAGCTTCTCCTTGAGCTCGCCGACGGCCTCCTCGACCTCGGTCTTGATCTCGCCCGGGACCTTCTCCTCGTTGTCCTTGAGGAACTTCTCGGTCTGGTAGACGAGCTGCTCGGCCTGGTTGCGGGTCTCCGCGGTCTCCCGCCTGCGGCGGTCCTCCTCGGCGTGGTGCTCGGCGTCGCGGACCATCCGGTCGATGTCGTCCTTCGGCAGCGAGGAGCCGCCGGTGACCGTCATCTTCTGCTCCTTGCCGGTGCCCAGGTCCTTGGCCGTGACGTGCATGATGCCGTTGGCGTCGATGTCGAAGGAGACCTCGATCTGCGGGACCCCGCGCGGGGCCGGCGGCAGACCGGTCAGCTGGAACATCCCGAGCTTCTTGTTGTACGCCGCGATCTCGCGCTCGCCCTGGTAGACCTGGATCTGCACGGACGGCTGGTTGTCCTCGGCCGTCGTGAAGATCTCGGAGCGCTTGGTGGGGATCGTGGTGTTGCGCTCCAGCAGTTTGGTCATGATGCCGCCCTTGGTCTCGATACCGAGGGACAGCGGGGTGACGTCCAGCAGGAGGACGTCCTTGACCTCACCCTTGAGGACACCGGCCTGGAGGCTGGCGCCGAGGGCGACGACCTCGTCCGGGTTGACGCCCTTGTGCGGGTCCTTGCCGGTCAGCTCCTTGACCAGCTCGGTCACCGCGGGCATCCGCGTCGAGCCGCCGACCAGGATCACGTGATTGACGTCGGAGACCTCGATCCCGGCGTCCCGCACCGCATTGTGGAACGGCGATTTGCAGCGCTCCAGCAGGTCGGCGGTGAGCTGCTCGAACTGGGACCGGGTGAGCTTCTCGTCCAGGTGCAGCGGGCCGTCGGCCGAGGCGCTCAGATACGGCAGATTGATCGTGGTCTCGGTCGCCGCGGACAGCTCGATCTTCGCCTTCTCGGCGGCCTCCCGCAGCCGCTGGGTGGCCATCTTGTCCTTGGACAGGTCGATGCCGTACGCGTTCTTGAACTGCTTGGTCAGGTGGTCGACGATCCGCTGGTCCCAGTCGTCGCCGCCCAGATGGGTGTCGCCGTTGGTGGCCTTCACCTCGACGACCCCGTCACCGATCTCCAGCAGCGAGACGTCGAAGGTGCCGCCACCGAGGTCGAAGACCAGGATGGTCTGGTCGTTCTCCTTGTCGAGTCCGTAGGCCAGCGCGGCGGCGGTCGGCTCGTTGACGATCCGCAGCACCTTCAGGCCCGCGATCTCCCCGGCCTCCTTGGTGGCGGTGCGCTGGGCGTCATTGAAGTACGCCGGAACGGTCACGACGGCATCCGTCACGTCCTCGCCCAGGTACTCCTCGGCATCGCGCTTGAGCTTCTGCAGTACCCGCGCGGAGATCTCCTGTGCGGTGAAGCGCTTGCCGTCGATGTCGCCGTGCTCAGGGAAGCGCCAGTCGGCCTCGCCCATGTGGCGCTTGACCGAGCGCGCGGTGCGGTCCACGTTGGTCACGGCCTGTCGCTTGGCGACCTCGCCCACCAGCACATCCCCGCCCTTTGCGAACCCCACCACCGACGGGGTGGTCCGGGCGCCCTCGGCGTTGGTGATGACCGTGGGCTCGCCGCCCTCCAGCACACTGACCACCGAGTTCGTCGTACCGAGGTCGATACCCACTGCACGTGCCATGGTCTTCTTCTCCTCGCGTTGCGGCCCACTCCCGGAGCGGCCCGTGATCAGGGGGCAGCAGAAGGGCGCGGTGCACGGGCTCCGCCGTGGGGCGGGCGCCCGCTCCGCCCGCCACCGGGCGCCGGCGCTGCATGAAGCGTGCCGATATATCTGTAAAGATATTCCCATTCAACGCAAAAGAGACGTATGTGCCAATTTTGGTGTGCTTCCGGCCGCCGTCACTGCGGCCCCGCGCGCGGCCCCCGGGGCGCCGCGGACCGTCTCGGTGCGCCCGGTGGGACACCACCGGGCGCACCGAGACGCCGCGCTCACCTGGCCGGCACCGGGGCCGAGGTCCACGTGCCGAGGGCGATCTCGGCGGTGATGCCGGGCCCGAAGCCCGCCAGCAGACCACGCTGACCGTCGAGCGCCGAGGCCTCGTCGAACATCCGGCCCAGGGCGTCGAGCACCACCGCGCTGGCGATGTTGCCGTACTCGGTGAGCGTCGCGCGGCTGAACCGGAACGCCTCCGGCGGCACGTCCAGGAAGTGGCACAGGTCGTCCAGAATGCGCGGGCCGCCCGCATGGACGATGTAGAAGTCCAGGTCGCCCGCGTTCCATTCGTGCTGCTCCGCCACGGCGCGCAGGGCCGGGGCGAGCGGCTTCATGGTGCCGGGCACGCGCTTGTCCAGCTGGAAGTGGAACCCCGTGGAGCGCACGGCGTAGGAGATCCAGTCCTCGGTGTTCGGGATCAGGTACGAGCCGTTGCGCTCCAGGCTGACGCCGGTGCCACCGTTGCCCCGCACCACGGCCGCGGCGACCGCGTCCCCGAACAGCCCGTTGGACAACAGCGATCCCACTCCCAGATCCGTGGGCTGGTAGCACAGCGAGCAGAATTCGCACGCCACGATCAGCACATTCGCGTCCGGGTAGGCCGTGCAGTAGTCGTGCGCCCGGTTGATCGCGGCGCCTCCCGCGGCACAGCCGAGTTGGGCGATCGGCATCTGCCGGGTCTCCGGACGGAAGCCCAGGGTGTTGATGAGCCATGCGCTCAGCGGCGGCATCATGAAGCCGGTGCACGACACGTAGACGATCAGGTCGATCTGTTGCGGCTCCAGTTCGGCCTGGTCGAGGGCCGAGCGCACCACGGCGGGGACACGGGCCTTGGCTTCCTGCTCGTACACCGCGTTGCGGGCGTCGAGACCCGGGTGCTTGAGCACCTTGTCGATCGGCTGGATCAGATGCCGTTTGAGGACACCGGTGTGCTCGATGAGCCGGAGTACGAGTCTCAGCTGCGAATGATCCTTGTGCAGCCGTTGTGCGAGTTCGAGGGTGTCGTCCTGGGTGATGACGTATTCAGGGACCGCGATTGCAGGTTTGCACAGAACCGCCATGGGATGCACTCCTTGCAGACCAGGGACCGCCTTTGCGGAATTCCCTCGCAGAATGCGAGTCGTATTCGGCCGGCGAACCCGCTGTGGCGCCATGCCCGTATCGAAGGGGCAAGGGAACCGTTGGCGGGCTCACAGGCCCGGGGTTGACGACTTTTGAGGGAATTGGCGGGCCAGTCGAAGAATGACCTCTCCCCGTGCAGATGGATCATCTTTCCGACTAGTAACCGTACGCCAGCCGGGTGAGATCTGCATTCCGCTGCGCCGGCCGCCGTCACCAGGCGACCGGCAACTCCAGTGGATAGCGCCAGATCGAGGTCGTGTTCCAGCGCACTTCCTCGGCCGGCTTTGCCAGGCGCAGCTCGGGGAAGCGCTCCAGCAGGGCCGTGAGGGCCACTTCGAGCTCCGTGAAGGCGAGCGGGGCGCCCAGGCAGTGATGCCCGCCCCAGCCGAAGGTCATGTGGGACGGCTTGCCGTCACGTTCCAGATCCAGCTCGTCGGGCCGGTCGAACTTCCGCGGATCCCGGTTGGCCGTCAGATAGGAGACGTGCACGATGTCCCCGGCACGGATCGTCACCCCGCTCAGTTCCACGTCCTCGGTGGCGACCCGGGGGATGCCGACGCCCTTGCGGAACGGAATGAACCGCAGCATCTCCTCCATGGCCCGCGGCAGCATCTCGGGCCGGGAGCGCAGCATGGCCAGTTCCGCGGGCCGGGTCAGGAGCGTGTAGGCGAGGTTGCCGATCTCATACGTGGTGGTGTCCTGGCCGGTGATGAGCAGCACCATGGCCATGACGGTGAGTTCCTGGTCGCCCAGGATCTCGTCGCCGTCACGCGCGGTGGCCAGCGCGCTGATCAGGTCGTCTCCCGGGTGCTGACGACGCTTCGCGGTCAGCGTCTTGAAGTAGCCGCGCATATCGGCCTTGGCCCGCACGGCCTTGTCCCGGTTGTCGAGGCTGACGTTCATCATGGTCCGGGCGTGGGCGCGCAACTGGCCGCGGTCGGCCTCGGGGATGTCCAGCACCTCGCAGATCGTGGTCAGCGGCAGCGGAGAGGCCAGGCTCTCCATCAGGTCCGCCGGCGAGCCGTGCGTGGTCATCCGGTCCAGCAGCTCGTCCACGACGTGCTGGGCGCGGGTCCGCATGCGCTCCACCTGGCGCGGCGCGAAGGCCTTGGAGACCAGGCTCCGCAGGCGGCTGCTGGCCGGCGGGTCCATCACGTTGATCGCCTCGTCCTGGACGATCGGCTCCGGCGTCATACGGGGGAAGTCCCGGCCGATGACACCGCTGCGGCTGAAGCGCCGGTCGGTGGTCACCGTGCGGACGTCCTCGTACCGGGTGACGAGCCACGCCTCGCCCTCGCCGTACGGCAGCCGGATACGGGCCACCGGTTCCTCGGTCAGCAGGCGCTTGAGCGTGGGGTCGAATTCAAGGGCCTCGGCATAGTCGAATGGGCAGTTCCAGACCTTGGCGCCGGATTCCATATCGAACTCCCGAAGTGAGAAGGGGACGAGCGGATTCACCGTCTGCGCAGACAGCACAAGGCGCCTGTGCACGGCAGCACACGGCCGCGGGCGGAAAAGCGCCCGTTCATCCCAAGGATCGAAACACAGGGATGCCCCGGGCGGCCTTTCCACACGATCGGCGCAGCGGGCCGGGAAACGCGGCGTGTCCCGCCATTCCCGGCGGCTCAGCGCCCCGGCCGGATGGCCGGAGCATTGGGCCAATCGGGTGGTAGGGAGACGTGCGACCGGTCAGATTCCCCGGCCCGCACCGCCCGTCCCGTCCATACGCCCGGCTCGTCCGTACGCCCGGCGCCCCCGTGGGCGGCCGCGTGCGGCGACGGCCCGGTGAACCACGGGGGAAGTTCTGGCATCTCTTCGGGGGAATGGGTGTTCGGGCGGCGTGCGCTGCATAGCATGTGCAGCGTTGCCATCGGCACGGCAGGAGACCCGCCGGGGCCGTGGCCCTGATCCGTCTGCGTCAGGTACGCGAGCGCGTGCTGTGAACGATCCCCGGGAGGCTGGGAGTGCCACGATCCGGCCCCGCATGGCTGCGGTCCGCGCGCGTGCGGGGCATCGGGGGTGCGCTCCTCACCGGCGGACTGCTGGTGACGCCGGTCCTGGCCGGCGGCCCGGGGGACGCGGCGGGCGACGCCCGGACCGCGGCGGACGGGCTGCCGCACACCGCCGTCGAGGTCTCCTCGAGCGGTTGCGGCCGGGGCTGGGCACACCCCCGCCCCGGGACGCAGGTCTTCGAGCTGCACAACACCTCCGGCACCGCGGCCGAGGTGTATCTCAAGTCCCCGCGGAACGGGGCGGTTTACGGCGAGACGGAGGGAATCGGCCCCGGGACCACCCGCCGGCTGCGGGTCACGCTGGGGCAGGGGTCCTACGCCTTCATGTGCCTGCCGGACGACGCCGATGCGGTCACCGGGCCCACGGTCCGGATCGACGGCGGCGGCCGATCGGGCCCGGCGGCGGCCCCGCTCACCCAGCACGACCTGATTCCCCCGGCGCTGGAGTACCAGAAGTGGGTCGCGGGCGGCCTGGACGACCTCGTGGGGCGGACCGGGACCCTGCGCGACGCCCTGGCCCGCGGGGACCTCGCGGGAGCCCGGAACGCCTGGCTGTCCGCGCACCTCGCCTACGAACGGCTGGGCGCGGCGTACGGCACCTTCGGCGACGCGGACCAGAAGATCAACGGTACCGGCGCCGGTCTGCCGCACGGCGACCGCGACCCGGAGTTCACCGGCTTCCACCGCATCGAATACGGACTGTGGCACGGAGCGCCGGCCGCCTCCCTGCGCGCACCGGCCGCCGCCCTCCTCGCCACCGTCCGCACGCTCCGCAACGACTGGGCGCAAGAGCGGATGGACCCGGCGGACCTCGGCCTGCGGGCGCACGAAATCCTGGAGAACACCGTCGAGTTCGAGCTGACCGGGCGGACCGACTACGGCAGCGGCAGCAATCTCGCCACCGCCCGCGCCAACATCGACGGCACCCGCGCCGTCCTCAGCCGGCTGCACCCGCTGCTGGTCACCCGCTATCCCGGGCTGCGGAAGCTGGACGACGACCTGGACCGCACCCGTCGTCTGCTCGACGGCTTCCGGCACGACGGCCGGTGGACCCCGCCGGACCGGCTGGACCGTGCCCGGCGGGAGCACGTCAACGCGGTGTTCGGAGATCTGGTGGAACGGCTGGCGTCGGTGGCGACGCTGTGCGACGCGCGGAGAACGGTGTGAAGGGCATGAACGGTGTCGGTCGACGGGGATTCCTGCGGGGTGCGGCGCTGGCCGGTGCCGGTCTCGCGGCCGGCGGCACCGCGTCCGCCGACGCCCGGCCGGCGGACGGCGGGCCGGTAGCGCTGCCCGTGCCGGGCCCGGGGCTGCTGTCGGACGCCGCGCTCCCGGTCCCGTTCCACGGCACCCATCAGGCGTCGGTGACCGCCCCGCCCCGCCGGGTCACGGCGTTCACGGCGTTCGATGTGACCGCCGAGAACCGCAACGAACTGGCCGACCTGCTGCGGACCGTCACGGCCCGCGCCCGCTTCCTGACCGGCGGCGGAGCACCGGCGCCGGTCGGCATCACCGGCCCGCCCGCCGACTCGGGTCTCCTGGGGCCGCAGGTCCCCGCCGGCGCGCTGTCGGTGACGGTCGGCGTGGGGGCGGCCCTCTTCGACGACCGGTTCGGGCTGCACGGCCACGCACCGCGCCGCCTGACCACCATGCCCTCCTTCCCCGACGACGACCTGCGGGCCGAGTGGTGCCACGGCGACCTGAGCCTCCAGCTGTGCGCGGACGACACGGACACCGTGCTGCACGCCCTGCGGGACCTCGCCCGGCACACCCGCGGCGGGATGCAGGTGCGCTGGCGGCTGGACGGCTTCACCTCTCCGCCCCGGCCGTCGGGGACGCCCCGCAACCTCCTGGGGTTCAAGGACGGCACGGCCAACCCGGATGCCCGCTCCGCCCGGGAGATGGACCATCTGGTGTGGGTGGGGCGGGGCGCGGGCGAGCCGGACTGGGCGGTCGGCGGCAGCTACCAGGTGGTGCGGCTGATCCGCATGCTGGTGGAGTTCTGGGACCGGGTGTCGCTGACCGAACAGGAGCGGATGTTCGGCCGCGCCCGGGAGACCGGGGCACCCCTGGACGGCGACGCCGAACACGACACCCCGCACTACCCCGGTGACCCCAAGGGCGATGTGATCCCCCTGGACAGCCACATCCGGCTGGCCAATCCGCGGACCGCCGCCACCGCCGGCCAGCGCCTCCTGCGCCGCGCCTACAACTACGACAACGGGACGGACAGCAACGGCAACCTCGACATGGGCCTGCTGTTCTGCTGCTACCAACAGGATCTGGCCCGCCAGTTCGAGACCGTGCAGCGCAGGCTGGCCGGCGAGCCGCTGACGGACTACATCAAGCCCTTCGGGGGCGGATACTTCTACGCGCTGCCCGGCGTCCAGGGGGAAACGGACTGGTACGGGCGGGCGCTGCTGACATGACCGGCGGCCGCCTCCTGGCCCGAAGGGTCAACACCCGGTCAAGTTTTGGCCTGGGTTACCTGACCCAGTGTTCACTCCCGGGCCATCATGGCTCTGCCGCACCGCCGTCCGACCGGCCGAACATCCGGCCGTACAGCACCGATACGTCCCTGCCCGGAGGGTGAAAAAGCATGGCCAGTAGGGGAAAACGAGCAACGATCCGGAGCCTGGGGGCCCTCACGGGCGCCGCGGCCCTCGCGGCCCTGGGCGCGGGCGCGCCCGCCTGGGCGGCGGCCGACCCGACCGCCGCCTCCCGGACGGCCACCCCCATCAAGCACGTGGTCGTGCTCTTCGACGAGAACATCTCGTTCGACCACTACTTCGCGACGTACCCGAAGGCCGCCAACACCGACGGCACCAAGTTCACCGCCTCGCCGCGCACTCCCCGGGACATCGACAACCTGCGCACCGCGGGGCTGCTCAAGCACAACCCCAACCAGTACGCCCCCAAGCGGCTCACCCCCGAGCAGGCCGTGACCTGCGACCAGACCCACGACTACGGGCCCGAGCAGTACGCGTACAACGGCGGCAAGGCCGACAAGTTCGTCGAGAACACCGACTCCGGCAAGTGCTCCGGCGGGCTCTACGGCGAGCCCGGCCTGGTGATGGACTACTACGACGGCAACACCGCCACGGGCATGTGGAACTACGCCCAGCACTACTCCCTCAACGACCGCTCCTTCAGCTCGGTCTACGGCCCCTCCTCGCCGGGCGCGATCAACCTGGTCTCCGGGCAGACGCACGGCATCATCTCCACGGACCCGGCCTCCGGCACGGAGCACCCCAAGCAGACCGCCACGGCCGATCCGCACGTCGTGCAGTCGCCGGACGCCAAGGGCGTCGGCACGATGGTCAAGGACCCGGACCCGGCCTACGACGACTGCTCCAACAAGGACCACAGCAGCAAGGACGCGCTCGCCTCGATGCAGGGGCGCAACATCGGTGACCTTCTCAACGCCCGGCACGTCAGCTGGGGATGGTTCCAGGGCGGCTTCCGGCCCAGCACCGCGTGGGACGGCGACTCGGGGCACTACGCCAAGTGCGGCGGGACCACCCACGCCAACATCGGGGGAGCGCAGTCCGTCGACTACAGCCCGCACCACGCGCCGTTCCAGTACTACAAGTCGACGGCCAACCCGCACCACCTGCCGCCGAAGAGCGTCAACGAGGTCGGCCACGCCGGACAGGCCAACCACAACTACGACCTGAGCGACTTCGACGCCGTGCTCAAGGCGGGCAAGCTGCCGGCCGTCAGCTTCCTCAAGGCCCCCGCCTACCAGGACGCGCACGCCGCCTACTCCGACCCGATCGACGAACAGCACTTCCTGGTCAACCAGATCAACCACATCCAGCAGTCCCCGCAGTGGAAGGACACCGCAGTCGTCATCGCCTATGACGACTCCGACGGCTGGTACGACCACGCCTTCGTCGCCCCGCGCAACGGCTCCAAGGACACCAGCACCGGCTCCAACGGCAAGGCCACCGACAGCCCGGCCTGCCAGGCGGGCCCCGCGGCCGCCGGTGGCTACCAGGACCGCTGCGGCCCCGGCACCCGGCAGCCGCTGCTGGTCATCTCCCCGTACAGCAAGGTCAACAAGATCGACCACACCCGGACCGAGCAGACCTCGATCATCAAGTTCATCGAGAACAACTGGCACACCGGCCGGATCGGCGACGCGTCCTTCGACACCCGGGCGGGCTCGCTGAACGGCATGTTCGACTTCCGGCACCCGAACAACAAGCAGGTGCTCCTCAACGCCAACGGCTCGGTCAAGTCGGTCGGCCCGATCCGGCAGGTCGCACCGGTCGCCACGACGATCGACCCGGGCCCCGCGATGCAGGCCACGGCCGCGGCGAGCGACTCCTCCGACTCCGAGCTGCTGCCGATCGGTATCGGCGCGGCCGTGGTGGCGGGCGGCGCCACCGCCACCATCCTGGTGCTGCGCCGCCGCAAGGAGCAGCGCGCCGTCTGACCTGACGGACCGGCGATACGGCCACGGCCCGGCGGCTCACCGAAACGGTGATCCGCCGGGCCGTGCCGGTGCGGGGACGCGCTCTCGTGCCGCTACGGGCCGTCGCGGTCCGCGGCCGTCCGGCGGTTCAGACCGCCTGCCCCATGGCATGTCCCTCGCTCGCGGCCAGCACAAAGGGGTGGCCGGCGGGGTCCGAGTAGCGGCGGGCGTCGTAGGGCCCGCGGTTCTCGCGTGTCTGCAGCGGCCGCGCGCCGAGGGCGACGGCCTCGCGCTCGGCCTCGTCCATATCGTCCTGCGGGACGAGGAAGTGCAGATGCGCCTGCTGTGAGTCGTCGGGGCGGGGCCAACTCGCCGGCGCCGCGCCCGGGTCGCGCCGGATCGCGAGGTGGACCCGGCCGCCCGCGACGACTTCGATGTAGTCCGGGGTGTTCCCGATCCGTGCTTCTCCGCCGAGGAATTGTGCGTAGAAGTCCGCCAGTGGCGCGGGCTCCGTGCAATCCAGTACCAGGACTCCGGTCTTGGCGATGGCCATGCGCTTCCCCTCCTGCCGACGGGCCTCCGCCCGCCCTCCCCGGACCGGTTACCCCGTGTCGGCGCCGGCACTCCGCGCACCGGGAGGCACCCGCCCCGCCGCCCCTGCGCACACCGGACGCGGCACCGCGGGCGCCACGCGGGCGGGGCCGGCCGCGCCGCCCGGGGACCGCGTGGCCTGGCAGGCCCCCGCGCGAGGGGCCACGATGGGGACAGGAACGGACGTCGTTCCCGCTCGCCGGCCGGCCGGCGGTGATCACGATCAAGCCCGCCCGGTCAAGGGACTTATGGCAGGTCGGCGGCGGGTCGTTCGGTCCGGGCGCGGCGCCCATCGGCCCTTGGTGCGGGCCGGGGCATCGAGCAGGCTCGGTAACCGGGGCGGGCACCTCGCCCGGCCCCGCGGGCACACGCCGAGGAGGAGCACCGAGAGGCACCCCCTCGACCCGTCGCCACCCGTACGCCGCCTTTCCGTGGGCCCCGCAGCCACCTCCCACGGGACCGCCGCGGACGGCCTGACGGGCCGGTGCGGGCGGAGCCCGGAGCGCGAAAGAAGGACAGCCATGGAGCCGGAAATCATCACCGTCGGGCTCGACGGCTCGCCGGAGAGTCTGGCGGCCGCGCAGTGGGCGGCTGACGAGGCGGACCGGCGGCAGTCGGTGCTGCGGCTGCTCCATGCCTGGATACTGCTGGCCGCCGAGGCGCCGGACACGCCGCCGGACCGGGACCAGAACGCCGGCGCCCGGCAGATCGTGCGCCGGGCCCGCGACGAGGTACGGGAGGGCCACCCGGGGCTGCGGATCGTCGAGGATCTGGTGGGGTCCGAGGCACAGGACGCACTGGTGCGGGCGGCCGCCGCCTCGCAGATGCTGGTGCTCGGGTCGCGTGCCCTGGGGGCCTGGGAAAGCTATGTGCTCGGCGATGTGAGTCTGGACGTGGTGGGCCGGGCGAGGGGGCCGGTCGTCCTCGTCCGGGCCGGCGACCGGGCGGCGACACCCGGTCACGGACGCGCGCCCGGCAGTGCGCCCGCTCCCGACGCACGGGTGGTCGTCGGCCTCGGCCTGCACGTGCCCTGCGAGCGGCTGCTCGCCTTCGCCTTCGACGCCGCGGCGAGCCGCGGCCTTCCCCTCCAGGCCGTGCACGGGCGCCCGCTGCCCCTGCACGCCTACACCCCCTGGGGCCTCGACCCCGATGCCGAGAAGGAACTGACCAAAGAGGCGGAGGCCGAGATGGGGGAGGCCCTGCGCCCGTGGTGCGAGCGGTTTCCCGAGGTGCTGGTCCAGCAGACAGTCCTCCCGGAGAGCCCGACCCGGGCCCTGGTCCAGACGGTCTTCGGGGCCGAACTCCTCGCGGTCGGCCGCAGGCTGCACCGTCCGCTGCTCGCACCGCGCGTCGGACCGGTGGCGCACGCCGCCATCCACCACGTGGCCTGCCCGGTCGCCGTGGTCCCCGATGACTGAGCGCGACGCGCGCGGCACCGGCCCACCGGCCCCCACCGCCGGCCCTGGCATCCGCCCGGCCCCGGGACGGTTCGCCCTCCCCGGGCCCCGTTCACCCCACTCATGACGACCGGTACGAGACAGGCCCGCCCCTTGCGAGGCAGGCTTGCCGGTACCGGACTTCCCGCCCGTGGCGCCCTCGGAGGCGGCCCGGGCAGACCCGGAGGGACTTGCCGAAAATGACGCACCGCTGTGTGGCAGACCTGATGACCCCCCATGCCGTCGTCGCCCGACGGGGCACGACCTTCAAGGAGATCGCCCGGCTGCTCGACGATTACGAGATCACCGCCGTCCCCGTCCTCGGTGAGAACGAGGAGGTGGTGGGAGTGGTCTCCGAAGCCGATCTGCTGCGCCGGCAGATCGCGAAGCTCGGGGCGACCACCGCCGAAGCGATCATGACGAGCCCCGCCGTGGTGGCACGGCCGGCGTGGAGCGTCGTGGAGGCGGCCAAGCTCATGGAGCAGAAGAAGGTCAAGCGGCTGCCCGTGGTCGATGACGCCGGGCGGCTGATCGGCGTGATCAGCCGCAGCGACCTCGTGCGGCTCTTCCTGCGCCGCGACCGCGCCATCCAGGAAGAGGTGCTGGAAGAGGTGCTCACGCGCACGCTCGGTGTGTCACCGTCCACGGTCACCGTCGATGTCTCCAACGGCTCCGTGACCCTCACCGGCACCCTGGAGCGCACCAGCCTGGTCCGCATCGCCGTGCGGATGTGCGAGGGCGTCGACGGGGTGGTCGAGGTGATCGACCGGCTCACCGCACAACGGGACGACATCCCGCTCGAGCCGCAGAAGGCGCCGGAGTAGCCCGGACCGCGCCCCGGCTCCGCCGCCAGGGCCCCGCCCCGCGGCCGTGCCCGCTCACCAGGCGGTCAGCAGCAGATGGTTGACCAGCAGGGCGACCACGGCCTGCGCGGCCAGCCACCCGCGGTGGGTGCGGGCCGGCAGCAGGGCGCACGCCGGCAGCAGCCACACCGCGAAGGCCAGCCAGATCCGCTCGGTCTCCGCCTTGCTCATCCCGGACAGATCCGCGAGCAGCACCATGCACAGCCCCGCCGCGACCAGAACGGCGAGAGCGTCACGCCCGGCCGGCGCCGTGTGCCGCGCCCCGCGCAGCGCCGGCCACACCGCACCCGCGGCCCGGCGCAGCCCGGCCACGGCCGCCGGACCCACGCTCACCACCTGGGCCGCGAGATTCGCCCACACGAAATAGCCGTACGGGCGTACCTTCGCGGCACCTTGGTAGTACCGCTCGACCAGCGTCGTATAGCCCTCCGGCCACCAGAATCCGCCCCAGGTGAAGGCCACCACCCACACCAGGACACCCGCCCCCAGGTACGGCAACGGGCGGGCCGAGCGCGCGATCAGCAGCACCGCGGCCACGAGCACCACGCACACCGTCAGGCCGTAGGAGAGATACCAGGCCCAGCCCAGCAGCAGCCCCGCGCCCAGGGCGGTCAGCCGGGGCGCCCGGGTACGGCGGGTGGCCGCCAGCGCCAGCAGCGCGACCGCCCAGGCGACGACGCCCGCGAAGTACCCGTCGGCGCTGACCCCGATCCACACCGCCGCCGGGGCGAGCACCAGGAACGGGGCGGCCCGGCGCGCCGGCGCCGCACCGCACAGCGCCCGGACGGTCACCAGGACGGCTGCGGTGAGCGAGGACCCGACGGTGATGCACCAGGCGGCCGCCCAGGCGCCGCCGCCCAGCCCGATCCGGTCCAGCCCGACGAACGTCAGCAGCGCACCCGGCGGATGGCCGGCCACATGCGCCGGCCAGAGGCCCGGGGAGCCGACCAGGATGTGGTGGGTGAAGTCCCGCAGAAAGGCGCCCAGGTCATGGACTCTGTCCACCGATTGCAGATACTCCAGGCCGGTGGTCAGCCGCCCGGCGACGCCACGGTCCCAGCCGTCGACCAGCGCGAGCGACCACGTCCAGGCCATCGCCGCGCCCCACGCGGCCACCGGCAGTACCCGCCACGGCAGCCGCTGTGCGGCCGTCGGCCCCCAGATCACCACCAGCGCGGCCACGGCCAGCGCCGCCGGGGTACCGGGGCCCAGGTGCGGCAGCCACCACGCGTTCAGCGGTGGCCACGCCAGCCGCAGAATGCCCTCGGACCCGTAAACGGTCCGGTTGAGGACCCGCCCGACCACTGCCGCCAGCACGAACAGCGCGACCGCACCGGCAACCGCCCACAGATCGCGACGGCACTCCCGCTTGTCTGCACTCGCTGTCACCGGCCCACCGTAATCCGGCTCCGCGGCCGGACCGCCGACCGCCACCACCCCGCCGGGTGACGCCGGAGATGTCGGCCTGCCGGCCGCGCACCACCACACCCGAACCGCGGGTCCGGCCCGACGGTGAGGTACGCCGCCCCGGCCGAAGACGAGTCGGGGAAGGGCGCCGCCGGACCGGGGCCTCAACTTCCCTCCCTGCGCCAGTAGTTACCCGACGCTGCGTTAGAGCCGGACGACGACGAGGGCGATGTCGTCGGTGGCGCCGGCGCTGACGCCGAGACGGGCCAGCAGCGCGTCGGCGAGGCGCTCCGGGCTGAATCTGCTGAACGGGGCGAGGGCGTCGGTGAGGCGGGCGAGGCTGACGTCGATGTCCTCGTCGCGGCGTTCGATCAGCCCGTCCGTGTAGAGGACGAGGGTGTCGCCCGGCGTGTACGGGACGTGGGCCTGGAGGCGAGGCACCTGTTCGGGGTGGGCGCCCAGGGGCGGGTCGGTGGCCTGGTCCAGGAGTGCGTGGCTGCCGTCGGGGTGCAGCAGGACGGGCGGGGGGTGACCGGCGCAGCTGTAGGTGAGATGGCGGCCGGCGATGTCGATCAGCGCTTGCACCACGGTGGTGGCCAGGGCCTTGTCGACGGACCGGGCGTACAGTCCCAGCACCTTCAGTGCCTGGGCGGGGCCGTTGACCGAGCGGGCGGCGGCGCTGAGGGCGCTGCGGAGCATGCCCATGACGGCGGCGGCCTCCAGCCCGTGGCCAACGACATCGCCGACCGCGACGGCGAATCCATTGGTGGGGAGGTCGACGACGTCGTACCAGTCACCGCAGATGTTCAGCGACCCGATGGCGGGGAGATAGCGCACGGCGACATCGTGGTGCCGGGCGAGGTCCGGGGAGTGGAGCATCGCCTCCTGCAGCGTGAGCGCCACCTGGCGTTCGCGGGCGTGGGCCCGGCGCAGCTCCTCGTTGAGGTGTTGCAGCGCCCGGGCCCGGACGTACAGCTCCGCCTCCATCGCCTCCTCGCGTTCGCTCAGCTGCCCGCCGGGCAGCCGGCGCGAACGGCGGGAGAGCACGAACGCGGTCACGTCCTCCACCCGGTGGATGACCCACGCCACCGTGCCGTCCGGTCCGATGACCGGGGTGTTGATCGTGGACCACCAGCGCTCCTCGAAATCGCCCGGCCGGTTCACCAGGGGGATGTCGTACCGCTGGACCGCCATCGTGTCCGGTTCCCCGGTGGCCAGGACACGGCGCAGCGAGGGATACAGGTTCTGCACCCCTTCGGCGTCGGGGTCCGCGGGGTTGTCCGGAAAGGCGTCGAAGACGAACTGGCCCACCAGCTCGTCCCGGGTGCGCCCGGTCGCCTGGAGGTAGGCCTCATTGACGTCCACGATCACCAGATCAGGATCGAGGACCAGGCATGCGCTGGGGGTCGCGGCGAACAGCGCCGCATGGTCGAGGTCCGGTCTCCGCACGCGCTCCTGCCCCCTCTCGGCCGGCTCCGGGCCCCCACCCGGCCAATCTAAGAGAGGCCCGGCGCCTTCGCCCGCCGGACGGCCCCGGGCCACCGCAGCCCGGGAGCGCCGCTTCGCACCCCCGCCGCTCCCGGGGCGGCACACGGCACGGCAGCGCCGGGGCTCCCCTCCGCCGCCCCGCTCACCCGAACGGCGGGCACGCCCGGCCGGGGCGCCGCCGGCCGGGTCAGGGGGCGATGCGCACCACGGCCTCGATCTCGACCGCGATGCCGAACGGCAGGCTCATCATGCCGACGGCCGAACGGGCGTGCGAGCCGCACTCGGGCCCGAAGACCTCGGTGAGCAGATCCGAGGCGCCTTCCGCCACCACGTGCTGCTCCTGGAAGTCGGGCGCCGACTGCACCATGACCAGCAGCTTGACGAACTCCCGGATGCGGTCGAGGTCACCGAGTTCGGCCTGGAGTGCGGAGAGGATGTTCATCGTGACCAGCCGGGCGGCTTCCTTGCCGTCCTCCACCGTGAAGTCGGCGCCCAGCCGCCCCCGGTACTTCACCGAACCGTCGGGGTTGAGCGGACCGTGTCCGGAGACGAAGACCAGCTCGCCGACCGTCTTCGCCGGCACGTAATTCGCCAGCTTCGGCAGCAGCGGCGGCAATGCCAGCCCGAGTTCTTCCAGCCGGCGAGAGACCTGACCCATCGGTTTTCTCCTCAGTCTTCGTTCGGGGTTGCGGAGGCCACGGGCGCGGCAGGCGCACCCTGCGCCGTGCCGGACCCGGTGGTGGGGCGGGCGGCGAAGGCCCGCAGGGAGTGGAACGCGAGCAGGCCGGCGACGGCGAAGACCGTCACCAGAATCGAGAACGACCGGACGTCCGGCGGAATCCTGCTCACGACAAGTGACGAAAGGCTGCCGCCGGCCATCTGCACCGCCCCCAGCAGACCGGAGGCCGCGCCCGCCATGGCGGAGAACGAGGTCACGCCGCCCGCCACGGACATCGGGAACAGGAAGCCGTTGCCGATGGTCACCACCGTCATCATGACCAGCAGCGGCCACGGCGTCTGCGGATCGGTCAGCCCCAGCGCCAGCAGCACCAACGCCCCGCCGGAGAAGATGACATGACCCCGGACGAGCAGATGGTCGATCGAGTACCGTGCGACCAGACGACGCGACAGCAGGTTGCCCGTGATGTAGGCGGCGGCGATGCTGATGTAGCAGTAGCCGTTGATCTCGGTGCTCATGCCCAGGCGCTGGAAGATCACCGGGGAGGCGACCAGGTAGCCGGTGTACACCGCGTACCCCACGCCCAGGTTGAGGCCGAAGCCCCAGAACTTGGCGCTCGCCAGCAGATGCCGGTAGTTCCCCACCGTCGTCCGCAGCCGCCGCGCCCGGCGCTCCTGAGGCAGCGACTCCGGCACCCTGAGGACGACGGCAACCACGGTGGCCACCGCGATCAGGGCCGTCAGGAAGAAGGGCGAGCGCCACGACAGCAGGGTGGTCAGATAGCCGCCCATCAGCGGGGAGATGGCCGGTGAGGCGCCGACCACCGGCATGATCGTGGTGAAGACGCGTGCCGCGGTCTGCTGGCCGTACAGATCGCCGACGATGGCGCGGGCCAGCACGAGTCCCGCGCCCGCGCCGAGCGCCTGGAGCAGCCGCGCCGCGGCGAAGACGGCGATGTTCGGCGCGAGCGCGCAGGCCAGCGAGGCCACCGCATAGAGGGAGAAGCCGCCGATGACCAGGCGCCGTCGGCCGAGGGCGTCGGACCAGGGTCCGTACAGCAGTTGCGCCACGAGCAGCCCCACGAGGTAGGGGCTGAACGTCGCCTGCACCGCCGAGACGGACGTGCCCAGGGCGTGGGCGGTCTGTGCCAGCCCCGGAAGGTTGATGTCCGAGGACATCAACCCGCCCACACTCAGCGAGATGAGCACCGCGAGAAGCAACGGCGGGACCTTGGCCTCGGTGTTGTCCATGCCTGCCCTTCCGGACGCCGGTGCGCCCTGGGCCCGCCGCCTGGACGACGGGGCCGGGCCGGTTGCTGTCTCGTACAACGATCGGTGAGAAAGCCTAATGATCGCGATGCTGGAGGACACCCTCCTCTCGGACCGTTGCCCCTGCCCCGTTGGGCTCCGCGAGGTGGTCCGAACAGCGCCAACCGGTGCGCGTTTCCCCCGGGACGGACCGCCGGCAGTAGCGTCGGAGGTATGCGTGCCTTCATCGTCGATGCCTTCACCGACCGGCCGTTCGCCGGGAATCCCGCCGGCGTCTGTCTGCTGGACGAGCCGGCCGACGCCGCCTGGATGCAACGGGTCGCCGCCGAACTCAACCTGTCGGAAACGGCCTTTGTCCATCCCGCAGGGGACCACACCTACGGATTGCGGTGGTTCACACCGACCGTGGAGGTCGATCTGTGCGGCCACGCCACGCTGGCCACCGCCCACATCCTCTACCGGAGCCGGCCCACCGCCCCTGGCACGGAGCTGCGCTTCGAGACCCTGAGCGGAGTGCTGACCGCCCGCCGGCACCACCGGGGCGCCCTCACCCTGGACTTCCCCACGGACCCGCCGACCGCCACCGCCGTGCCGTCCCGGCTCGCCGAGGCCCTCGGCGCCGAGCCGGTGTGGACGGGCCGGGCCCGGCACGATCTGCTCGTGGAGTTGCCGAAGGCGGAAGAAGTGCGGGATCTGGCCCCGGACATCGCCGCGCTGGCCGGGTTCAGCGGACGGGCGGTGATCGTGACCGCCGGTGCCCAGGAGGGCGACGACCACGACTTCGTCTCCCGGGTCTTCGCCCCCGCCGCCGGTATCCCCGAGGACCCGGTCACCGGCGCCGCCCACTGCGTCCTCGCACCGCACTGGGCCGGACGGCTCGGGCGTACCACGCTGACCGGTGTGCAACTGTCCGCGCGCGGCGGGCGGGTGGGCGTCGAGCTGTGCGACGACCGGGTCACGCTGCTGGGCCACGCGGTGACCGTGTTCGACGGAGAGCTCTCGTCCTGAGGCGTACGCCGGGGTACCCGCGTACGCCGCGACACACGCTCGTGAGCCCCGCCTCCCGGCTGTACCGGGAGGCGGGGCTCACTGCCGGCGCCCGCGCGCTCAGGGGCGGATGAGCACCTTCAGGGCCTCGCGCTCGGCCATGGCCTTGTAGCCGTCCGGAACCCCGTCCAGCCCGACGGTGCGGTCGAAGATCGCAGCGGCGTCGAGCCGCCCGGACAGCACATCGGGCAGGAGCTCGGGGATATAGGCCCGGGCGGGGGTGACACCGCCGGACAAGGTGATGTTGCGGCGGTAGAACCGCCGTACGTCGACGCCCTCACCGTCCTGCGGCACGCCCACATAGCCGACCGCGCCACCGGGACGCGTCATGTCGAGGGCGTCCCGCAGCGCCGCGCCGGTTCCGACGCACTCCAGCACCGCGTCCGCGCCATGGCCGCCGGTGAGCTCCTTGACCCGCTCGACGGCCGCCGCGCCGCGCTCCGCCACCACCTCGACGGCGCCGAACCGGCGGGCCAGGTCGGTACGCCGGGGGTGCCGCCCCAGCACGATGAGGCGCCGCGCACCGAGCCGGGCAGCGGCCAGGACCGCACAGAGCCCGACCGCGCCGTCACCGATGACGGCCACCGTGCTGTCGGGACCCACCCGCGCGGAAAGGGCGGCGTGATGCCCCGTGCACAGCACATCGGCCAGCGCCAGGACCGCCGGTACCCGGGGGTCCTCCGGCTCCATCGGCAGCGGGACGAGCGTGCCGTCCGCCTGCGGCACCCGCACCCGCTCGCCCTGGCCGCCGTCCAGGGCCCCGCCCCAGAATCCGCCGTGGAGACACGAGCAGTGCAGCCCCGCACGGCAGAACTCGCAGCTGCCGTCGGACCACTTGAAGGGGGCGAGCACCAGGTCGCCGGGGCGTACGGAGGTGACCTCCGCGCCGGTTTCCTCGACCACCCCGAGGAATTCGTGCCCGAGCCGGATGCCGTCCGGCGTCGGTGCGAGCTTCTGGTAGCGCCAGAGGTCGCTTCCGCAGATCGCGGCATGGGTGACCTTCACCAACGCGTCGGTCGGCCGGTCGAGCCGGGCGTCGGGCACCTCCCTCACCTGGACGTCCCCTGCCCCGAACATCACTGCTGCCCGCACAGTCGCACTCCTGGAATCGCTTGCCAAGGCCCTTTGGGCCCGCTGTCGTTCGGTCGCCGCGCACCCGGCCGCTCTACGTGGACGGTCCACGCGCGGCGCGTGAGCCCGGCCGCGAGCCGGCCGGCCGACTCGCCTGCCACGAGGAGTTCCACCAGGCCCGCGTCCTTGTGGGTCGCGTGCTCGAGGCGGATGTCCTCGATGTTCGCCCCCGTCAGCGAAGCGTCGGCCAGCAGCCGGGCCAGCTCGTTCGCCCGGTCCCGCAGGACGACCCGAACTGATGAGTATGGTAGGGCAGTTCCGCCGTGTTTGCCGGGGATCCTGGCACGCCCCGTGTTGCCCCGGCGGAGCAGAGCGGTCAGTTCCGCCGCCGGGTCGGACCGCGCCGGACCGGAGGGATGCGCGGCCAGCGCCCGCAGCGCCCGCAGCGCCACGTCGAGGTCCTCGGCGAGCCCGCCCAGGACCTCCGCCACGGCCTCCGCATTGGTCGCGAGGATGTCCGTCCACAGTCCGGCGTCGCCCGCGGCGATCCGGGTGACATCACGCAGCCCCTGGCCGGCGAGGCGTACCGCGAAGTCCTCGCCGTCGCACAGACGGGCCGCCATCAGCGTGGCGAGGAGATGGGGCACATGGGAGACGAGCGCGACGGCGCGGTCGTGCGCGTCCGGGCCCAGCACCACGGGCACCGAGCCGCACAGCCTGACCAGCTCCAGTCCACGGCGCAGTACGGCGGGTTCGGTCGCCGGATGCGGCGTGAGCACCCAGGGCCGCCCGTCGAAGAGGTCCGCCCGGCCCGCCCGCGGACCCGAGCGCTCCCGCCCCGCCATGGGATGGCCGCCGACGAAAGAGGTCAGATCGCACCCGCGGGCCTCCAGATCGGCCTGGGTACGGGCCTTCACGCCGGCCACATCGGTGTATGCCTGCGCCAGACCGTCCTTCTGGTGCTCCTCCAGTACCTGTGCCACCGTCCCCGGCGGCACCGCGAGCACCGCGAGGTCCACCGGCGCCGGGGGAGCGCCGACCGTGCCGGCCCCCAGTGCGGCGGCGGTGCGGGCCGCGGCTTCGTCCCGGTCGATGAGGTAGGTGGTCACGCCCCGTGCCGTGAGGGCGAGGGCGACGGAGGTGCCGATGAGGCCGGTGCCGACGACCGCGGCGGTGCGCAGCTCTGGTAGGGCCACTTGCTATCCCTGGCCCATCCGGTGGGTGAGGTGCGAGGCAAGCCGTCGTACCCCTTCCTCGATCTGATCCGGCGTCAAATAGCTGGCCGACAGCCGGATCTGACGCTCGCCCCCGTCGCCCAGGTAGAAGTAGCTCATGGGCGTCCAGATCACGCCGTAGTCGCGCGCCGCCTCCTCCAGGAACGCGTTGTCGGCGGCGAAGGGAAGGGTCAGTACGAGGAAGAACCCGCCGTCCGGCACGTTCCACCGCACCTGCCACCGGTCCTGGGGCAGATGCCGAGCGAGCGCGCCCAGCAGCGCCTCCATGTTCCCGCGGTAGAAGTCGATGAGGTCCTTGTTGGCGTCCCGCAGCCGGCAGTCGTGGGCGACGAGCATGCCGCCGATGACGGCCTGGGCGAGCGCCGGGGTGTTGACCGTGACCATGCTCTTGATCTTCGACAGCTCGTCCGCGAGGAGGGTGCGCACCCCGTCGGCACCGGTGACCGGCTGGTCGGCGAGGACGTAGCCGACCCGCGCCCCCGGGAAGCACGTCTTGGCGAAGGAGCCGAAATAGATCACCTGGTGCCGGGAGTCGAGCGACTTCAGGGTGGGCCGGCGCTCCCCGGTGCGGCTGAAGAACCCGTAGGGGTTGTCCTCCAGCAGCAGCAGCTCCTCGTCGGCGGCGAGGTCGAGCAGCTGATGCCGCTTGGCGGTGGGCATCGATGTCCCGGACGGGTTCGAGAAGTCCGGGATCACATAGAGGGCCCGCGGCCGCTTGCCTTCGGCGCGCACCGCGGCGAGTGTGGAACGCAGCGCGGCGAGGTCCAGCCCGGCCCCGTCCTCGGGAACCGGCACCGTCTCGGCCCCCAGCAGCCGCGCCGCGCCCGTGATCCCCACGTACCCGGGGTCGGTGACCAGCAGCACGTCATCCGGGCCGGCGAGGAGGGCCCTGAGCACCAGGACCATCGCCTCCTGGCAGCCCACGGTGATCACGATGCCCGACGGATCGGTGTGGATCCCCTCGTCGTGGGCGATCGTCCGGGCGACCAGCTCGTGGATCTGCCCGTTGGTCCGTCCGTACTGGAAGAGCGCGGTGCGCACCTCCTCGGGAGTGCGTCCGAGGTCCTGTTCCAGGTACCGCGTATAGGTGTCGAGGTAGGTGCTGATCCGGTCCACCTCGAAGAACCCGTCATAGGGACGGCCCGGACCGAACGAGACCGCGTCGGGGTAGCGCAGCGTCACCTCGTTGAGGAAGTTCATCACGTCGAGCAGCGGGTCCGAGAGCGACGAGTGGAGATCGGCCGCCCGCAGCCCGGTGTCCGGTCCGGGCCGCCGCATTACGCCTGCTCCTGCCAGAGCACCGGGCAGAACTCCGGGTCCGTGTAGTCGGGGTGGCCGTCGGGCGTCCGCCGGACCAGTACGTCGTTGTTGTAGACGACCTGCTCGCCCGTGGAGATCTGGAACGGCCGCCACTGGTTCGTCCGGTCCTGGAGGTGGAAGGAGACCGCGCGGCGGGGGCGGTCGCTGCGGTTGACGCCGCTGCCGTGGTACGTCCGGCAGTGGTGGAAACTGATGTGCCCCTTCGGAATGACGACGGGGACCTTGCGCACCGTCTCGTTGTTGAAGGCGGCGTTCTCCTCCAGCATCTCGTCCAGCTCCGACCGGTCCCGCTCGGCGAAGTGCCGCGTGGTCGCGTCGTTCCCGCCCACCTCCTTCCAGCGGTGGCTGCCGTCGACCATCGTGATGGTGCCCATCTCCTCGTCACAGTCGTGGAAGGGGATGAAGGCGGTCAGCATCTCGTCGGAAGTACAGGTCTGCCAGTAGTGCCGGTCGAAGTGCCAGGGCACGATGGTGCCCTCGTCCTCGGGGCGCGGGGGCTTGTAGATGAGGGTGCTGTTCCACAGCCGTATCTGGCTGGTCCGGGCGATCCGCGCGGCGACCGCGGCGATGACCGGCTTGGACAGGATGCGGCGGACGGTGTCGTCCTCGTGGAAGATGTAGTCGTTGTGCCGGTGGACATCGCCCTGGGACGGCTCCCAGTACGCCAGGCGCGGCGGGCGGACCGGAAGGGTCCGGTCGCGGTGACCGCCGTAGAACCGCTCGCTCGCCTCCACCAGGGTGTCGACCTCGTCGTCGGTGAGCAGCTTGCGCGACAGATACCAGCCGTGCTCCTGATAGAACGCCACCTCCTCTTCGGAGGGCAGCAGCTTCCGGTCGTCGGGGCTGAGCTGGAATGCGTCAGTGGTCATCGTTCATCCTTCCGCCGGGCCGTGGAATCCGTACTGCGCTGCCGTGGCCGGCCCGCGGGCCAGCAGCGTCGGGTCGAGGTCCTTGAGGGACGGACAGCCGGACAGCGCCATGGCGTCCTCCAGTTCGTCCCGCAGCGTGCTGAGCACCTGGCGGGCGCCCGCTTCTCCGTCGGCGGCCAGGCCCCACAGCACCGGTCGGCCGACGAAGACCGCCTGCGCCCCCAGGGCCAGCGCCTTGAGCACGTCGGTGCCGTGCCGGACGCCGCCGTCGAGGAACACCGGACAGCGCCCGCCGACCGCCCGCACCACTTCCGGCAGCGCGTCCAACGTGGCCGTGACGCCGTCGAGTTGGCGCCCGCCGTGGTTGGACACCACCAGCCCGTCGACTCCGAGTTCGGCGGCGTGCGCCGCGTCCTCGGCGGTGAGCACGCCCTTGAGGACGAGGGGCAGCCGGGTCTGCGACCGCAGCCAGTCGAGGTCCGTCCAGTTCAGCGACGGGTCGATGAAGGCGTCGGCATGCCGGGACAGGGCCGAGCTGCCGTCGCGCCGGTCGTGCAGGAAGCCGGTGACCTCACCGTCCAGATTGCGCGCCGCGATGTGCGGCGGCAGGTGGAAGCCGTGGCGCGCCTCGCGCAGCCGCCTGCCGAGCCGCGGGGTGTCCACGGTGAGCACCAGGGCGCGGAACCCGGCGGACTCCGCACGTCGCACCACCTTCTGCAGGACGTCACGCCGGTGCAGCCAGTAGAGCTGCAGCCACAGAGGGCCGGCGGCCTCCGCGGCGATGTCCTCGAAGGTCCGGCTGGCGAAGATACTGACCACGGTGGGCGCCGACAGGCTGCCGGCGGCCCGCACCGTCGCCACCTCGCCCTCCTTGCAGGCGAGTTCGTGGTACGCCATGGGGGCCACGCCGAGCGGTACCCCGACCGGGTCGCCCAGGACCGTGGCCGACAGCTCGCACCGGGCGACATCGACCATCACCCGGGGCCGGATCCGGAGCCGGCCGAAGGCGGCGCGGTTGGCCGCAACGGTGCTCTCCGTGCCGGCGCCGCCTTCGACGTAGTGCCAGGTCGCCGCGGGCAGTTGCGCCTGGGCGAGCGGAGCGTACTCGCCGACCGTCAGCGGCCGGACGGGCGTGCCGCCGGTCACCGAGCACCGGCGCCGGCCTGGGCCCGCTCGACCGCCTCGTACAGCCCTTTGATGTTGCCGCTGCCGAAGGTCTGTGCCCCGCGCCGCTCGATGAGTTCGAGGAAGAACGTCCCCCGGGCGTGCGGGGAGCGGGTGAAGATCTGGTACAGCAGGCCCCATTCGTCCCGGTCGGCGAGCACGGACAGCTCGCGCAGTACGTCCAGATCGCCACCGAGGGAACCCACCCGGCCTTCCACCGCCTCGTAGTACGGGGCAGGGGTGTGCAGGAACTCGACGCCGTGGGCCGAGAGCTTCTTCACCGCCGTGGCAATGTCCGAGGTGCCGAAAGCCAGATGCTGGACGCCGGCTCCGCCGTGGGCTTCGAGAAATGCGTCGATCTGGCCGGGCTTGCGCCGCACATCGGGTTCGAGAAACGTGAAGGTGATCGCACCGGATGCGCTGCGCACCACCTTGGATTCCATTGCCTGGTCGCCGACCTCGATGAACTCCTCGAAGGCCTCGTCGAATCCCAGCGCGTGCTGGTAGAAGGAAATGGTGCGGGCCAGTTCACCGGCCGGGAGACAGACCGCGAAATGGTCGAGAGTATGCAGCTGTTCGCCGCCCTCGGAATCCCCGGCGGTCTTCAGCGTACGCAGCTGGGGACCGGGCAACTGCCCTTCGTGCTCGTACTGCACAAAGGAGTGGACGAGATCGCCGAACGCCGCGACCGTGGCGGTGGTGACCGTGCCGTCCGGCTGCTCGACGACGGACGGGGCGGCCAACGGCTCGGCACCCTGCCCGACCGCACGCCGGAACGCGCCCTCGGCGTCCGCGGTCCGCAGCGCGATGTTCGCCACCCCGTCCCCGTGGCGGGCCACGTACCGCGCGACCGTCCCGTCGGAGGTCAGGTCCGAGGTCATGAGGAGACGGATGTCCCCCTGGGCGAGCAGAATCGATCTGCGGTCCGCGAGGCCGGTTTCCGGACCGCCCTCGGCGATCGCCTCGAATCCGAATGCAGTGCGGTAGTAAAAGGCGGCTTGCCGGGCGTCCCCGACAAAGAATTCCACATGGCTGACGCTTAAGTCACTCAACGAAACCCCCGCTGGGTAGTGCGAGACACGGCCCGCCACCCCATCGGGAAGGGAGCGCAAGCCGAACGAAAGAGTGCAGCCAAATTAACTGCTGGCCGGCATCCGGCAGAACACACCTTCGGAGGCTTGCGCTTCGTCGTTGGTCACCCCGGGATACTCCAATGGTCGCCCGCCGGATACCACGCCCAACTATCCGAAGATGCCATGTTGGTAGGCGTACAGACCGGCCCGCAGCCGGTCGGGCTGGCCGATTTTCCGCATGGCCTGGGTCAGATGCTTCTTCACCGTGGCCTCGGCCAGGAACAGTTCGGAGGCGATCTCCGAGTTGCTCAGACCGCGGGCGAGCTTGCCCAGTACGGCGCGTTCGCGCTCCGTCAGCCGGGCCTCGGCGGGGGAGGGCCCGTCGATCGCCAGCGTCACCTCCACCGGCTGGACCGTGGGCGCCGGCAGGAACACCGCGCCGCCCAGCGCGACCGTGGTCACGGCCCGGATGATCTGGTCCTCGTCCATCGCGGGATCGATACAGCCGTGCACCCCGCCCGTCAGCACCTGGGAGACCTCCACGCTCGTGGCGGCGGGGTGCAGCAGAATCACCTTCGCACCCGGTGCGGCATGGACCGACAGCAGCTTCTGTGCGGCGGCCGCGTCCGAGGCGAGACCCTCACGCGTGCCGACGAGGATGACATCCGGCTGTTCCTCGCGGAAGGCGTCCGCGGCCTGCTCCGGGTCGCCGAAGCTGCTGGTGACGCGCAACTCCGGTGCCGAGGCCAGAATCGTACGGAGCCCGGCCCGGGTCACCGACTGCTCCGCCACCAGCATCACCCGCACCGCGGGGTGGGAGGACGGCTCCCCGGGCGCGCCCCGCCCGGCCTCCGGGTCCTGCCCCGTGACGCTCCCGTACCTCCGGGTGCCCCACCGTTCTAAGTGCGTTTCCTCCAGCACCGCATCCCCCGTTCTTCCAGAGAACTTGTCTCACGCGAGCACATGTTGTTGGTCGGCGGGCAGAGGCGGTCGGACCCCGGCCCCCTTGGGGCGTCGGTTCTCCCTGCTCACCCGAGAGCAAAGCGACGGGCTCGCCGGCGCGATCGCCCGGCGGCTGCCCGGGTCCGGTGCGCACCTGCCGGCACTGCGGTACGGCGAAGACCGGGCGCGGCACGCTCAACTTCCCTGTCCTCTCGGTGAGTCGACGGCGTACGGTGTCCCTGCGCCGCCCGCCGCCGGCGTCCTGCTCCGAGCGGCGCACCGTCCCCTCCCCCCTCAACCCATGGGCCGGCCGACCTGTTCCGCGACGAACGACATCCATGTGTGTCATTTTCTTCCGGGCGGGGCGGAAGACCGTCCGACGCGAGCTCGCCCGGGATGACCGGAACGGGTCGATGGACCGAACGGATTCGGTCAGCCTACTGCCCCGAGTGATCATCGAACCGTTTGAATTCGCCGTGCCATCACCCCCGTTGAGCTCGCGGCCGCCACAAGTCGGCCCTCCCTCGACACGACGGCCGAGGCCCCGCATCCGTCGAACGGTGCCGCCGATGGCTTCAGGGTGCATGACCCCCGTGGCGTGCAGCACGGCAGAACAGCCGTCATGCCGGGCCTTGCCCAGCCTTTGTCGCGCTCTTGCCCAATTTTTGCCCGGTGCTTGGTCAACCTGCGGCCCGAGCATCACGAAGCCCGCCTCGTCCGGCCCCTGGGCAGAAGCGGAGCGGGCCGCTCCAGATGTGCCTTCCGCGGTATTCTGCCCGCAATCCGCCCTCTCTCCCTCACATGGCGTATTGTCCTGACATGGATTTCACCGGGAGAGTCTGGGGCGCGACCGCCGCCGAGCAGGAGGCGCACTATCCGTGCGACGAGCTTTTGGCGGTCCCCTGTGAAGGCTGGATCCGGGCCGTTGACGTGGCAGCGCCCTGCGCCACGGTCTTCCGCTGGGTCCGCCAGCTGACGGTCGCGCCGTACAGCTACGACTGGATCGACTTCCACGGCCGCAAGAGCCCCGACCGGCTCACCCCGGGGCTGGCCCCCCTGGAGGCCGGACAGCGGTTTATGGTCTTCGACCTCGTGGACTTCGCCACGGACCAGCACATCACCGGGGTGCTGCCCGCGGAGCCGGCGCGGCGGCACGGCCAGATGGCCGTCAGCTATGTCGTCCTTCCGCGCGGCGACGGCTGCCGGCTCCTGGTGAAGGTCGCCAGCGAATCGCGGCGTCCGCTGAGCCGCCGGCTGCAGCGGCGGCTTCTTGCCTGGGGGGACCTGGTCATGATGCGCAAACAGCTGCTGACGCTGAAGAAGTTCGCCGAGCGGGACGCGGCGGCCAAGAGGCACTGAGTGACAGGGAATTCGCGGTTCTCCTGTGATCATCCTCCGATGCCCGGCACCAGGCGGGCGCACTCCCGAGAACTCCGTCCCCAGTTCCCCCGCCAACGGCATTGTGCTGAGCGGGGATTGATGGTTTCGACGGGCCGGATGGTGGGAGTGTCCTGGTTCTGCGGAAGCCGCCGGGAGGCCGTTCGAAGTCCGGTCCGTACTGTTGCCGGCGACTTCCGGTGACTTCTGCCGGATGGCTGTGCGCGGCTGCCGGAAGGCGGGAAAGGCGGGCGAACGGGCCGCATCCGGGCTGCTTAGGCGCCCATTCTTCCGTCCCTGCCATGACCTCGTACGAAACATGGGGGATACGGCAGGTAAACGGCGGTCGACGCCGCGGACGGCCGGCGGCCGGGCGCCCGCGCCCCGCCCTCGCCCGCTCCGCTGATCGGTGCGGGCAGGTGAGGCGGGTGATCGGCCCCCGCGTGCGAGCGTGCGGCGCCCTGCGGGAGCCTCCGGCCGGCGAGCCCGGCGCCAAGTTCAGGAAATTCTCCCGTAACACTCCGTCGATACCGGGTCGCCGAGGAAACGGCGCGAACTCTGTTGATCACAGGTGCCGATAGTGCGGCATCCGGGAGAAACCGGTGGAGCGTGCGGCACACACATTCCAGCCATGATCGGCAGTCGTCATCCAGGGCAAGGGGATGCCGAGTTTTCATTCGGCCGCTTCTCAACCGTAAAGGGATGCGGAAATTCTTTTGGGTGGAGAATTGCGTGAGATAGGGCGGGCTTCTCGCGCGGTATTTCTCTTTGGGTTGGTGTGCGGCTGACCTGGGTTATCGGCAGACGTCGGGCCGGGGCATCTCAGGGTATTTCACCATTGGGTGGAATTGAGCGACTTCGGCTCCCGGTCGCGCGCGGGGTCCGCCTCCCCGGTGGTGCGGTGCGGCGACGTCATATCGCCTGCTGTGGGGCGTGCCGGAGGTCGCGCGGAGCACCCCGGTGGTGGCGGGTACGGTGGCGCGGCGGCCGCGCGGGAGGCCGGGCGGCGGTGCGGTGCCGGACGGCGCAAGAGGTTCGTTCCCGGTCAGCGGGGAGCAAAACGAACATGGTGCACGGTAAGCAGTTCAATTACTTTCCGCTTCGCTGCCCGGCGTGAGTTACTTCACAGTATGAATCGTCCCGGACGGGGTGTGTCGGGCACCGCGAGGGCGCCGATCGGGCCCGCTGTGAACCGTCGGCACGCGTGAATAGGTATGTTGACGAGTGAGATCATAAGGGGGAGCTGGAGTCCTGGCTGGCCCGGTGGTCTTTGCCGCCGTCATCGGAGGATGGAAGACGCTGGCTGACCTTGCCTATTCTCATTCGCTGATAACTGGTTACACTCACGCTCCATGCGAACCGCTACCCCCCACAGCAGTCGCCCCGGTAAGCAAGGGAATCGTCCCGTATTTGTCGACAACTCAGGTCGGCGCAGACGCTTCCTGGGGCATGCAGCGTTGACCGTAGGGTGCATGTGCACCGGATATCTCGTCCTCCTCGCCGTGGTGTTCGGCGGCCTCCTGCAGCCGGCCGCGAAGCCGGCGCCGGGAAAGGCCGACCCGCTCCCGGACCACACCGCGCGCCCGGTGCCCAGTGCTCCGGGCGGTGCCGGGCCGGCGGCGACGTCCGACACCTCCGGACGGGCTGTGCCCGCCGGTCACCACACCTCCAGGGCCCCTTCCCGCACCACTCCTGCCCCGTGACCCCTGCCGGACCGGTGCGCTTCCCCCCGCGGGTGAAGCCTCCCCGGCACTGACCCGAGGCGTGTCCGTCCGCGCGGGCGCCATGGCGCCCGCGCGGACGCACGCCTCTCACGTGGCATGTCCGCTCGACAGAAAGGGCTCATTGTGGCGTTGTCAGGGCAGGGGCGGCATGCGTTGCGCCGCCCCCCACGCTGGCACTGGTTACTGCTGCTGCTGATCCTCCCCATCGTCGCCGCTTCACTGCTGTTCGAGGGCTGGACGACCCATGAGGTCGACGGAGCCCGGAACAGGCGAGCCTGTACGAGCCCCATCCCGAAGGCCGCGGACAACGGCGACCCGGTACTGCGGGTCACCGGCCGCGGAGCCGAGACCGCGCAGATGCCGTTCCGCACCGCCGCGCTCACCTTCGACGGCGGGCCCGACCCGGTGTGGACGCCGCGCCTGCTCGACCTGCTGCGTGCCCGCCGCGCGCGGGCGACCTTCTTCCTCTACGGCGACCAAGCGGCCCGCCATCCGGAACTGGTGCGGCGGATCCGCGACGAGGGCCATGAGATCGGCTCGTACACCTATACCGGCGGCGACCTGGGCAGTGCCTCGCACGTCCGCGCGCAGCTGGAACTCTCCCTCACCCAGACCGTCCTGGCGGGGGCCGCAGACGTCAACACCCGGCTGCTGCGCCTGCCGCACACCACCACCGCCGACACGCTGTGCGGCGCCGAGTGGTCCGCCGCACGGCGCGCCTCCGACCAGGGATATGTCGTGGTGGCCGCCACCGCCCGGTCGCGCAAGCCCCCGCTGGGGGTGGTGCGGCAGTACAGCCATACCGCGCTGGGATACCAGGAGGCGAAGAAGCTGCTCGACGACCCCGACGTCGGCCAGTTCACCACCGTCACGGGCGGACTCGGACGGCCCTCGCTCACCTCCACCGCCTCCCTGGCCGAGCGGGCGCAGGGCGAGGCCATGATGTGGACCCAGTCCGTCGGGCACACCTTCGCGCGCTCGATGACCTGGGCGCTGGGCATCGCGGGCGCACTGGGCATGCTCCGGCTGGTGCTGCTCGCCTTCCTCGCCCGGGTGCATGTGCGGCGCCGGCGCAGACACCGGTCCGGCGCGCCCTGGCTGCGCGAGGTGACCGATCCGGTGACGGTGCTGGTTCCCGCGTTCAACGAAGAGGCGGGCATCGAGGCCACGGTGCGCTCCCTGCTCGCCTCCACCCACCGCGACCTGCAGATCATCGTCATCGACGACGGGTCGACGGACCGGACCGTGGAGATCGCCCGCGGCATCACCGATCCGCGGGTGACCGTGGTGGAACAGCCCAACTCCGGCAAGCCCGGGGCGCTCAGCACGGGCCTGCGCTACGCGCGTTGCGAGATCATCGTGATGATCGATGCGGACACGGTTTTCGAGCCGGAGGCCCTGTACCGCCTCATCCAGCCGCTCGCCGATCCGACGGTCGGCGCGGTCAGCGGAAACACCAAGGTGGGCAACAGGCGGCGGCTGCTGGGCAGATGGCAGCATCTGGAGTACGTCCTCGGGTTCAACCTGGACCGGCGCATGTTCGAGGTGCTGGAGTGCATGCCCACGGTTCCCGGCGCCATCGGTGCCTTCCGCCGGGACGCGCTGCTGGCCATCGGCGGTGTCAGTGACGACACCCTCGCCGAGGACACCGATCTCACCATGGCCCTGTGGCGGGTGGGACGGCGCGTGGTCTACGAGGAGACGGCCATCGCCTGGACCGAAGTACCCAGCAGCCTGAGCCAGTTGTGGCGGCAGCGCTACCGCTGGTGCTACGGCACGCTGCAGTCGATGTGGAAGCACCGCCACGCCGTGGTGGAGGTCGGCCCGGCCGGACGGTTCGGCCGCCGGGGGCTCGCCTATCTCGCCCTGTTCCAGATCGTGCTGCCGCTCTTCGCGCCGGTCGTCGACGTCTTCGCCCTGTACGGCCTGTGCTTCGGCGACACCGCGCAGGCGGTCGGGGTCTGGCTCGGCTTCCTCGTCATCCAGCTGATCACCGCCGCGTACGCGCTGCGGCTGGACAACGAGAAGCTCCGGGAGCTGTGGGCCCTGCCGCTCCAACTGTTCTTCTACCGGCAGCTGCTGTATCTCGTCGTCATCCAGTCCGTGGTCACCGCCCTGCTCGGCACCCGGCTGAAGTGGCACCGCATGCAGCGCTCCGGCACCGCAAATCAGCACCTGCTCAAGGAGCCCATCCCCCAGCCGAGCGGTCTGTCGTCGAAGTGACCGAGGAGAGTGCACACATGAGCAACTCGCCAGGCCCTTGGGCCGGCAGCGACATACCCGGCGCGGGCCCGTTCGGTCCGGACGGGTCCCCGTCGTACGGAGCGGGGGACGGGCCGGACGAGAGGGACGACGTGTGGGAGCCGCGCGGATCCCGGGCCCGCCGCCGCATCGTGGCCGGGGAGGTGGTGGACGTGCGGCAACCGCTGTGGCGCGAGGACCCGCCCCGGCACCCGCACCCCGCCGCCACCCTCCCGGACGGGTACGACGACCCCCCGGGCCCACCCCCGTTATTGCACGACGACAGCGGTGCGGAGCGCGGCGCGGGCCGTGCGGAGCCGGGAGGGGGCGGCGGCGCTCCCGGCGGCGGGCGGCGCTCGCACCGATCCCGGCGCCGGCGGCCGGTACGGCGTCTCGTCATCGGGGTGCTCGTCGTGCTCCTGGGCGTCCCCGCCGGCACCCTCGCCTGGGCCGACAGCAAGCTCAACAGCGAGGTCGACCTCGGCACGCCCGGGCAGGGGCAGCGGGCCGGCAAGGGCACCAACTACCTCATCGTGGGCTCCGACAGCCGCGAAGGCCTCACCGACCAGGAGAAACGGGATCTGCACACCGGATCGGCCGGCGGCCGGCGCACCGACTCGATGATCCTGCTGCACACCGGCGCGGGCGGCACCAGCATGGTGAGCCTGCCACGTGACTCCTGGCTGACCGTGCCGGGCCACACCAGCCCCATGACCGGCAAGCACTACGGCCCGGTCAAGAACAAGCTGAACGCGGCGTTCGCCCTCGGGGGCCCCAAGATGCTCGTCCGCACCATCGAGCGCAACACCGGCGTGACGATCCACCACTACGTGGAAGTCGGCTTCGCGGGTTTCGTGAACCTCGTCAACGCGGTCGGCGGCGTCCCGATCTGCCTGGACCGCAACCTGCGGGACAAGAAGTCCGGGGCCAACTTCACCAAGGGCTGCCACACCCTCGACGGCAGGGCGGCGCTCGCCTTCGTCCGCCAGCGCCACCAGGAGGCCCAGGGCGACCTGGGACGCAGCAAGAACCAGCGGAAGTTCCTCGCCGCCCTCGCGCACCGGGCGGCGAAGCCGGGCACCGTGCTCAACCCGATCTCGCTCTACGGCGCGCTGAACGCCGGGCTGGACACGCTCATTGTCGACCGGGACACCAGCCTGCTGGATCTCGCGACGATGTTCCGCGCGGTCCAGGGCGTCACGGGCGGGCACGGCAAGCAGATCAACGTCCCGGTGGCGAACCTTGGCTTCCACACCCCCAAGGGCAGTGCCGTGCTCTGGGACAAGGCACAGGCACGCAAGCTCTTCAGCGAGCTCAACGACGACCGGCCGGTGGACGTCAAAGGCGGCAAGACCGGGTGACAGGAGCAGGGCGGGCGACGCCGCGTACGTGCGTGCACACGACCACCAGGACCAGGCGGCGCCCGCCGCTTCGGCGGCTAGACAAGCTCGTGCAGCGCCTGTTCCGCCCAGATGATTTTGCCCTCCGGGATGTACCGGGTGCCCCAGCGCTCTGCCAGTTGGGCAACGAGGAAGAGGCCGCGGCCTCCCTCGTCCTCCTCGGCGGCGTAGCGCAGGTGTGGGGAGGTGCTGCTGGTGTCGGAGACCTCGCAGATCAGGGTGCGGTCGCGGACCAGGCGCACCCGGATCGGACCGGTGGCGTAGACGATGGCGTTGGTGATGAGTTCGCTGAGAATGAGTTCGGTGGCGAAGGCCATCTCCTCCAGGTCCCACCGCGCCAGCTGCTGTGTGATGTTCGCGCGGGCCTCGGCCACCGCCGCGGGGTCGGAAGGGACCTCCCACTCCGCGATGCGGTCGGGGTCCATCAGATGGGTGCGCGCCGCGAGCAGGGCGATGTCATCGCGCTGCCGGGCCGGGGGCAGGCCGCTGAGCACGGTTTCGCAGATCTCGTCGGGGGTCCGGCCGCGCTGTGCCAGGGTCGTGGCGAGGTTCTGCATGCCGGTGTCGATGTCGTGGTTGCGGCCCTCGACCAGGCCGTCGGTGTAGAGGACGAGGCTGCTGCCCTCGGGCAGGTGCAGATCCAGGGCCTCGAAGGGCAGACTCCCGACGCCGAGCGGCGGCCCCGCCGGGAGATCGGGGAACTCCACGGTGCCGTCGGGGTGGACGAGCGCCGGCGGGAGGTGGCCGGCGCGGGCCATCGTGCAGCGGCCGGACGCCGGATCGTAGATCGCGTACAGACAGGTGGCGCCCGCGACCGTGGCCTCGTCCTCCGCCGCGATCCCCTCATGGTCGATGCGGTGGACCAACTCGTCCAGGTGGCTCAGCAACTCGTCGGGCGGCAGGTCGAGGCTGGAGAAATTCTGCACCGCGGTACGCAGCCGGCCCATCGTGGCGGCGGCATGGAGCCCATGACCGACCACATCACCGACGACCAGCGCGACCCGGGCCCCCGGCAGCGGGATGACATCGAACCAGTCGCCGCCCACCCCGGTCTGCGCGGGCAGATAGCGGTGGGCGAGGTCGAGGGCGTCCTGTTCGGGCAGGCCGCGGGGGAGCAGGCTCTGCTGCAGGGTGACGGCCATGGCGTGCTCGCGGGTGAAGCGGCGCGCGTTGTCGATGGACACGGCCGCCCGGGCCGCCATCTCGTCGGCCAGGGAGAGGTCACCTTCCTCGAAAGGCGTGTTCTCGCGCGAGCGCCAGAAGTTGGCGACCCCCATGAGCACACCGCGCGCCCGGAGCGGCACGGTGATCAGGGACCGGACTCCGTGCTGGAGGGCCAGTCGGAAGCGCTCCGGCTCCTGCGCGCGCCACTGTTCGGCTTCCCGCAGATCGGGGACCAGCACGGACCGTCCGGTGACGAACCCGGTGGCCATCGGATTGGGCACGGCGTACCGGTGGAGCTCGCCCACCCGGTACAGGGGGTGATCCTCGGGCAGGCCGGACAGCGCCACCCGGCGCAGCTCCGGCGCCTCGCTGTACGCCCCGGCCGGCGGCTCCTCGCCGGCCAGTACGGGCTCGGCGAGATCGACCGTGGCGTAGTCGGCGAACCAGTTCACCGCGACCTGGGTCAGTTCCTCGGCGGTCTGCTGCACATCGAGAGTGGTCCCGATGGCGACGGTCGCCTCGTACAGCAGCCGCAGCCGGCTCTGGGCGGCCTCCGCCTTCCCCGCGAGGGCCAGCAGATCGGTGGAGTCCCGCAGCGTGGCCACCGTGCCGGCCGGTCCGCCGCGGGGGTCCGTGAGCCGGATGTTCACCGCCAGCAGCCGGTCCTTGACCTCGAGCACCTCATCGGTGACCACGGTCCCGGAGACCAGCAGTTCGGCGGCCCGGGGGGCGAGCCCGAGGGCGGTGACGCGGTGCCCCTCCGCTTCGGGGGGCATGTCCAGGAGCCGGCGCGCCTCGTCGTTCGCCAGCAGGACGCGCCCGTCCGCGTCGACGATCAGCACGCCCTCACGCACCGCGTGCAGCACCGCGTCGTGGTGCTCGTACATCCGGGTCATCTCCACGGGACCGAGCCCGTGGGTCTGGCGCCGTAGCCGGCGGGTCACCAACGCCGTACCGGCCGTCGTCAGCGCGAGGGCGGCGGCCCCGGCGCCGAGTACGACCGGCAGTTGCCGGTCCACCGCGCTGCTCACCCGGCTGACCCGCATCCCGGCCGACACCAGGCCCACCACCGTGCCCCGGGCGTCCGTCACGGGGACGACCGCCTGCACTTCGTGACCGAGCGGGCCGACGACGCTCTCGATGGTGACGTGGCCGGCGAGCGAGGGCCCGATGGTGCCGATGAAGTGCTTGCCGATCTCCTGCGGCTTGGGATGCGTATAGCGGATCCCGGCACGGTTCATGACGACGATGAAGTCGACGCCGGCCCGTTTGCGCGCCGCCTCGGTCAGCGGCTGGAGCACCGCGCTCGGGTCGGGGCTGCGCAGCGCGGCCACCAGACCCGGGCTGTGGGCGAAGGCCTCGGCCGCGGCGACCGAACGGTCCCGGGCCCCCTGGAATCTGTCGCTGCGGGACTGGAGCAGCAATGCGGTCACCGACGCCACGATGAGCAGCAGCACGATCAGGACCTGGAGGAGGAACATCTGACCGGCGACGCTGCGGATACTCGCCAACGCGCGCAGGCGCCCCGCCGATGCCGTCGGCGAGCCGCCACGCCGACCGTCATCGTCCGGGTGCCGACCGGTGAACCTGCGCTCCGAGGTTAGCCACGGGAAGCGGCCGGAGATTCGGGCCATGCTCCATGTGTACCTCGCGCACTCTTGCACCTGACCACACCACGCCGGGATATCGCATGGCTGTGCGACGCTCATTTTCGCCGCCGGTGTCGCCTCGGGCGGGCGTGACGGTGGTGCCGCCACACCTCGTACCCGGATATCGAACACGGGTCCACGCCATGTGCAACGAACGTCGGGCCCGGCGAAGTTGATCCGGTTCCGCGGTCACCGGGGTCCGGGGCCGGTGAGGAGTGTGTGGGGGCCTGGTGATGACGGTGTGGGGATGCAGTGACGGAAGGGTGCGTCAACTCGACTGTGCGGTGGCCCAGTTGAGTGCCGTGGGGCATTTCTGGCCACTCGGCCATGTGTGGACGGGTGTCGCGTGCGGCCCGGAACTTCATCACTCCCCCGCGAACGTGCCTGCGAGCCGTATACGTGAAGAAAGTCTTGATGGCATCTACATCGTTTATCGGGGCGCCGCCGGAGAACCCGTCCGTCTCTTCGGCGGCCGGAACTCGGAAACCTTCTTCGGGCGGAAGGGCGTCGGGGGCGCGGAGAATTCCGGAGGCGGCCGGGCGTGGTTGGCGGGGGTGTCCGGACACACGAAGTCCCCCCTTCTTCGGTGTTACTTCCCCCCTTGGGCCCCTCGTCCTCCTATTTGCCGGGAGGGGTGTCGTGACAGGCGTGGGGGAGTGGGGGTATGGGGTGGGTCCGGGCGTGCGGGCCGTGCGTTCGGGCCCACCGCGGCGGCCTGATCTCCCGGTATGCCCGATATGGGGGTGGTTCTCGCCCGCCCGGTCCAGGGTCGGGCGGGGGCGTGCGGGGCGTGCCCGGCGATGATCCGTTATGGAATTCCCAGCCGCTGGAGCAGGGCTTTTCCGGGTTACGGCAATGCCCCGCGGAGAAAGCTCAAGATTTCCTCAAATGGGGGTGGCGGCGGGGGTCGGATCGGTGACCGGTCCGTTGCTGAGGGCTACAAAAGCGGCCCGCTGAGCCTGCCCCTGCGTACATTCCTCGGAATGTCCACAGTGTCGAGTCGAGCGTTAGGTAATGACTTTCCAAAGGAACGTCTTGGAATATAACTATTCAGCCAATGACTCTTTGCAGGGCTCTGAATGCTCCCTACTCTGAGGCAAATTTTGAGCCAGTCCTGTCTTGAAAGGCCTCTTATGGCAAGCGTTGACGAGATCGCTCCCGTCAGGCCACGTGAATCCGGCTCCCTTCGCCGGGATGTGGGACTCATCGGGCTGATGTGGGCGTCGGTCGGTTCCATCATCGGATCCGGCTGGCTGTACGGAGCTCAGAAGGCCGTAGTGGTGGCAGGCCCGGCGGCGCTGATCTCCTGGTGTATCGGTGCGGTCGCCATCGTCCTGCTGGCACTGGTGCACGCCGAGCTCGGCGGCCTCTTCCCGGTGGCCGGCGGCACGGCGCGCTACCCGCACTACGCCTTCGGCGGTCTGGCCGGTATGTCGTTCGGCTGGTTCTCCTGGCTCCAGGCGGCGACGGTGGCCCCCATCGAGGTCGAGGCCATGATCGGTTACGCCGGTCACTGGTCCTGGGCCCAGGGCTTCCTGCACGCGAACGGGACACTTACCACGAGCGGCTTCATCGTCGCCGTCTTCCTGATGGCGATCTTCGTCGCGGTGAACTTCCTCGGCGTGAAGGTGCTGGCGCACACCAACAGTGCGGCGACCTGGTGGAAGATCGCGGTACCGCTCGGGGCGATCTTCGTCATCGCGGCCACCAACTTCCACCCGCACAACTTCACCTCGCACGGCTTCGCGCCGTTCGGCGCCAAGGGCGTGCTCAGCGCCATCAGCACCAGCGGCATCATCTTCGCGCTGCTCGGCTTCGAGCAGGCCATCCAGCTGGCGGGCGAGAGCCGCAACCCCAAGCGTGACCTGCCGCGCGCCACGATCGGGTCGGTCCTGATCGGTGCGGTCATCTACATCCTGCTCCAGGTCGTCTACATCGGTGCCCTGCCGGTGGCGTCCTTCATGCACGGCTGGGCCAAGCTGAACTACGCCGGCATCAGCGGCCCGTGGGCCGGTCTGGCCACCGTCGTGGGCCTGGGCTGGCTGGGCTGGGTGCTGTACGCGGACGCGATCATCTCTCCCGGTGGCACCGGCCTGATCTACACCACCTCGACCTCGCGCATCTCCTACGGCCTGAGCAAGAACGGCTATGCGCCCCGGCTCTTCGAGAAGACCGACGGCCGCGGCGTGCCGTGGTTCGGCCTGATCATCTCGTTCGTGACCGGCGTGATCTGCTTCCTGCCGTTCCCCAGCTGGCAGGAGCTGGTCTCCTTCATCACCTCGGCGAGCGTGCTGATGTACGCCGGCGCCCCGCTGGCCTTCGGGGTGTTCCGCAACCGGCTGCCGAACCACGCGCGTCCCTACCGCCTGCCCGGCGGCAACGTGATCTCGCCGCTGTCCTTCATCGTCGCGAGCCTGATCATCTACTGGGCCGGCTGGGAGACCCTCCAGCGCCTCGGCTGGGCGATCATCCTCGGGTATGTGCTGCTCGGCAGCTACGCCTGGTACGCGACGAAGAAGCAGCTGCCGAACGCCCCGCGCCTGGACTGGAAGGCCGCCCAGTGGCTTCCGGTGTACCTGCTCGGCATGGGTCTGGTCTCCTGGCTGGGCGGCTTCGGCGGCCAGGGCACCATCCCGCTGTGGTGGGACATGGCGATCGTCACGGTGTTCGCCCTGGGGATCTACTACTGGGCCCGCAGCACCGCGGTGTCGCAGGAGGCGATCGAGCAGAACATCGAGGAGGTCGCCGTCGTCGACGAGGGCGGTCACTGATCCCGCGTCATGATCTGAACTGACGCCCCGCAAGCCGATGGGCCCGGCCGGACACCCCGGTCGGGCCCATCGGCTTCCCGTTCGGGTACGCGGCCCGACGGGGTGCGGCGTGCCCCGGCGCGGGCCGGGATCATGACGGCTGATGCAGTGGTCGGCCGCCGCCCCACGGCGAGGCTGGGCGCTCCCCAGCCGTTACTTACTGTAACGTCGCCTGTCCGGAATGTGCGTTTCTGGACTGGAGGTATCGGTGGGTGGCGTCTCGCTCCTGCTCATTGCGGTGATCGTCACGGCGCTCGCCTTCGACTTCACCAACGGGTTCCATGACACGGCCAACTCGATGGCCACCTCCATCGCCACCGGGGCACTGGCTCCGCGGGTCGCCGTGCTGATCGCGGGCGTCCTCAACCTGGCGGGCGCGTTCTTGTCCACCACCGTCGCCAAGACGATCTCCGGCGGGATCGTGAACGACAGCAAGGTCAGTCTCACGATGATCTTCGCCGGGCTGCTCGGGGCGATCCTGTGGAACATGCTCACCTGGCTCGCCGGACTGCCGTCGAGTTCCTCGCATGCGCTGTTCGGCGGGCTGATCGGGGCGGTGTGGGTCGCGGCGGGCGCCGGCGCGGTCCACTTCGGGGAGGTGGTGGAGAAGATCGTGCTCCCCGCCCTGATCTCTCCGGCCCTGGCGTGTGTGGCGGCCCTGCTGGCGACGTACCTCGCCTATGTGATCACCCGTCATGCGCCGAAGGGGCCCGTGACCCGCGCGTACCGGACGGGGCAGATCGGCTCCGCCTCGCTGGTCGCACTGGCGCACGGGACGAACGACGCGCAGAAGACCATGGGTGTGATCACGCTGGCCCTGATCTCCGCCGATGTGCTGGGCCAGGGCGCGGGACCGCCGTGGTGGGTGATCCTCAGCGCGGGGCTGGCGATCTCGCTGGGCACGTATGCGGGCGGCTGGCGGATCATCCGGACCATGGGCAGGGGGCTCACAGAAATCCAGTCGCCCCAGGGGTTCACCGCGGAGACCACGGCCACCACCGTCATCCTGACGTCCTCGCACATGGGGTTCCCGCTGTCGACCACGCAGGTGTGTGCGGGCGGCATCCTCGGCGCGGGCCTGGGCCGGAAGCTGGCCGAGATCCGGTGGGGGATCGCCGGCCGGATCGCGGTGTCCTGGGTCCTCACGCTGCCGGCCGCCGCCGCGGTCGGAGGCAGTTCGGCGTGGCTGGCCGGGCACGGCACCACCGGTCTCGTGCTGGCGGCGGGGGTGGCCCTGGCCGCGGTCGGCGGGATGTACGCACTGTCCCGACGCCACCCCGTGCACGCGAAGAACGTCAATGACGTCCCCGAGGCGCAGCAGGACCAGCCCGACGACCTCATGGCGTGACCGTGACACCGGCGGCCGGTCCGCGCGGCCGGGAGCACGCCCGGCGCCCCCCGGGGCGGCACGAAACCCCGTCGCGGCAGCACAGAAGGAGGCGTAAGCACATGCACATCGACTGGCACGGTCTCGTCGAGGTCTGCGTCGTCAGCCTGGTTGTCGTCACCCTGCTCGTGGTGGTCTTCTCGCTCGGGATCATCGCGCTGGTCCGTTCCCGCAGGCTGCGGATGGACACGGCCGGACGCGGCAGCGTGGCGCAGCCGCTGGCGATGGCCACCGCGATGCTCTGCTTCGCGCTCTGCGCGGCCCTCGGCGGCTACGGAATCCACCTGATCGTCTCTCACTCCCCGTAGCCGTGCACCGGGGTGGGAGCCGTCGGTCTCCCGGCGCCCGCTTCTCCGGCGCGCCCCGGGCCGGGCCCCTCACGCCACCAGTGGCCGGTCCTCGGCGGAGACGGGGGAGGGGAGTTCGCTGGATCCGGTGAGATAGCGGTCGGTGGCCGCCGCGGCGGACCGGCCCTCCGCGATGGCCCAGACCACCAGCGACTGGCCGCGCCCCGCGTCACCCGCGACGAACACCCCGTCCGTCCTGCTGCGGACGGGCCACGCGTCGTGCTGCGCCGCCTCGGCCGCGAAACCGGCGTCCCGGGCGAAATTCCCCCGGCCGTCCAGCGTGAGCCCGAGCTGGCGCATCAGTCCGCCGCCGCGTTCGGGACCGGAGAAACCCAGGGCGAGCAGCACCAGTTCCGCCGGGATCTCCCGCTCGGTGTCCGGCCGCGGCCTTCGCGCCGTGGGTTCCACCTCCGTCAGATGCAGTGCGCGCACCCGGCCGGACGCATCCCCTTCGAAGCGGAGGGTGGCGGAGGCGAAGAGCCGGGGATCGGTGCCCGCCCTGCCGCGGGCCTCCTCGTGGGCGTGCGAGATCCGGTACACCTTCGGGTAGACGGGCCAGGGCTCGGCGTCCGGCCGGTCGTCGCCCGGCTCCGGGTTGATGTCGAGCTGCACCACCGAGGCCGCGCCCTGCCGCAGCGCGGTGCCCAGACAGTCCGAGCCGGTGTCCCCGCCACCGACGATCACCACATGCCTGCCCTCGGCGGTGAGCGGCGGCGAGGCGAAGTCGCCCTCCCGGACACGGTTGGCGAGCGTCAGATACTCCATGGCCTGATGGATGCCGCGCAGTTCACGGCCCGGGACGGGCAGCTCGCGCCGCTCCGTGGCACCGACGGCGACGACCACCGCGTCATACCGTTTCCGCAGTTCGGTGGCGTCGAGATCGGGGCCGATGGCCACGCCGGTGCGGAACTTGGTGCCCTCCGCCCGCATCTGCGCGAGGCGCCGCTCCAGATGCCACTTCTCCAGCTTGAACTCGGGGATGCCGTAGCGCAGCAGCCCGCCGATGCGGTCGGCGCGCTCATACACCGCGACGGTGTGCCCGATCCGCGTGAGCTGCTGGGCCGCTGCGAGTCCCGCGGGCCCCGAGCCGATGACGGCCACGGTCTTTCCGCTGAGCCGCTGCGGCGGATGCGGCGCGGTGAATCCGCGCTCCCAGCTCTCGTCGGCGATGGCCTGCTCGACGTTCTTGATCGTCACGGGGTCGGCGTTGAGGGCCAGGACACAGGCGTCCTCGCACGGCGCCGGGCACAGCCGCCCGGTGAACTCGGGGAAGTTGTTCGTCGCGTGCAGCCGCTCGGCCGCGGCCCGCCAGTCGCCCGCCCGCGCGTACGCGTTCCACTCGGGTATGAGGTTCCCCAGCGGGCAGCCGCTGTGGCAGAACGGTATGCCGCAGTCCATGCACCGCCCTGCCTGCTCCGAGATGAGCGGCAGCAGCGCCTGCCCCGCGTAGACCTCGTGCCAGTCGTGCAGCCGCTCCTGGACGGGGCGGCCCGCGACCGGCCGGCGGGGGGTCTTGAGGAAGCCGTAAGGGTCGGTCATGCGACGCCTCCATCGCTCGCTCGCGGTGCACTGCGGCGTCGCGGTCAGCCTACGCCCGCTTTGTATGGCTTTACAGTCTTTTGCGTAGCTTTGTCCTCAATGGGTGCCCGGCGGTGAGCGGCGGCCCCGGCACCCCGGCGGGCCCCCACGCGGGCCGAGGTGTCCGTACGCGGGGGACGGGCGCAGAATTGAGAGAGCCGCTCCGCCGCGCAGAGTGGACCAGCCTCCCTGTGCGGCGGCCGGGAAGGAAAGCCGGTGCCCTCAGATCGGCCGAGCTTCGCGAAGGCCCGCGGTCCGCTCTGGTCCGAGCCCGGGTCGTTGCTGGAACACGTGGCCGTGGCCGTGTGCGGCATCGATGACGACAACCGGATCTGCTACTGGGGACCGGGCGCCCACGACCTGTTCGGCTACCGCGCCGCCGAGGCGCTGACGCGGCCCGGCGCACTCCTGTTCCGCGGGTCCGCCGGCGGCGGCGCCGACGTCTGCGCCCGCATGGCCGAGCGCGGCCGCACCGAGGGCTACTGGCGCGGCCGCCAGCGCGTCACCCACCGGGACGGCACGGACTTCGACTGCGGATTCCGGGTCTTCCCGGTGACCGGCGAGGCGGGCCGCACGGTGGTGATGGCCCTGGCGAGCCGGGGCGACGAACTGGACCGGGTCAAGACCAACCTCGCCTTCCTCGACGCCCTCTTCGCGACCTGCCCCATCGGCCTGGTGATGCTCGACGAGGAGCTGCGCTACCGCCACCTCAACCAGGCACTCGCCGACATGAACGGACTGCCCATCGAGGAACACCTCGGGCGCCGCCTCGCCGACATCATGATCACCTCGGACGACGGGGAGTACGAGCGCATGCTGCGCTCCGTCGCCACCGAGGGCAGGACCGTCCGGGGCGTCCGGGTGGGAATGCGCACCCGGGGCCACCCGGACCGGGACACGGTGCTGTCGGTGAGCTTCTTCCCGCTCACCCAGGCCGTCGGCAGCCGCTCCGGCGTCGGCGGGCTGCTGGTGGACGTGACCGACCAGGAGCAGGCCGTGGTGGAGGCCACCGCCAGCCGCCAGCGGCTGGCCCTGCTGGACCGCGCCACGGCCCGCATCGGCACCACCCTGGACGTGGAGGTCACCGCCCAGGAACTGGTCGACGCCGCGGTACCGGACTTCTGTGACGGAGCCGTCGTCGAGCTCGTGGACTGGCGCAGCGAGAGCGAGGTGTTCGATCCGGCGCTGCCCGTGGACACCCGCCGCATCGCCTCCGGCACGGTGCTGCCCGCGCCCGCGACGGAGCTGGTCAGCGGGCGGAAAGTGGTGCACTATCCACCGGGTTCGGCCATCCACCAGATGCTGCGGTCCGGCCGCCCGGTCTGTGTGCCGGTGAACGACGACTTCCTGGCGCGGACGGTGCTCGACGCCTCGCGCGCCCGGCTGATGGCCGACAGCGGGCTGAGCACGCTCCTCCTCGCCCCGCTCATCGCCCGGGGAACGGTCCAGGGCCTGGCCATCTTCGGCCGGTCCGCCCGCCGGACCCCCTTCACCGAGCAGGACCTCAGCCTGGCCGGCGAGCTGGCCTCCCGTGCCGCGCTGTGCCTGGACAACGCACGGCTGTACAGCCGGGAGCGGGACATCGCGCTCACCCTCCAACGGGCCCTGCTGCCCAGCTTCCTGGCGCCCAGCCCCTATCTGCACCTCGCGCACCGCTATCTGCCCGGCAGCCGCGTCACCGAGGTCGGCGGCGACTGGTACGACGTGATCGCGCTGCCCGACCACCGGGTCGCCCTGGTCGTCGGCGACGTGATGGGGCACGGTGTCTCGGCCGCCGCGGCGATGGGCCGGCTGCGGATCACGGCCAAGGCGCTGGCCCGGCACGACCAGGAACCGGCCGCGCTGCTCGGCGAACTCGACCAGTGCGCCCAGGAGGCCGGCATCGAGCTCGCGACCTGCCTCTACATCCGCTACGACCCCACCACGGGGCGCGCCCGGCTCGCCAGCGCCGGGCATCCGCCGCCCCTCGTCCGGCACCCCGACGGCCGGGTCGAACTCCTCGACGACGTGCTGGGAGTGCCGCTCGGGGTCGGCGGCAGCGCCTTCCGTACGGCGGAGGCCCACCTGCCCGACGACGCCGTCCTCGCCCTGTACACCGACGGCCTCATCGAGGCGCGGGGCCACGACATCGACGAGGGTCTGCACGCGCTCCACGAGGAACTCGCCCGGATCCCCGGCTCGTTGGAGGCCGCTGCCGACCGTATCCTGGCCCGCCTGGTGCCGAGCTCCCCGGCCGACGACACCGTCCTGCTCCTCGCCCGCGTACACCGCCGTGAGTAGTGAGCGGGCCGGCGGTGGCGCCGCCGCCGCCCGGCGGTGCTCTCGCGTGCTCTCCCGCGCGACCCGGTCCTGGGGTACGGGGCGGCCGCTGCGGCCGGTGCCCGCCGACCGTCGGGGGCGGGCGGTCGGCGGACGGAAGGTGTTCCTCTCCGACACCTTGTGGCCTGTGTCACCGTCTGGTTAAGCTCCGGCACACTTCGGACACATTTCCTCCGCAAGTTGACCTTTTGGTGAGGCCGTCTTCGTGGGCGGCCCACGGATATGAGGTGGCTTCGCATGGAACGGCGCACATCGGCACCCCCGGCGGATGACTCACCGCACGGCTTACCCCCGGCGTCAGCACGGACCGCTCCGGCGGACAGCCGCGTCGCTTTCGGCCCCGGCGGTGCGAGACCGGCCCCGGGCCGTGTCCGGTGACGGGGCCCGCCCCGGTGGCGGCGGCCGCCGTTCCGCTGCCCCGAGTACGCCGCGACATGCGGCTGGTCTGGTGGGCGGGCACCTGTGACGCGCTGGGCAGCCAGACCTCCGGACTCGTCCTGCCGCTGTTGCTGCTGAGCCTGGGCCGGACACCGGCCGAGGTCGGGGCCGTCGCCGGGCTCGGCGCGGCCGCCACCCTGCTCCTCGGCCCGGTCGCCGCGGTGCCCGCCGACCGCGGGGCGCGCAAACAGGTGATGGTGGGTGCCGCGTTGGTGTCCGCCGCCGCGATGACCGGCGTCGCGCTGGCCGTCCGGTCCGGTGCGGTCCCGATGGCCGTGCTCATCGGCGCCGTTCTCGTCGAGCGGGCCGCGACGTCCTGCTACGAGGCGGCGTCGCTCGGCACCGTCGCCCTGGTGTGTCCCGCCTCGGAGCACCGACGGGTGCTGGCGCGATTACAAGCGGGGGAGCGGGGCGCCCTGGTCCTCGGGCCCGCCCTCGGCGGCCTGCTCTTCCAGGCCGGACGCTGGCTGCCGTTCCTCGCCGACGCCCTCTCGTACGCCGTCGCGGCGCTCTGCATCCGGGCCCTGCGCACCGAGTTGTCCCCGCCCCGGGACCAGCGGCCGCCGGCCGGCGGCCCCCGCCGGACCTGGCGCGCGCTGTCCGCGGAAGCCGGAGCGGGGGTGGCCCTGATCCGCCGGGACCCCTTCCTGCGGCTGGCGCTCGGGTGGATCTCGGCCGTCAACGCGCTGCTCGTCGCGCTGTATTACACGACGGTCTTCGCCCTGCAGGACCACGGCCGCGGCGCCGCCGGGCTGGGACTTGTCCTCGCGCTCGCCGGGGCGGCCGGACTGGCCGGTGCGCTGCTCGCCCCCCGGCTGGCCGGCCGGCGCGCCCCGGCGCGCGTGCTGGTGGCGGTGTCCTGGCTGCTGGTGCCGCCCGCCGCGGCGCTGGCCGTGGCCCGCGAGGCCTGGCAATTCGGCCTGCTCTTCGGTCTGTTGTGCCTGCTCACGCCGCTGGCCACGGTGGCACTCCAGGCCCGCATCATCCAGGTGACGCCGCCCGGACTCCAGGCGCGCACCGGCACCGTCCTGGCCACCGTGTCCGGCGCGGCCGCGGCACTGGCACCGGCCCTCGCCGGGCTGGCCGCCGACCGGGCCGGACCCGGCGCCACCCTCGTCGGCTGCGCCGCCCTGCTGGCCGTGCTCGCGCTCCACGCGACCCGGTCGGCACCGGCACACACCCGCGGCCCGGGGGAGGAGCCCGTATGAGCCCGCACGCGCCGCGCCCCGCCGCGGCCCCGCCCACCGTCACCGGCTTCCGGGTCTACCGGCCGGCGCTCCCCGAGGTCTGCCCGCGCGACCCGGCCCGGATGGCCCTGGCCGCGGACGCCGGCGGCCGCTGCGAGATCTTCACCTGGGACGCCGCCACCGGCACCGCACGCCAGGTCACCGACAGCCCGGACGGCACCCTGCACTGCGCCCTCGACGCCGACGCCCGGGTGTGGTGGTTCGCCGAGGACCGGCGCGGCACCGGCCGGTGGTACTTCCAGGAGTTCGACGGCGGACCGCGCCGGCCCGGTCTGAGCGGCCTGCCCCCGGGCCTGCCGCACGGACTCGCCGTCAGCCACGCCGGGACGGTGGCCATCGGCCTCGGCGACGGCCACGGCATGACCATTCACCTCGGCAGAGCGGGCGGCCCGGCCAGGGCGGTGCACACCGTCGACGGTCATGCGCTGCTGGCGGGCATCTCACCGTCCGGCGGGCTGCTGGCGCTGACGGGAACGGCCGGCTCCGAACGGGCGGTCACCCTCCTCACCTGCTCCGGGGCACCGCTCGACACACTGTCCGGACGCAGCGGCCGCCTGTGGTCGCTCGGCTTCGCACCGTCCCCGGCAGGCACCGAACTGCTGCTGGTCCAGGAGGTCGACGACCACTACCGGCTGGCCACCTGGCGGCCCGGCGCGGGCCTGCGGGCCCAGGACTGGTGCCGCTTCGACACCGAGATCACCGCACGCTGGTACCCCGAAGGGCGCCGGGTCCTCGTCCGCCAGGACCGCCACGGCCGCTCCACCCTCGCCGCCGCCGACCTCGACCGGCGCACCCTGACCCCGGTGCCCTCCCCGCCCGGCACCCTGCTCGACGCCGCCCCCCGCCCCGGTGACGACGTGCACTGCCTCTGGACCGATACGGCCACCCCGCCGCAGATGCGCTCCACCGCGGGCACCCGGCTCCCGGCGCTCGCCACGCTGCCCGCCCGGGCCCCCGGCCGGCACCGCGAACTGTGGACCCCCGGTCCGGACGGGCCCGTGCACACCCTGCTCAGCGAGCCGGACGCCGCCGACGCCGGCCGGCGGCCCCCGCTGGTGTTCCTGGTGCACGGCGGCCCCGCCGACCACGACCGGGACGCCTACGACCCGGAGGTGCACTCCCTGGTCGCCTCCGGATTCGCGGTCGCCCGGGTCAACTACCGCGGCTCCACCGGATACGGGCCCCGCTGGCGCGCCGCCTACCGCGAGGGCGTCGGGCTCACCCAGGTCGCCGACCTCGCCGCGGTCCGTACCGATCTGTTGCGCCGCGGCCTGGCCCGCGAGGACGCGATCGGTCTGTGGGGCACCTCCTGGGGCGGCTATCTGACGCTGCTGGCGCTCGGTACCCGGCCGGACCTGTGGCAGGCGGGGGTCGCCGTCAAACCGGTCGCCGACTGCGCGGCGGCGCACCGTACCGGCACCCCCGCGCTGCGGGCCCTGGACGAGCGGCTGTTCGGCGGCACCCCCGACGAGGTGCCCGAACGCTACGCCCGGAGCTCACCCCTCCACCACGTCGCCGGGGTCCGCGCCCCGCTGCTGGTGATCGCCGCCACCCTCGATGCCAAATGCCCGCCCGGCCAGGTACGCGGCTATCTCACGGCCCTGCGGGAGGCCGGAGTGCCGCACGAGTCCGAGTGGCTGGAGACCGGCCACGACGGATACACGGGCGCCCACCATGTCGCCGTACTGCGGCGCGCCATGGGCTTCCTGGACCGGCATCTGCGCCGCGCCCCCGCGGCCCGTCGAACTCCCCGTTCCGCAGCGGACGGGGTCTTCGGGGACACCGCACCATCGGGTGCCCCGGAGTGCACGACGCACGTTCCGTAATTCGCCAGAAGAGGAGCACAGTCATGCAGAAGGACATCATCCACAACGACCCGCTCGAGGGTGACGAGGAGAACCGCCGGCCGGGCATCGGCATCACGGTGACCGTGCCGTTCCGCACCGCCGAGGACACCGAGGAGGACTGACCTCCCCGGCCGGCCCGGCGCCACCCGGGCCGGCCGGACCCGTGCACCGCACCGGCCGGCCGCCGGCCGTCTCCCGCCCCATCCGCCGCCGCACGTGGAGCCGCTATGCGCGTCCTGCTGGTCAACATGCCCTGGTCCCCGATCGATCTGCCCTCGCTCGCCCTCGGAATCCTGCGGCGCAGCGTCGACGAGCGCACCTCCGGGCACGCCGAGGTCCTGCACGCCAACCTGGAGTTCACCGACTGGATCACCCGGCGCTGCACCTTCACCGGGGAGGACTACCAGTTCTATGCGCTCTCCTCGTACTTCATGGGCTGCGGCGACTGGGTGTTCTCCTCCGCCCTCTACGACGATCCCGAGTGGCGCGCGGAGGAGTTCGCCACCTCCATGCGTGGCAAACTGCGCGCGGAACGACTGCGGATGTCCCATGAACTGCACCGCGTGGTACCGGAGTTCGTCCAGGAGATCGCCGAGCGGATCGTCGCGGCCGGCCCCGATGTCGTCGGCTTCACCTCCACCTTCCAGCAGAACACCGCCGCGCTGGCCGCCGCCAAGTACGTCAAACGCCTCGCCCCGCACATCAAGACCGTCATGGGCGGCGCCAACTGCGACGCCGAGCAGGGCGCCGCCGCGCACCGCAACTTCGCCTTCCTGGACTTCGTGGTCCGCGGCGAGGGCGAGGCCGCCTTCCCGCAGCTGCTGACCGCCCTCGACGAGGGCACCGAGCTGTCCGCCGTCCCCGGGCTCTGCCACCGGCAGCCCGACGGCACCAGCACGGCCAACCCGATGAGCACCAGCCCGCTGCCGCCCGCCACCATCCTCCCGCCCGACTACAGCGGCTACTTCGAGCGGCTGGCGTCGTCCGTGGCGCGCAACTGGGTGGAGCCCAAGCTCGTCGTCGAGGGGGCCCGCGGCTGCTGGTGGGGCGAGAAGCACCACTGCACCTTCTGCGGCCTCAACGGCTCCTTCATGCAGTTCCGCAGCAAGAGCCCCGACACCTTCTATGACGAGATCATGGACCTGGCCCGCCGCCACCGGGTGCTGGACATGTACCTCGTCGACAACATCCTCGACATGGGCTACCTCACCACCGTCCTGCCCCGCATCATCGACAGCGGCTACGACCTGCGGATGCACATCGAGATCAAGGCCAATATGCGCCGGGCCCAGCTGCGCACCCTCGCCGAGGCCGGAATGATCTACGTCCAGCCCGGCATCGAGAGCCTGAACAGCCGGGTGCTCGACCTGATGGACAAGGGCGTGAGCGGCTGTCAGAACGTCCGGATGCTGCGCGACGGAGCCGAGACCGGACTCTCCGTCTCCTGGAACTACCTCCACGGCTTCCCCGGCGAGACCGCCGCCGACTACGAACCCGTCATCGCCCAGATACCGGCCCTGGAACACCTCAACCCGCCGGTCGACCTGTCCGCCCGCATCGCCATCGAACGCTTCAGCCCCTACTTCAACCGGCCCGAACTCGGCTTCACCGGACTGCGCCCCGAGGAGCACTACCGCTTCACCTACGACCTGCCGGAGTCCGAACTGCTTGATCTGGCCTACGTCTTCGAGGCACCCGAACGCGGCATCACCGAGCCCACGGTCACCGCGCTCAACGAGGCCCTCGGCGCCTGGAAGAAACACCATGCGGACGCCCGGCTCACCCACGCCGACCTCGGCGACCGCATCGTGCTGGTCAGCCGCCGGCGCGCCTTCGACTGGGGCGTGAGGGAACTCACCGACCCCCTGGAGACCGCGGCCTTCCGCCTCCTGGACCAGCCGCACGCCCCCGCCGCCCTGACCCGCAAACTCGCCGCGCGGCTGCCGGACCACACCGTCGACGAGCCCGCCGTCCATGCCCTCCTCCAGCGCTGGGTGACGCTCGGGCTGGTCTTCACCGACGGCGGTCAGTACGTCCATCTCGCCCCCGCGGCCGTCAACGAGGACCTGCTGCGCCTCGACTTCATGCGCCACACCCATGCCGCCGCCGCCCCGCAGGAGCAGCCGGACGACACCGCCCGCACCGTCGCCCACGTCTGACGCCGGTCCCCGAGGAGACACCATGCACACCACCGCCACCCCCACCGGGCCCGCACTCAGCGCCTGGCGCGACTACGACGAGGCCGCCTGCACCCTGCCGGGCATGAGCCTCGGCGCCCTCGATCCGGGCGGCCCGCCGGAGGAGCAGGCCGGCCGGCTGTGGGAACTCGGGGTACGCCGGGTGCGGTTCGCCGAGGAGATCGACCTGGCCGCGGTCGACGAGCCCGGCGCCGCCGCCCGTGCGGTCCAACAGCTGTGCCTGATACGGGATCTGACGGCCCGTGCGGTCCTGGTGCAGTGGCAGCTGCGGCTGCCGGCCGACCCCGACGACGGCTGGCGCGACCTCAGCCACCTCCAGCCGCCCCGGACCCTCACCGGTCCCGCCGACCCGGCCGCCGCCCTCGCCCGGTGGCGCGACGAGCACTACCTCTGCAAATGCCTCTGGCGCCAGGGCCCGGGCTTCGTCCAGATCCGTGACCGGCGGTGGGGCGACCTGCGCCGCTTCACCGCGGACGAGCCCGCGTACCGGGAGGCGATCGGCCGGCTGGCCTATGGCGCCCCGCTGTCCGCGGTGCCCGAGTCCATCACCGCCGACTTCCTGGCGGAACGGCTGATCGCCCGCACCGGACCGCTGGTGTGGTGGCTGCCGTACCGGGTGAACCGGTGGATCCAGGAGGCGATGGCCATCTGAACCCGGGCGCGGCCCGTGGCCGGACGTTACGGTGCGCTGGGCTCGGGCTGTCCGCGCTCCTCGGGCATCTGCTGCTCGAACCAGACGACCTTGCCGGTGCTCAGCCGCGTCGCTCCCCAGCGCTGCGCCAGCTGGTTGACCAGGAACAGGCCGCGGCCGCCCTCGTCGCCCGACTGAGCGCGCCGCATCCGGGGCACCTGCGGGGAGTCGTCGCCCACTTCGCACCGCAGCACATCGGTGCGCAGCAGCCGCAGGGCGATCGGCCGCGACGCGTAGCGCACCGCGTTCGTCACCACCTCGCTGACCATGAGCTCGGTCGCGTCCAGCAGCGAGTCCAGACCCCAGCGCCGCAGCGCCCGGCGGGTCAGCTGCCGGGCCCGGCCCGCCGTCTGCGGCTGGGGGCTGAGGAACCAGTACGCGACGTTGAGCGGCGGGAACCCGTCGAACCGGGCGGCGAGCAGCGCCACATCGTCGTCCAGGCTCCCCGGGTCCAGGACGTTCAGTACCGCGTCGCAGAGCACGTCCAGCGGCGGGGAGCCGAGCATGTCGGCGGCGGCCTGCAGCCGGGCGCGCAGCAGTTCCACCCCCGCCCAGACATCCTGTTCCCGGGACTCGACGAGGCCGTCGGTGTACAGCAGCAGCGTCGCTCCGGTGGGTGCGGGCATCTCCACGGATTCGAAGGGCACGCCGCCCACCCCGATCGGCGCACCGGGCGGGATCTGGAGCACCTTCCCGAATCCGTCCGGGTGCAGCAGCAGCGGCGGCGGATGTCCCGCGTCGGCCATCAGCAGCCGCTGCGCGATCGGGTCGTAGACCGCGTAGAGCACGGTCGCCATGTGCGCGCTGCCCAGCCGCTGGGCCTGCTCGTCGAGATGGTGCAGCACCTCCTCCGGCGGCAGGTCGAGCCCGGCGAGGGTCTGCACGGTGGTGCGCAGCTGCCCCATGATCGCGGCGGAGGTCATGGAGTGCCCCATGACGTCGCCGACGACCAGCGCGACGCGGTTGCCGGGCAGCGGGATCGCGTCGTACCAGTCGCCGCCCACCTGGGAGGTGGCGGCAGCCGGCAGATACCGGCTGGCCAGCCGGACGCCGGTGGTCGTGGGGAGCGACGAGGGAAGCATTGTCAGCTGCAGCGCGTCGGCCATGGAGACCTCGCGGTCGTACACGATCGCCTTGTCGATGCCCAGCGCGGTGTGGGTGGCCAGCTGGGAGGCGACGAGCAGATCGTCGTCCGTGAAGGCGGGCCGGCCGGCCCCGCGCAGCAGGGCGACGGTGCCCAGGACGTGCCGGCGGCCGTACAGCGGGGCGAGGATCAGCCGCCGGCCCGGTGCCGGAGTCGCCGGCGGGCTCGTCACCGGCGCCAGTAGCGCGGTCACGGTGGGCCCGAGCCCGGGGGCGTCGCCGAACACGGGCCGCCCGGCCAGCAGTATCCCGACGAGCCGCCCGGTCACCGTCAGTGGTGCGAACTCGGCGTCCCCCGCGGGCGCCTCGGTGACTGAGGCCTTCGGCCCCTGGGCGATGCTGTGCAGCCGCAGGATGATCGGCTCGGCCGGCTGCGCTTCCCCGGTCGGCAGCGGATCCCGCAGATGGACGAGGAGCGTGTCGGCGAACGCGGGGATCGCGGCCCGGCACAGTTCCCCCAGCGTCTCGTCCCGGTCGCTGCCCCAGGCGATCCGCCGCGTCGCGGATTCGAGGTACCGCAGGCGGTCGGTCTGCGCCTCGGGGCCACGTTCCGCATCCCCCCGGGCACCCTCCGCAGACTCGTCCCCGGGCCCGGCGGAGAGCCTGCCGGGTCCTTGGCGGGGAGTGCGGGGCTCCATCACTCGTGGGTGTCCGTCCGGTGGGGGCCAGGAGGTGCGCGGCGGCCTCAGTCGCGCCGCCTGCAGTGGAGAAAGAGCTGTTCCTCGGGCGGTACGTCCGAGGTCGCGGGGGCGTAGGTGTACGAGGTCTCCTCGACGACCTCGAAGTCCGCCTCCTCGATGACCTTGCGCAGGTCCTCCCGCAGATAGCCGGACACCCGGATGGTGTTGCCGAGGAACGGGATCGTGAAGTAGTCCACGTCGGCCTCCACCATCGAGAGGGCGAACAGACCGCCGGGCACCAGCAGGTCGTGGATCGCGTGCAGCGCGGGCGGGATCTCGGCCCGCGGCAGCATCAGCAGGGTGAAGAAGGCCGCGACCGCGTCGAAGCGGCCCAGGCCGTCGGGGCCGCCGGGCGTCAGGTCGGCGATGTCCCGACGGTGGAACGTTGCATCGGGCACATACTTCCGGGCGAGGTCGATCATCCCGCGGGAGAGATCGACGCCGACCACCTCGCACCCCGCGTCCACCAGCTGCCGGGCGGTCGGCAGGCCCGTTCCGCAGCCCAGGTCCAGTACGCGGGAGCCGCCGGGCAGCGCGCCGATCAGCCACGCGCCGGCCGCCAGCTGCCCCTCCTTGAACGGGAACGCCTCGTCATAGCGGTCACCGATCGCATCGAACGCCTCGGCCTGCCCCTCGCGGTCGGGCCGTGCGCCCTCGGTGCCGGTCTCGTCGTCCTCGTAACCGGTCTCCAGGAATCCTTCGCTCACGAATTACGCCTCTTCACGTGCGTCTATTCGATTACCTCCATCATGCACCCCCTCCCTGCGCCGCTGCCCGTACGGACGGCGGACCGCGCACCGCCCGCATGCCGCCGGTGCGCGGCCGGGATTCGTGCCGCGGGCCCGGGGCAGACGGCGGTACATCCTCGACGGCGGGGCAGAGGCTTTCAGCAGGCGACATGGACGCGACAACCGCGATACCCGGTGCGGGCAGACGCCTGGCCCGGCGGGGTGCGCGCAGCACCGCGATCCGCACCGCGGCCCGCTGCGGATTCGCGGCACGGGGCGTGATCTACCTCCTCGTCGGCGTACTGGCCCTGCGGATCGCCTTCGGCGATTCCCATGAACAGGCGGACCGGGGCGGGGCGCTGGCAGAACTCGCCCCCCGGCCGTTCGGCAGCCCGCTGATATGGGCGCTCGGCCTCGGACTGGCGGGAATGGCGCTGTGGCGTCTCACGGAGGCGCTGATCGGCGCCTCGGGACCCGACGGGCACAAGCCCCACAAGCGGCTGCTGTCACTGGCCCGCTTCCTCTTCTACGCCACCGTGTCGTCCTCCGTCGTGGCGTTCGCCGCGGGCCGCAAGGGCGACGGAAGCGGGGCCGGCGACCGGCAGTCCCGGGACGCGACGGCCCGGGTGCTCGAACTTCCCGCCGGACCGTGGCTGGTGGCGGTCGCCGGGGTGGGCATCGCCGTCGCCGGGGTGTGGATCGCGGTGCGCGCCGTCCTCCGCAGGTTCCACAAGAACCTCCGGCGGGAGGGGATGTCGCGGCGCGGGCGGCAGGCCGTCGATGTGCTCGGCGTCGCGGGCGGCGCCGCCCGGGGCTGCGTGTTCGCCGCGGCCGGGGTGTTCGCCGTCCGCGCCGCGATCCACCACGACCCGGGGAGCGCCAAGGGCATGGACGACACGCTCCGCTCCTTCGCCGATACCTCGGCCGGCCCCTGGCTCCTGGTGGCGATCGCGGTGGGCCTCGCCCTGTTCGGTGCGTTCTCCCTCGCCATGGCCCGGTGGCGCCGGCTCTGACGGGACACGGCGGGAGAAAGCGGTACCGACGAACGGGGGCGGGCCCCGGCCATGGTGGCCGGGGCCCGCCCACGGAACGACGATCCCGCTCAGCGCTCGCTGAGCATGCCGGTGCGCAGCTTGGTCAGGGTGCGGGTGAGCAGACGCGAGACATGCATCTGGGAGACGCCCAGCTCCTCGCCGATCTGGGACTGGGTCATCTCCTGGCCGAAGCGCAGCTCGATCAGCTGACGCTCGCGCGCGTCGAGCTGCTGCAGCAGCGGCGCGAGGGTGTGGAGGTCCTCGACGGTTCCCATGGCCGGGTCCTCCTCGCCCAGGACGTCGGCCAGGGCGCGGCGCTGGTGGGAGGGGTCGGGGTCGGTGGGGGTGTCCAGCGAGCCGGCGGAGTAGCCGTTGGCCGCGACGATCCCCTCGATGACCTCGTCCTCCGACAGGTCGAGATGGGTGGCGAGCTCATGGACCGTCGGGTCGCGGTCGAGCCGGAGGTGAAGCGCTTCCTTGGCCTTCGCCAGATCGCTGCGCAGCTCCTGCAGCCGGCGCGGGACGTGCACCGCCCAGCCGGTGTCGCGGAAGAAGCGCTTGATCTCGCCGAGGATGTACGGCACGGCGAACGTGGAGAACTCGACCTCACGGGAGAGGTCGAAGCGGTCGATGGCCTTGATCAGTCCGATCGTGCCGACCTGGATGATGTCTTCCATGTCGTCGCCACGATTGCGGTAGCGACGCGCGACGTACCGCACCATCGACATGTTCATCTCGATGAGGGTGTTCCGCGCGTACTGGTACTCGTGCGTGCCCTCTTCGAGGAACCGCAGCCGATCGAAGAACTGCTTCGACAGCTCCCGCGCGTCCCTGGGGGCCACCGTGCTCGGGCACTCGACCGCCGGCAGTGCGGCGGCCAGGTCGGAGTGCTGCTCGGTAGTGGTGTCGTTCACGACGGTGGTCATCATGCCTCCCCGTGCGTCCGTCACACGCGAACGCACAGCGCCCGCCTACCCACCATGAACACTTCCATGCGTGTGACGTGCCCGTCACGATCACGCCTGGCCACCGAAGCGGTCGGGGTCGGCCGCCGCCCGGTCCGCGGCCCAGCCCTGCGGCGGGCCGGCCACCAACTCACCGGGGCGCAGCCAGTCGTAGAGCTCCTCGTACGACCGGACGGTGAGCGGATCGATCCGCCGCCGCAGCATCCAGGGCCGCAGGCCGTCCGGGTCCTGGACTCCCACGGAGCCCAGGATCTGCCGGGCGCTGTCCACGGTCGCCCGCTGGAACCGGTGCACGCGCGCGGACTTGTCACCGACGTCCAGGGCCCGGCCCCGGCGCGGGTCCTGGGTCGCCACACCGACGGGCAGGTGTGGGTGTGGCAGCGCTGTGCCTGGATGCAGCCGACGGCCATCATCATGGCGCGCGCCGCATTCGTGTAATCCGCGCCCTGCACCAGGCGCTTGACCATATCTGCGCCGGTGGCGACCTTTCCGCTCGCGCCGATTTGATGCGGTCGCGCAGTCCGCAGCCGACCAGCGCGTGGTGCACGGTGATCAGGCCTTCGGTCAGCGGGGCGCCGAGATGGTCGGCGAATTCCAGGGGAGCGGCCCGGTGCCGCCCTCCGCGCCGTCGACGACGAGGAAATCGGGGGTCACCCCCTCCGCCGGCCTGGCCTTGCAGACCGACAGGAACTCCCGCCTCGCACCGACGCACAGCTTGCATCCGGTCGGCTTGCCGCCCGCCGGCTCGCGCCTCCTCGCCAGGAAAAGAACCAGCTCACGCGGGGTGGCAAAGGTCCGGTGAGAGGGCGGGGAGATGATCGTCCGGCCTTGGGGCACCGCACGGATCCGGGCGATCTCGGCATTGACCTTGCTGCCGGGCAGCACGCCGCCGGTGCCGGGCCTGGCGCCCTGGGATCTCTTCAGCGAGAGGCACGTGATGCGCTCGTGCGCGGCCTTGTCGGCGAACTCGGACGGCGCGCATTCCCCGTCCTCGGTGCGGCATCCGAAAGAGCCGGTCCCGATCTCCCAGAGGAGATCGCCACCGTGCCGCAGGTGGTACTCGCACAGCCCGCCTTCGCCGGTGTCGTGGGCGAAACCACCCAGCGCCGCCCCTTTGTTCAACTTTGTTCCACGCGAACATGGTTGGCCGACAGCGCCCCGAAGCTCATCGCCGAGACGTTCAGCAACGCCATGTCATACGGCTGGGTGCAGTCGGGGCCGCCGGCCCGCACCGTGGGCGGCTGCCCGGGCACCGGCACGGGCGCCATGGACGCCACCAGATACTCGTACCCGGTGGCACAGACGTCCCGTTCGGTACCGAAGGGTTCCTCCGCGTCGACGCCCTTGGCGCGTTCCTACACCGGGCTGCGCACCTCACGGCCGAAGGGCCGGCCGTCGAAGTTGCGCTCGACGAAGTACTGCTGCCACTCCGGCCGGATCGCCTCCAGCGCGAAGCGCAGGTGCCCGAGGACCGGATAGTTGCGTAGCACGGAGTGCCTGCGCCGGGTCAGATCGGCCACCCCGAGAACGCCGAGCGCCAGGAAGAACCCGGCCGGCGGCCAGTACCAGGGCGACCACAGCACCGCGGCACCCACGAGGCCGGCGGCCAGGACCAGCAGGGCCCCACCGACAGTTGCCGCACCCGCCGCGCACCGGAGCCCATGCCCCCGCTCACCCCACGGCGTCCGGGCCGGCCTCCGGCCCGGACCCCGACGCCCGCGGCAGCGAGGCCGCCGCGATCGCGAAGAGCGCCTCCTCGGGGCTGGCGTGCACCGGCATGGACACACTGAGCCCGGTGAGGTCGAGCAGACGCAGGACCACGGGGGAGACCGCGGCCAGCCGCAGACTGCCCGCCACCCGCTTGGTGTCGTTGCCCGCACGGATGAGGACGTTCAGGCCGGAGGAATCCATGAACGGGACCGCCCGCAGATCGAGCACGAGATGCTGCCGGCCGTGCACGAGCTGATTGGCGAGCTGGTGGTGCAGCATGGTGCCGGTCTCCGCGTCGATATCCCCTTGGACGGCCACGACCGCCACCTGCGGATCGATGACGGACACCTCGACGCTCAACTCATCGGTGCTCACCATGCGCGCCTCATCCCTTCGCCACTGATCAACGGTGGCCCTCGTGTACCCACTCGGCCCCCCTTCAGTCGGGGTGGCGCACGGCGGGGTCGGGAGCGGCGGCGGCGCAGGTCGGGGGCGGGCCGTTCACTCCGCCAACTCCCTTGTGTCGAGCGGGAGTTTCCAGATGTTGCGGCGGTGTGCGGTCTCGAATGCGTGGTGCAGGGGAGAGGGCGGCACGGCCAGCACCGGGCAGCGGGCGCGCGCGAGGCAGTGGCGGGCGACGGAGGGCCACACGGCCCGCCGCAGCCTGCCGCGGGCGCCGGCCCCGACCACCAGGAGGTCGTCGCTCCGGTCGGCGGCCTCCAGCAGCACGGTGCCCGGCTTTCCGAGCACCACCAGGCACTCCAGGGGCACGCCGGGCCCGGCATCGCCGAAGGCGTCCTCCAGTGCGGTCAGCAGCCGCGTGCAGGCCATCCGGCGCCAGTCGGCCAACGGTGCCGGGCACGGCCCGCCGCGGTGCACGATGGTGCCGCCGGGCGGCTCCCAGGCCAGGACGGCCCGCAGCTCGGCACCGGTGCGACGGGCCTCGGCGGCGGCCCGGTGCAGCGCCGTCAGACTCCCCAGTGAACCGCTCACACCGGCCACGACGCGCCGACCGCCCGGTCTGTCCATGGGGCATGCTCCTTGTGCTGTGTTGTCCCTGCCTGCTTCCTCGCATTCATCGAACGACCGACGGCGGGGCGCAGGCGCGGCCTTGGCGTCTTCCTTACGCGGGGAACGGGGACCCTGACGGCACCATGACGGCCGTGGGCAGAGTGGGGCCGAGGCGGCGGCGGTGTGTGGGCGGGTGTGTTCAGCCGACGTGGACGCGGGGGCGGCGGGCCCGGTCGGGTTCGGCCTCGCGCAGGACCTCGCGGGTGACCGGGGCGACCTCGCCCTGGCCGAAGAGGAAGAAGCGCAGGAACTGGGCGAAGGGGTTGCCTTCGGTCCACTCGAAGTAGATGTGCGGCCGCTCTCCGGTGACATCGCGGACGTGCAGCAGCAGAGCGGCCAGCGCGTTGGAGACGGCGGGGCTCTCCAGGCAGAGCACACGGTAGCGGCCGTGCAGCACCTCGCCGCGTACGTGCAGTTCGCTCTCGAACTCGGACGGGTCGCCGACGGTGACCTCGACGAAGACGAAGTCCTCGGACGCCGGGATGTCGTTGTCCGTGCGGATCTGCTGGAGCTTGTCGCGGTACTCGGCGACATCGCGCCGGTCGGGCTCGTTCGCGATGAATCGGATCCTGCGCTGGGCGATGTCGCGGATGAACCGTTCCGCGATCCCGTCGAGCACGACGCTGGTCACCCGCAGCTCGAAGGCACGGGCGAGGCGCGAGAGGAACGACAGCAGGATGATGCCGGTGATGAAGCAGGCGCCGATCTTGACGCCGTCGGGGCGCTCGATGACGTTCGCGATCGTGGTGTACAGGAACACCACGGCGATCACGGCGAAGGCGATCCACCAGCCGTGCTCACGGGCGCGCCGGGCGGCGATGGTCACGGCGATGGCGGCGGAGCTGATCAGGACCAGGACACCGGTGGCGTAGGCGCCGCCCTGGGCGTCCACATCGGCGTCGAAGAGCCAGGTCACGAGGAACGCGACCAGGGTGAAGACCAGCACCATCGGCCGGACCGCCCGCGCCCAGTGGGGCGCCATCCCGTAGCGCGGCAGATACTGCGGCATCAGGTTGAGCAGTCCGGCCATGGCCGAGGCGCCGGCGAACCACAGGATGGCGATGGTGGACACGTCGTAGACGGTGCCGAAGGCGGAGCCCAGATACTCGTGGGCGAGATAGGCCAGGGCGCGCCCATTGGCCGAACCCCCGGGCTGGAACGCCTCCTTGGGGATCAGCAGGGTGGTCACGAAACTGGTGATGATCAGGAAGACGCTCATGATCACGGCAGCCGTGGTGAGCAGCTTCTTCGCGCCCCGGATCCGCCCCGCGGGCCGTTCCTCGGTGTCGTCGGGGTCGCCCTCGATATGGGGCATGACCGCCACCCCGGTCTCGAACCCGGACAGGCCCAGCGCCAGCTTCGGGAAGACCAGCAGCGCCACACCGACCATCGCCAGCACGTTGCCGTGCTCGGCGGTCAGCGCCTGGGACCAGTCGGGAATGAGGTGCGCGGCGGTGACCACATGCCACAGCCCCACGGCGACCACGACCACGTTGAGCCCCAGATAGAGGGCCACGAGGGCGACCGCCACCCCGATCGCCTCCAGGAACCCCTTGAGGAACACCGCGCCGAGCAGGGCGATCAGGACCAGCGTGATCACCACCTCCCGGCCGTGCAGGACGCTGCTGACGTGTGGGTTCTCCACCAGGTGGGTGGCCGCGTCGGCCGCCGACAGGGTGATGGTGATGAGGAAGTCGGTGGCGGCGAAGCCCAGCAGGGTCAGGACGAACAGCTTGCCCTTCCAGAAGGACAGCAGCCGCTCCAGCATCGCGATCGAACCCTGGCCGTGCGGGCTCTCCCTGGCCACCCTCCGGTACACCGGCAGCGCCCCGGCGAGCGTCACCACGACCAGGACGAGGGTGGCGACCGGTGACAGCAGCCCCGCGGCCAGGGCGGCGATGCCCGGCTGATAGCCGAGGGTGGAGAAGTAGTCCACTCCGGTCAGGCACATCACGCGCCACCACCGCTGTCCCCGGTCGGCGCGCTGCGGGGCGGCGTGCGGGCCGGGATGGTGCTTGGCCATATCGGCCAGCCCCTCCAGCATCCACGCCCGGAAGCGATGCCGCACTGCGGTCCTGGACGAACCGGCAGGGGCGGAGGCGGCCATCGTGTGCTCCTGTCGTATCGCTGTCGTACCGCGAAAGGATCAAGCCATCGACGCGACGGCCAGGTCAGCGTACGCATCCGCGGCCCGCTCGCCGGGGTGTCGCCGCCGTGGCGGCCGCGTGTCCACCGGAGTGGGGGCAGGGCTCCGGTGGCACAGGTGATCGCGCGGCGGAGCCGGCAACGGGCCATGGGGGTCGTCAACGGACCGTCGGAGTCGTCAACGGGCGTTGGAGGGCCCGCAGTTGTCCGTTCGCGTGCCCCGGCCCACGCCTCCGCCCCCGCCTGCGAGCCGGACCGGCGCGCCTTCTCCCGCCCTGGCTGGTTACTGAGTGGAAACCTCAGATCTCACGCAAACCTTGCAGCTCAGCGTTGATCCGCCACCCGAACGGTGCCAGGGTTTCGGGAATTCTCCTGCACGCCACCTCAGCGAATCCTGGAGGCCGTATGGCTGTCCGTCGTGCCGCTGTCGCCGCCGCGTCCGCGGCAGCGCTCAGTCTTTCCCTGCTGGCCACGTCCTGCACCACCAACGGGACTGCGGCCGCCGCCGCATCCGCGCCGTCGGCGCCCGCGAAGCAGGCGGTCGCCACCGGCAGCGGCGGCGCGGTGTCCAGCGTCAACCCCTATGCCTCCCGTGCGGGGCTGGAGGTGCTGCGCAAGGGAGGCAACGCCGTGGACGCGGCGGTGGCCACCGCCGCAGCCCTCGGCGTGGTCGAGCCCTACTCCGCGGGAGTGGGGGGCGGCGGCTACCTGGTCTACTACGACGCCAAGGCCAAGAAGGTACGCACCATCGACGGGCGGGAGACCGCACCGGCCACCATGCGCGCGGACTCGTTCCGCGACCCCAAGACCGGCAAGCCGCTGCCCACCGAGGACGCGATCAACTCGGGGCTGTCGGTCGGTATCCCCGGCACGCCGGCCACCTGGGACACGGCGCTCAAGGACTGGGGCACGGTCTCCTTGTCCAAGGCCCTGAGCCCGGCCACCCGGATCGCCGACGACGGCTTCGTGGTCAACAAGGAGTTCCGGGCCCAGACGGCCATGAACGAGAAGCGCTTCCGCGACATCAAGTCCACCACGGACCTGTTCCTGCCCAAGGGCAAGCTCCCGGTCGTCGGCTCACGCTTCCGCAACCCGGACCTCGCCCGGACCTACCGGCAGCTCGCCGGTGAGGGCGTCGGTGCGCTCTACCACGGCGGCATAGGCCGCGATGTGGTGCGGACCGTCCAGAAGCCGCCGGTGGCCTCCGGCGCCCAGCACAAGGCCCGGCCCGGCCTGATGAAGCAGGGCGACCTGGCCCGCTACACCACCGAACGCCGGGACCCGACCCGGACCACGTACCACGGGCTGGACGTCTACTCCATGGCCCCGTCCTCGGCGGGCGGCACCACGGTCGGTGAGGCGCTGAACATCCTGGAGAACTTCCACCTCTCCAAGGCCGACAAGACGCAGGCCCTGCACCACTATCTGGAGGCCAGCCGGATCTCCTTCGCCGACCGCAACCGCTGGGTGGGCGACCCGGCGTCCTCGGACGTGCCCACCAAGCCCCTGCTCTCCAAGGAGTTCGCCAAGAGCCGGGCCTGCCTGATCCGTTCCGACAAGGCACTGACCAGCCCGCTGGCTCCCGCGGACCCCCGACACCCGGACTCCGGCTGCACGCGGAAGACCGGGAACAAGCAACCGCACGAGGGACCGTCGACCACCCACCTGGTCACCGCCGACCGCTGGGGCAATGTCGTCTCCTACACCCTGACGATCGAGCAGACCGGTGGCTCGGCCATCACCGTGCCCGGCCGCGGATTCCTGCTCAACAACGAGCTGACCGACTTCGACTTCGCGCCGCTGACCAAGGGGACGCCGGACCCGAACCTGCCGGGCCCGGGCAAGCGTCCGCGCAGCAGCATGTCGCCGACGATCGTCCTGCGGGACGGCAAGCCGATGATCGCCGTCGGTTCGCCGGGCGGCGCCACGATCATCACGACCGTGCTGCAGACCCTGGTCAACCGCCTGGACCTCGGCATGTCACTGCCGGCGGCGGTCGCCGCGCCACGTCTCTCGCAGCGCAACGCGGCGCAGACGGAAGCCGAACCGGCCTTCTTCGACACTCCGGAGCGCAAGAAGCTGGAGGCGATGGGGCACCGGTTCGTCCTGGCGCCGAAGGCCTTCACGCCGTCACCGGAGATCGGGGCGGTGGCCGCGCTGGAGTTCCTGCCCCGCGGCAAGATCACCGCGGTGGCCGAACCCAAGCGCCGCGGCGGCGGGTCGGCCATGGTGCTCCACGACTCCCGCTGACGTCCGGCCGTTCCCCGCTGCGTCCCGTCGCCCCCGCCGCTGTGTGAAGCGGCGGGGGCGACGCCGCGTTCCGGGGCGTGGGACGACTCCCGCCCACCCCGGGTCACACCTTGGTCGGCTGCGGACCGGTCACGCCTCCTGGCTCCCGTGCGACGGCCCGCCGGCGCACCAGGACGTTCTGCGTCCCCAGGCCGATCGCCAGGTACGCATACAGCGACACGGTGCCCAGCACCCCGGCCCCGGCCGCATGGTCGATCCACCGGCCCAGCCCGTAGTGCGTCACCACCGACGCCACCCAGAGCCCGGTGGTGGCCGCCGTCCCCTTGCGCAGCACCTCGTCCCGGCTGCCGTGCCACACCCGTACGGTCCGTGCCCGGGCCGCACCGAAGCCCGCCGCGAGAGCCAGACTCACCACCAGGAGGACGACGGACAGGGCGCTGAGCGGATGGTCCTTGCGGACCGACGCGACACCGAAGGCGATCCCCACGACGCCCAGGACGCCGAGGAGGGCCGGGGTGACCAGCGACCCGGTGCGTCGCACCGGCCGGGTACGCAACTGCTGCCGCACCACCAGCCCGACGACCACGGCCATGACGAGTGCGGACCCGCCGTTCGTACTCAGCACAGCTGCCAACCCCCCGTTACGGCACTGCACTTGGACGGCAGTGCACCAGTGCCCCATTGTGCGGGAACGGTCCCGGCGCCCGCGCCCGCGGGGCGGCTGCCGCGCCTCCTCCTCCCTCGCCGCGGTGCACTCATGTCCGCCGTCGGCGGAACGGCCGGCCGACCGGCGTGACGGACTGTCAGGATGACCCGATGGCACACGACACTGCGGTACGCCGACTCGACCTGGGATATTTCATCCGGCCCGCCTCGGAGACCGGCGGCCCGCTCCCGCGCGTGGAGCCCGCTCTGGCCTACCTGGTCCGGCACGATCGGGGACTGCTCCTCTTCGACACCGGTATCGGCCACGCCGGCCCCGAGACCGAGGCGCACTACCGCCCCCGGCGCCGCGCGCTGCGGGACGCCCTCTCGGCGGCCGGCGCCACCCTCGCCGACATCTCCCTGGTGGTGAACTGCCACCTCCACTTCGATCACTGCGGAGGCAATCCCCTGCTGGGCGGCAAGCCGATCCTGGTGCAGGACGTGGAGCTGGCCACCGCCCGCCGGGGCGACTACACGGTCGATGACCTCATCGACTTCCCCGGCGCCTCCTACGAGGAACTCTCCGGCGAGGCCGAGGTCCGGCCGGGCATCTGGATCGTCCCGACACCCGGCCACACCGAAGGACACCAGTCCCTCGTGGTCCGCCGCGGCGACGGCACCGTGATCCTCGCCGGCCAGGCCCACGACCGTGCGTCCGACTTCGCCGCGGACCACCTCGCCCATCGCGCCGCACAGGACGGTGCGGACGTACCGCCTCCCGCCCACCGCTGGTGGGACCGCCTCGCCGACTTCGACCCACGGCGTGTGCTCTTCGCCCATGACGGTGCCCTTTGGGAACCGCCGGCCGGCAACTCGTCCCGTGTCAGGCAACGTTGACCCTGTCGGGTGCAGCTCTTGTGATACGTTCGGCGCCGCCGTGCGCCGCTGCGAACTGAGGAGGTGAGACCGATCAACGCTGTGACAGGTCGGGGCTCCCTCCCGCGCAGGGTCTGGGGAGTGCCCGCAGAAGGCATCCCGAAAGGCTTGCAACACTATGCGCTTCACCTCCCAGACGTCGTCCGACGGCGTCCGCGAACAGCTCTTCACCCTCGGTGAGATTCCCGGCGTGCTGTGGACGCCAGAAGGTGCCGCCGGTACTCGTCCCCTGATCCTGATGGGACACGGCGGCTGCCAGCACAAGAAGGCCCCCGGAATGGTGGCCCGTGCGCGCTGCTTCGTAGCCGAAGGTGACTTCGCGGTCGCGGCGCTCGACGTGCCCGGCCATGGCGACCGGCCGAAGGAGAAAGAGTACGACCGGATCGCGACCGAGAACCAGGCTCGCGTGGAGGCCGGAGAGGAACTGGCCCCGCTGATCGCTGATTTCCAGATGCTGGTAGCTCGCCAGACCGTCCCGGAATGGCGAGCGTTCCTGGGCGCGGTCCAGGAACTCGATCACGTCGGCACCGGCCCGGTGGGCTATTGGGGTGTGTCGTTGGGTTGTGGACTTGGTGTTCCGTTCGTTGCCGCCGAGCCCCGGGTCCGCGCCGCGGTGCTGGGCTTGGGCGGGGCGGCGGCATCGGCCGAGGCCGCCGCGCGGATCACCGTCCCGGTGCAGTTCCTGGTGCAGTGGGACGATGAGCGGGTGCCGCGGGCCCAGAGCCTGGCACTGTTCGACGCCTTGGCCTCGGCCGAGAAGACGCTGCACGCCAACCCCGGCAAGCACGGGGAGATCCCGGAATTCGAGCTGGACAGCACGCTACGGTTCTTTGCCCGGCACCTCGGCTGACACCGCCGCTCCCGGCCGCCCAGGCCCGCAGGCCCCCCCCGAAGCGCGACTCGATCCGTCGGCTTGGGTACGCTCCTTTCCGGGAGGTCCGGCGGCGGTGAACACGAGACGGTGCGTGCGAGCAGGGGGCGCCATGGCGCGTCTGCTGCTGGTCGTGGTGCTCGCGTTCGGTGTCTTCGTGATGCACACGGTCGGCCATCCCGATGGGGCCGCGGGCCCCGGTGCGCATGCCACGGCCCAGGGCCACACCACCGGCATGGCGGCGATGACGGGAACATCCGCCGTCGCCGACACCCCGACGCAGCAGGGGGCGCCCGCCCACTCCGCGGACCGGGGGACGCCCGCCGCACCGTCCCCGCACTACACCCCCGGGCCCGGCACAGGTATGAACATGGCCTCGCTGTGCATGGCGGTGCTCGGCACCTGGGCGCTCATGATGCTGCTGGGCGCGGCGCTCACCCGGACCCCGGGATGGGTGGCGGACCTCCTCGCGAAGGCCGTCGTCCTGCTGCGGCCCAACCCACCGCCGGCCCCTCCCGATCTCACCCGGTTGTCCGTTCTGCGGATCTAGGCCGACCCGACTCGCGGCCGCGCACTGCGCGCGGTCCGCGACGCCGCGAACGCCAGACATCCGCACCATCGACAACATGAGGTGTATCCACATGAGTTCCGTCCAGCACGCCGTCCGACGTCCCCGCAACCGCCGCCTCGCGGCCGTCGGGGTCATCGCTTCGGGGGCTCTGTTGCTCGCCGGGTGCGGCAGCGACGACTCGAAGACCACGGGCCGGGGGAGCAGCCACGCACCCACCGCCGCGCAGAAGGCCGGGGCGAACCCTGCCCCGGGGGCGTCCAACGACGCGGACATCACCTTCGCGCAGAGCATGATCCCGCACCACCAGCAGGCCGTCGCCATGGCCCGACTGGCCGACGGCCGGGCCTCCGACACGGAGATCAAGTCCCTGGCGGCGGCGATCGAGAAGGCCCAGGGCCCCGAGATCACGACCATGCGGGCGTGGCTCAAGGCGTGGGGCGCACCGGCGTCGTCCGCGCACGACATGCCCGGCATGGACCACGGCGCCGGAGGCATGGACGGCATGTCCGGGATGATGTCCGCGAAGGACATGACGGACCTCAAGGCCGCCCGGGGCAAGGACTTCGACAAGAAGTTCGCGCGGATGATGATCGGCCATCACAACGGTGCGGTCACCATGGCCAGGGACGAGCGGCGCAACGGCCGTAATGCGACGGCCAAGAAGCTCGCCGGTGACGTCATCAAGCACCAGACCGCCGAGGTCGCGACGATGCGCACGATCCTCGACCGGCTCTGATTCCGCTCCGCACGCGTACCCCGTTGCGGGCCTGTCGTCGGCAGGCCCGCAACGGCCCCGCGGATGCCGAGCCGCGCCCGTTGGCCGGCCCCGGCTCGGCCCGCCGCCCGGGAAATTCCCTCGCGCCCGTGCCGCCCCATCGACTACACAGGCCCCGTGCCCCATTCCTTTCCCCTTCGCCCCGTCACGGATGCCGAGTTCGCGACCTGGGCCCGCGTCATCGCCGACACCTACGGCGAGGACCGGTCCGACGAAGACCTCGCCCGTGAACGCGACACCATCGAACTGGACCGCACCCTCGCGGCATTCGACGGCGACAATCCCGTGGCCGGGACCGCGGCCTGCACCCGCTCGCTGACGGTGCCCGGCGCCGTGCTGCCGGTGGCGGGTGTCACCTGGGTCGGCGTGGCCCCCACCCATCGCCGCCGCGGCATCCTCACCTCGATGACGCGCAGACAGCTCACCGAACTGCACGAGGGCGGCCGCGAGCCGATCGCCGTCCTCCGTCCCGCCGAGGCCGGCATCTACGGCCGGTTCGGCTACGGCCCGTCGTCGCGTGGGGCACAACTGCGCGGCGACAAGCGCGCCATGGACTTCCGTCCCGGCACGGATTTCGGGGCGGGACACATCCGGCTGCTGGAGCGCGCGACGGCCCGTCCGCAGATCGAGGCGGTGTACGAGCGGGTGCGCCTCCTCACGGTCAGCTGGCCCGGCCGTACCGCCCGCCTGTGGGACGTCCGCCTCCATGACGAGCCGCAGGCGCGGGACGGAGCCGGCGCCCTGCGGTACGCCGTGCACCGGGAACCCGACGGCCGGGCAACGGGGTACGCCCTCTACCGGCTCACAAGCGAACGGGACAGCTTCGGCGCGAACGCCGGCGTCGTGCAGGTCGTGGAGCTGGCGGCGGTCTCCCGGACGGCGTACGCCGCGCTGTGGCGCTTCCTCGCCGGGATCGACCTGGTGCCGTGGATCGCGTACGAGGCGGCGGTGGACGAGGCCCTGCCGCACCTGCTGACCGACCCCCGGACGGTACGTTCCAGCGAGGTGGACCGCCTGTGGGTACGGCTCGTCGACGTCGACCGCGCGCTGGCGGGGCGCCGGTACAGCACGGCGCTGGAGGTGGTCCTGGACGTCCAGGACAGCTTCTGCCCGTGGAACGCCGGCCGTTACCGGTTGCAGGCGGACGGCGACGCGGCCCGCTGTGAGCGCACGTCCGCCGCCCCCGACCTGCGGCTCACCTCGGCCGAGCTGGGGGCGGCCTACCTCGGCGGCACCACCCTCACCGCCCTCGCCGGCGCGGGACTCGTCGAAGAACTCCGGCCGGGCGCACTGGCACACGCCTCCACCGCCTTCCGCGGCGCCCGGGAGCCCTTCTACCCCGGAGGCTGGGCCTTCCCCGCCTACTGAGCATCCGGGCGACGGGCGACGGGCGACGGGCGACGGACGCGGAGTCGGACGACGACGGGCCCGACGTCGGACGACGACGGGCCCAGGCGTCAACTCATGCCGTATCAGAGGGAGTTCATCGGTTCACCGGTTCACCGGTTCCTTGACGATGTGCGCTTCCGGGCCCGACCGGTTGTGCCGCTCGGTCCAGGCCGCCAGTGCCGTCGTGCAGGCGTGGTCGAGGTGGCGGACGCCGGACAGCTCGAGTTCCACCGGCCGGTCCGACGGCAGCTCCTCCAGGGTGTCGAGGATCCGCGGCAGCCGGAGGAAGGTGGCATTGCCGCTCAGCGAGACGGTGATCGGGCCGGTGCCGGTGTCCCGCGTGCGGATCCGCAGATGCGAGGTCTCCCAGGCCGACTTGGCCACGGAGAGGGCGAGACCGATCAGCACCCCCTCGAACATGTTCACCAGGAGGATCGCCAGCGCGGTGACGACCAGGACGACCGCCTCGGAGCGGTGCTCGCGCCACATGGCGGGGATCCGGCCCAGCGGCAGCAGCTTCCAGCCCGCGTGGACCAGCACACCGGCCAGCGCCGCCATGGGGATGACGGACAGGACGAAGGGGAGCAGCGCGGCGAACAGCAGCAGCCACACCCCGTGCAGCACCCGGGACGCCTTGGTGCGTGCTCCGGCGTCGACATTGGCCGAGCTGCGGACGATGACCGCTGCCAGCGGAAGCGCACCCAGGATGCCGCACAGGGTGTTGCCCGCTCCCTGGGCCATCAGTTCCTTGTCGTAGTCGGTCCGCGGGCCACTGTTCAGCCGGTCCACGGCCGCGGCGCTGAAGAGACTCTCCGCCGAGGCGATCAGGGCGATGGCCACCACGCTCCCCAGGACCCCGGCCTGTGCCAGCTGCCCGAAGTCCCCCGGACCGACCAGGTGCACGGAGTCCAGGAGCCCGCGGACCTGTACCTTCTGCACCTTCAGGCCGAGGAGCGCCGAGGCGCCGGTGGCCAGGGCGACGGCCACCAGCGGGCCGGGCACCGCGCGCAGGGTCCGCGGCGCCCGGCGCCACAGCACCATGACCGCGATCGTCGCGGCACCGATCGCCGGCGCGGACAGGGCCTGCGGGGACTGGAACACCCCGGCCACCAGCCCCGGTATGGCGGTGATCTTGCCGAGTCCGCTCGCCGGGGCCGTCCGGTCGGCCAGGGCGTACAACTGGCCCGCGATGATGACCAGTCCCACGCCGGCGAGCATCCCCTCCACCACGGAGACCGACACCGCCCGGAACCACCGGCCCCAGCGCAGCGCGCCCAGCAGCACCTGGAGCAGGCCGGCGGCGATGACGATGACACCGAGCGTCGCGACGCCGTAGGTCTTGACGGCCTCGAAGACCAGAACGGTCAGCGAGGCGGTCGGGCCGCTGACCTGCAGGCTGCTGCCGGGCAGCAGCCCGACGACGAGACCGCCGACGATGCCGGTGAGCAGACCGGCCTCGGCGGGCAGGCCGGAGGCCACCGCCACGCCGACACTCATGGGAAGAGCGACCAGAAGGACGACGACGGATGCGCCGAGGTCGCGTCCGGGAGCAGGGGGAAGCATCAGAACCTTTCGTCGGTGTGGCGAGGGGGAACGCGGTGCCGCGGCACGCTCACAGGGGCCCGAACACGTCCTGGCCGGCGCGACGGGCGGTGACCCGGCCGGTGTGGACCTCGTAGCACCAGCGTGGATCTGCAGCGGACGGTCCGCGGCGCGGGCCGCCACGCACGGATAGCCGCGCAGCCGCTCGATCTGGGTCAGGACATGGGAGAACCTGGACGGCGTACTCGATCGTGGCGGCCTCGCCCGAGTACCGCTCGGCGTCGTAGGCCGGCACAATGCCGCCGGCGGTGCGGAGTTCGAACAATTCCCCGGGCCCGGCGCCGGTGAACAGCGAGGGAATGACCCGGGAATCCGAGCAGGTGAGGAAGAGCGCTTGCGGTGCCTGTCCGTCCGCTAATTGACGGAACTCCTCGGCCCGCTCGCCGAATCTCCTGGCGTGTTCCATGAGCAGTTGCACGTCGGCCGGCTCCTTCGGTCTGTCGACACGCGGGACGGGCCGCCGGTGGTCCGGCGGCCGTGTTCAGGACCGTGTCAGAGCCCACCTGAAGCCCAGCTGAAGTCCGTTCCGCCCCGCGCCAACCGGCTCGTGCACATGGTGCCGCCGTGCGCCGCCGGACGTACCGTGGGAAGAGTTCGCTGATTTCCTGCGGCGTGCACCGGCTCATGTGCGGTCCGGGTGCCGTCCGTCAGGGAACGGGGATTTCGCGGATTTCCCGGCCGCGTGAACGGTGGGCATTCGGGGTGCTGCACCGCGTGCACGCAGTCACAGGGCGAGGCGGCGCTCGGAGGGTGCCTGATGGTGGACGTGACCGATGCGGAAAGCGCCGCAGATCCCGCTGACAGGGTGGTCACCCTCGTGGTGAACGGGCGGGCGTACACGGTGGGCCTGGATCCGCGGGTGACCCTGCTGGATGCGCTGCGTGACCATCTGGGGCTGATGGGCACGAAGAAGGGCTGTGACCAGGGGGCGTGCGGGGCGTGCACGGTGCATGTCGACGGGAAGCGGGTGCTGGCGTGCCTGTCGCTGGCGGCCCAGTGCGAGGGGCGTGCCGTGACGACCATCGAGGGGATCGGCGGCCCGGACGGGATGCATCCGCTGCAGTCGGCCTTCATGGACCACGACGGGTTCCAGTGCGGCTTTTGCACTCCGGGTCAGATCATGTCCGCGGTGGCCCTGCTCAAGGAGGGGCGAGCCGGTTCGGACGAGGAGATCCGCGAGTTCATGAGCGGTAATCTGTGCCGCTGCGGTGCCTATCCGCACATGGTGGCCGCCATCCGCGAGGTGGCGGGTGGTGGCGATGCGCGCACTTGAGTATGTGCGGGCGGCGGATGCCGCTGAGGCCGTGGAGCTGGTCTCCGGCGATCCGCGGGCCGCGTTTCTCGCGGGCGGCACGACACAGCTCGATCTGATGAAGGACGGGGTGCTCAACCCGGGACTTCTGGTGGACATCACACGGCTGCCGCTGCGGGGCATCGAGCCCCAAGGCGAGGTGCTGCAGGTGGGGGCACTGGTCACGATGGAGGAGCTGGCGGCGGACCCGGTGCTCGCACAACGGGCTCCCGTCGTCCGGGAGGCACTGCTGGCGGGGGCGTCGACACAACTGCGGAACATGGCGACGATCGGGGGAAATCTGCTCCAGCGCCCGCGGTGCCGCTACTTCCGCGACCCCGCTGTGCCGCGGTGCAACAAGCGTGAGCCCGGCTCGGGGTGTGCGGCGGTGGACGGTACGGCGCGGATGCACGCGATCCTCGGGGTGAGCGAGCGGTGCATCGCCGTGCACGCCTCCGACCTCGCGGTGGCGCTGGTGGCACTGGACGCCGTGGTGCAAGTCCAGGGGCTGTCGGGCCGCCGGGAGGTGCCTTTGACGGAGTTCTACCGGACCGCGGCGCAGAGCCCGGAGTCGGAAAACGTCCTGGCGCACGGGGAGTTGATCACCGGTGTGGAGGTGCCGCTGCCGCCGGCCGGGACGCCGTCGGGCTATCTGAAGGTGCGCGACCGGGCGTCGTACGAATTCGCCCTGACCTCCGCGGCGGTGGCGCTGGTGGTGTCCGGCGGGGTGATCCGGCACGCCCGGGTGGGCCTGGGCGGTGTGGCCTCCGCACCCTGGCGGGCCCGGGATGCGGAACGGGAACTGAGGGACGCGCCGGCCACCCTTGACACCTTTCGCCGGGCGGCGGCACGGGCCGTGGAGGGGGCCTGGACGGTCCCCGGAACGGCGTTCAAGGTCGAGCTGGCGCAGCGCACGCTGGTCCGTGCGCTGCGGACGGTGGCAGGAGTGGCGGCATGAGGACGCTCGAGAGCGCTCCGGTGGTCGGCGCCGGGGTCAACCGTGTGGACGGTCCGCGCAAGGTCACCGGTGCGGCGCCCTATCCGATGGACTTCGGCTTCCCGGGACAGGCTTACGGCGCGCTGGTGCAGAGCACCATCGCGGCGGGCCGGATCGTGCGGATGGTCACCGCGGCCGCCGAGGCGGCTCCTGGCGTGCTCACCGTGCTGACGCACGCCACCATGCCCCGACTTGCGCGGGGGCCGATGACGGCCATCGGCGCCTCCCCTCCCGCCCCGATGCAGGACGACCGGATTCTGCACCACGGCCAGCACATCGCGCTGGTGGTCGCCCGTACCCAGGAACAGGCCACCGCCGCCGCCCGGCTGGTGTCGGCCGAGTACCAGTGCACCGAGCCGCTGCTGGACGTGCTGGACCCGCGGGCGCCACAGGTCGACGACCCGTGGGGGATGGACCACAGTCGGGGCGACATCGACGCCGCCCTGGCGTCGGCCGAGTTCGCCGTCGAGGCGACCTACACGACGCCGGACCACACCAACAATCCGCTGGGGCCGTTCGCGACCCTCGCGGCCTGGGACGGGGACCGCCTGACCGTGCACGACACCACCCAGTGGCCGTCGCTGGTGCGCACCACGCTGGCCGCGGTCTTCGAGGTGCCCGACAGCGCGGTGCGGGTGCTGGTGCCGTACGTGGGTGGCGGGTTCGGCGCCGGTCTGCGGGTGTGGCCGCATGTCATCCTGACCGTCGCCGCCGCCCGGCTGCTGCGCCGGCCGGTCAAGATGGTGCTCACCCGCCCGCAGATGTTCACGTCGGTGGGGCATCGCCCCAAGAGCGTCCAGCGGATCACCCTCGGCGCCACCCGCAGCGGAGAGCTGGTGGGCATCGACCACCGTGGCATCTCCCCGGTGGCGAGGGAGGACGACGACTTCGAGCCGCTCGCGGCAGGGTCGGGGGACGCCTACCGGTGCCCGAACGTCTTCACCCAGGACCGTCAGGCCCGGCTGCACCTCCCCGATCCGACCTCCATGCGCGCCCCCGGCGAGGCCCAGGGCAATTTCGCACGGGAATCGGCTCTTGACGAACTGTCCTATGTGCTGGGAATGGATCCGCTCGACCTGCGGATGCGCAACTACGCGGAGGTGCACCCGCGGCTGGGCCTGCCCTGGTCCGGCAAGGCGCTGCGCGAGTGCTACGAGGTGGGCGCGGAGCGGTTCGGCTGGGCGGCCCGCGACCCCGAACCGCGCTCCATGCGGGAGGGCGACTGGCTCGTCGGGTACGGCATGGCCGGCGTCAGCTATCCCTGGTACGCGAGCGACTGCCGGGCCCAGGCCACGGTCAGCCTCGACGGAAGCGCGCTGGTCCGCAGTGCCGCGGCCGACATCGGCACCGGCACGTACACGGTGATGACGCAGCTGTCCGCGGAGTGTCTGGGCCTCGCGCCGGACCGGGTCCGCTTCGATCTGGGCGACTCGGACATGCCCGTCGCACCGGCGGCCGGCGGTTCCGGACTGACCGCCTCGCTCGGCAACGCGGTCTTCGACGCGTGCCGACAGCTGATCGGTCTGTTCGTCGGCCTCGCCGGCAAGGACGAGGACTCCCCGCTGTACGGTGCCACGCCCGGCACGGTGGAGGTCACCGGCGGGCGCGTCCACCTGGCCGGGCAGCCGGCGCACGGGGAGTCGTACGCGGACATCCTCCGCAGACACGGACTGCCGGAGCTGACGGCCCACGGCTCCAGCACCCCGGCCTCCCAGGACGAGCTGGGCATGGCCCTGTCGGGAGCGTTCGGCGCCAAGTTCGTCGAGGTCCGGGTGGACGCCGACCTGGGTCTGATCCGCGTCGCCCGGGTCGTGTCGGCGATCGACGGCGGCCGCATCCTCAACGAGAAGACCAGCCGCAGCCAGATCGTCGGCGGCACGGTCGGCGGTATCGGCATGGCGCTGTTCGAGGAGACGGTCACCGACGCCCCCAGCGGACGCATCGCCAACGCCACGTTCGCCGACTACCTCATCCCCGTCAACGCGGACATCCCCGAGATCGACGTGGTGTTCGTCGGCGCACCGGACCGCGGCAGCCCCATCGGCACCAAGGGAGTGGGCGAGATCGGCCTCGTCGGCATCGCGGCCGCGGTGGCCAACGGCGTCTACCACGCGACGGGGAAGCGCATCCGCTCGCTGCCCCTCACGCTCGACGCGCTGGTGTGAGCGCGCCCGCCCGGACCGGGCGCCGCCGGGCTACGCCTCCGGGGCGATGAGGCCGCGGAGCAGGGGAGCCGCGAGCCGCACGATGTCCTCCACGTCGGCCTCGGCCAGGTCGGGCAGGTGCAGCAGATGACGCTGCGAGGCGATGCCCATCATCATCGCGCCGAACAGCGCCGCGCGCAGCCGTGCGTCCGGGCCGTCGAGGGTGGCGGCGAGATGATCGGTCACCTCCGCGGTCACGTGCCGGCGCAGCAGCTCCGCGGCCTCCTCACTCGTCATGCTGGTCCGCAGGAGCACCGCCATCGGACTGTCCCGATCCGCCGCCCAGTTGTCCAGCATGGCGCGCAGCCGGTTCTCCACCACCTGGCCGGGGTCGTCGGAGGTGAGTGCGTCGTGCGGGATGTGCCAGCGCACGGCCTCGCGGAACAGCTCCTGCTTGCTGCCGAAATACTGCATGACGGAGGACTTGTCGACATCGGCCTCGGCCGCGATGGCACGGATGGTGGCGCGCTCGTAGCCGACCTCCGCGAACCTGCGCCGCGCGGCCGCCAGGATGCGCCGACGTGTGCGTTCGCCCTTCCGCTCCGGAAGGGCTGCCTCCGCGGACGGGCCGCGCGGCCCGGTCTGTTGCGGCGCGGCCCGTCCGGGCGCATTCGTCACTGCATCGGCGCAGGCCACAGTCGGTCCCCTTTCCGGTGCCGGGACCCGATGCTACAAGCACCTGCCCGCGGCACCGGGGCCTCGGGCTGCGACGGTCGCCCGGCTCAGCCGACCAGCGCCGCCGCGTCCTCCACCAGCCGGTCGAGGTCCGGCAGCGCATGGGTGCGGCGCTGGAAGCCCTGGGCGCGGGACCGGTACGAGTCGTCCTCCAGCACGGTGCGCAGGGCCGTGGACAGCGTCTCGCGGGTGACGTCCTCGGCGTTGAGCCGGAGCCCGACACCCAGCTCCTGGAGCCGGGCGGCGTTGTGGGACTGCTCGGCGAACAACGGCACGGCCACCATGGGCACACCGGCCGACAGCGCCTCGCGGGTCCCGTTGAAGCCCGCATGCGTCAGGAACAGGTCGCTGGACTGGAGCAGGAGTTCCTGCTGGACGAACGACGTCAAATGGACGTTGTCGGCGCGCGGCCCCTCCCACAGCTGCGGATCGCGGTCCGCGCCCAGTGCCACGACACCGGTGACCGGCAGCTCCCCGAGTGCCTCGATGATGGTGTGCAGCAGAGTGGAGGCACCGCCGGGAAGCCGCGGGGCGTTCGAGCCGAGCGTGGCCAGAACGAGCGGCCGGTCCACGGGGAGCCGGGCGATGTCCGGGTCGAGGGTGCCCCGCGACGCCTGGGCGGGCACCCGGTAGTGGCGCGCGCCGGGCAGCCGGCTGACCGTGGGGTAGAAGTCCTCCGGAACGACCCCGGCGCGGAAGGCGCGGAAGGGGTGCCAGGGGTCGGAAACCGGTTCCAGGCCGAGTTCCGTGCGCTGCTGGTTGAGTGCGTCCTTGACGGCCGGATGGGCATAGGGCGCCATCGGGGCGATGTCCAGCGCCCCGTGCGGAATGCCGAGGCGTTCGGCCGCCAGGTAGCCGCCGTACTCGGTCGACTCGTGCAGGATCAGATCCGGCCGCCACTCCCGTGCCAGGTCGAGGACGCCCTGTGCGCAGGGAGCGGCCAAGTGCCCGACGAAACCCGCCGCGAAGAACTCCGGCTGCAGTACCACCGTCACCGAACCGACGTTCTCCATGCCCGGCGGACGCTGGAGCGCACCCCCCTGAAGCACGTCCCCCAGCGCCTTGACGTCGGGCAGCGTGAACGCGGTGATCCCCCGCTTCTCTATGTGCCCGACGACATCGGCCCCGGTGGCGACGGCTACGTCATGACCTGCCCGTTGGGCAGCTTCCGCCACGGGCAGCACCAGGGGGGCCAGGTGCGAATAACTCGCCTGTGCGGTGATGAGAATGCGCATGATGCTCGCTCTCCACGATGCGGCCCGAGCACCACGAACGGCGCCCCGCCGCGGGCCTCACGGCCGGTTCCAAGAAACTCAACACGTGTTGAGAATCTATCATCCGCGCCCTACGGGAACGCCAAGGCCCCTGTGGGGTAGGTCCGTTGAGGGTGTGCGGCATCCGGATGACGGGGCGTGCCACCGGCGAGCTTCCGCCCCTGCCGTGCATGTCTCCGTAGGCTTGCGTCTCGGACAAAGGAGCACTGCGCATGAGCTGTCGCCTGAAGGTGATCACCCGCGAGGAGCATCTGGCCTTCGTCAAGGCCCAGCCCTCGGTGAGCCATATGCAGGTGCCCGCGTGGGGGGAGGTGAAGCCGGACTGGCGGGCGGAGAGCCTGGGCTGGTTCGACGAGGGCGGCCGCCTCGCCGGGGCCGGACTGGTGCTGTTACGCCCCGTGCCGAAGCTGCGGCGCTACCTCGCCTATCTGCCCGAGGGACCGGTCATCGACTGGTTCGCACCCGATCTGGAGCAGTGGCTGGAGCCGATGCTCGCCCATCTGAAGTCGCGGCGTGCGTTCTCGGTCAGGATGGGGCCGCCGGTGGTGACCCGCCGCTGGAGCGCCGAGGTGGTCAAGGCGGCGATCGCCGACCCGCAGGCACGGCGACTGCGGGAGGTGGCGGCCACCGTGCACGAGCCGCGGGCCTTCGACCTCGCCGACCGGCTGCGTCGGATGGGCTGGCAGCAGGCCGAGCCTGACGGCGAGGACGGCTTCGCCGCGGGCCAGCCGCGCCATGTGTTCCAGGTCCCCTTCGCCGGGCGGTCGCTGGAGGAGGTCCGGCGCGACCTCAACCAGCAGTGGCGCCGCAACATCAAGAAGGCGGAGCGCGCCGGCGTCAAGGTCGTCCAGGGTGACTACGAGGATGTGCCCGCGTTCCATCAGATCTACGTCGAGACCGCTGAGCGGGACCGGTTCATCCCACGTCCGCTGGCCTACTTCCAGCGCATGTGGGCCGTGCTGCGGGCCGAGGACCCGGACCGTATGCGCCTGTACCTCGCTCACCACGACGGGGAGCTCCTCGCGGCGGCCACGATGCTCACGGTCGGCGCACACGCCTGGTACTCCTATGGCGCCTCCACCAGCCGCAAGCGCGAGGTCCAGCCGAACAACGCTCTTCAATGGCGGATGATGTCCGACGCCTACGAACTCGGCGCGGGCCGCTACGACTTCCGCGGCATCACAGACACCCTCGAAGAGGGAAACCACCTCCTGGGGCTGCTCCGCTTCAAGGTCGGCACCGGGGGCCAGGCCGTCGAATACCTCGGAGAGTGGGACTACCCGCTGAACAAGGTCCTGCACAAGGCCCTGGGCCTTTACCTGGCCAGGCGCTGAGGACGGCCCCCTCGAAGTGGCCGGCCCCGTCAGGGCGCCTACTCGAAGCGCGTGATGTCGCCCGCGCCCCGGCGGACGATGTCGAGTACGCCGCCGGAGAAGTCGAGGACCGTGGTCGGGTCCGTGCCGCAGTCACCCGAGTCGAGTACCGCGTCCACCACGTGGTCGAGCCGCTCCTTGATCTCCCAGCCCTGGGTCATCGGCTCCTCCTCGTCGGGCAGGAGCAGGGTGCTGGAGAGCAGCGGCTCGCCGAGTTCGGCGAGCAGGGCCTGGGCGACGGCGTGGTCGGGAATCCGGACCCCGACCGTCTTCTTCTTCGGGTGCAGCAGCTGGCGGGGCACTTCCTTCGTCGCGGGGAGGATGAAGGTGTAACTGCCGGGGGTCGACGCCTTGATCGCGCGGAACACATCATTGTCGATGTGTACGAACTGCCCCAGCTGGGCGAAGTTCTGGCACACGAGGGTGAAGTGGTGACGGTCGTCGAGATTGCGGATCGACCGGATCCGGCTGATGCCGTCCCGGCTGCCCAGCTGGCATCCCAGGGCGAAACAGGAGTCCGTCGGGTACACGACGAGCGCGCCGGAGCGGATACTGTCCGCCACATTGCTGATGGTGCGCCGCTGCGGGTTTTCCGGGTGCACGTCGAAATACTTTGCCATCCGCCGAGTGTAGGTGATCAGCGTCGCCGTGCTCCTTCGGCGACGGCGGGGCGTGCGGTGACCGGCGTTGTCCGGTGACCGGTGACGCCCGGTGGCCACCCCCTGTCACCATCCGGCCGCGCTCAGGATGCGCGGGCCCGCAGGGCGATGAGACTGGGGTGCATGGCAGAGCAATCCCGCACGCGGACTCGGTCATCGTCGACGGCTGCCCGCAAGCGCACCAAGGACTCCGGGAACGCGCCCGGGGAGATGGCCCGCCGCGCCGCCGAACTGCTGCAGAGCCTGATCAGCCATCAGGCCGAGGGCGTCACGGCGGTGCGCCGGACCGATCACGGCTGGTGCGTCGAGGTGGACGTGCTGGAGCTGCTCCGCATCCCCGACACCACCAGCCTCCTCGCGACGTACGAGGTGCGGCTCGACGCCGACGGCGAGCTGCTCGAGTACTACCGCACCCGCCGCTATCGGCGCGGTGCGGCAGATGAGTGAGCACACCGCCGCCACCTGCTGAAAGGACACCTCAGATGGGCACCACGACGTATGCCGGACTGTCCGGTGAGGTGGTTCCCTGCCCGCCCAGGGCAGGCACGTTGTACGACGTGATGGAGCTGATCCTGGACCGGGGCATGGTCATCGACGTCTTCATACGGGTGTCCCTGGTGGGGATCGAGATCCTCAAGATCGATGCCCGCATCGTGGTCGCCAGCGTCGATACGTATCTGCGGTTCGCGGAGGCGTGCAACCGGCTCGATCTGGAGCGGGATTCGGGAAGCGTCACCGTGCCCGAGCTGTTCAGCGGCCAGGCCGCCAAGGGCATCGGAAAGCGCAAGGTCAAGGACGCCGCCAAATCCGTGGGTGAGACCGTCCGCTCCGCGGTGGGCGCGGGCGACGACTCGGACGAGGACTCCGAGAAGGAGCCGCAGCGGCGCCGCCGCAGTACCGCCCGCACGGGCGCCGCTTCCCGCCGGCGGCGCGCAGAGGAGGACTGAACACCGTGACCGACGACGGCATCTACGTCTACGGCATCGTCCGCGCCGGGCACCCCCTGCCTTCCGCCCCGGTCGGAGTCGGGGACCCTCCCGGGGCCGTGGGAACGCTCGCGGAGGGGCGGCTCGCCGCGGTCATCAGCCCGGCACCGCCGCGGCTGCGGGCCCGCCGCCGCGATCTGCTCGCACACCAGGAGCTGCTGCTGGCGCTGGCGGCGGACGGACCGGTCCTCCCGATGCGCTTCGGCATGGTGGCACCGGACGAGACGGTGATCCGCCGGCAGCTGAGCGAGGCCGAGGACCGTCATCTGGCCGCGCTGGACGGCGTCGCGGGCCGCGTCGAGATCAACGTCAAGGCGCTGCCGGCCGACGAGGCACTGCCCGCGCTCGTCCAGGGCGACGCCACGATCCGCCAGCTGCGCGAGGCGGTGCGCCGACGGCCCAGCTACGAGGCGAACGTCCGACTGGGCGAGGCGGTGGCGACCGCGCTGGCGCGCCGGGCGGCCGAAGCGGGCCGGGAGATCGTGCGGGAACTGTCGTCCACGGCGCACGCCGTGTGCGCCGGGCCGGAGGTCTCCGGCTGCCAGGTGAATGTGTCGTTCCTGGTGGACCGCGGTGACAGCGCCGGTTTCGTCGCGGCGGCCGAGCTCCTCGCCCGCCGGCGGCAGGACCGCGTCGTCCTGCGGGTGGCCGGGCCCCTGCCGTGTTACAGCTTTCTGGAGCCGCGCCCCTCCGCCACACCGCTCGGGGTCTGACATGGGGCTGATCAGCGCGGTGCTCACGCTGCCGCTCGCGCCGGTGCGCGGAGTGGTCTGGGTGGCCGATCAGCTCGCGCAGGCGGCGGACAACGAGCTGCACGACCCGTCGCTGGTGCGGGCCCGGCTCGCCGCCCTGAACCACGAATTCGAAGCCGGCCACCTCAGCGCCGAGGCCTTCGAACGCGAAGAGGAGCAGCTGCTCGACCTGTTGCACGGGTGCTGACCGGCCGCGTGCCGAAGGAGAGGGGACAGACCGTGAGGCCGACCGAGGAACCCTGCGCCGCCGCCCCGGGCCGCGGCCGGGCGCCGGGGAGGCGAGTGACCCGATGACCGATGTCGACCACCGGCCGGGCGCTCCGCCCGCCAACGGCCCGGGCACCACCAACCTCGCCGACATCCTCGAACGCGTCCTGGACAAGGGCATCGTCATCGCCGGCGACATCAAGATCGACCTGCTGGACATCGAGCTCCTCACCATCAGACTGCGGCTGTTCGTGTCCTCGGTGGAGACGGCCAGGAAGGCCGGCATCGACTGGTGGGAGACGGATCCCGCGCTCAGTTCCAGGGCGGCGGACAGTGAACTGCGCGCGGAGAACCGCGAGTTGCGCGAGCGGGTGCAGGCGCTGGAGTCCGCCGACGGAAACGGCTCGGCACACTCCGCACGGACGAGGGACACGGCCGGCACATGACGACGACGCAGCACGCCGCAACCCCGGCGAACGGGACGACCGACGAGACCGCCACCTACGTCTATGCCGTGTGCCGGCAACTCGCGCCGGCCGGGCTGTCCGCGCTGCCGGGGCTCGCCGAAGGCTTCCCCGTACGGGCTCTGCGATGCGGCACGCTCACGGCGGTCGTCCAGCACGTCCCCGCGGCGGACTTCTCCCAGGAAGCCTGGGAGCAGCGGCTCGCGGACCGTACGGAACTCGAACGGTGCGCACGGGCACACCACGAGGTGGTGGTCGCGGCCGCCGCCGGCGGGCCCACGGCACCGCTGGCGCTCGCCACCCTCTACCGGAGCGACGAGCGGGCGCGCGAGGCCCTCGGGGAGGACGCGGCCCGCTTCGCCGCGGTGCTGGACCGCATCGAGGGACACGCCGAGTGGGGCGTGAAGGTGTCGCTTCCCGCCGGGTCCCCCCGGCCGCCCGCCGACCCGCCCCCGGACGGTCCGCAGCCCGACGCGAAGTCCGCCCCCGGCGCGGGCCGCGCCTATCTGGAACGCAAGCGGGGACTCCACCGGGCACGGGAACACCGCCACGACCGCGCACTGCAGACCGCCGAAGACGTCGATGCCGCGCTGAGCCGCCTGGCCACCGCGGCCCGCCGGCTGCGCACGCACGGCCAGGAGATGACGGGGACCGCGGCCCGGCGGCAGATCCTCAATGCCGCCTACCTGCTTCCGCACGAACGCACGGAGGACCTGGCGGCGGCGGTGGCGGCCTGGCGTGCACGGACCGGGGCCGAGATCGAGCTGTCCGGGCCCTGGGTGCCGTACTCCTTCGTCGGGGAGGTGTGAGCGTGTCCGCGCACGAGCCCGTGCCCTGGGAGACGCCCGGTCCGCTCGTGGGCCCCCTCGGCGTCCCGCTCGTCGACCTGCTGGACCGTCTGCTGTCCACGGGGGTCGTGGTGAGCGGCGACCTGGTCATCGCCATCGCGGATGTGCCCCTGGTGCGGCTTTCGCTGCACGCGCTGCTGTCGTCGGTCAGCGAGCGGATGCCCGCCCCGTGGGCGGACGGGGGCCCGCTGTGAGCGGGCGGACGGGCCTCGCCCCCGGCAGAACGGACCGCGCTCCCGGCCGATTCGACATCGACCGGGACCAAGTCGGCCGCGATCTGGTCTCGTTGGTGCTCACCGTCGTCGAACTCCTACGGCAACTGATGGAACGTCAGGCGATTCGCCGGGTGGAACAGGGCGACCTCAGCGACGCGCAGGTGGAGCGGATCGGGGAGACGCTGATGCACCTCGAGGCACGGATGACCGAGCTGTGCGACCAGCACGGTCTGCGGCTGGAGGACCTCAACCTCGACCTCGGACCGCTCGGTTCGCTGCTGCCCCGCGACTGAGGCCGCACCGCCCTACCCGACGGGGCGGCGGTCGACCGGGGTGCGCGGGGCGTAGGCGTCCATCGCCGTGCGGCGCGTCCCGGACCACGGGGCCGGAACCGCCTCGATGTCGCGTGCCAGACGGTGCACGAGCGGCTCGTAGTTGACCCGCCAGCCACGGAAATGCGGCCACGCCTCCCGCGGTGTGCGCTCCATGGGGTAGCCCTGGGCCCGCATCCGTTCCACGCCCCGCAGGAAGTCCTCGTAGTCCAACCGCAGCGCGTCGTCCGGGTGGGGATCACGGTCGTAGGAGATGCCCTCGGTATCGGCGATCTCGCGCAGGCACACAAAGCCCGCCCGCAGCGCCATCCGCACCTCGGCCTGCGGCAGGGACGGGTTGAACGCCAGTTGCAGGGCCGCGGCGTCCAGCACGGCCAGCAGGGCGATCAGCCAGCTGCGGGACACCTTCGGGGAACGGAAGTGGATCAGGATCGGATAGGTGGTGTGACTCTCGCTCACATCGGCGCTCCAGCGTTCCCAGTTCCGGAAGAGCTCGGTGAGGCGGTCCAGCAGGTCGACCTGCGCATAGCGGGCGAGGATCTCCGGCCCCCACGGCGGGCTCCCGGTCCGCGCCTGCAACAGCGTGACCTCGGTCTCCCTGCGCTGATAGGCGCCGTAGAGCGTGGGCAGATAGCCCACCTGCAGACCGATCACGATCGGGCCGGTGGCGGCGGCGCAGAAGTCGATGACGTTCAGTGTCACGCGGTTTCCGCTGGCGAAGCCCAGCGTGAAGAGCGAGGAACCCGCCTCGATCAGCGCCTCCCTGGGGCCGAGCCGGCTCACCGCCGCCTCCAGCAGCGCATAGCCGGCGAGGAAGGCCACCAGCCAGCTGATCAGGGTGGCGACGATGACCAGCGGTGCCATGGGAGTGAGCACCCGGTCCTTGGCCTCGACGCTCGGCAGGAGGTCGGCGAGCAGCCGGAACGGCCACTGCACCAGCCGCTGGACGGAGCGGCTGAAGCCGTGCCGCGTCGGCCGTGGAATCACCAGCGCATGCAGCACCGAGGAAAAGATCCCGAGCACGATCACCGCACCGGCGATGCCCAGCAGTACGCGCACCGCAGTCCGCTCCTCTCCCGCACGCCGCCTCGACGGGGGAAGCGTACGGGGCGCGGTCCGCGAGACGCGGCCGACCCGGCGGCGATACCGGGTCGGGGCCCCGGATCGCCCGGGATCCCGGCCGGCCGTAGGTCTCCCGCGCCGGCGGCCGGTCGTGCGCTACAGGCGGGAAAGCCTCTCGACCTCATGTGCATAGCGGTGGCGCCGCCCGATTTCGTGCGAGACCTTTCCCACCGCCGCCGCGCACACATAACCGGCCATGCCGCCCAAGGTATTGGAGAGGAGGTCGTTGAGGTCCGCGGTCCGGCCGGACGCGGTCAGATACTGCGTGACCTCGATGGCCAGGGAACCGAGGAAAGCGAGCGCGGCGGCCGGCCACAGCCCCGTGCGCAGCACGGCGAGAAGAATGCCGCCGGGTGCGAACATCGCCATGTTCAGCAGGAAATCGAGGACGTCCGCGGGATTGCCCAGATCGAGCAGCGCCAGATTCACGGCCTGGCCGCCGCCGGACCGGGTGCCGAAGGTGAGACCGATGACGCAGGCGACCCACAGCCACCCGAGAGCCGCCACCACGCGGTGCGCAATACGCCGGGGGCGATCGGCCAGCGTGGTCCATACAGCGATCAGCACGCTGCCGAGGACGCCGGCAGCAAAGGCGAGGGAAAGCGACACGCGCAGACCGTCCTTCCGGGTGTTCGCCTCCCGGAAACCCTCGCGACAGCGGCGATCGTAAGCCGGTCCGCGGGAGGATTCGTCGGCATTCCTGGCAAATAAAGGTGTATACAGAGGGACGCGTGACGCGAGCGGACCGTTCTTTTGTGCGCCGTGAAATACGTCACCGGCGCGCGGCAAGCGGCGCGGCGGCACGGCGCGCGGTGATGCCGCCGGCACCGCGTGGGCGACCTCGGTGTGATGGACACAACAGAAGGGGCGCCCAGGTCGGGCGCAACCTGCGGGTCCTCCCGATTGTCACACCCACAGTCACAGGAATTCAGGCCTGCGTCGTGAGGCCGACCTCTTCTAGGAGTAACCCCGCCATGCCCGAAACGGGCCTCAGATCCGCCCCGCGTTTCAGCGTCGTCGTTCCCGTGTACAACGTGCAGGGCTACCTTCGCGCGTGCCTGGACTCGTTGCTGGAGCAGGACTTCACCGATTTCGAGGTCATCGCGGTCGACGACTGCTCGCCGGACGGGAGCGGCGACATCCTGGCGGAGTACGCGGCCCGCGACCCGCGGGTGATCACCGTGCGGCACGAGGAGAACCGTGGCATCGGTGCGGCCCGCAACACCGGGGTGGAGCGGGCGAGCGGGGACTATCTGCTGTTCCTCGACAGCGATGACACCCTCACCACGGGCGCGCTGCGGGCCATGGCCGACCGCCTGGCCGGCACCGCGGACCCGGACCTGCTGCTCTTCGACCATGTGCGCAGCTACTGGTGGCACGCGGTCCAGCCCAGTGCCGCCCGCGAACTCCTCGCCGAGGCCGGGGCGGAGGTGTTCCGGCCCGCCGAGCGCACGCAGTTCTTCCAGATGTTCGCCGTCGTGTGGAACAGGGCGTTTCGTCGTCGCTTCTTCGTCGACAACGGCTTCCGCTACACCGACGGGCTCTATGAGGACGCCCTCATGGTCTACGTCACCATGCTCACCGCTGAGCGTGCCGTGTGTCTGGACCACGCCTGTGTGGACTACCGCCAGCGCCGCCACGGCAATTCCATGAAGACGCCCGGCCGGAAGCACTTCACGATATTCGAGCAGTATCAGCGGCTCTTCGATTTCCTCGACGGCCGGCCCGACCTCGCTGGGCTGCGGCCGCTGTTCTTCGAGCGAATGATCAGCCATTTCCTGTTCACCGGCGCTCGCGAAAGCCGCGTCCTCGTCCAGGACCGGCCGGAGTTCTTCCGTCGTGCCGCGGCGATGTACCGGCGCCACAAGCCCGCCGGGTTCACCCCGCCCGCGGAGGTCGACGCCCTTCAGTTCCAGGCACTGGAACGCGGTTCGTACCGTCTTTTCCAGGCCGTGAATCTGATGAGCCGTACGCAAAAGACCGGCCAGGAGCGGCTGCGCAAGGCCCGGAGCGCAGTGAGCAAGAGGGCGTCCGACAGCTTCTACCGGAGGCAGCTGAAGCGCCCCCTCGACCCGCACCTGGCCGTCTTCAGCGCCTACTGGAACCGCACCCCGTCCTGCAATCCGCTGGCGATCTACGAAAAGGCGAAGGAGCTGGCGCCCCACCTCCACGGCGTATGGGTCGTGCGCGAGGACCTCGTGGACACCGTGCCCGACGGCATGGACCATGTCGTCGTCGATACGCCGCGCTACTGGGAGCTGATGGCGCGCGCGACGTACTTCGTCAACAACGTCAATTTCGCGGACACCGTGGTCAAGCGCGCGGGCCAGATCCATCTCCAGACCCACCACGGCACTCCGCTCAAGCGGATGGGGATCGACCAGCAGCAGTACCCGGCCGCCGCCAAGGGCATGAGCATGCGCAAGCTGCTCGCCCGCGCCGACCGGTGGGACCTGTCGGTCTCCGCCAACCAGCACACCAGTGAGCAGTGGGAGCGGGTCTACCCCTGCGGTTTCGAGTCGGTCGACGCCGGCTATCCGCGCAACGACGTCTTCTACCGGACCGGCGCCCAGGACGTCCTCGACATCCGTGCCCGGCTGGGCATCGCACCCGGTGCCACGGCGATCCTCTACGCCCCGACCGTGCGTGACTACCAGGTCGGCTATGTGCCGCAGCTGGACCTCGAGAAGATCACCAGGGAACTCGGCCCCGACTTCGTCCTCCTGGTCCGGACCCACTACTTCTACGGCCAGGACCCGCACCTGCAGGAACTCCAGGAGCGCGGGGCGCTGATCGACGTCTCCCGGCACCCGTCGGTCGAGGAGCTGTGCCTCGCCGCGGACGCCCTGATCACGGACTACTCGTCGATCATGTTCGACTACGCCAACCTGGACCGGCCCCTCATCACCTACGCGGACGACTGGGAGACCTACGTCCGCTCCCGCGGCGTCACCTTCGACCTGCTCTCCGGCGAGCCGGGCGACACCCCGGGGGCGATCGCCACCAGCGAGGACGAGCTGATCGAGGTGTTCCGCAGCGGCCGGTGGGACGACGAGACGGCCGCCGGGCTGCGCGCCGCGTTCCGCGCGCGCTTCTGCATGTGGGACGACGGCCACGCCGCCGAGCGGGTGGTGGGCCGGGTCTTCCTCGGCAGCCAGGGCCTGGCCCCCGCGCCTCTTCCGCTCGCCGTGCGCACCCCCGCGCCCTCCCCGCGGGAAGCCGCCCGGATCGTGGCGGGCATCGCCCTCACGCCCGCCGGGGACGGCTCACCTGGCCGTTCCGGCGTCGAACTGACCAGCTGACTCGGTCCGACTGAGTCAGCTGACCGCACGGCGTGGCGCCGGCCGGGACGTCCCGGCCGGCGCCGCAGCACATCTGCCGGGCCGGTCAGCCGGCCGGCGCGACGAGCTTGTGCTCCCGTGCCAGGGAGGTGGCGGTGGTGTCGGCGTACAGGCTCAGCTTGCCCTTGGGCCACAGGGCGATGAGGTCGTCCTGCCGGGAGCCGCCGCCGAACGCGCCGGCCGTGGTCAGCAGACCGTTGCGCCAGGCGGATTTCGCGGGGCGGAGCTGATGCTCCTTCTTGAGGCCGGCGGCCGCGACGTTCTCATAGACGGTGACTTCACCGTCGTTCCAGCGGACGAACAGATCCTGGTTTCCCGAGGGGTTGCTGAAGTCGCCGGCGGTGAGGTCCGCGGCGTGCGTCCAGGTCGTGTTGCTCTTGGCGAGCTGCTTCTCGGTGTGGATGCCGGCCGCGTCGACGTCGGGGTAGAGGGTCACCCCGCCACCGGCCCAGCGCACCACGAGGTCATTCCGGCGGGTGTCGCCGCCGCCGAAGCGGCCGGCCGTGATCTGTGTGGCGTGCGTCCAGGTGGTGTTGGGGCCGCGCAGCTGGATCCCGTCGGTGAGCTTGCGGGTCTCGTTGACGTCCCGGTAGAGGGTCAGCTTGCCGTTGGCCCAGCGGACGAGGAGGTCGTCGGTGCCGTCGCCGGTGAAGTCGCCGGCGGTGACCACCTGCGCCTGTTGCCACTCCTTGCTCTTCTTGGCGAGCTGGATCTCCTGACGGAATCCGAACGTGCCGTTGCCCGGATAGAGGGAGACCTCACCGTCGGACCAGCGCACGACCAGGTCGCCGACGTGGTCGCGCACCGAGGCGGTGTGGAAGCTGCCGGACGTCATGACCGCGGCGTGCTGCCAGGTGCCGCCGCTGCCCAGGAGGTTGGGTTCGTCCGGCTCCGTGTCGGCGACCGCCTGCTGGTAGAGCCGGACGACGTCCTCGTCGAACTGCGAGGCGTAGGAGATGTCGTCGGAGAGGCCACCGGTGTGCCACCCGCCGATGACTCCGACCAGGTTGCCGCGACTGCCGTCGAAGTGGTCCAGGAACGGGCCGCCGCTGACACCCGTACGGAAGCGGTCGCACTTGATTTCCATGAACCGGTTCAGGACGGCGCTGGTGTCATTCGTGCACTGCAGCGGCGTCTTCTGGCCCCCGGGGTAGCCGATGAGGGTCACGTTCTTGCGCGCGAGGCTCGCGGACGTGGAGGTGGTCAGCGTGTTGCCGCTGCCGGTGGCGTCCTCCAGGAGCTGGCCGCGGGAGTTCGGCCCGACCCGCAGGAAGGCGAAGTCCACATCGTCGTTGGGGGTGGGGGCGAGGTATCGCCCGTCGATCCAGACCTTGCCCTCCACCAGGGGGAAGATTCCGTACGGCGTCTCCCCGGCCTGGCCGGCCGTCGAGGCGCCGGAGCGGTAGCCGGGGACGTAGGCGATCTTGCTGGCGGACCTGTTGCCCTTGAGGCAGTGTGCCGCCGTGATGATCAGACTCCTGGTCGGCGACGTCACGGAGTTGGCGGTGCAGAACTGGTTGGGGGTCGGCGATCCGTCGTCGTTGCGGATCAGAAACACCCCGACCGTGGCGACGCCCGCGCCGACCTCGTGACTCGGCTCCCGCAACGACGGCTTGCCGCGCACCGCCGGCACCCGCTGCGCGTCCGGACTCGACCCGCCGGTGTCCGGGGCCTCGACGGGGACGGCGCTGCGGATGCGCTCGGGCGTCCAGTACCGCTCCACCTCCTGCGCCTTGCGGATCTCTGCCGGCGTCACGCCCTTCGAGGGCCGCACGGGTGCGCCCGACGGGGGTGGCGGGGTCGGTCCGGCCGAGGGCGCGGGAGGCGCGGGGTGCGACGGCGCCGGTGCGACGCTCCGCGTGGCGGAGGTGGTGGCGCGGTCGGCATGGTCGGGGACCGCGGACGCCGGAGCGGCCACGGCGAACGAAGCAAGGGAGGCGCAGACGCCCATGGTGGCGGTGCGCGTACCGGGTATTCGTCTCATGAACTCTTCTGTTGTCGTCGTGACCTCGGCCGGAACCGGCCGAGGTGTCGAGGTGGGTGAGGAAAGGGGAGGGGAGGGGCGAGGCGTGGGCGACGGCCCGGCTGTGGATCGCGCGCCGCCGGACACGGGTGCGCCTTCGGTGCGGGGACGCCTCAGCCGGCGGTCGCGATGCCGTCGTGCGTCGTTGCCCGGCGGACCGCCCGGGGCACCTCAGCCCCTGACACAGACGCGGAGGACCTCGGCCGACTCCCTCGCACGGTGCACCGTCGGTGCCTTCGTGCTGTCGGGGTGCATTTCGCTTCCCGGCTCCGTCATCACGCGCTGGATCGCAGACAAGATATCCCGCAGCGCGCCTCAGTCGCACACTTGTACACCCTTTTCGGCCTCGATGTGCGAGAGCTGCCCGGTTCGCGCCTGCCCGCCGGCCTCGCCTCCCGGCCGTCGGTCTCCCCACTGCTCCCGTTTCCGTCCTCATTGGCCCGATATGGCGCTGCGCTCGACCAGTGGGGGCGTGCGTCAGCCCGTGGAGCGTGCCGCTTCGCGTCTGCATATGCGGGTGTGCTGTGCGGGCGGGCCGGAAGAAACCGGGCCCGGCCGCCGCCGGCGGGCCGCGCCGGGGGGGCGTCGGCGGGTGTAGCCGTGATCCCGGTGGGACTCATGGCCACCCTTTCCCCTGCTATTTGACGGAGAGTTAATTTCCGTGGTGCGTGCATCGGCCACGAGGCGTCAATTCCAGCCAATCGTGCGGCCGTCGAAAGTCAGACATCCCGTGGAGGGTCTCCCTGGCCGACCGACGGTTGCTGCATCAGGCCGGGTCGCCGCTGTGGATCTGTCGGGACCTGCCGGGCGCCGGCGTGGCGCGGTCCGGTGATGTCGCGGGATCCGTCTCCCTGTCGAAGGTGGCGAACAAGACGCGTTTGAATACGCTGAATTGACGCTACGTCAGCAAAATTCGGGCCCTGGGCAGCCGGGTTGCCGGAGCGGTGGGGGGCGTCGCCCGGCGGCGGCGATGGATGCCCCGGGAGGGGTTTTGCGCCTTTCCGTGCGGGCTGACCTCCGATTTGCCGCGCAAGGGTCGAACGGAAAGTCGAATCACTGGCCCCACGGGTAACGGGAGTCCCGCGCAACGTACCCGTGCGTTAAGCCTATTGAGGTGCAAAATTACGCTCAGTGAAGCCTTGGGGGGTTGCTATCGTATGACTGGGAGTGAAGACTGTGGCCACGCCAAACTGGCGCGAAAGCTTCCAGGGGTACGAATCACTGACAACAACAAGCGATACCTGCCAGTAATGCGTACTCTTCTCTCGTTCTCCTTTTCGGCAGCGGTGGCTGAAGTCTTGGATCAGCCATTTTTGCTCGGGCGGGGAAGTCTCATTCGTGTCACGTGCGAAGGGTCTTCGGTGGGGGATCAGTGATATCGAGAAGGTCAACTGTGCGGTTGCTACCGTTTGTCCGTGCAGTGATGGATGGTGGGGGAGGGTTCTCGCGGACTTGTTCACCGAGTGGGCGGGCGAAAACGGCTGCATTTCCTCGGCGGGATTCGCCGGGGGACACCAGGGCCGGGCCGGCGTCATGTCGGACCGCCCGCCGTCCGTGAACGGCCGGCGGTACGGCCCGGGTGGGGATCCGGCCGGCCGCCAAGGCAGTCCTCTCGCTGCCGTCCGCCGCATGCCGCGGCGGCACCGGGGTCCCGCCCGTGCCGCTCGCCATGCCGTGGCGCTCGGTGTCGCTCTCGTCCGTGATGATCTGGAAGGCGAATGCGGTGCCCTGTGCTGTCGCTTTGTGGTGCGACCCGGCATTCGGCCGCTTCGGCATGCCGTGAGCCGGTGTTCACGTCCGCGCGTCCCCTTGAGCGGCCGTGCCGTCGGGCAACTCCGGGTGCCGCGTCCCCCGGGGTGACCCGCGATACCGCAAGCACCGTATGCAGGAGTTCCGAGCGGCGATTTCGCCTGCACCGGAAAACCCGGAAAACAACGCAAGAAACCAATCAAGGTCAGGGAAAGGCGGTGACCGTGAGTCCGTTGTGCCATTGGGTGAACCATTGTTCCGGGGCACATGACCGCCTACCGGTCCCGTGCACCACTTCCGGCGAGGAGCGCATCCTCCCGGGTCCGCTCTCCAGGGAGAACCGGTGACCAGCAACGAACTGATACAGGCCCCCTTCGCCTTCGACGAGCTCGTCGAAGGGTGGCGCACCGCGCGGCAGGCCGGGCCCGTCCGCTACGACGAGCAGCAGAAGTTATGGCAGGTGCTCGACCACGAGAGCGTGGCCGCGGTGCTCGCCGACCCGGCCTCGTACTCCTCGGACTTCTCCGGACTGGCCCCCACCCAGGCGGACTTCGAGACCTTCCGCCAGGGCAACTTCGTCGGCATGGACCCGCCGGCGCACCGCAAGCTGCGCACCCTGGTCAGCCAGGCCTTCACCCCGCGCGTCGTGGCCGCACTCGAACCGCGGATCCACGCCATCACCACGGAGCTGCTCGACGCTGTCGAGGACCGCGACCGCTTCGACATGGTCGACGCGCTGGCCTACCCGCTGCCCATCATCGTCATCGCCGAACTGCTGGGCATCCCGGCCGGCGACCGGGCGTTGTTCCAGGAGTGGGCGGCCACCCTCTTCGGCGGGGACGAGATCGGCGACTCGCTGGACATGGCCGACATCGAGCGCGCGCTGGAGTCCATCGCGCCCACCGTGCGCGAAATGAACGGCTACATCCTCGACCACATCCGCCACCACCGGAAGCACCCGGGCGAGGGGCTCACCAGCAAGCTGGTGCAGGCCGAGGTGGACGGCATGCGCCTGGAGGACCAGGAGATCGTCGGCTTTGTGGCGCTGCTGCTGGTCGCCGGGCACATCACCACCACCGCCCTGCTGGGCAACGCCGTGCTCAGCCTCGACCAGTACCCCGACGAGGCCGCGCTGCTGCGTGCCGAGCCCGGCCGGCTGCCGGACACCCTCGAAGAGGTGCTGCGCTGGCTGCCGCCCTTCCCCGAGCTCGGACGCCGCACCACCCGTGAGGTCGAGCTCGGGGGGCGGACCATTCCCGCCGAGTCGGTGGTGATGGCCAACCTGGCCGCCGCCAACCGCGATCCGTCCCGGTTCGCCCACCCCGACGACTTCGACGTGACCCGCAGCCCCAACCCCCACCTGACCTTCGGCCACGGCATCCACTTCTGCTTCGGTGCCCCGCTGGCCAGGCTGGAGGCCCGGATCGCGCTCCGACTGGTGCTGGAACGTTTCCCTGATATCGCCGTGGCCCGTCGCAGCGAGGTCGAGATCCAGAATCCCGCCGTCATCGTCAGCGTGCGCCGACTGCCGCTGGAGGTACGGAGGTCCTAGCGCCGTCCCCAGGCGAGCGCGCTCGGCCGCAACGGCCGCGGGCGCGCGAGGAGTCCAGCCGTCGAGCACACCTCGGCGAACAGGTCCGGAGGCCGGTGCGCCGACGCCGTGACCGCGACCGGTTCACGGTGAGCCGGCACATCCATGCCTCGTGAGTTTCGAGATCCGGGAGTAGTTTTCTCATGCCGTATGTCACGAGCGCTCCGGTCGCAAGCCGGCAGCAGACGCAGATACGTCCCCGCTTACAAGAGCGCCTGCACACGCTCGCCCGCGCCCATCAGGTGCCCGGGGCCCAACTCGCCGTCCACACCGACGGGGTCACGTACACCGTCCACACCGGCGAGGCGGACGTCTCCACGGGCCGGCCGTTCACCACGGACACCGCGGTCCCGCTGGGCTCCGTCACCAAGTGCGCCACCGCCGCGGTGGTCATGCTGCTCGCCGCCGACGGCGACCTCGCGCTGACCGACCGGGTCGCCACGTACGTGCCGGAGCTGCGGGCCTCGCAGGCGACCGTGCGTCAGCTGCTCAGCCACACCGCCGGACTCCCCACCGGGCCCGACTCGGACGACGTGACGACGCTGACGCCGTCGCGCTATCTGTCCGCGCACTGCGCCGAACGGGACACCGTCTGCGCGCCCGGGACCGGCTTCTCGTACTCCAACGCCGGGTTCATAGCCGCCGGCCGGCTGATCGAATCGGTGACGGGCATGACCTGGCAGGAAGCGGTGCGCGCCTTCCTGCTCGAACCCCTGGGCACCGCTCCCGCCTTCCTCGGCGACCCCGCGCCGGCCCGACCGGTGGCGAGCGGCCACTCCGCCAACGCGCTCTCGGGCCGGGTGCGCCCGGTGCAGCAGACCCTGGCGCCGGTGGAGGCCCCCGCGGGCGCCCTGCTGGCCAGCGCGTTCGACCTGGTCGCCCTGGGCCGGGACTTGATCGGGCACGGTCCCCGCGCGGTGCTGCCGCACGACGCCGCAGAGGAGATGCGCCGCCCGGTTCCCGGCGCCGTCCCGGGAGTTCTGGCGGACGCCTGGGGACTGGGCCTCGCCCTCTTCCAGCAGGGCACCGCACAGTGGTGCGGCCATGACGGCAACGCCCAGGGCACCTCCTGCCATCTGCGGGCCGAACCCGAGAGCGGCACCGTGGTCGCCTTCACCAGCAACGCCAACAGCGGCACCGCCCTGTGGCACGCACTCGCCGACGACCTCGCCGAGATCACCGGCGTCGGCGTGCCCGCGGCACCGCGCCCGCGGGAGGCCGGCCGTCCCCTCGCACTTCCCCAGTGCGCCGGGACCTATCACAACGGCACCGTCGAGTACCGCGTCACGGCCGACGCGGCGGGCTCCCTGGCGCTGTCCGTGAACGGCGACACCCCGGCGCCGCTCGTCTGCTACGCGGATCTGAGCTGCGATCTGGTGGACCCCGCGAACGGCCGCCGGGTCCCCGGCGGAAGCTTCGTCCGGGATCCGGACACCGGCGCGATCGACCGGCTGCAGATCTCCGGGCGCACCGCCCGCCGTACCGGCACCGCCTGACCCCGGCTCCGCCGCCGGCGGCCCGCGCGCCTCCCCGCTCCCGCGCCCGGCCCGACCGGACCTTCGCCCTGCCCTGCCCCGGACCGCTCGCCCCGGGCCGCACGTCCTGCTGTCCTGCCCGTCCCCGTTTCGAAGGACTGACCTCCATGACGGACCCGCACGAGAACTCCGCACCCGCGTCCGCATCGGCGCAGACCCGGACCGCATCGCCGGTCCGCGGGTCCGGCGGCGTCCGTCCGGTGCCCCCGTGCTCGCTCGGTGACCTCTTCGCCGCATGGGTGGCGCGCACCCCGGAGGCGCCCGCCGTCACGGACGGGCGGCGGACCTGGTCCTACCGCGCACTCGACACCTGGGCCAACCGCCTCGCGCACCACCTCATCGGACGCGGGGTGGGGCCCGAGCGTACGGTGGCGCTGGTGCTGCCCCGCTCGGTCGAACTGATCGTGGCGGAACTGGCCGTGGCCAAGGCCGGCGGCGCGTTCCTGCCCGTCGACCCGGCCTACCCCGCCGAACGCCGGACGTTGATGCTCGCCGACGCCGATCCGGCCGTGGTCCTCGACGACGTGGCCGGCACCCGGCCCGCCGGCGGTCCCGAGCACACTCCGCAGGACGCGGACCGGTGCGCGCCGCTGCACACCGGGCACCCGGCGTACGTCATCTACACCTCGGGGTCGACCGGCGTCCCCAAGGGAGTGACGGTCACCCACACGGGGCTGGCCGGCTTCGCGGTGGCGGCGGCCGACCGCTACGCCGTCGAACCCGGGGACCGCGTCCTGCAGTTCTCCTCCCCGAGCTTCGACGCCGCCGTCCTGGAACTGTGCGTCTCCCTGCTGTCCGGCGCCACCCTCGTGGTGCCGCCGGACGGCCCGTGGCTGGGCGACGAACTCACCGACGTCCTGACCGCGCACCGCATCACCCACGCCCTCATCCCGCCCGCCGCGCTCGCCACGCTGCCCGCCCCGGCCGGCGACCGCGGCCTGCCCGACCTGCGGACCCTGATCGTGGGGGCCGAGGCCTGCCCGGCCGACCTGGTCGACCGCTGGGCCGCCGGCCGCCGGATGGTCAACTCCTACGGGCCCACCGAGGCCACGGTGGTCGCCTCCTGGACCGGGCCCCTGGCCGTCGGCGGCGGTACCCCGACGATCGGCGGGCCGCTGCCCCACACCCGGCTGCGGGTGCTCGACGCGGCGATGCGGCCGGCGGCGGCGGGCACCAGCGGTGAGCTGTACGTGGGCGGCGACGGGGTGGCCCGCGGCTACCTCAACCGTCCGGGCCTGACCGCCGCGCGCTTCGTGGCCGACCCGTACGGACCGCCCGGCAGCAGGCTCTACCGCACCGGGGACCTGGCGCGCTGGAACGCCGACGGTGAGCTGGAGTTCCTCGGGCGGCTCGACCGGCAGGTCAAGATCCGCGGCTTCCGGGTCGAACTCGGTGAGATCGAGGCGGTGTTGGCGGACCACGCCGACGTCGGTGAAGCGGTGGTCCTGGTGCGTGAGGACGAGCCCGGACGGCAGCGGCTCGTCGCCTATGTGACACCGGCGGACACCGGCCGGCCGCCGCAGCCCGCCCCGCAGCCCGCCCCGCTGCGCGCGGCGGTCTCCCGCATCCTGCCGGCGCACATGGTGCCGTCCGCCGTCGTGGTCCTGGAAGCGTTCCCGCTCACCGCCCACCACAAGATCGACCGGAAGGCCCTCCCTGCGCCCGGCCCGGAGCGCACCGCGAGCCACCTCGCGCCCCGGACCGACGCCGAGCGGACCGTGGCCGGCATCTGGTCCGACGTGCTGGACGTGCACCCCGTCGGCGCCGAGGACGACTTCTTCGCGCTCGGCGGCGACTCCGTCCTCGCCGTGCGGGTCCTCTCCCGGATCCGCGAGGAGCGGGGGGTCCGGCTGACCGTCCGGGACCTGTTCACCGCCCGGACGGTCGCCGACGTGGCCGCACTGCTCGACGGGGCGGCCGCCACGGACCCCGCGACGCCGATCCCGCCGGCCCCGCGCGAGCACCCGCTGCCGCTCTCCGCCGCCCAGCAGCGGCTGTGGTTCCTCGACGACCTCACCGCCGGCTCCACCGAGTACAACACCGGCGTCGGGGTGCGGCTGCGCGGCCGGCTGGACCATGCCGCGCTCGGCCGTGCCCTGGACCGGCTCGCCGCCCGCCACGACGCCCTGCGCACCACCTTCACCACGGTCGACGGACGCGGCGTGCAGCGGATCGACGACACCGCCGCGCTGCCGCTGCGCACCGCCGACCTGCGCCCCGTGCCGGCCGACCGGCGCGAGGCGGAGGCCGAGTGCCTGCTGACCGAGGAGCTGGAGCGCCGCTTCGACCTGGGCGAGGGCCCGCTGACCCGCGCGCTGCTGGTCCGGCTCGCCGACGACGAGCAGCTGCTGCTGCTGGCCCAGCACCACCTCGTCACCGACGGCTGGTCGGTCGGCATCCTGGTGCGGGAACTGGCCGCGCTGTACGCCGCCGAGGCCACCGGGGAACCGGATGGACTGCCGCAACCGGCCCTGCAGTACCCGGACTTCGCCGTGTGGGAGCGCGGGTGTCCGGCGCCGTCCCGGCACGCCGAGGACCTCGCGTACTGGAAGCGGCATCTGTCCGGGACCCCGCAGCTGGACCTGCCCACGGACCGGCCGCGGCCGCCGGTGCGCACCACGGCCGGCGCGGCGCACCGCCACGAGCTGCCCGCGGACCTGGTGGCGCGGCTCGGCAGACTCGCCCGCGCCAAGGGCACCACCCCCTTCACCCTGTTCTCCGGTGCGGCCGCGGTGCTGTTCTCCCGCTACACCGGCCAGCGGGACATCGCGTTCGGCACCGTCACCAACGGACGCCACCGCCGCGAACTCGAGGACGTGACGGGCTTCTTCGTCAACACCGTGGTCCTGCGGAGCGATGTCGACGGCACGGTGACCGTCGACCGGTTCCTGGACACGATGCGGGCGACGCTGATGGACGCCTTCAGCCATGACGGCGTGCCGTTCGCCCGGGTCGTCGAGGAGCTGGCCCCGCCGCGGGACCCCAGCCGCACGCCGCTGGTGCAGGTCCTGGTCGTCCAGCAGACCGCCATGGTGCACCCGCAGGAGACCGGCGGCGTGCGGATCGAGGAGCATCCGCTGCCGCGTCCGGCCGCACGGTTCGACCTCGTGCTGGAGTTCCTGCCGCGCGGCGACGGCTCCTTCGGGCTGACCGTCGAGTACAACACCGACCTGTTCGACGCCGCGACCGTGACCCGGATGAGCCGGCATCTGCACCTCCTGCTGGAGGGCATGGCGGACGGCCCGCACCGGACCGTGGCCGAACTGCCGCTGCTGACCGAGGACGAGCGGCGCACCATCCTCGACGCCTGGAACGCGCCGCAGCAGGAGGAGGCCGCCCCGACGACGCTGCCCGCACTCTTCGAGGCGCAGACCCTCCGTACGCCCGACCGGACCGCCGTGGTCTGCGGCGGCACGGAGCTCACCTATGACGAGGTCAACCGCCGGGCCAACCGGCTGGCCCGGCTGCTGACCGGCCGCGGGGTGGGCCCGGAGTCCCTGGTGGCGCTGGCGCTGCCGCGCTCGGCCGACCTGGTCGCCGTCCTCTGGGCGGTGCTCAAGGCGGGCGCCGGATATCTGCCGGTGGATCCCGGCTATCCGGCCGAGCGCATCCGGTTCATGCTGGCCGACGCCGCACCGGCCACCGTCCTGACCACGCGTGACACGGCCGGCTGCCTGCCCGAGGGCACCGAGCGGCTGGTGCTGGACGACCCGGCGACCCTGGCGGCGCTGCCCGGCCACCCGGAGCACGATCTGACCGACGCCGAACGGGCGCGGCCGCTCGATCCCCGTCACCCGGCCTATGTCATCTACACGTCGGGCTCGACGGGCCGGCCCAAGGGCGTGGTCGTCTCGCACGCCAGCGTGGCCGACCTGGCGGTGTGGGCGGGGGAGCAGTTCGGGCGGCAGCGGCTGACCCATGTGGTGGCCTCCACCTCACTCAACTTCGATGTGTCCGTCTTCGAGCTGCTGTGCCCGCTGCTGTCCGGCGGCAGCATCGAGGTGGTGGCCGATCTGCCGGCCCTCGCCGACCGGGCGGGCAGCGCCCCGCGGCGGGCCGGCCTCATCAGCGGGGTGCCGTCGGTGGTGTCCCGGATGCTCACCACGGATGCCGCACCCGTCCAGGCCGACACGGTGGTGCTGGCGGGCGAGGCACTGCCCGCGCAGACCGTGCGCGACATCCGCCGCACCATGCCGTCCTCCCAGGTCGCCAACATCTACGGGCCGACCGAGGCCACCGTGTACGCCACCGCGTGGTTCTCCGGCGACGGCACCCCCGAGCAGGCCCCGCCGATCGGCCGGCCCGTCGCCCGGACCCGCGCCTACGTCCTGGACGGCATGCTGCGGCCTCAACCGCCGGGCGTGACAGGTGAGTTGTACCTCGGCGGCGGCGGTCTGGCCCGGGGCTACCTCCGGCGGCCCGGTCTGACCGCCACCCGGTTCGTCGCTGACCCCTTCGCCGGGCCGGGCAGCCGGATGTACCGCACCGGCGACCTGGTGCGGTGGACCGCCCAGGGCGAGCTGGAGTACGTCGGCCGGGCCGACCAGCAGGTCAAGGTGCGCGGCTTCCGCATCGAGCTGGGAGAGGTCGAGGAGGCGCTGGTGCGCTGTGCGGGGGTGGCCCAGGCGGCCGCCGCCACCCGGGAGAGCGACGGCCACAAGCGCCTGATCGGCTATGTGGTGCCGGCTCCCGGGGCGGAGCTGGACCCGGGCGCGCTGCGCCGGCTGCTCGGCCGCAGTGTGCCCGACTACATGGTGCCCTCGTCGGTCGTCGTCCTGCCCGCGCTGCCCCTCAACCCCAACGGCAAGCTGGACCGGGACCGGCTGCCGGCTCCCGACCGGATGGCCGCGGGCACCACGGAGTACGTGGCGCCGCGCACCGCCACCGAGCGGGCGCTGGCCGCCGTGTGGGCCGACGTCCTGCGGGTGGAGCGGGTCGGCCTGGAGGACAACTTCTTCACGCTGGGCGGCGACTCGATCCTCAGCATCCAGGTGGTGGCCCAGGCACGGCAGGCGGGCCTGGCCGTCACCTCCCGTGACGTCTACCGGCACCAGACGGTCGGCGCCCTCGCGCAGTGCGTGGACGCCGCCGGGCGCCCGGCCGCCGGCCCGGCCCCCGAGGCGACGGCCACCGGCACCGCGCCCCTGACCCCCATTCAGCACTGGCTGTTCGAGAGCGACACCGAGCGGGCCGGCCACTTCGGCCAGACGCTGTCCGTCGAGCTGTCCGACGACGTGGACGCCACGGTGCTGGACGCCGCCCTGCGCGAGGTCGTCACCCACCACGACGCGCTGCGCTCACGCTTCACGCACGACGGCGACGGCCACCGGCTCCAGCACATCGACGCCGACGCGCCCGCCGCCGTGCTGCACCACCACTCGGGCCCCGACGACGACGCACCGCACCTCGGCCCGTTCGACCTGCGCCATGGCCCCCTGCTGCGCGCCGTGCTCCACGACCGGGGTGCCGGACGGCCCCGAGTGCTGCATCTGACCGTCCACCACCTGGTGGTCGACGGCGTCTCCTGGCGCATCCTGCTGGAGGACCTGGACCGGGCCTACCGCGCAGGGCGGCGCGGCGAGCGGAGCGCCGGGCTGCCGGCGAAGTCCTCCCCGCTGCGGCACTGGGCCCGGCGGCTCACCGAGCACGCCGCCACCGGCGGCTTCCAGGACGAGACGGCGTACTGGACCGCGCTGGCCCGCTCCTGCGACCCGGAGCTGCCCACCGACCTCGACGGCGCCAACACCTATGCGTCGGCCCGCTCGGTGACCGTGCGCCTCACCCCGCAGGACACCGCCGTCCTGCTGCACACCCTGCCCGGCGCCTACCGCACCCAGGTCAACGACGTGCTGTTGAGCGCGCTGGGCCGGGTGCTGCACGCGTGGACCGGCCAGGACCGGGTCCCGGTGGACCTGGAGGGCCACGGCCGCGAGGAACTCTTCCCCGACGTGGACCTCAGCCGCACGGTCGGCTGGTTCACCACCCGCTACCCCGTCGCCCTGACCGTGGCACCGGACGCGGACTGGGGCACCGTGCTCAAGTCGGTCAAGGAGCAGCTGCGGGCCGTGCCGCGCCGTGGTCTGGGCTACGGCGTCCAGCGCCATCTGCTCCGGCCGGAGGGCCTGCCGGACACCCCCAGTGCCGGCATCAGCTTCAACTACCTCGGCCAGTTCGGCCTGCCCGGCGGCGACGGCGGGCTCTACCGCGGCCCGCACCGCGCACTGTCGCTGGACGCCGACCCGTCGGCGGCGCGCCCGCACGCGCTGGAGGTCGTCGGCCGGCTCGACGGCGACGCGCTGGAGTTCACCTGGTTCTACTCGGCGCACCTCCACCACGAGGCGACCGTCACCGCGCTGGCCGGGGAATTCGCCACGGCGCTGGGCGACATCGCCCGGCACGGCGCCCGGCCGGGAGCCGGCGGGCGCACCCCGTCCGACTTCCCGCTGGCCGCGCTCGACCAGCCGGCCGTGGACCGGCTGGTGGGCGAGGACGCCGCCGCCGTCGAGGACATCCACCCGCTCACCCCCACCCAGTCCGGCATGCTCTTCCACGGGCTGTCGCAGGACGACCGACGCGTCTACTTCCAGCAGCTGACCTTCGTGCTGGACGGCGTGCCCGACCCCCGGGCCCTCGCCGCGGCCTGGCAGCGGGTGACCGACCGCACCCCGGTGCTGCGCGGCCGGGTGGTGTGGCAGGACGTGCCCGAGCCGCTGCTCGTGGTCGAGCGCGACGCCGCCGTGCCGGTCACCCACCTGGACTGGCGCGCCCTGCCGGACGAGGAGCGCCGCGCGCGGCTGCGGGAGCTGCTCGACGGCGACCGGCGGCGCGGGATCGACCTGGAGACCGCCCCCCTCCAGCGGCTGGCCCTGGCCCGGCTGTCGGACACCGAGGTACAGGTGGTGTGGTCCTTCCACCATCTGGTGCTCGACGGCTGGAGCCTGTTCCAGGTGCTGTCCGACGTCTTCCGCTGCCATGCGCTGCCGGCCGGCGCGGACACTGCGGGGGCCGGGACGGCCCTGCCCGTCCGCCGCCCCTTCCGCGACTATGTGGCCTGGCTGCGCGACCGCGACTGGGCGGAGGCCGAACGGCACTGGCGGGACCGGCTCGACGGCCTGACCGAGCCCACCGCACTGCCCTACGACCGCGAGCCCAGAGAGACCCACCGCGCCGAGTCCACCGCGGCGGTGCGCCGCACCCTGTCCGCCGGCACCACCCGCGCACTGGAGGAGCTGGCCAAGAGCGCCGGGCTGACCGTGAACACCGTGGTGCAGGGCGCCTGGGCGCTGCTGCTGGCCCGCCAGACGGGCCGCCGCGAGGTCGTCTTCGGCACCACCGTCTCCGGACGGCCGCCCGAGCTGCCCGGCGTCGAGGCGATGAACGGCCTGTTCATCGCGACCGTGCCGACCCGGCTGACCGTGCCCCGCGACGGCACCCTGCGGGACTGGCTGCGCGGCGTGCAGGAGATCCAGACCGACGACCGGCGCTTCGACTTCGTCCCGCTCACCCGGCTGACGGCGTTCAGCGAACTGCCCGAGCGGGTCGCCCTGTTCGACAGCATCGTGGTCTTCGAGAACTACCCGGTCGGCGGCGACCTCGCCGCCGCGCACGGCCTGCGGCTGAGCGGCCTCGACGGCATCGAGACCACCAACTACCCGCTGAGCCTGGTCGCCTACCCGGGCGCGGAGCTGGCGCTGCGGCTGGGCTACGACCCGGAGCTGTTCGACGCCGCCACCGTCGAGCGGATGGGGGAGTACCTCACGGTGCTGCTGGAGGGCATGGCCGCCGACGCCGGGCGCCCGCCCGCGCGGCTGCCGGTGCTCGGCGCGGCACACCGCCGCCAGGTCGTCGAGGAGTGGAACGACACCGCCGCCGCACTGCCCGAGGGCACGGTGGCCGAGCTGTTCGCCGACCAGGTCCGGCGCACCCCCGACGCCATGGCGCTGGACGCCGGAGAGCTGACCCTGACCTACCGTCAACTGGAGGACAAGGCCGATGCGTTGGCCCGTCGGCTGCACGGTCTCGGCATCCGGCCCGAGCGCCCGGTCGCCGTCCTCATGGACCGCTCGACCGCGCTGGTCGTCGCCCAGCTGGCGCTCGCCAGAATCGGCGGCGTGTACGTCCCTCTGGACGGCCGCGCCCCGCGGGAGCGGCTGCGGCAGGTCCTGGAGGAGAGCGCGGCGGACCTCGTCCTGACCGACGCCTCCTGGCAGGAGAGCGCCCGGGAGGCGGCACCCGGCGGGCGCACCCTGCTCCTCACCGGTGACGGAGCGGCCGCGGTGCCGCCCGGCGCCGCGGAGACCCCCGCCGCGGCCGGCGCGCCGCTGCCCGCCGTCCACCCCGACAACGCGCTGTACCTGATGTTCACCTCCGGCTCCACCGGGCGCCCCAAGGGCGTCGCGGTGCGCCACCGGGACGTGGTCGCGCTCGCCTTCGACCGCGCCTTCGCCGCACACGACCGGGTCCTGGTGCACTCCCCGCAGGCCTTCGACGCGGCCACCTACGAACTGTGGGTGCCGCTGCTGCGCGGCGGCCGGGCGGTGCTGGCCCCGCCCGCGGAGGTGGACGCCGCCACGGTGCGCCGGGCGATCACCGAACAGGGCGTCAGCTGCCTGTGGCTGACCGCCGGACTGTTCCGCCTGCTGGCCCAGGAGGACCCCGGGTGCCTGCGCGGCGCCCGCGAGGTGTGGACCGGCGGCGAGGCCGTACCGGGCGCCGCGGTCCGCCGCCTGCTCGCCGCCTGCCCGGACCTCACCGTCGTCGACGGCTACGGGCCCACTGAGACCACCACCTTCGCGACCCGGCGGGCCTTCCGCGCCGGCGAGACGCTGCCCGCCGCGCTGCCCATCGGGCGTCCCCTCGACAACATGCGGGTCTATGTGCTGGACGACGCGCTCCAGCCGCAGCCGCCGGGCATACCCGGAGAGCTCTATATCGCCGGGGCCGGAGTGGCCCGCGGCTACGGCGGCCGCCCCGGCGCGACCGCCGAGCGCTACCTCGCCGACCCGTTCGGCCCGGCCGGCACCCGGATGTACCGCACCGGCGACATCGTGCGCTGGGGCGCGGACGGCGAACTCCACTTCGTGGGGCGCGCCGACGACCAGATCAAGATCCGGGGCTTCCGCGTCGAACCGGCCGAGATCGAGGCCGCCCTCACCCGCCACGACACCGTCGCCGAAGCGGTACTGACCGTCCTCGCCGAGGGCGGCCGCAAGCGCCTGGTCGCCCACCTCGTGCCCGCCCCCGGGACGACGGTGCCGCCGGCGGCCGAGCTGCGCGCCTTCCTCGCCGAGGTGCTGCCCGACTACATGCTGCCCGCCGCGTTCGTCACCCTGGACGCGCTGCCCCTGACGCGCAACGGAAAGGTCGACCGGCGCCGGCTGCCCGCCCCCGACTGGACGGCCGCCACCGCGGCCGTGCACCGGGCACCGCGCACCGAGGCCGAGCGGATCCTCGCCGAGATCTGGTGCGCCCTCCTCGGTATCGACCGGGTGGGCGTGGAGGACAACTTCTTCATGCTGGGCGGCGATTCGATCCTGAGCATCCAGGTCGTCTCGCGCGCCCGCCGGGCGGGCCTGACGCTCACCCCCCGGGATCTGTTCCGGCACCCCACCATCGCCGCGCTGGCCGCCGCCACCGGTGCCGCCGCCCAGGTCACCGGCACCGGCCCGGTGACCGGGGACATCGGCCTGCTGCCGATCCAGCACTGGTTCCTCGACGCCGGTCCCGAGCGCCCGGAGTTCTTCAACCAGTCCGTGGTCATCGAACTGGCCGAGGACCCCGACCCGCGGGCCCTGGAGGTGGCCCTGCACGCCCTGTGGTCGCACCACGACGCCCTGCGCGCCCGCTTCGTACAGCAGGCGGACGGCACCTGGCACCAGCACTGCCCGGCACCGGACGCGGCGGACCCGCATCTGCTGCGGGCACACGACCTCACCGGGCTGACCGGGGACGAGTGCGACGCCGCGGTGCGGGCCGCCACCGCCGAGGCGCACGCGGGCTTCCGGCTGGCAACCGGACCGCTGCTCGCCGCCCGCCTCTTCACCGGCGCCCAGGACCGTCCGCCACGACTGTTCCTGACGGTGCATCACCTGGTCGTCGACGGCGTCTCCTGGCGGGTGCTGCTGGAGGACCTGCAGAGCGCCTACCGGCAGGCACACGCCGGCGAACCGGTGACCCCGCCCGCCCGGACCACCTCCATGCAGGAATGGGCCGACCGGCTGCGCGCCCACACCGAGGCCGGCGGCTTCGGCGACGAGAGCGCCCACTGGACCGCGGTGGCCGCACACTCCGCATCCGCGCTGCCCGTCGACTCCGCCGGGACCAACACCATCGCCGACCTCCGTTCGGTCACCGTCCGCCTGGACCGGCGGCGCACCGACGCCCTGTTGCAGCAGGTGCCCGGCGTCTACCGCACGCGGATCAACGATGTGCTGCTCACCGCGCTCGGCCGGGTACTGGCCGACTGGACCGGCCGGCGCACCGTCGCCGTCGGCCTGGAGGGCCACGGCCGCGAGGACCACCTCTTCGACGACGTCGACCTGTCCCGTACGGTCGGCTGGTTCACCACCCTGTTCCCCGTCGCCCTCGACGTCCCGGACGGCGACTGGGCCACGGCGCTGAAGTCCGTCAAGGAGCAGCTGCGCGCCGTGCCCGGCCGGGGCCTCGGGCACGGGGCGCTGCGCCACCTCGCGGGGGTCCCGGAGCTCGCCGCCGCAGCGCAGCCCCGGATCAGCTTCAACTACCTCGGCCGGTTCGACTGGTCCGCGGAGGGCGACGGCCTGATCCGCGGGGTGCGCGGCGGGCTGGACGGCGCCGCCGCGCCAGAGTCGATCCGCCCGCACCTGCTGGACGTGGTGGGCCGGGTCGAGGACCGGCAGCTGGAACTCACCTGGTACTACAGCGGTGGTGTGCACCGCGAGGAGACCGTCTCCGCCCTGGCCACGGGCATGCGCACGGCGCTGGAGGACATCGTCGCCCACTGCGCCGGCCCGGACGCCGGCGGCCGCACCCCCTCCGACTTCCCGCTGGCCGGCCTCGACCAGGCGGCCGTGGACCGGATCGCGGCGGACGGGCACGCGGTCGAGGACATCTACCCGCTGACCCCGATGCAGGCGGGCATGCTGTTCCACGGCCTGATGGACCCCTCGTCCCAGGCCTACTTCAACCAGGTCCAGCTGGTGCTCTCCGGCGTCCGGGACGCCGCGGCCCTCGCCACGGCCTGGCAGCAGGCCTCCGACGCCAACCCGATGCTCCGCACCCGTCTGGTGTGGGAGGAGACCGACCGGCCGCTGCAGATCGTGCAGACCCGGGCCACCGTTCCCGTCACCCACCACGACTGGACCGGGTGGGCCCCCGACCGCTGCGCCCGCGCCCTGGAGACGCTGCTCGCCGAGGACCGGGCGGCCGGCCTCGACCTGACCCGCGCCCCGCTGATGCGGCTGAACCTGATCACCCTCTCCGCCGACCGGGTCCGCCTCGTCTGGACCTTCCACCACACCCTGCTCGACGGCTGGAGCGCGGCCCAGGTCTTCGACGAGATCTGCGAGCGGTATGCGGCCCTCACCACGGGCCGCCGCCCCGAACTCCCCGCACGTGCCCCCTTCGGCAGCTATCTGCGCTGGCTGGCGGAGCAGGACACCACACAGGCCGAGCGGCACTGGCGCACCGCTCTGGCGGGATTCACCTCACCCACCGAACTGCCCCGCGACCGGGTGCCGCTGGAGGCCCACCGCACCGCCTCGTCCGGCTCGGTCGGCATCACGCTCGGCGCCGAGGAATCCGCCCGTCTGCGGGAGACCGCGCAGCAGGCCGGGCTGACCATGAACACCGTCCTCCAGGGCGCCTGGGGCCTGCTGCTGTCCCGCTACGGCCACAGCGACGACGTGGTCTTCGGCACCACCGTCTCCGGCCGGCCCGCCGCACTGCCGGGCGTCGAGTCCATGGTCGGCGTGTTCATCAACACCCTGCCCACCCGGGTGCGGATCGACGGACAGCGCCCCCTGCTGGAGTGGCTGCGCGCGCTGCAGACGTCCCAGTCGGAGTCCCGGCGGTTCGACTTCGTCTCGCTGGCCCAGCTCCAGACCTGGAGCGAACTCCCCGGCGGGACCGGCCTGTTCGACAGCATCGTGGTCTTCGAGAACTACCCCTTCGACAGCGACGGGCTCGCCCGGCACGGCCTGGGCATCCAGCAGGAACGCGACCTGGAGCCGACCAACTACGCGCTCAGCGTGGTCGTCGCCCCCGGCGAGCGCCTCACCATCACGCTCGACTACGACCCGGCGGCCTTCGACGCCGCCACCGTCGAGCGGCTGGGGGAGTGCCTGCGCGTCCTGCTGACGGAGATGTCGGCCGACCCGGACCGTCGGCTGGCCGATCTGCCCCTGCTCACCGGGGACGAACGCGGGCGCATCCTGTCGCGGTTCGGCGGAGCGGCGCTGCGCGCGCCGCGCCGGGTGCTGCCCGCGGTCTTCGAGGAGCAGGCGGCCCGCACCCCTGACGCCCCGGCCGTCCTGGCCGGCGCGGACCGGCTGACCTACCGGGAGCTGAACGAGCGCGCCAACCGGCTGGCCCGGCTGCTGATCGACTCCGGCGCCGGCCCGGAGCGCTTCGTGGCGCTCGCGCTGCCGCGCACGGCCGACCTGATGGTGGCGCTGCTGGCGGTGCTCAAGAGCGGCGCCGGATATCTGCCGGTCGACCCCACGTACCCGGCCGAGCGGATCGCCTTCCTCTTCGACGACATCGGCCCGGACATCGTGCTCACCACCACCGCGCTGGCCGGCCGGCTGCCCGAGGGGCCCGCCACGCGCCTGGTGCTGGACGACGCCGGGACCGCGGAGCGGCTCGCGGTGCGGTCCGCCGCCGACCTCGGCGACGCCGAGCGGGCCGGTGCGCTGCTGCCCGCCCACCCCGCGTACGTCATCCACACCTCGGGGTCGACGGGCCTGCCCAAGGGCGTGGTGGTCACCCACGGTTCGGTGGTGGCACTGGCCGACTGGGCGGCCGCCGAGTTCGGCGGCCGCGGCCTGTCCCACGTCGTGGCGTCCACCTCGCTCAACTTCGACGTGTCGGTCTTCGAGATCGTCTGCCCGCTGCTGTCCGGCGGCTGCGTCGAGCTGGTCGGTGACCTGCTCGCCCTGGCCGAACGCCGCGGCCCCTGGACCGCCGGCCTGCTCAGCGCCGTCCCCTCCGCCCTCGGCCGGCTCCTCGCCGAGGACACCGTCCGCGTCAGCGCGGACACCGTCGTGCTGGCCGGCGAGGGGCTCGCCGCCCGCACCGTGGAAGAGGTCCGCGCCGCCGTCCCCGGCTGCCGGGTCGTGAACATCTACGGCCCCACCGAGGCCACCGTCTACGCCACCGCCTGGCACTGCGACCCCGACGACCCCGGCCGCACCCCGCCGATCGGCAGCCCCGTCACCGGCGCCCGCGCCTATGTCTTCGATCCGCATCTCCAGCCGGTGCCCGTCGGGGTGCCCGGCGAGCTCTACCTCGCCGGAACGGGCGTGGCGCGCGGGTACTTCGCCCGCCCCGGCCTGACCGCCCGCCGCTTCCTCGCCGACCCGTTCGGCCCCGCGGGCGAGCGGATGTACCGCACCGGCGACCTCGTGCGCTGGGACACCGAGGGACAGCTGGAGTACCTCGGCCGCACCGACGACCAGGTCAAGGTGCGCGGCTTCCGGATCGAACTGGGCGAGGTGGAGGCCGCGCTGGCCCGCCATCCGCAGGTGGCCGAGGCGGCCGCCCGGGTGGTCGAGACCGACGGCCACAAGCGTCTGGTGGGCTATGCGGTCGGCCGCGGCGCGGGGTGCCCCGACCCCGCCGCGCTGCGGGCCTTCCTCGCGCAGAGCCTGCCCGGACACCTGGTGCCCGCGGTCATCGTCCCGCTGGAGCGGCTGCCGCTGGGCGCGACCGGCAAACTCGACCGGCGCGCCCTGCCGGCTCCCGACTGGGCGGCCCCGGCCGGCGGCCACGTCCCGCCGCGCACGGACACCGAGAAGACGCTCGCCGGCATCTGGGCCCAGGTGCTGGGCGTGGACCGGGTGGGCGCCGAGGACAACTACTTCGCCCTGGGCGGCGATTCGATCCTCAGCATCCAGATCGTCTCCGCGGCCCGCCGCGCGGGCATCGAGCTCACCCCGCGGCATCTGTTCGTCCACCAGACCGTCGCCGCCCTGGCCGCGGCTGCCGAGGGCCTGCCGGCCGCGGTGACCGCCGCCGAACAGGGCCCCGTGGTGGGCGAGGTCCCGCTCACCCCCGTCCAGCACTGGCTGTTCGACACCGTCCCCGACAGCCCCTGGCACTTCACCCAGTCGCTGTCCTTCCACCTGGCCGCCGAGGCCGACGAGGAGGCGCTGCGCGCCGCCCTGGCCGCCGTCTGGGAACACCACGACGCCCTGCGGATGCGCTACGAGCACACCGACGACGGCCGCCAGCGCCAGGTCGGCACGGCGCCCGCCACGGCGCCCGCGCTGGAGGTGTGCGACCTGTCCCACCGGGCACCTGGGGAGCGGGCCGAGGCGCTGCGTGCGCTGGCCCGCGACCTCAACGCCGGCTTCGACCTGGCCGACGGGCCGCTGCTGAAGTCCGTGCTGTGCCGGCTCGGCGACGAGGAGCGCCCGGTGCTGCTGCTGGCGGCCCACCATCTGGTCGTCGACGCGGTGTCCTGGCGCATCGTCCTGGAGGACCTGGACACGGCCTACCGCGCGGCGCACGCCGGCGGCCGGGCCGCACTCGGCCCCAAGACCACCTCCTTCCGCGCCTGGGCGCAGCGGCTGCACGAGCACACCGCCGCCGGCGGCTTCGACGACGAACTCCCCTACTGGAACGGGCCGCAGGGCCACGCCGAGCTGCCCACCGACGGCGAAGGGCGCAACACCGCGGACTCCGAGGACACGGTGACCGTCCGCCTGGAGGCCGAGGAGACCCGCCGGCTGCTCCAGGAAGTGCCGGACACCTACCGCACCCGGGTCAACGACGTCCTGCTGTGCGCCCTGGGCCGGGTGCTGGCCCGCTGGACCGGACACGACCGGGTGCTGATCGGGCTGGAGGGGCACGGCCGTGAGGAGATCTTCGACGACGTCGATCTCTCCCGTACCGTCGGCTGGTTCACCACCATGTTCCCCCTCGCCCTGGACCTGCCGCCGCAGGCCGGCCTCGCGGCGGCGCTGAAGTCCGCGAAGGAGGGGCTGCGGCGGCTGCCCCGGCACGGTCTGGGGTACGGCGCGCTGCGCCATCTGCGCACCCTGGCGGCCGACGGGCTCCCGCCCCTGCCGCAGATCGGCTTCAACTACCTCGGCCAGCAGGACTGGAGCGCCGCGGCCGGCGGTGGCCTCCTGCACGCACCGTACGGTGCCCTGGAGGGCGGCATGGACCCGGCGGCCGGGCGGCCCCATCTGATCGATGTCGTCGGCCTGGTCGCGGACAAGCGGCTGGAGTTCACCTGGTCGTTCTCGAAGAACCTGCACCGGCGGGAGACCGTGGCCCGCCTGGCCGAGGAGATGGCCGCCGAACTGCGCGGGATCGTGCGGCACTGCGCCCGGCCGGACGCCGGCGGCCGTACCCCCTCCGACTTCCCGCTGGTCCGCCTGGACCAGGAGGGCGTCGACCGGCTCGCCGGCAACGGCCGGGACGTCACGGACATCTACCCGCTGACCCCCACCCAGACGGGCCTGGTCTTCCACGGCATGGACGAGCCCGACCAGGGGCTCTACGTGGAGCAGGCCACCTTCGTCGTGGACGGCGTGCGCGATCTGCGGCTGCTGGCCGCCGCCTGGCAGCAGGTCGTGGACCGCACTTCCGTGCTGCGCAGCGCGGTGGTGCTGCGCGAGGTGCCGGTGCCGCTCCAGACCGTGCACCGCTCCGTCACCCTGCCCGTGACGGAGCACGACTGGAGCGACCTGACACCGGACGAGCGGGACGCCGCGCTGGAGCGGCTGCTCGCCGAGGACCGGGCCCGCGGCATCGCCCTGGACCGGGCGCCGTTGCTGCGGGTCGCCCTCATCCGGCTCGCCCCGGCCGAGGTGCGGGTGGTGTGGACCTTCCACCATGTGCTGCTCGACGGGTGGAGCGTCTTCCAGGTCCTCTCGGACGTCTTCGCCTGCCACGCGGCGCTCGCCGCGGGCACCGAGCCCCGGCTGCCGGACCGCAGGCCGTTCGCGGACTACGCCGGCTGGCTCGCCGCCCACGACACCGCCCCGGCCGAAGCGCACTGGCGCCGGGTGCTGGCGGGGCTGTCCGCCCCCACCCCGCTGCCCTACGACCGGCGCCCGGCCCAGGGCGCGGCCACCCGGGCCGGCACCTGGCACTCGCAGCGGCTCGACGCACAACGGAGCACCGCGCTGACGGACTTCGCCCGGCGCCACCACCTCACGCTCAACACCGTCGTCCAGGGGGTCTGGGGCCTGCTGCTGTCGCGCTGGAGCGGGGAGCGCGAGGTGTGCTTCGGCAGCACGGTCTCCGGCCGGCCCACGGACCTGCCCGGCGCCGACGCCATCACCGGCCTGTTTATCAACACCCTGCCGGTGCGCGTCGACGTGGACGGCACCGCCGCCCCGGCCAACTGGCTGCGCGGCCTGCAGTCCACGCAGGCCGACGCCCGCGGCTACGACCACGTCCCGCTGTCGGACCTGCACGGCTGGAGCGAACTGGACGCCGGGACGCCGCTGTTCGAGAGCCTGGTGGTCTTCGAGAACTACCCGATCAACAACACCGCGGCCGACGCGCACGGCCTGCGCATACGCGATCTGCACGCGCTGGAGGCCACCAACTACCCGCTCACGGTGGTGATTTCGCCCGACGACGAACTCAGCGTCGAACTCGGCTACGACCCGCGGTACTTCGAGGACTCCACCGCACGCTCCCTGGCCGCGCAGCTGATGCACACCCTCGCCGCCCTCGCGGCGCCCGACGCCGCCGCGTCCGTGGACGGGATCGACGTCCTGCCGCCGGACGAGCGCGCCCGGCTCACCGGCCGTCCGGAACGGGCGGCAGCCGCCGCCGCGCCGGCCACCCTCGCCGCACTCGTCGAGGCGGCGGTGGACCGGTGGCCCGACGCGCCGGCGGTGAGCGGGCCGGCAGAGACGCTGTCCTTCGCGCAGCTGGAGGCGCGGGCCAACCGCCTGGCGCACCGACTCCTCGCCCGCGGGACGGGCCCCGGCGACCTCGTCGCCCTGGTCCTGCCGAGATCGGCCGAGATGGTCGTCGCCCAGCTCGCGACCGCCAAGGCGGGCGCCGCGTACCTGCCGGTGGACCCCGGCTACCCCGAGGAGCGGATCGCGCTGATGCTGCGCGACGCGGCCCCGGCCGTCACCCTGGACGCCGCGGAGGTCGGCCGCCTCCTGGACGCCGGGGAGGACACCGCACCCGCCCACCGGCCCACCGACCGCGACCGCGTCCGCCCGCTCGACGTGGACGACCCGGCCTATGTGATCTACACCTCCGGTTCCACCGGCACCCCCAAGGGTGTCGTCGTCACCCACCGCGGCCTGGCGGACTTCGCCGCCGCCGAGGCCGGCCACTACCAGGTCCGCCCCGGCGACCGGGTCCTGGCCTTCGCCACCCCCAGTTTCGACGCCTCGGTGCTGGAGCTGTGCATGTCCCTGCCGGCCGGCGCCGCCCTGGTGGTGCCCCCGCCCGGCCCGCTGCTCGGTGCACACCTGGCCGCGGTGCTGCGCGAGGAGCGCATCACCCACACCCTGCTGCCGCCCGCCGCGCTCGGCACCGTGCCGCCCGCCACCGCCGGCACCCTGCCGGACCTGCGCACGCTCATCGTCGGCGCGGACGCCTGCGGCGCCGAACTCGTCAGCCGCTGGGCCCCGCACCACCGGATGATCAACTCCTACGGCCCCACCGAGACCACGGTGGTCGCCACCTGGTCCGGCCCGCTCCGGCCCGACGGCAGCGCGCCCCCCATCGGCCGCCCGCTGCCCGCCACCGGGGTGTACGTCCTCGACGGGCGGCTGCGCCCGGTCGCCGACGGCGTCCCCGGCGAACTCTGGATCAGCGGGGCCTCGCTGGCCCGCGGCTATCTGAACCGGCCGGGCCTGACCGCCACCCGCTTCACCGCCGACCCGTACGGCCCGCCGGGCACCCGGATGTACCGCACCGGCGACCTGGTCCGGCGCGACGCCCGCGGCGACCTCCACCACCTCGGACGCACCGACCACCAGATCAAGCTGCGCGGCCACCGCATCGAGGCGGGCGAGGTCGAGGCCGCCCTGACCCGGCACCCGGCCGTCCTGGACGCGGTGGTGACCGTACGGGAGGACGAGCCCGGGCTGCCGCGACTGGTCGCCCATCTGCTCGCGGTACCCGGCGCCGACGTGCCGGCCGGCCCGGAGCTGCGCGCCTTCGCCGCCCGCGGCCTGCCCGGCCACATGGTGCCCTCGGCCTTCGTCGTGCTGGAGCGCTTCCCGCTCACCGAGAACGGCAAGACCGACCGCAAGGCCCTGCCCGCACCCGGGCGGGACACGGCGGAGCCGGCCGGGCACGTCGCGCCGCGCACCCCCACCGAGGAACTCCTCGCGGACATCTGGTCCACGGCCCTGGAGACGGCCGTGGGCGTCGAGGACGACTTCTTCGCACGGGGCGGCGACTCGCTGCGCAGCCTGCTCATCGCCTCCCGGGCCAACGAGACCTTCGGGGTGGCCCTCACACCCCGCGACGTGCTGGCCTCCCGAACGGTCGCCGCCCTGGCGGACCTGGTGGAGGAACACATCCTGCGCGAACTCGAAGACGCCGTACACGGCGACAGCGACCACGACGAACGGTGAGGACCGACCCCATGACGTCTTCGAAGAAGGGCCGCGCCGCGGCCCTGCCGCAGGAACTGCAGGACGCGCTGCGCCGCCGCCTGGCCGGCAAGGGCGCACCGGCGGCCACCAAGGCCCGGGACGCCATCCCGCGGGCGGACCGCTCCGAGCCGCTGCCGCTCTCCTTCGCCCAGCAGCGGCTGTGGTTCCTCGACCAGCTCCGCCCCGGCGACTGCCGCTACAACAGCGCGGTCGCGCTGCGGCTGACCGGCGGCCTGGACCGGGCCGCGCTGTCCGGCGCGCTGGACGGCGTACTGGAGCGCCACGAGGCGCTGCGGACCACGTTCGACGACATCGACGGCCGGCCCGTGCAGACCGTGCACCCGGCCGCCCCGGTGCCGCTGCCGGTACGCGACCTGACGGAGCGTCAGGAAGAGGTTCCCGGGGGCGACGGCGCCGGGCCGCTGGACGCGCTGCTGCAAGCGGAATACTCCCGCCCGTTCGACCTGCGCACCGGACCGCTGCTGCGGGCCCTGCTGGTGCGCCTGGCCGACGAGGAGCACGTCCTGCTGCTCACCGCGCACCACATCGTCACCGACGGCTGGTCCATGGGGGTGCTGCTGGACGAACTGTGCACGTCCTACGACGCGCTGGCGCACGGCGAGACGCCCGCGCTCGCGCCGGTGGCGACCCAGTACCCGGACTTCGCCGTCTGGCAGCGCGGCCGGCTGACCGGCGCCCTGCCGGCCGAGCAGCTGTCCTACTGGACCAAGCAGCTGGACCAGGCCGCGCCGCTGGAGCTGCCCCTCGACCGTCCCCGCAGCGGCGCGGAGTCCGGCAGCGGCGCGATCCACGAGTTCCGTGTCCCGCCGCGGACCGCGGCCCGGCTGCGGCAGCTGGCCACCGAGCAGCACACCACCCTGTTCACCGCGCTGATCGCGGCCTGCCAGGCGCTCTTCGCCCGCTGGTCGGGGCAGGACGACATCGCCGTCGGGTCGCTGACCCCCGGCCGCGGCCGCACCGAACTGGAGCGCGCGGTCGGCTTCTTCGTCAACACCGTCGTGCTGCGCTGCCCCGTCGACACCGCACGCCCCTACCGTGAGCTGCTGGACACCGCCGCCGGCACCGTCCTGGACGCCTTCGCCCACGACGACACCCCCTTCGAACGGCTGGTGGAGGCCGTGGGGGCGGTACGTCAGGCGGGCCGCAACCCGCTCTTCGACGTCATGGTGCTGCTGCACCCCGCCCCGCCCGCGGCCCCTGGCCTGCGGGGGCTGACCGCCGAGAACGTCACCGTGCCGCGGCAGGCCGCCACCTTCGACCTGAGCGTCGAGTTCGTCCCCGACGGCGAGGCGCTCACCGGCCTGCTGGAGTACCGGACCGATCTGTTCGACGCCTCGACGGCGGCGCGGATGGCGGAGCAACTGCTGCTCCTGCTCGACGGCGTGGCCGCCGAACCGGACCGCCCGCTGGGCGAGCTGTCCCTGCTCTCGCCGCGCGAGCGGCAGCGGCTGACCACCGAGTGGAACGACACCGCGCTGCCCGTCACCCCCACCACCTACCCCCAGGTGTTCGAGGCGCGGACGGCCGCCACCCCCGACGCGACGGCACTGGTCGCCGGGGACACCACGCTCGACTACGCCGCGCTCAACGCCCGCGCCAACCGGCTGGCCCACCACCTCATCGACCGCGGCGCGGGCCCCGAACAGCTCGTCGCGCTGCGGCTGCCGCGCACCGCCGACATGGTCGTGGCGATCCTCGCCGTCCTCAAGTCCGGCGCCGGATACCTGCCGGTCGACCCCGAACTCCCCGCCGAGCGGCTGGACTTCCTGCTCGCGGACGCCCGGCCGCTGCTGGTGCTCGACGAGGCGGCGCTGCGCGAGGTGCCCGCCTCGGCGCCCGCGACCGACCCCACCGACGCCGACCGCCGCGCCCCGCTGCTGCCCGGCCACACCGCCTACGTCCTCTACACCTCCGGCTCCACCGGCCGCCCCAAGGGCGTCGCCGTGGCCCACCGGTCCCTGATGAACCTGCTCGCCGGGCACCGCGAGGGCTTCGTCGCCGCGGCGGGCGGCGGCCCGCTGCGGGTCGCCCTGACCGCGTCGTTCTCCTTCGACACCTCGCTGGAGGGCGTGCTGCTGATGGCGGACGGCCACCGGCTGCACCTGGTCGACGAGGCGACCCGGCTCGACCCGGCCGCCCTGGTCGAGTACGTCGTCGCCCACCGCATCGACTTCCTCGACCTGACCCCCTCCTATCTGCGCCAGCTGCTGCCGGCCGGGCTGCTCACCGACGCCCGCCACCACCCCCGGCTGCTGATGCTGGGCGGCGAGGCGGTCGGCTCCGCGCTCTGGCGGGAGCTGGGCGCGCTGCCCGACGTCGCCGCGTACAACTTCTACGGGCCCACCGAGTGCACCGTCGACGCGCTGGCCTGCCGCATCGACGGCACCGGACGGCCCCTGGTGGGCCGGCCGCTGGCCAATGTCCGCGCCCATGTCCTCGACCACCGGCTCCAGCCGGTGCCGCCCGGCGTCGGCGGGGAGCTCTACCTCGCGGGCGACCAGCTCGCGCGCGGCTACCTCCACCGCCCGGGCCTGACGGCCGCCCGCTTCGTGGCGGACCCGTACGGTCCCCCCGGCAGCCGGATGTACCGCACCGGCGACCTCGCCCGCTGGACCGCCGACGGACGGCTCGACTACCTCGGCCGCGCCGACGACCAGGTCAAGATCCGCGGCTTCCGCATCGAACCCGGCGAGATCGAGGCGGCCCTGCTGGCCCTGCCGGCCGTCGCCGAGGCGGCCGTCGTCGCCGTCGACGACGCGCACGGCCACGCGCGGCTCGCCGCCTATGTGACCCCCGCCGCCCAGGACGGGCCGCCCGACGCCGCCGAGCTGCGGGCCGCCCTCCAGCGCGCGCTGCCCGGCCACATGGTGCCCGCCGCCTTCGTCGTCCTCGACGTCCTGCCGCTGAACAGCAGCGGCAAGCTGGACCGCCGCGCACTGCCCGCCCCCGACCTCGACGCGGCCCCCCGCGCACAGGAGTTCGTGGCCCCGCGCACCCCCGCCGAACGGACCCTGGCCGGGATCTGGTCCGCGGTGCTGGGCCTTGAGCGGGTGGGCGTCGGCGACAACTTCTTCGAGCTGGGCGGCGATTCGATCCTCAGCATCCAGGCGGTCTCCCGGGCCCGCGCCGCCGGCCTGCACCTGACCTCCCGGGACGTCTTCCAGCACCAGACCGTCGCCGAACTGGCCGCGGCCGTGGACCGGCGCAGCGCCCCGCTGCCCGCGCCCCGGCAGCCCGAGGACGCCGGGCCGGCCCCGCTCACCCCCATCCAGGAGTGGTTCTTCGCCACCCATGGACCGCTGCGGCACTTCACCATGTCGCTGCTGCTCGACCTGCCCCGCGACCTCGACCGGGACGCCCTGGAGCGGGCCCTGCACGCCGTGACCGCCCACCATCCGGCGCTGCACACCCGGTTCGTCCGCACCGGCGACACCTGGCAGCAGCACCCCGGCGCGCCCGTCGCCCCCGGCCTGCTGACCCGGCACGACCTGTCCGGGACCACCGGCGCCGCCCGGGACGCCGCGCGCACCGCGGCCGCCGACGCCGCCCGCGAGGCCCTCGACCTCGCCACCGGCACGCTGCTGCGCGCCGCGCTGTTCCTGCCCGACCCCGGCGACCGGCCACAGCTCTTCCTGACGGCCCATCACCTCGCCGTGGACAGCGTCTCCTGGCGCATCCTGCTCACCGACCTGGAGCGCGCCTACCACCAGGCGGCCGCCGGCGAGCCGGTGGTGCCGGAGCCCGCCACCACCCCGTTCACCACCTGGGCCACCGCCCTCTCCCGCCACGTCAAGGACGGCTTGCTGGACGGCGACCTGGCGTACTGGCAGGCCGAGACCGGGGCGGCGCGCACCCCGCTGCCGGCCGACCGCCCCGGCACCCCGCTGGCCGGATCGGTCCGCACCGTCCGCACCCGCCTCGACCGCGACACCACCGAGGCGCTGCTGCGCCGGGTGCCCGGCGTGTACCGGACCCAGATCAACGATGTGCTGCTCAGCGCGGTGGGCCGGGTGCTCGCCGACTGGGCGGGCACCGACCGGGTCACCGTGGCCCTGGAGGGGCACGGGCGCGAGGACCTCCACGACACCGACGAGGCGGCCGCCGCGGCCGGCGACGGCGCCGACCTGTCCCGGACCGTCGGCTGGTTCACCACTCAGTACCCCGTGACGCTCACCCCGGCCGGCCCGTCGCACGAGCCGGACTGGGGCGCCACGCTCAAGGCGGTCAAGGAAGCGCTGCGCGCCGTCCCCCGGCGCGGTCTCGGCTACGAGGCGCTCGCCCGCCTGGGCTCACCCGACCCGGCCGCCCGCGCCCTGCGCGAGGTGCCGCTGCCTCAGGTCTGCTTCAACTACCACGGCCAGTGGGAGAGCGCGGACGGCGGCGACTTCACCCCCGCCGGCGAGGTCCCCGGGCGCGACCTGGCCGCCGATGAGGTCCTCGACCACCTGCTGGACGTCTCGGCCGTGGTGGCCGACGGCGCCTTGGAACTCACCTGGCACTACAGCGACCAGGTGCACGACGCGAGCACGGTGGGGAACCTGGCGGACGGCACGGTCCGCGCCCTGACCGCGCTCGCCGCCCACTGCGCCCGGCCGGACGCCGGCGGCCGCACCCCCTCCGACTTCCCGCTGGCCCGCCTCGACCAGGCCGGTGTGGACCGGCTGGCCGGCGACGGGCGCGGCATCGAGGACCTCTACCCGCTGACCCCGCTCCAGGAGGGCATGCTCTTCCACCGCCTGGTGGGCGGCGCGGACGACGTCTACCTCGACCAGGCCTCCCTGCTGCTGGACGGGGTGGCCGACCCGCGGGCGTTCGCCCTGGCCTGGCAGCGGGTGGCCGACCGGACGCCGGTGCTGCGCACCTCGGTCGTCTGGGAGGGCGTGCCCGTACCGCTGCAAGTGGTGCACCGCCGCGCGACCGTGCCCGTCGTCCACGTCGACCTGCGCGCGGCGGACGCGGAGCGGCAGAGCGCCGAACTCGCCCGGCTCCAGGCCGAGGACCTGGCACGCGGCCTGGACCTCGGCACACCCCCGCTGATGCGGCTCACCCTGATCCAGCTGAGCGGCGGGGCGCTGCGGCTGCTGTGGACCTCGCACCATCTGATCCTGGACGGCTGGAGCCTGGCCCAGGTGCTGACCGAGGTCTGCGAGGAGTACGCCGCGCTCGTCGCCGGCCGCGAACCGGCGCCGCCCGTCCGCCGTCCCTTCGGCGACTACGTCCGCTGGCTGGCCGGCGCCGACGGCCGCGAGGCCGAGGAGCACTGGCGCGCCGTCCTCGCCGGCTTCGCCACCCCGACGCCGCTGCCCTGCGACCGCCCGCCCCGCGAAGCCCACCGGGCCCGCTCCGCCGAGGTGCTGGCGGTGAGCCTGTCCGCCGAGCGCTCCACGGAGCTGCTGCACACCGCGCGGCGCGGCGGACTGACCCTCAACACGGTGGTCCAGGGTGCCTGGGCGCTGTTGCTGGCCCGCTACAGCGGGGAGCCGGACGTGGTGTTCGGCACCACCGTCTCCGGCCGTCCGGACACCCTGCCCGGCGTCGAGTCGATGGTGGGGATGTTCATCAACACCCTGCCCACCCGGGTACGGGTCGACGGGCGGCGCACCGCCACCGCCTGGCTGCGCGAGCTCCAGGATGCCCAGTCCGAGTCCCGGCGCTTCGAGGCCGTCTCGCTGGCGCAGCTCACCTCGTTCAGCGACGTACCGGCCGGCACCGCCCTGTTCGACAGCATGGTCGCCTTCGAGAACTACCCCTTCGACGAGGCCCGGACGTCCGGCGCCGGGGTGCGCCTCGCGCAGGTCACCTCCCGGGACGCGACCAACTTCCCGCTGGTGCTGCGCGCCCACCACAGCGACCGTCTCGGCTTCGACCTCGCCTACGACCCCGACCTCTTCGACGCCGCCACCGTCCGTACGCTCGCCGACCGGCTGTGCCTGCTGCTCGCGGAACTGGCCGCCGACGCGGACCGCCCGCTGCGCGACCTGGCGTGGACGACCGCCGGGGAACGCCGGCGGATGCTGGTCGACTGGAACGGCAGCGAGCACGGCCGGCCCGCGGCGACCCTGGTGGACCTCTTCGAGGCGCAGGCCGCCCGTACCCCCGACGCCACCGCCGTGACCTGCGCGGGCGCCGCTCTGTCCTACGCCGAACTCGACGCGCGGGCGGGCCGGCTGGCCCACCGGCTGGCCGAGTACGGAGCCGGCCCCGAGCGCTTCGTGGCGCTCGCCCTGCCCCGCTCGGCGGAGCTGCTCGTGGCGATCGTGGCGGTGCTGAAGACCGGCGCCGCCTACCTCCCCGTCGACCCCGAGCTGCCCGCCGGCCGCATCGCCCACCTGCTCACCGACGCCGACCCGGCCCTGCTGGTGACCACCACCGCCGTCACCGGCCGGCTCACCGCCACCACCGCACCCCGGCTGCTGCTCGACGACCCCGCGGTCCGCGACGACCTGGCCCGGCGCCCCGCCACCGGCCCGCAAACGGCCCGCCGCCCGCTGCCGGAGACCCCCGCCTACGTCATCTACACCTCGGGCTCCACCGGCCTGCCCAAGGGCGTGGTCGTCCCGCACGCCAACGTGGTGCGGCTGTTCTCCCGCACCCGCCACTGGTTCGGCTTCGACGAGCACGACGTGTGGACGCTCTTCCACTCCTACGCCTTCGACTTCTCCGTCTGGGAGATCTGGGGCGCGCTGCTGCACGGCGGCCGGCTCGTCGTCGTCCCGCACGACACCGCGCGGGCCCCCGAGGAGTTCCTGCGCCTGCTGGCGGACGAACGGGTCACGGTGCTCAACCAGACGCCCTCCGCGTTCTACCCCCTGATGCGCGCGGACGCCGAACACCCCGCCACCGGCGCGCGCCTGGCCCTGCGCACGGTGATCTTCGGCGGCGAGGCACTGGACCTGGCCCGGCTGACCGACTGGTACGCGCGCCACCCCGACACCGCACCCGCCCTGGTCAACATGTACGGCATCACCGAGACCACCGTGCATGTCTCCTACGCCCCGCTCGACCGCGCCACCGTGACCGGAGCCACCGCCAGCGCCATCGGCTCCGGCATCCCCGACCTGCGCGTCCACGTCCTGGACGGCGACCTCGCCCCGGTGCCGCACGGCGCCGTCGGCGAGTTGTACGTCGCGGGGGAGGGACTGGCCCGCGGCTATCTGCACCGCCCGGGCCTGACCGCCGCGCGGTTCGTCGCCAACCCCTTCGGCCCGCCCGGCACCCGGATGTACCGCACCGGTGACCGCGCGCGGTGGCGGCCCGACGGCACCCTGGAGTACCTCGGCCGCGCCGACCAGCAGGTCAAGATCCGCGGCTTCCGCATCGAACTGGGCGAGATCGAGGCCGCGTTGCACGCCCACCCCGGCATCGGCGCTGCCGTGGTCGGCGTCCGCGAAGACACCCCCGGCGTGCGGCGGCTGGTCGCCCACGTCGTGGGCACCGGCCAGGACGCCCCGCCGCCCGCCGCCGCACTCCGTGCCCACCTGGAGCGCACCCTCCCGTCGCACATGGTGCCGGCCGCCTATGTCGCCCTGGACGCGCTGCCGCTGACCGTCAACGGCAAGCTCGACCGCCGGGCGCTGCCCGCCCCCGGCCGCGACGGCTACGCCGCCGGCGAGGACCGCACCGCCCCGCGCACCGAGGCCGAGCGCCTGGTCGCCCGGGTGTGGGCCGAGGTCCTGGAGGCCGGGGAGGTGGGTACGGAGGACAACTTCTTCGCGCTGGGCGGCGACTCGATCCTCGCCATCCGTGTCACCTCCCGGCTGCGCGCCGCCCTCGGCGCCGAGGTCTCGCCCCGCCTGCTGTTCACCCACCCCACCGTGGCCGCGCTCGCCGCCGCCCTGCCCGGCCCGGCAGAGGGCCGCACGGCGCCGGCCGCCGCGATTGCGGCGGCCGACCGCGCCGCCGCGGTGCCGCTGTCGTACGCCCAGCAGCGCCTGTGGTTCCTGGACCGCTTCGAGCCGGACAGCACCGAGTACCTGACCTTCTTCGTCCTGCGGCTGCGCGGCCACCTCGACGAGGCCGCCCTGCGCACCGCCCTGGACGCCCTGGTGGCCCGGCACGAACCCCTGCGCACCACCTTCGCCGCACAGGACGGCCGCGCCCACCAGCAGGTGCACGCCCCCGCCCCGGTGGACCTGCCGCGGCACGACCTGTCGGCCACCCCGCCGCAGGCCCGCGGCGCCGCGCTCGACGAGCTGCTGGCACATGAGGGCGCCACCCCCTTCGACCTGGGAACCGGGCCGCTGCTGCGCACCCGGCTGATCCGCCTCGCCGACGACGAGCACGTGCTGACCCTGGCCATGCACCACATCGTCACCGACGGCTGGTCCACCGCCGTGCTGGGCCGGGACCTGGGCGAGCTGTACGCGGCGGCCCTGGACGACCGCCGCCCCGACCTGCCCCCGCTGCCCGTCCAGTACGCCGACTACGCGGTCTGGCAGCGCGCGCGCACCGCCGAGGCCGAGGAGCAACTCGCCTACTGGACCACGCAGTTGGCCGAGGTGACCCCGCTGGAACTGCCGACCGACCGGCCGCGGCCCGCGGTGCGCACCAAGAACGGCGCGCTGCTGGAGTTCTCGCTGCCCGCCGGGCTGACCGAGCGCCTGCGGGAGACGGGCCGCCGCGCCGACGCCACCCTGTACATGACGCTGCTCGCGGCCTGCAAGGTCCTCCTCGCCCGCTGGGCCGGCCAGGAGGACATCGCGGTCGGCACCGTGGCCTCCGGACGGGAACGCCCCGAACTGGAGCACCTGGCCGGGATGTTCGTGAACACCCTGGTGCTGCGCAGCCGGGTACCCGCGGACCGTCCGTTCAGCGCACTGCTCGCGGACGTGCGCGGCACCGTGCTGGACGCCTTCGCCCACCAGGACGTGCCCTTCGAACGGCTCGTGGACGTCCTCCAGCCGGAGCGCGACACCAGCCGCACCCCCCTCTTCCAGGTCATGGTGGCGCTGCACAACCTGGGCGGCGAGGCGCCGCGGCTGCCCGGCCTCGACGTCGAGACGATCCAGCCGCCGGTCCGCAACGCCACCTTCGACCTCGGCTTCGACTTCGTCGAGCGCGACGGCGGCCTCACCGCCTTCGTGGAGTACAACACCGACCTCTTCGACGCCGCCACCGTCGAGCGGGTGGCCGGCCGGCTCCGGCTGCTGCTGGAGGCGGTCGCGGACGACCCCGGACGGACGGTGGGCGCACTGCCGCTGCAGTCCGACGCGGAGCGCCGGCAGGTGCTTCAGGAGTGGCAGGGCGAGCCGCTGCCCGTACCGGACACCACGTTCACCGCGCTGTTCGAGGACCGGGCCGCCCGTACCCCGCACGCCACGGCCCTGGTGGCACGGGACGCCACCCTCGACTTCGCCACCCTGAACACCCGCGCCAACCGGCTGGCCCACCACCTCATCGGCCTCGGCGTCGGCCCGGAGCGGGTGGTCGCCGTCCGGCTGCCGCGTACCTCGGACATGCTGGTGGCCCTCCTCGCCGTCCTCAAGGCGGGCGGCACCCAGCTGTCCATCGACCCGGACCTGCCCGAGGAGCGCCTCGCGTTCCTGCTCGCCGACGCCGCGCCGCAGACCGTCCTGACGCCCGGCACGCTGCGCGAGGCCCCCCTGGACGGGCTGCCCACCCACAACCCCACCGACGCCGACCGCCTCTCGCCGCTGTGCGGCGCCCATACCGCGTACCTCAACTACACCTCCGGCTCCACCGGCAGGCCCAAGGGCGTCGCCGTCGAACACCGCCAGCTGGTCAACCTCTGCCACGACCATCAGGCCGGGCTCGTGGCACCGCACGCCACCGGCGGACGGCAGCTGCGCTTCGCGCTCAGCGCCGCCTTCTCCTTCGACACCTCGTGGGAGGGCCCGCTGCTGCTGGCGCTGGGCCAGCAGGTCCACCTCATCGACGAGGACGTCCGCCTGGACCCGGCCGCGTTCGTCGCGCAGGTCGCCGCGCACCGCCTGGACTGCGTCAATGTGACCCCGTCCTTCCTGCACGAGCTGATGGCCGCCGGACTGTTCACCGGCGGGGGCCACCGCCCCCGCGTCGTCATGGTGGGCGGCGAGGCCGTCGGCACGCCGCTGTGGCGGGAGCTGCGGGAGACCGCCGGCGTCACCGCGTACAACGTCTACGGCCCCACCGAGTGCACCGTCGACGCCGTCTACGGCCGCTTCACCGACCACGACGAGCGCCCCGTCATCGGCCGGCCGGGCCGCAACCTGCGCGCCTATGTGCTCGACGGGCTGCTGCGGCCGGTGCCGGCCGGGGTGCCCGGCGAGCTGTACCTCGCCGGCGCCCAGGTCACCCGCGGCTACCTGGGGCGGCCCGGGCTCACCGCCGGCCGCTTCCTCGCCGACCCGTTCGGCCCGCCCGGCACCCGGATGTACCGCACCGGCGACCGCGCCCGCCACGACGCCCGCGGGCTGCTGGAGTTCCTGGGGCGCACCGACGAGCAGGTCAAGATCCGGGGCTTCCGCATCGAGCCCGGCGAGATCGAGGCGGCCCTCCTGGCCCACCCCGAGGTCACCGACACCGTGGTGGTGGCGCGGGAACACGACGGCCGGGCACGGCTGGTGGCCTACGTGGTCCCCGCCGGGGAGCGGACACCCCCGGCCGAGGAGCTGCGCGTCCATCTGCGCCGCAGCCTGCCCGACTACATGGTCCCCGCGGCGTTCGTCGCGCTGGAGCGGGTACCGCGGACCAGCAGCGGCAAGACCGACCGGCGCGCCCTGCCCGAGCCCCCGGCCCAGCCGGACACCGCGACCTGCCACGTGGCCCCGCGCAACGACACCGAGAGCTGCCTCGCCGGCATCTGGGCGGAGGTGCTCGGCATCCCCCGCGTCGGAGTCGAGGACAACTTCTTCGCCCTGGGCGGCGACTCGATCCTCAGCATCCAGATCGTCTCCCGGGCCCGCCGGGCCGGACTCGCCCTCACCTCCAAGGACGTCTTCCGCCACCAGACCATCGCGGAACTCGCCCTGCGCACCGGCTCCGTGACCCCGCCGCCCGACGGGGCCGCCCCGGCCCCCACCGGGCCGGCCCCGCTCACCCCCATCCAGCACTGGTACCTCGACGGCCGCCGCCCCGGCGACGCGCTGCGCTTCACCATGACCCACCGGCTCGAACTGGCCCCCGACTGCGCGGAGGCGGCGCTGCGGCAGGCCACCGACGCCCTGGTGGCCCACCACGAGGCACTGCGCACCCGCTTCAGCCGCACCGGCGGCGCCTGGCACCAGGAGGTGCTGCCCGCCGCCCCCGGCGAGGTCTTCGCCCGTCACGACCTGACCGGACTCGACGAGCCGGCCCAGGAGGAGGCCGCCCAGCGCGCGGCCGCCGCCGCCCAGGTCTCCCTCGACGTCACCGAGGGCCGGGTCGTACAGGTCCTGTACTTCGACCGCGGCCCCGGCCGTGCCGCACAACTCCTGCTCACCGTCCACCACTTGACGGTCGACGGGGTGTCCTGGCGCATCCTGCTGGGCGATTTGGAGACCGCCTACCGCAACGCCGCCGCCGGGCGGCCGGCCGGTCTGCCCCCGGCGAGCAGCGGCTACGGGCACTGGGCGGCCCGCCTCACGCGGCACACCCGCTCCGGCGCCCTCGACGGCGACCTGGCGTACTGGACCGGCACCTGCGCGGCCCCCGCCGGCCTCCCCACCGACCGGGAGGGCGGCAACACCCACGGCGAGGCCGCCACGCTCACCGTGAGCCTGGGCCGCGCCGAGACCGACGCCCTGCTGCGCCGGGTCCCGGACGTCTACCGCACCCAGGTCAACGACATCCTGCTGAGCGCCCTCGGCCGCACCCTGGCCCGCTGGAGCGGCCGGGACACCGTGCTCCTCGGCGTCGAGGGCCACGGCCGCGAGGACCTCTTCGACGACCTGGACCTGTCGCGCACCGTCGGCTGGTTCACCGCCGAATTCCCGCTCGCCCTGACCGTCGCCCCGGACGCCGACTGGCGCGAGACCGTACGGTCCGTCAAGGAACAGCTGCGCGCCGTACCGCTGAAGGGCCTGAGCTACGGCGCGCTGCGCCACCTCGTCGGCACCCTGCCCGACGCGCCGTCCCCGCAGATCGGCTTCAACTACCACGGCCAGTGGGACATCTCCGCCGGCGACGGGCCGGCCGGCGACGGACTCTTCCGCGCCGCCCTGCCGCCCGCCGGAGCGGACACCGACCCCGGCGAGGAGCGCACCTACCTGCTCGACGTGACGGGCGTCGTCCAGGACGGCCGGCTCGAACTCGGCTGGACCTACCCGCCCGCACGCTACGACGAGTCCACCGTGCGCCGCCTCGCCGAGGACACCCTCGCCGCGCTCGCCGAGATCGTCGCGCACTGCGCCCGGCCGGACACCGGCGGGCGCACCCCGTCCGACTTCCCGCTCGCCGGGCTCGACCAGCGCCAGGTGGACCTGGTCGCGGGCGACGGGCGGGACGTGGCGGACATCCACCCGCTCACCCCGCTGCAGGCCGGCATGCTCTTCCACGGGCTGGTCGACGACGCGGGTGCCTACTTCGACCAGGTCGCCCTGCGGATCGCCGGGGTCGCCGACCCGCAGGCGTTCGCCGCGGCCTGGCAGAGAGTCGCCGACCACACCCCGGCGCTGCGCAGCAGCGTCCACTGGCAGGGCCTGCCCGACCCGGTGCAGGTCGTGCACCGGCACGCCGTCCTGCCCGTCACCCACCACGACTGGCGGACCCTGACCCCCGACGGCCGCGACCGCGCGCTCGAGGAACTGCTCGCCGAGGACCGGGCGGCCGGCCTGGACGTGACCCGCGCACCGCTGACCCGGATCGCGGTGGCGGCACTGCCCGGCGACGAGATCGTGCTGGTGTGGTCCTCGCACCACCTGATGCTCGACGGCTGGAGCACCGGACAGCTCTTCGCCGACGTGTGCACGCAGTACGCGGCGGCCGTCGAGGGCCGCACCGTCCGGCCGCCGGCCCGCCGCCCGTTCCGGGACTTCCTGCAGTGGCTGGCCGCGCAGGACCAGGAGGAGGCCGAGCGGCACTGGACGGACACCCTCGCCGGGTTCACCGCCCGCACCCCGCTGCCCTATGACCGACAGCCCGTCGAGGCGCACCGTGCCCGCTCGGGCGCCCTGGTGCACCTGGAGCTCACCCCCGAGGTCTCCGAGCGGCTGCGCGCGACGGCCCGGCGCAGCGGACTGACCGTCAACACGGTGGTCCAGGGCGCCTGGGCGCTGCTGCTGGCCCGCTACAGCGGCCGCCAGGACGTCGTGTTCGGCACCACGGTCTCCGGCCGCCCGGCCGAACTGCCGGGCGTGGAGGCCATGGTCGGCATGTTCATCAACACCGTCCCGACCCGTGCCCTGATCGACGGGACCCAGGGCGTCCTGCCTTGGCTGCGCGATCTTCAGGAGCAGCAGAGCGACTCGCGGCGCTTCGACTTCGTCTCGCTCGCCCGCATCCAGTCCCTCGGCGAACTCCCCCCGGGCGAGGCGCTGTTCGACAGCATGGTGGTCTTCGAGAACTACCCCTTCGACGAGGCGGCCGCCACCGGCGCGGGCATCCGCATCCAGGACGTGCGCGCCGAGGACGCCACCACCTTCCCGCTGTGCCTGCGCGCCTACCTCGCCGACCGCCTCGGCTTCGACCTCGCCTACGACGGGGCGCTGTTCGACCGGGCGAACGTGGAGCGGGCCGCCGACCGCCTGGAGACCCTGCTGACCGCGGTCGCCGACGGCACCGACCGGTCCCTGGACGACCTCGACCTGCTCACCGACGCCGACCGCGCGGTACTGCGCCGGTGGAACACCCCCGCGCGCCACGTCCCGGGCGGCTCGCCCGTGGACCGGTTCGCCGCACAGGTGCGCCGCACCCCGGACGCGCCCGCGCTCACCGACCACGACGGCACAGAGCTGACCTACCATCAGCTCGCCGACTGGTCGGACCGGGTGGCCCACCGGCTGCTGGCCGGCGGCCTGGCCGCCGAGGACCGGGTCGCCCTGCTCATGGACCGCTCGGCCGCGCTCGTGGTAGCCCAGCTCGCCGTGCTCAAGGCGGGCGGCGCCTACCTGCCCGTGGACGGCCGGGCCCCCGCGGAACGCCGCCGGATGCTGCTCGACCAGGCGGGGGTGACGGCACGGCTCACCGCCGAGGACGTCACCGCCGCACGCACCGACGCCCCGTCCGGGGAGCCGGCGCTGCCGCCCGCCGACCCGGACCGGCTGGCGTACGTGATGTTCACCTCCGGGTCGACCGGCACCCCCAAGCCGGTCGGGGTGCGCCACCGCGACGTGGCGGCGCTCGCCACCGACAGCCGGTTCGCCGGTCCCGGCTTCGCCCGGGTGCTGCTCCACTCGCCGGTGGCCTTCGACGCCGCCACCTTCGAGGTCTGGGCGCCGCTGCTGAACGGCGGCCGGATCGTGGTCGCACCGCCCGGACCGGTGGACGCCTCGCTCCTGCGGCGGCTGGCCGCCGGGGGAGAGCTGACGGCGTTGTGGCTGACGGCCGGGCTGTTCCGGCTGCTGTCCCAGGACGCGCCGGACTGCTTCGCGGGGCTGCGCCAGGTGTGGACCGGCGGCGACGTGGTCCCGGCCGCCGCCGTGCGCCGGGTGCTGTCCGCCTGCCCCGGTCTGACCGTGGTGGACGGCTACGGCCCGACCGAGACCACGACCTTCGCGACGTCCTTCGCCATGACCGACGCCGCCGCGGTCCCCGCCGCGGTACCCATCGGCCACCCGCTGGACGACATGCGCGTCCACGTCCTCGACCCCCGGATGCGCCCGGTCCCGCCGGGCACCGCGGGCGAACTCTTCCTGGCCGGCGAGGGCGTGGCCCGCGGCTACCTCGGCCGCCCCGGAGCCACCGCGGACCGCTTCGTCGCGGATCCGTCCGGACCCCCCGGCGCCCGGATGTACCGCACCGGGGACCTCGCCCGCCGACGGCCCGACGGCACCGTGGAGTTCCTCGGCCGCGCCGACGACCAGGTCAAGATCCGCGGCTTCCGCGTCGAGCCCGGCGAGGTCGAGGCGGCGCTCGCCGCCCACCCGGGCGTCGCGGACGTCGCCGTCGTGGCCCGCGAGGACCGGCCCGGAGCCCGGCACCTGGTCGCCTACGTGGTCGGCCACGACGGGCTCGACCCCCTGGAGCTGCGCGGCCACGCCCGCGACACCCTGCCCGACTACCTCGTCCCGACGGCGTTCGTACCCCTGGCGGCGCTGCCGCTGAGCACCAACGGCAAGGTGGACCGCTCGGCGCTGCCCGCCCCGGCCGACGCCACGGACCGGCCGGAGCCGGTCGCCCCGCGCACCGAGGCCGAACGCCGCACCGCCGAGGTCTGGGCCGAGGTCCTCGGCCTGGCACGGGTCGGGGTGGAGGACGACTTCTTCGCGCTGGGCGGCGACTCCATCCTGAGCATCCGGCTCACCTCCCGGCTGACGGAGACGTTCGGCACCGAGCTGACCCCGCGGGCGGTGTTCACCCATCCCACCCCGGCCGCCCTCGCCGCGCTGCTCACCGCGGGGGACACGCCCGCCGAGGACGGCGGCGCCCTCCTCCCCGTGGACCGGAACACCCCGCTGCCGCTGTCCTTCGCCCAGCAACGCCTGTGGTTCCTCGACGCGTTCACCCCGGAGAGCACCGAGTACCTCACCCCGCTCGCCCTGCGGCTGCGCGGCCGGCTCGACACCACCGCGCTCGCCACCGCCCTGACGGCGCTGGCGGCCCGGCACGAGTCGCTGCGGACCACCTTCGACAGCGTGGAAGGCCAGGGCGTCCAGATCGTCCATGCGCCGTCGGAGGTCCCCCTGCCGCTGCACGACCTGACCGCACTGCCCGCCGCCGGCCGCCCGGTCGCGCTGGAGCGACTGCTGGCCGAGGAGCGCACCCGCCCCTTCGACCTGCGCTCCGGCCCCCTGCTGCGCGCCGGACTGGTCCGGCTCGCCGACGACCACCACGTCCTGACCCTGACGCTCCATCACATCATCACCGACGGCTGGTCGACCGGCGTCCTCACCGGCGACCTCTCCCACCTCTACCGGGCCGCGCTGCACGGCACACCGGCCGCGCTGCCCCCGCTGCCGGTGCAGTACGCCGATGTCGCACACTGGCAGCGGACCGCACGCACCGGCCCGGCGGCCGACAACCAACTGCACTACTGGAAGGAGCGGTTGAGCGGGGCCGAGCCCCTCCAGCTGCCCGCCGACCGGCCGCGCCCGGCCGTGCAGAGCAGAAACGGCGCGACCACGGGCCTCGTGCTGCCGCCGGAGACGGCCGAGCGGCTGCGGGAGTTCGGCCGGTCCCGGCGGACCACCCTGTTCATGACGCTTCTCGCCGCGGCCCAGACGCTCTTCGCGCGGCTGTCCGGACAGCAGGACATCGCGGTCGGCACCGTGACCTCGGGCCGCGATCGCGCCGAGACCCAGCGGCTGATCGGCTTCTTCGTCAACACCCTGGTCCTGCGCTCGACGGTCGACCCCGCACAGGACTTCCCCGCGTTCCTCGCGGACGTCCGCACCACCGTGCTGGACGCCTTCGCGCACCAGGACGTGCCGTTCGAGCGGGTGGTGGACGAGGTCCAGCCCGCCCGCGACACCAGCCGCACCCCGCTCTTCCAGGCCATGGTGGTGCTCCAGAACGCGCCCGGCGACGAGATGGACCTGCCCGGCCTCCAGGTGAGCGACATCGAAGCGGACCGCGATGACGCCGCTTTCGACCTCACCCTGGAATTCGCCGAAACGGACTCCGGCGCCCTCCACGGCCTGCTCACCTACAACACCGACCTCTTCGACCCCGACACCGCCCGGCGGATGGCCGACCAGCTCACCACCCTGCTGACCGGCATCGCCGACGACCCCCACCGCCCGCTCGGCGCCCTGCCCCTGGCACCCGCCGACGCACTGCGGCGCCTGCTCACCGACCGGCAGGGCGCCGTGCGCCCGGTGCCCCCGGCCACCCTGCCCGAGCTGTTCCAGCGGCAGGCCGACCGGACCCCCGACGCGGTGGCGCTCGTACAGGGCGCACGCGAGCTGACCTTCGCCGAGGTGGAGAGCGCGGCCAACCGGCTGGCCCACCGGCTGATCGCCCAAGGCGTCGGCCCCGAGCGCCTGGTGGCCCTGGCACTGCCCCGCTCGGCGGAGATGACCGTGGCACAGCTGGCCGTGGCGAAGGCCGGCGGCGCGTTCCTGCCCGTGGACCCGGCCTACCCGGCCGAGCGGCGGGACTTCATGGTCCGCGACTCCGCGGCAGCCATCGTCCTCGACGACCCGGAGGCCGTCTGGAGCGCCGACGGCCCGGATGCGGCACCCACCGACCGGGACCGCCGCGCGCCGCTGCGGACCGGCCACCCCGCCTACGTCATCTACACCTCCGGCTCGACCGGCACCCCCAAGGCGGTGGTCGTCACCCACGCCGGACTGGCCGGCTTCGTCTCGGCCGCCGCGGCCCGCTACGACGTACAACCCGGCGACCGCGTCCTGCAGTTCGCCTCGCCCAGCTTCGACGCCTCCTTCCTGGAGCTGAGCATCTCCCTGCTCGCGGGGGCGACGCTGATCGCGGGGGAGGAGGGGCCGCTGCTCGGCGAACGCCTCGCCGGGGTGCTCGCCGAGCGCCGCATCACCCACACCCTGATCCCGCCCGCGGCACTGGCCACCGTGCCGCCCGGGACCGCCGACGCCCTGCCGGAGCTGCGCACCCTGATCGTCGGCGCCGAGGCCTGCCCCGCCGATCTGGTGGAGCGCTGGGCCCCGGGCCGCCGCATGATCAACTCCTACGGCCCCACCGAGGCCACCGTGGTCGCCACCTGGACCGGCCCGCTGGCCCCGGAGGCCGGCGCGCCGCCCATCGGCCGCCCCGTCGACAACACCCGGGCCTACGTCCTGGACGCCGCCCTGCGCCCCGTACCGGTCGGGGTGACCGGTGAGCTGTACGTGGCCGGCGCCGGACTCGCCCGCGGCTACCTGGCCCGCCCGGGGCTCACCGCGGCCCGCTTCGTCGCCGACCCGTTCGCCGCCCCGGGCAGCCGGATGTACCGCACCGGCGACCTGGTGCGCTGGGGCGCCGACGGCGAACTGCGCTACGCCGGACGCGCCGACGACCAGGTCAAGGTGCGCGGCTTCCGCATCGAGCCCGGCGAGATCGAGAGCGCGCTGCGGCGCAGCCCACAGGTGCGCGACGCCGTGGTCGCCGTCCGCGCCACCGGCCCGGCCGGCCCCGGACGTCTGGTCGCCTATGTCGTCCCGGCCGCCGGGACGGCGGAGCCGCTGCCCGTCCCCGCGCTGCGCGACTTCCTGGCCGCGAGCCTCCCGCCGCACATGGTGCCGTCGGTGTTCGTCCCGCTGGCCGCACTCCCGCTCACCCCCAACGGAAAGACCGACCGCCGCGCCCTTCCCGACCCCGAGCCGGTGTCCGGCTCCACCGCCACCCATGTCGCCCCGCGCACCGACACCGAACGCCGGATCGCCCAGATCTGGGCCGATGTCCTCGGCCTCGACACGGTGGGGGCCGACGACAACTTCTTCGACCTCGGCGGCGACTCGATCCTCAGCATGCAGGTGGTCTCCCGGCTGCGCCGGGCCGGACTGCACCTGGCCACCAAGGACCTGTTCACCCACCAGACGGTGGCCACGCTGGCGACCGTCGTCACCACCGAACCCGAGCGCTCCGACCACGGCCCGGTGACCGGCGACCTGCCGCTCACCCCCATCCAGGACTGGTTCTTCGCCACCCCCCGGGCCAACCCCCACCACTTCAACCAGTCGGTGCTCCTCGAACTCGACGGCGCACCCGACATCCCGGCCCTGGAGACCGCCCTGGCCGCGCTCCTGACCCACCATGACGCGCTGCGGATGCGCTTCACCGAGGACGGTGGCCGCCGGCGCCAGCACAACCCGCCGCCGACCACCGACCCGCGCGTACTGACCCGCCACGACCTGACCGGCCTGCCGCCCGAGGCGGCCGACGCGGCCATGGAGAAGGCCGCCGACGACCTCCACGCGGGCTTCGACATCGCCCGGGGCCCCCTGCTGCGGGCGGCACTCTTCACCGGCGGTCCGGACCGCCCCGCCTTCCTGTTCCTGGTGGCCCACCACCTGGTCATCGACGGCGTGTCCTGGCGCATCCTCCAGGACGACCTGGAGACCGCCTACCAGCAGGCCGTACAGGGCAAGGCCGTGTCCCTCGGCGAGCGCACGACCGCATTCCGGGACTGGGCGCGGGGCCTCGCCGCCTACGTCGCCGAAGGGGGCCTGGACCACGAACTGCCGTACTGGCAGGACGCGGTGGCCCCCGCCCCCCTCCCGGTCGATCACGCCGGTGCCGCGCCCGCCGCACAGGCCCGCACGGTGACCGTGACGCTGGACGAGGCGGACACCACCGCCCTGCTGCGCGCGGCCCCCACCGCCTACCGCACCCGCATCAACGACGTCCTGCTGGCCGCGCTCGCCCTGGCCCTGGCCCGCTGGACCGGCCGCGACCGGGTTTGCGTGGACCTGGAAGGACACGGCCGTGAGGACCTCCTGGAGGGGGTCGACCTCTCCCGCACGGTCGGCTGGTTCACCACCGTCTACCCGGTCGGCCTCCAGGTGTCCGACCGCGACGACCTCGGTCCGTCCCGGGACTGGCGCGCCCTGGTCAAGTCGGTCCGGCGGCAGCTGCGCGCCGTCCCCGGCAACGGCCTCGGTTTCGGCGCGCTGCGCACCCGCGGCCCCGCCGAGGTGCGCGAGCGCCTCGCACGCACCGGCCGCGGGCAGGTCGTGTTCAACTACCTGGGCCAGTGGGACGCCCGGCCGGGCGGGTCCGGCGGCGGACTCGTCCGCGCCGAGCACGGCTCCTTCGGCCAGGACCACGACCCGCGCGACGGCGGCTCCCATCTGCTGGAGGCGGTCGGCGCGGTGCAGGACGGCCGGCTCGCCTTCACCTGGCACTACCGCCCCGGCGTCCACGACGAGGCGACCGTGGGGGCGGTCGCCGGGGACTTCGCCGAAGCGCTCCGCCAGATCGCCCGGCACGCCCGGGACAGCGTGTGACCCCGGGGGAGACCGGCGTTGGCCGCCCCTCGCGCGGCTCACCGGTCTCCCGCACCCGTCTTCGCGCACCGGCTGCCGAAGACCCCCAGAACGTCGTCGACTGCGCGCCCGGCGAACCGGACCGGTCCTCCCGGCCGGCCCGGCCCGCGCAGCCGCGCGATGAACCGCTCGGTGCATCCCACGAGTGCACCAACCACCGTGCACCAACCACCGTGTGACACCACCGAGTGAAACAACCGAGTGAACAACCGAGTGAACAACCGAGTGAAGCAACCGACGATCGGAGAGCACGACATGGACGAGAACGCCCGCTACCAGGTGCTGCGCAACGACGAGGACCAGTACTCGCTGTGGCTGGCCGACCTGGAGATCCCCGCCGGCTGGCAGGCCGTCGGCAAGGAGGGCACCCAGGACGAGTGCTCCGCCTACGTCGACGAGGTCTGGACCGACATGCGGCCGCGCAGCCTGCGTGAGCGCATGGAGAACGCCGGCTCCTGAACCGCCCCGCGGGGCGCGGCCGCCCGCCGCGCCCCGCGCGTTCTCCGCCCCCTCCCTACGGGCCCCGCAACTCCGCCCGGCCCCGAAGGCAGCGCCCCCGGCCCCCACGCCCCGGAGAGCCACCGTGCCCCGGAGGCCCCGTGCGCGCGCCCGTCCTGCCGATGGCCGCACGCGACCGACCGACGCTGAAGTCAGCAGCCACGTCCGGGAGTTGCCCGGCCCACCGGCTGCCCACCGCTGCCACCCCCCACACAACGCACGGGCACCGCACCGAGCTTGCTCCTGCTCCTGCTCCCGCTCCTGCTCCCGCGAGCACCGCACTCGGGCTAGCACATTCACCGTCCGCACGTTTCTCGTTCCCGAGAAGTGAGTGGCGAAGTTCCGCTGAATACCGCTCTCCTACCGCTCTCGTAAGTCATCCCCTACTGACGCTGACGTACGTCCAAATTGACGGTCATTCCGTTTAGGTGCTGGCTAGTGACGAAAGATGGCCTCTTGCGCTATACCAGTGGAGTGCATCACGCGCAGAACACGTACCTGAGTGCGGAATTCAGGACGTTGACGGGGTGAGGGGGCTGCGGTGAACGCGGAGCAGTTCTGCCGCCGGCCGGTGAAGAAGGACTTACGCCTCCACGCTCATCCCCGGTGAACGGTCCCTGACCGCTCCGGAACGGTGCACTTCCCCGAACTTCTGCCGGCTCCCCACTGGCTCGGCATCGTTTCTCACGCCACCGGGATCTCCCGGTTCCCACGAATGAGAAGGACTCTGCCATGACCCCTACCCTGCACACCGACCGCCTGGTGTTCGCCCCCTACCGGCCCGAGGACGAGGAGGTCTTCGTGGCTCTGCTCCGAGATGAAGTCGTCTGTCGGTGGATGGGTCAGGAGAGATCACCGGAAATGGAGATCCGATCGATATTCCGGTCCATCCTCACCGACGTCTACGCGAAGAACATGTTCGACGTATGGGCCGTGTGGTCCGGCGGCGCGTACGTGGGCCACGCGGAGATCAAGAAGACCGGCAACGTCGACGGCTACGAGGCCGTCGCCGCGCTCGTCAGGGACCACTGGGGCAAGGGCCTGGGAACCGAACTCGTGCAAGGGCTGCTGGACTACGCCGCCGACACCTTGAAGGTCACCGAGGTCTACGGCATGGTCGGCGCCGAGAACTCCGCCTGCCTGGGCCTGGCCGGCAAAATGGGCTCGCGCCACCTACGCGATGTCGTCGGGGACGACGGCACGGTGACGAAGATGGTGGTGATACCGGTCGGTGTCCGCGCCTGAGGACCGGTCCGCCGGACCCCGTGGCCGGGCTGCCGTGACGTCGCCCGCCGGCCCGCCGGCCCCCTTCGGCCGGCTGACCCGCCGCTACGCGCAGCCCGCGCCACGCTTCACACCATCCGTCAGCGCGCCCGGCCCGGCTCCAGTGACACGGGCAGTTCGACCAGTCCACGGAACGCGGGGAAGGGCACCGTGAGCCATTGCACGTCCCCCGGCGGTACGGCCATCGCGATGTCGGGATACCGGCTGAACAGCGTGGTGAGTGCGATCTGCATTTCGAGCCGGGCCAACGGGGCCCCGACGCAATAGTGCGGACCGTGGCCGAACGCGATGTGCGTGCTCTGCACGCCCTCGCGGGTCAGATCGAGCCGGTCCGGTTCGGCGAATGCCTCCGGGTCCCGGTTCGCGGAGGCGATGGCGATCTGCACGAGCGCGCCCTTGGGGATGAGGACGTTGCGCATCTTGACGTCTTCGGTGGCGTAGCGGAACGTCGAGTTCTCGACGGACCCTTCATACCGCAGCAATTCCTCGATGGCCTGCGGGAAAAGGGCAGGATCCTGCTTCACCGTGCGCAGCTGCTCTTGCTGGGTGAGCAGATGGTAGACGGAGTTCCCGATCAGGTAGGCCGTGGTCTTGTGGCCCGCGAAGAGCAGGACCCAGGCGGTCGAGACCAATTCGCTGTCGGTCAACGCCCCGTCCTGGTCCTGAGCGGTGATCAGTGCGCTCAGCAGATCCTCGCCGGGGCTGCGCCGCTTGCGCGCGATGAGATCCACCAGATAATTGCGCAGATTCCCCTCGGCTTCTTCGAGCGCCTTCTTCGCCTCGGGCCCGAATCCGGTCTTGGCCACCGTGACGGACCAGGTGTGGGCCTGCTCGCGTTCGTCCTCCGGTACGCCGAGCAGTTCACAGATCACATTGAGCGGCAGCGGGAAGGCGAAGGAGGACAGCAGGTCCACCGGTTCGGTGGTCGAGCACCGGTCGAGCAGCGCGTCCGCGATCTCCTGCACCCGGGGGCGCAGTGCCTCCACCCGGCGCGGGGTGAGCGCGCCGTTGACGACCCGGCGCAGCCGCGTGTGCTTGGGCGGGTCGGAGAACAGCATGTTGTCGTCCAGCGCCACCGAGGAGTCGCCGAAGATCCGTTGGTAGGCGTCCATGGCCCCGTACATGTCCTTGCTGAACCGGGGGTCCGCCAGCGCGGCTCGCGCGTCGTCGTACCGGGTGATCAGGTACGTCTCCACGCCGTGCGGCGGGAGCAGCGGACAGACCGGAGTGTCCTCCCGCAGCCGGGCGTAGACGGGGTGCGGGTTCGTGCGGAACTCCGGCGTGCACGCGGAAGCGGCAGCTGCGGCGTCTGAGGACTCATGTACGTCTGTCACGGCTCATCCTGGAGTAGGGGCTGCCGCTGGAACTGCAGCCGAGAGGAATGCTGCATTCGGGGAGAGAGGGCTCTGCATTCGCTGCGGAATGAATGCGGAGGGCCGTTCGAAAAGTTCCCGGGGCCGTCACACGCGAAACATGGGCATTAGCCCGTTCGAGAGGTCTCCCGTGCCTCGCGGGACGCCATCTCCGGGCCTGCGCCGGGAAAACGGGGCCCGGCGTGTCGGTGTCCCGATCGGAGCAGCAGAACTCGCGCGTCAAATGGCCGCCGATCGAGAGTTGAGCCAACAGGACCCGCACCCATCAGCCCTGGCCTTCAGGACGCCGACCAGAGGATCGAACATGAGTGACAGCGCTGCAGAATCCGTGCCGGTACTCATTGCGGGGGGATCTCTGGTCGGACTGTCCGCCTCGGTGTTCCTCGGTCGCCTGGGGGTGAAACACCTCCTGGTCGAGCGGCACGCGGAGACGTCCATTCACCCGCGGGGCCGCGGAAACAATATCCGCACCATGGAGCTGTTCCGCACCGCGGGTGTCGAGCCGGACATCCGCAGGGCGGCGTCCGCGCTCTCGGGGAACGACGGTGTGCTGCAGACGGAAAGTCTCGCCGGCGACGAGCAGCGATGGATCATCCCGCGTATCGATCCCGACTCCACACTCTCCAGCATCACCCCGTCCGGATGGTGCCTGTGCAGCCAGAACGACCTGGAGCCGGTGCTGCTGAAGTACGCCCGCGGTCAGGGCGGCGATGTGCGGTTCGGCACGGAACTCACCTCGTACACACAGGACGACAGCGGCATCCACGCCCAATTGCGCAACCGGGAGACCGGCGAGTCGCAATCGGTACACGCGGAATACCTCATTGCCGCCGACGGGCCCCGGAGCCCGGTGCGCAAGACCCTCGACATTACGCACTCCGGCCCGGGAACCCTGTTCCACAACGTCAGCGTCACGTTCCGCAGCAAGAACCTCAAGAACGTCGTGGGCGACCGCCGGTTCGTCGTCTGCTACATCACCAACCCCGACGGCGAGGGCGCATTGCTGCCGGTCGACAACGATGAGCAGTGGGTTTTCCACGTCCCCTGGGCCTACGACAGCGGTGAGACCCTGGACGCTTTCACCGACCAGCGCCTCACCGCCCATATCCGCGCCGCGGCCGGTGTCCCCGACATCGATGTGGAGATCACCGGCAAGGCCCCCTGGCACGCGGCGAACAGAGTGGCCGACAGTTACGGCCGGGGCCGGGTGTTCCTGGCCGGCGACTCGGCACACGAGATGCCGCCGACGGGCGCCTTCGGCTCGAACACCGGAATTCAGGACGCGCACAATCTGGCCTGGAAGATGGCGGCCGTACTCCACGGCTGGGCCGGCCCCGCCCTGCTGGACACCTATCAGCCGGAACGCCGGTCGGTCGCCCTGGCCACCACCCTCCGCGCCTCCCAGCAGGCCGTGGAGGAACAGCATCCCGGTTACACCGCGGCGGCCTCCCGGAACAACGATCCGGCCGACCTCCTCACCGTCGCGCTGTGCTACCGCTACGCCTCGGAGTCGATCCTGGGCAGCGATCCGGCCGCCGAGGTCGTCCCCCGCCACTTCGCACTGGGCGGAGCGCTCGGCAGCCGGGCTCCCCACATGTGGGTCGAGCGGAACGGCAAGAGGATCTCCACGCTGGACCTCTACGAGAAGTCCCTGACCCTCCTCAGCGGTGCCGCGGGCGGCCCGTGGCGCGCCGCGGCGCGCGCCGCGGCGGAACAGCTGGACGTCCCCCTCGCCGGATACCTCATCGGCACCGCCGCGGACTGCGACCTGCTTCCGGAACCGGGGGTGGACTGGGCGCACCTGCACGGCACGCACGACGACGGTGCGGTACTCGTGCGCCCGGACGGCTTCGTGGCATGGAAGTCGGACCACGGCGAAGCCGATCCGCACCAGGTCTTGAGGGAGGTCCTCAAGAAGGTATTGCACCGCGCATAGCGCCTCGGTCCGGCACCCCCCCCGCCCCGGCATCCACGCACCGCGCCGTCGCCCCGCCGCCCCACCGACCCGTCAGACCAAGGAGATTCACGTGACCTCGCCCGAGCAGCACCCCAGCAGCGCTCCCGGCCGTGCCGAGCGACGGGCAGGGAACGCGCCCCGAGGCGACCACAGCACCGGGCAGGGCCGGGTGGACGTACACCACCACTTCACGGCACCGGCCTGGATCGACTGGGCCGAGAACAAGGGCCTGACGCGACGCGAAAAGCTGCCCTGGTGGGCTCACTGGGACGAGGACACCACGCTTGGCATGATGAGCAAGGCGGGGATCAGCACCAGCATTCTGACCGCTGCCATGCCGGGCAGCCCCTCGCAGGACCCCCACCAGCGCAAGGAAGGCCTGCACATCTCGCTGCAGGCGATGTCCGATCTCGCACAGGCCCACCCCCGGCGCTTCGCCTTCTTCACCCCGGTCTTCCTCGACGACCTCGAGACGTCGAGCTGGTCCGTGCGCAAGGGCCTCGACGACCACGGCGCCGTCGGTGTGAGCACCCGCACCAGCATGAAGGGCGAATACCTCGGCAACCCGGCCCACGAACCGCTGCTCGCCGAACTCAATGAACGAGCGGCGGTCGTCAGCACCCACCCCATGGAGATGCCCTCGGGGCCGGTGATGCCGGGGCTGCCGCCCTTCCTGTGCGACTTCCTGCTGGACACCACCCGCGCGGCCATCAGCCTCATCCTGAACGGGACCCTGGACCGCTACCCGAACCTCTCGTTCATCCTTCCCCACGGCGGTGGTTTCCTGCCCTACATGGCCACGCGCCTGGAGCTCTTCGGGCACCTGCTCACCCCGAAAATCGAGCCCGCCCGTGTCCGCGACTACCTGCATCGCTTCTACTACGACACCGCCGCCCCGATGTCCCCCTCCGCCACCCCCACACTCATCTCCACCGTCGACCCCGACCGGATCCTCTACGGCACCGACTGGCCCCCCACCTCGGCCGACCTCATCACCGATGTCGTCGCCCCGGCCCTTGACCGCGATCCGGCACTCACCGACAGCCAGCGGCGCGGCATCAACCGGGACAACGCGCTGCACCTGATGCCGGGCCTCGCGCAGCTCTGACCCGTCAGCAGTTCTCGTGGCCGTGAGCGGCGGCCGGCGGGGCGCAGGCGCCCGGTGTCGTCGTCAGCCCGGCGGATCCGAGGGGGCATCCCGCCGGGCAGTGCCGTCACCGCGGGACGATCCGGGAGTCTTCGCGCCGATCCGCTCGCCGGCCGTCAACGCGATCCACAACGACAGTCCCGCCAGGGGAAGTTCGATGGCGAACGCGGTGACCAGGGCGATGGCGATGCCACCCGCCGCTCCGCCGGGAGTGGTCATCACATCGAACCAGGCGTCGGCCACCAGCATGGTCGTGACCGCCACGGCCGCGAGATTCAGATGCCGGTGCCGGCGGTGGGCGAGTACCGCCGTGAGCAGAATGAGCCCGGCCAGCCCGATGTCGAATCCCACCCACGGTGCGTCGTACGAATCCAGGGTGGCCCGCCGGGGGAGGGTGATCGCCAGATAGAGGGTCCAGGGAACGAGTGCCAACCCCAGCCCGGTGAAAAGGGGAACGACCCACCGCGGCGTCGGACGGATTCTCAGCAGGCCCCGCACCCCGGATGCCCGAACCTCTCTCACACGCTCACCTCTGCCTCGTCAGGACCGCTCCCTCCCTACGGGCATACCACGAGCGGGCCCGCAGAGGGCTTGGACCGGCCACCCGTGCGCGCGTGCCGGCACGCGTGGCTCTCCGGGGCAATCGGGCACGGGGGTGAACAGCACAGGGGGATCTTCAACAAAACAACTAAACAGTTTGCCCAACTCTTGAGGTACGGCCGCATCGGCTGGACGAATGGTGCCCGGGGCCCATTGCCGGCCGGCTGACGATTCCGTCGGGCGCTCGGGTGGCGCCCGCCGTTCGGATGGTCCGGTTCCCAGAAATGGACGGTCGACCTTGTATGAGTGCAGTTGATTCCGATGCGGGTGCGGGACTTCCGCCGTACGGGAGCGAGTCGGGCGGGTCCCGGCCGGTCCCCACATTCTGTGTCGTGCTCGGCCCGGATTACGCGGGAAAATCCTCCGCGCTGACGGAGTTGTCGCGCCGCGAACCCGACTGGCGGATCGTCTCCGCCGATGACGCATTCCTCACCCCCGGTCACTCCCTGATCTCCCGGCTCCGGCGGGAACTGGTCGGTGAGGTGGTGCCGGCCCTGCACCGTGCCTACTCGGCCGACTTCATGCTGACGCTGCTGCAGACCGCGGTGCTCCATCTGCGGGACAGCATCCTGCGCAGCACGGACGGCACACCGATCGTGGTGGACTCGTACTTCTACAAGATTCTCGCCAAGTGCCGTCTTTCCGGCGTGGACGAACACCCCCTGTACGACTGGTGGCGGACCTTTCCCCGGCCGCGCCGGGTCCTCTATCTCGAGGTGTCACCCGAGACGGCCTGGCGTCGCTGCGGAAAGGGACGCGACCTCAACCCCCTTGAGTATTACGGCGAAAAGGCGGACCGGATGGCGTTCGAAAGCTTCCAGTCGGACCTGCACAAAACCCTCTGGGAAGAGATCGAACCGCTGCCCGTGACCGGCCTCGCGGAGGCCGGGAACGGGCAGGCGTCGCGGGTCGCCCAGGACATCCGGGAGGCGGTCGCCGATGCCTGCCTCTGACACCTGGGCCGACCCGGACCGAATCCACCGCTATCGCCGCCGGGTCTTCGGCGAGCGGGACACGATCCGCGCCGCGCTCACCGAGGCCGCGGCCCACCAGCAACGGGTGCTGGCCGAGCTCCTGGAATTCAACGCCGGCACCGAATACGGCCGTTCCCATGATTTTTCCTCGGTCCGTACGCTGGACGACTTCCGCAAGGCCGTACCGATCAACGACTATGCGGCCCTGTCGTCCCGGATCGAGCGGATGGCGGCGGGGGAGCGCAATGTGCTCAGCGCCGACGATCCGGCCGTGTACTTCACCAGCAGCGGAACCACCGGCGCGCACAAAAAGATCCCGGTCACCCCCCGTTTCATGCGGTCCACCTTCTTCCCGTTCTACTACGCGGCCTGGGCACCCCTCGCCGAGCACTTTCCCGACGTGCTCGCCCGCCCGGACGCGGTGCTGAACCTGAAGCACGATCCGTTGTCCGCCCCGCCGACCACCGCCTCCGGGCGTCTTCATGTGGGCGCCAGCCAGGTGGACTTCGGCGCGAAGTTCGGGGAGCCGCTGTCGGCGGAGCCCGGCACCGGAGCCCCCTGGGGCACCCTGCCGCCGGCGGTCGAGCCGAACGACCACCTGGAGAAGGCGTATCTCCGGCTGCGGCTCGCGGTGCAGCGCGATGTGCGCTGTGTGATCGGCATCAACCCGGCCATGGTCGCCGCCCTGCCGCACCAGCTCACCCTGTGGTGGCCGCGGCTGGTCAAGGAGATCCGTGACGGCACCCTGGGCGGCCTGCCGCACACCACCCCCGACCCCGAGCGGGCCCGCGCACTGGAGCGTCTCGCCGGCCACTTCGGCGCGATCCGCCCGGCCCATGTGTGGCCGCACATGCGGGCGCTGTTCTGCTGGACCACCGGCATGGCCTCGCTGTACCTGCCGCGCCTGCGCGAGGAGTTCGGCACCGGCGTGGCCTCGCTGCCGGCGCCCGTCGCCGCCTCGGAGGGTCCGGTCGCGGTGGCCCTCGACCGCCACGAGTCCGCCGGTTCCCTCACGGTCACCGCCGCGGCGTACGAGTTCCTGGACGCCGATGACGACATCGGGCCGGACGCCGCGACGCTGACCCTCGACGAGCTGGAGCAGGGACGCGACTACCACGTCGTCTTCAGCCACATCGGGGGGCTGTACCGCTATGCCGTGGGCGATGTGGTGCGGGTCGTCGACCACGTCGACGGGGTACCGCGCGTCGCCTACGCGGGCCGGGCCACCCGCTCGGACGCGGCGGGCGAACGGCTCCGTGAGGCTCAGGTCCTCCGGGCGCTCGCCGCCGCGGCCCGGGGGACCGGACTCGATCTGCGCAATGCCGCCTGCCGGGTGCGGGAGGCGAACGGAGCACAGCCGCACTACGAGTTCGCCCTGGCACCCCGTGGCGCCTGGTCCGACGCCGAGACCACCCGCTTCGCGGCCCTGCTCGACACCGCGATCGGTGCCGAAGCACCCGCCTACCGCGCGGCCCGGTCCGCCGGACGCCTGCGGCCCCTGACCGTGCGGCTGCTGGCCGAGGACGCCTTCCTGCACGACTGGCACACGGCAGTCGCCTCCGGCATCCGGCCGACGCAGGTGAAGGACCGGCTCTTCCGGCAAGCCCCCGCACTGTGGGAACGACTGACCGGCTCGGCACGGACCGGCCGGGGAGGACAGCGATGACCGGGACACTGGACGCCGTCGAGCGGACGGCGCTGCTGACGGCCGCCCTGCGCGCGGTGGAGAGCGGCCGCGCGGACCGGCTCTACACCGATCCCTACGCGGCCCGGCTGGCCGGCGACACCGGCCGCCAGCTGCTGGGGGAGATGCGCGACGCCACCGCACCGCGCGACGACCGGAGCGGCGTGCCGAGCACACCCGACTACAACGCCCTCCGCACCCGCTTCTTCGACGACTACCTCCAACGGGAGGCACACGACCCGCAGACCTCCCAGGTCGTGCTCGCACCGGCGGGGATGGACTCCCGCGCCTACCGCCTCGACTGGCCCGCCCACACCCGCTACTTCGAACTGGACCGGCCGGCCGTGCTCGCGCTCAAGGAGCAGCGGCTGCGCGGGGTGCCGCCGCGCGTCGAGCACCGCACGGTGGCCGTGGACCTCACGGCTCCCGACTGGGAGGACACGCTCCTGGCGGCCGGCTACACCCCCGCCCGGCCGTCGGTCTGGCTGCTGGAAGGTCTCCTCTACTACCTCCGCCACGACGAGGTGCACCGCATCCTGGGCCGGGTGGCGGCCCTCATGGCGCCGGGCAGCCGGATCGCCGCGGACCTCGTCAACACGGCGGCACTGACCCGGCCCGACATGCGCGCGCTGCTCGAGGTGTTCGCCGGCTGGGGCTGCCCGTGGCGGTTCGGCACCGACGAGCCCGAGGCGGTCCTCGGCGACCACGGATTCCGGGCCGAGGCACTCCAGCCGGGAGAGCCCGGCGCGGACTTCGGCCGCTGGCCGGACCCGGTGCCGCCGCGCACCGAGACCGGCGTGCGACGGGTGTTCTTCGTGCACGGAGTGAGGCAGTGACATGGCCGGCCCCGTGATCGTCCAGGGCAGCGTCGACGGTGCGGCCACCGGTCCGGCCACCGTCGTCGCGCTGAGCAGCGACGGACGCCGGCTACGCCTCCTGGCACGGGCCCCCGCGCCGTCCGGTCGGCCGGAGGGGGACGCGGAGGGGGACGCGGAGGCGGGCACGGCCGTCCGCGACTCCGCCCCGGTGCCGCCGCGGGCGCCTGGCCAGGGGGAAGCGCCCCACACCCCGACGACGACGGACGGAGCCGCGTAGATGTCCGCCGTGCACCAACGGGAACGAGCCGACGGCGTCCGGTGCCGCGATGACGCCGAGGAACCCGCGACGGGCCGCCCCCGCGTCCTGCTGGCCCCGATCACCGTCACCCCCTCCAAACCGCTGACCCCCAGCCACCTCAAGGGTCTGCTGTGGACCGACGTCATGTACCGGGCCAGCGCCGGGCTGACCGACGTCACCTACCGCTACAGCCCCACCACCTACCACCTCACCGAACAGACCCTCGGCTTCTGGGAGTACCTCGACCGCACCGAGGGGGACGCCGACTACTCGGCCCTGTCCGAGGAGCAGATCGGCGAGCTGTACGTCGCCCACCGCGCCGCCGGGCACCGGCCGGACGCCACCGCCCTGCGGCCGTACGCCGAAGCGGTGGAGCAGCACGGCTGGGTCCATCCGGCCGGCGCCAGGGTGCTCGAACTGTGGGCCGCGCACTACCGGCGCCTGGGCATGCACGACCCCGGGCTGCGGGCCCACCAGCCGCCCGCCCTGGGGCTGGAGGAGACCATCGCCGCCCTCGCCTCGCGCGGCCGCTGCCTCGATCTGCGCGCCTACGGCAGCCCGGTGTTCCTCGACGCCACCCGCGACGGGCTGCCCCTGCGCCAGATCGCCGACGCCCATGGCCGGCCCAACTACCTGGCCTGTGTCCTGCGGGAACTTCTGCCGCTGGTACCCGGGTTCGACGAGGTCGTGCTGCTCTGCGACCGTGAACTGGAGGCCGACTACCTGCTGCTGCAACGCGTCCTGTCCGCGTACGGGGCCACGGTGCGCCGGGTCACCCTGGGCCGGGTCCCCATCGAGGGCCACATCCGCTCTGCACGCCACGGCGGCTGGCAGGGCTACACCGTCGGGGCCCTGCTGGAGCGGGTGGGCGCCGAGTATGACGACCCGGTGCTGCGTCTGGGCATGCGCCTGTACTTCATCGCCGTGCTCGGCGCGGGCCAGCAGCAGTCCTTCCGGCACGAGGTGCTCCGGCACAGCCTGGCGCGTGCCGAGCGGCTGCTGTCGACGGACCGGGCCCCCGACCCCGCGCCGCTTCCCGAGGTGCTGGCGCGCCACCGCGGCGATCACCTCCACGTCAACCCCTACCGGCTGACCGCCGCCCTGCTCGCCAGGCGCCGCCCGCCACCCGCTCCGGACCTCCTGAAAGCGGTCTACCTGTGATCATCTCCCAGGACCTGCTGCGGGCCGAGGCGGCCCGCCGTATCCGTGAAGCGCGGCCCGAACTTGCCCCCCGCAGCGACCTGTTGAGCGCCACCGGACTGATGGCCGCCCGGCAGGAGCTCGCCCGGGACGCCGAGGAGCCCCGGGTGCTGACGGTCTGCGTGCTGCGGAGCCTGGACCTGCCCGCCTGGATCCGCGCCACCTGCGCGTTCGCCCACCGGGTCGCCCCGCCCGCGGCCGCGGCCTGGCGCCGGGACTTCACCCGTACCGTCTTCCTGGCCGGCAATCCGGAGAACCTCGCGGAGCGGTTCAGGTTCGGCCATGTCGCCGACGACGGGGCAGCCGCGTGGTTCGGGCCCGCGCCGGCCGGCGACAGCACGGCCCTGCGGCGCCTGCTCAAACTCTTCACCGCCCCGGCCGGCCTGCCCGTCGCCCCGCCCACGGTGGTGGAACTGCCGCCCGGCGCCGGCTCCGGCGAACGCGCCCCGGTGCACCACGCACTCCATGTGGCCACGGCCGGCGTCACGCTCGGCGCCGGCCTGGTACACCTCAACCATCTGCTGTCCGAGGCCGTCCTCGACGGCACCCTCTCTCCCGGCGACCGACTGACGCTCCATCAGGCACCGTGCCTGGTAGGACTGGAGGGGCCGTTCACGGCCCTGCGCGTCGACGTTTCCGTACGGGACCCCGACCGGCTCCAGGCCTACGCCGCACTGACGTCGGACGAAGCACACCGTGCCTGACCCGGCGGCGTCGTGGTCGGCCGTCCGAGGTCTCCGAGTCCGGTTCCTCCGGGCTGCCTTGGCCCGGGTCGCCTGCTCCCCGGACGTGTAAAATGCCGGGCGAAGTGATCGGGCGCGAAGCGCTTGCCGGCTTCCTTGTCGTGGTGAACCACGAGGAGCAGTAGTCCACTTGGCGGCCGGCCCGCCGTCGTCGGAACGAGGACGCGCAGATGTTCGGCATCACAGGTTCCCTTGCCGCTCCCTGGTGGACCGGAGAGCCCGCCCCGCTCGCCGAGCGGTCCCTGCTCTGCCTCCCCTATGCCGGCGGCGGTCCCCAGACCTACCGGCGCTGGGGGGAACTGCTCGGCCCGTCGGTCGAGGTGCGCGCCATGACGCCGCCGGGCCGCGGCCACCGCTTCACCGAGGAACCCTGCCGTGATCTGCCGTCGCTGCTGACGCCGCTCGCGGACGCCCTCCCGCGGATACCGCAGCGGCCGTACGCAGTGTTCGGCCACAGCCTCGGGGCCACGGTCGCCTACGAACTGTGCCTGGAGATCAGGCGGCGCGGTCTGCCCATGCCGCAGGGCCTGGTGGTGTCCGCCCGCCAGGCACCGGCGCTGCCGTGGCGGTTCCGTCGGGTCAGCGGGCTGCCCGACGACGAGTTCACCGCGGCGCTGCGTGAGCTGGGCGGGACGCCCGAAGCGGTGCTCGCCCAGCCGGATCTGATGAGCCTGCTGCTGCCGGCCCTGCGTGCCGACTTCGCGATCGTGGAGTCCTACCGCGACCGCGACGAGCCGCCGCTCGACGTGCCGATCCTCGCGCTGGCGGGTACCGAGGACGACCGCGCCACCGCGGAACAGATGGCGGGCTGGGCCACCCGGACGACCGCGTCGTTCGCCCTCCACCCGGTCCAGGGCGGCCACTTCTTCGTGGACACCCAGGCCGACGCCGTGACGGAACTCGTCTCGGCTTTCCTGTGACCACCGGGGCTCACGTCGCCCCGGTAACACACTGAGCCCCCTCGCATTCGCCCGGCTGAGGGCGCGAGGGGCGGCGCACACCCACGTCGTTCGTGGCGGGGTTTTGGTTCCGGGCACCCACGCAATCGCCTCAGTGATCAACCTCATGCGCCATGTCAGGTCATGCCGGCAGATCACGGGATACGGTAAATATCGACGCCGCGCCAGAGAGGCAGGACCCGACGGTCCCCTCCGGTCGCGGCATCGCGGGGTGCGCCGCTGACGCCGCCTCCGTAGGAATCAGCAGTCTTCCTGCCGCGAACGGGGCCATGACCCCGGGCAGGGCCTCCACCGAGAATCGCCGCGCCGCCGGCCGGTGCCCGGTCGTGCGACGGCCGGCACCCGCTTCGCGCTGCCTCGGTGGCGGTGCGGGAGGAACCTCCCGCCGTGCGGCCCCCTGCGGTGCCTGCCGGCTCTGCCGTCGGTACCCGTCACAGGGGCAAAGAAAAGAAGGAGTGAGGACGATGACCAGCAGGAGCAGCCGATTAGAGGCGCTCGGCGCCTATCTGCCGCCCACCGTGCAGACGACTGCGGAGTTGGTGGCGCAGGTGTCCGGTACGCAGGAATTCGACCTGCAGCGCATCACGGGCGTGGCCGAGCGGAGGGTCCATGACCACCGGCCGGAGGCGGGCGAGGACTCCTACGGTCTGGCGCTGCGGGCCGCCCGGGACTGCCTGGGCAACTCCCGTTACGCGGCCGGCGAGCTGGACGTGGTGATCTCCGCGTCCATCACCCGCTTCCAGGACGGCGGCCGGTTCGCCTTCGAGCCGTCCTTCGCCCGGCAGCTGGCCGGTGAGCTGGGTGCGCGCCAGGCGATCCACTTCGATGTGTCCAACGCCTGCGCCGGGATGCTGACCGGCGTGTATCTGCTGGACCGGCTCATCAGGGCCGGTGTGGCCAGGAACGGCCTGGTGGTGAGCGGCGAGCAGGCCACCAAGGTGGCGCAGACCGCGGCCGCCGAGATCACCGACTCCTACGATCCGCAGTTCGCCTCGCTCTCGGTGGGCGACTCGGCGGCGGCCGTCATCCTCGACGAGTCGGTCGACGAGGCCGACCGCATCCACTACGTGGAGATGATGACCTGCTCGGAGTACTCGCATCTGTGCCTGGGCATGCCCAGCGACCGCACGGACGGCATCGCGCTCTACACGGACAACAAACAGATGCACAAGCGGGACCGGCTCCGGCTCTGGCCCAGTTTCCACGGGGACGTGCTGGCCAAGCAGGGCCGCACCTTCGCCGATGAGGAGTTCGACTACATCGTGCAGCACCAGGTCGGCACCCGCTTCGTCGAGTTCGTCAACCGCACCGGCGAGGAGGTGTTCGGCACGGAAATGCCCCGGTCGCTGTCGGTGGTCGAGCGGTTCGGCAACACCGCCACCACCTCCCACTTCCTGACGCTGCGCGAGCACCTGAAGGCCGGGACGGCCCGGCAGGGCGGCAAGTTCCTGCTGGTGCCCGCCGCCTCGGGCGTGGTCGCCGGGGCCCTGTCCGCAACGATCTCCACGATGGGGGTGTGAACCATGGGTACCGTCATCGCCGCTGCCTCGGTCGCGCTGCCGCGTCCCGCCGACGCCCGCGCCACCACGGTGCAACTCGCCGGGCGGGCCGCCCGGGACTGTCTGACCGGGACGGGACTGTCACCGGACTCCGTCGGGGTGCTCATCAACGTCGGCGTCTACCGCGAGTCCAACACCTTCGAACCCGCCCTCGCGGCCATGGTGCAGAAGGAGGCGGGCATCAACCTGGACTATCTCGCCGACGCCGTGCCGAGCGCCGGCTTCTCCTTCGACCTGATGAACGGCGCCTGCGGCCTGCTCAACGCCGTACAGGTGGCGCAGGCCCTGCTGGATACCGGCAGCACCGACCGGGTGCTGGTGACCGCGGCGGACGTGCATCCCGGCGGGCGGGCCGCCGATGACCCGGCGTACCCGTACGAGGACCTGGGCGGGGCGCTGTTGCTGGAGCGCTCCACCGATCCCGGGGCCGGCTTCGGGCCGGTGCACCTGCGGAGCGGGGAGGGCCCGGCGGGCACCTCCGGGTATCTGGACACGGCCGCGATGGGGGCCGGGGGCCGGGGCCTGATCACCGTCGAGCAGGACGCGGACCGGACCGAGAGGCTGCTCGACCTCGCGGCCGCCACCGTCACGGAGTACCTCGCGGAGCACGGCCTGGACCCGGAGCGCACGATGATCGTCTGCTCCCGCCCGGCCCCGGACTTCGCGGCCCGGCTCGCCGCGCGCCTGGACCTCGACCCTGCCTCCGTCGTGGCCGCAGGTGTGCCCGGCGGCGACCCGGAGCGGTCCGGTGAGCCGCACACCGCGGCACCCGTCCTCGGCTACCTCGCGGCCCTCGACGGCGGACTGCCGCACGCCTACGAGGAGTTGCTCTTCCTCTCCGTGGGCGCCGGGCCGAGCGCGGCGTGCGCGAGCTATGCGCTCCAGGGGAGGTGAGGACGACACCATGGCCATGCTGACAGAGCGTCAGGAAGAGGTGCTGCCGGACCTCGCCTCATACCTGGAGCACCACGCCCGGGCCTTCCCCGGCAAGCCCGCGATCCGCCACCCGGACGGCACGGAGCCCGGCGGCACCATCCACTACCGCACGCTCACCTATGGCGCGCTCCAGGAGCAGGTCGAGACCCTGGCGGCCGGCTTCCTCCGCAGCGGCATCGGGCGGGGCACCAAGACCGTCCTGATGGCGTCCCCGGGCCCGGACCTGTTCGCGCTCGCCTTCGCCCTGTTCCGGATCGGTGCCGTGCCCGTCGTGGTCGACCCCGGTATGGGCGTGCGTCGGATGCTGCACTGCTACCGCACCGTGGGCGCGGAGGCGTTCATCGGGCCGCCGGCCGCGCACGCCGTCCGCGTGCTCAGCCGCCGTACGTTCGCCGATGCCCGGATCCGGGTGACCGTGGGCCGCAGGTGGTTCTGGGGCGGTCACACCCTCAACGAGCTGCGCCGACCTGCCCCTTCGGCCGAGCAGGCGGGCGCCCCGAAGGCGGCGGAGCGCCGGCCGGCCGCCGACGACCTGCTGATGATCGGTTTCACGACCGGCAGCACCGGGCCGGCCAAGGGCGTGGAATACACCCACCGGATGGCCGCCGCGATGGCCCGCGGCATCGCCTCCGCACACCGGCGCAGCCGCGAGGAGGTCTCGCTGGTCACACTGCCCCTCTACGGCATCCTCGACCTGGTCTTCGGCTCCACCCTGGTGGTGGCCCCGGTGGCCCCCGCCCGGGTGGCCGGCGCCGACCCGGGCCCGGTCGTGGCCGCGCTGGAGCGGTTCGGGGTGTCGACCATGTTCGCCTCCCCGGCGCTGCTGCGGGTGCTCGGCGAGCACCTCCGCCAACACCCCACCGCACTGCCGGAGCTGCGCTGTGTGGTCTCCGGTGGCGCGCCGGTGCCCGCGGAGCTCGTCGCCCTGCTGCGCGACGTGCTGGACGACGCGGCCGAGATCCACACGACGTACGGCGCGACCGAGGCGCTGCCGATCTCCTCCCTGGAGTCCGCCGAACTGCTGGGTGAAACGGCCGCGCGCGCGGCGCGGGGCGACGGCACCTGTGTGGGCCGGCCGGTGCCCGGCGTCGACGTCCGGATCGTGCGGACCACCGACGGGCCGCTGCCGCTCTGGGAGCGAGCACTTCGCGTCCGGCCGGGCGAGGTCGGCGAGATCGCCGTGGCCGGGGCCGCGGTCAGCCGCCGCTACCACGCGGCCCCGGCGGCGGACGCCCAGCACAAGATCCAGGAGCCTCCCGGCGACGGCGGTGCGGCCCGGATCTGGCACCGCACGGGAGACCTGGGCAGCCTGGACGACAAGGGCCGGCTGTGGTTCGCCGGGCGCCGCACCCAGCGGGTCACCACCGCCGACGGCGACCTGCACACCGTCCGCTGCGAAGGCGTCTTCCACGCCCACCCGCTCGTCCGGCGCACCGCGCTGGTCGGCGTCGGCGCGGCGGGCGCACAACGGCCGGTGCTCTGCGTGGAGACCGAGCCGGGCACCGGCCGGAAGCAGTGGCGCACCCTCGTCCCCGAACTGCGGGAACTGGCCGCCGGAAACCCGCAGACCCGGCACGTACAGGACTTCCTGCGGCACCCGGGCTTCCCCGTCGACCCCCGCCACAACGCGAAGATCGGCCGCGAACAGCTGGCCCGCTGGGCCGGCCGGCACCTCGGCCGCGGGAGAGGGCACCGGCGCACGGCACTGCGCGCGATCCCGCTGGCGGGCTGGGCGTTCCTGCTGCTCGGCGCCGTACGGCCGTTCCACTCCCCGGTGCTGACGGCCCTGTGGTGGGCCGATGCCTTCCTCAGCGTCGTGGTGCACGCCGCCCAGCTTCCCCAGGCCCTGCCGCGGGGACGTGCCGCCGGCCGGGGCACCGCGGCGACGGTGGGCCTCACCATGCTCTACGGGGCGACCTGGTGGCGGACCCTGCCCCCGGCCACCCCCGCCCACCGGAGCGTGGACGCGGGGGAGGAGGCGGCATGAAGGTCCTGGTGACCGGTGCGTCCGGCTTCCTCGGCGGGCACCTCGTGGACCGCTGTCTGGCCGAGGGCCATCACGTACGCGCCCTCGTCCGCGGCAGCAGCGACCTCTCCCGGCTGCGGACCCTGGACGGCGTCGAACTCGTCCACGGCTCCCTGGAGGACGCCGACTCGCTGCGCCGTGCCGTGGCGGGCGTGGACGTCGTGCACCACAGCGCGGCGCGGGTGGTGGACTTCGGCACCCGCGCCCAGTTCTGGCAGGCCAACGTGACCGGCACCGAGCGGCTGCTGCACGCCGCCCGGCGGGCCGGCGCCCAGCGCTTCGTGTTCGTCAGCAGCCCCAGCGCGCTGATGCGGGTCAGGGACGGCGACCGGTTCGACATCGACGAGAGCACCCCCTACCCCGACCGGTTCCTCAATCTGTACTCCGAGACGAAGGCCGCGGCGGAACGGCGGGTACTGGCCGCGGACGCGCCGGACTTCACCACGGTCGCGCTGCGCCCGCGCGGCATCTGGGGGCCGCGCGACCACTCCGGCTTCCTGCCGCGCCTGGTCGCCAAGATGCGGTCGGGCCGGCTGCCCGACCTCGCCGCCGGCAAGCGCGTCGAGGTGTCCCTGTGCCACTGCGACAACGCGGTGGCGGCCTGCCTGCGGGCGGCCGCAGCCCCGCCCGAACGGGTCGGCGGCCGGGCCTACTTCCTCGCCGACCGGGAGCGCACGGACCTGTGGGCCTTCCTGGCCCGGCTCGCGGGAATGTTCGGCGGCCTGCCGCCCAGCCGCCCGGTCCCGCCGCGGGTCAGGGACGCCCTGGCCGAGGCCGTCGACCACCTCTGGAAACTGCCCCCGCTGCGGGCCCGGGTGGCCCCACCGCTGAGCCGCTACACCGTCGCCCTGCTCACCCGCTCCACCACCTACGACACCGGCGCCGCGGCCCGCGACTTCGGATACACCCCGGAGACCGACCAGGAGACCGGGCTGCGGCAGCTGGCCGCCTGGGTCGAATCGGCCGGCGGCGCCGAGACCTTCGTACGCGCCGTCCGGTGAGCCGCGAGCGGCACCGGGGACCGCTCCCCGGCACAGCGCACGGGGCTGCCGCCCGGACCGACCGCGGCAGCCGAGCACCACGAAACGGATCGTCATGACCCCCCTCCAGCAGGCCCGCGTTGACGGGCAACCGGTGCCCGCACCGGCCCGCCCGCCCGGGAGCGGCCGCTTCGAGCGGCCCGTCTCACCCACCGAGTGGCTCTACCTCGCCGGCGGCCGGCTCGCTCCGCCGTTCGCCGTCCAGATCGTGATCGAGGGCAGCGGCAGCATCGGCCCGGACGCGCTGCGCCGGGCGGTCGGCGAGGCGTCCGACGCCTGCCCCGGGGCACGCCTGCGCCGCCGGGGCCGGATCTGGACCGACACCGGACGGCCCCCCGCCGTACGGACCGTGGACCGCCTCGGCGCGGCCCTCGGCGCCCCGCTCGCCCCGGGCGACGGCCGCAGCTGCGAGGTGGCCGTCCTCACCGGGGGCGCCACCAGCACGCTGATCTTCCGCGTCCACCACGCGGTCATGGACGCGCGGGGCGCGCTCGCCTGGATGGCGGACGTGTTCCGGGCGCTGCGGGGCGAGGCACCCGTCGGGGCCCCGTCACCGGTCCACGACCTCGCCCTGCTCGACGCGCTCGGCGGGACCCGGCGCGAGCCGGTCACCCCGCGCTGGCGCTCCCCGCTCGCGGGAGTCCGCCGCAGCCACCCACCGCGCTGGCAGCGGCGGACCCTGCACGGCACCCACCCCGGCCTGGTCGCGAAGACCGCCGCCGCCCTCGCGGACCTCACCCCGGGCGACACCCGGGTGATGGTGCCGGTGGACCTGCGCCGGCACCGCCCACAGCTGCGCTCCACCGCCAATCTCAGCCTCCCCGTCTTCCTCGACGGAACGGCGGGCGACCCCTGGGAACAGTGGCACGAGCTGCTGCTGCGGGCCCTGGCGGAGCGGCGCGAACTGTCCGCCGGCGAGGAGGAGTCGGCGATCCGGCTGCCGCTCGGCCCGCTCGCCGGACTGCTGACGGCCGCGCACACGGCCACCACGGCGGCCGGCCGCCACCCCTGCTCGGCCCTGGTCACCACCCTCGGACGGATCGCCCCGCACGAGGTGAGCGCCCCGGGCTTCGAGGCCCGCACCGTGTATGCACTGCCGGTCCAGGCGCCGTTCGTGCCGCTGTCGTTCACCGCCGTCGAATGCGCCGGCCGTACCGAACTGGTCATGTCCCACCCCGGCGGCCCCCGTGCGGACACCCGGGCCGCGGCGCTGCTGGACGCGGTATGCGAAGCGCTGTCGCCCCGTGCCCGGCGCCGCCCGGTGGCCGTGGGCCCGCGGCGTGCCGTTCCCCCGCTGACGCTGACGGACCTGCTGCGGCGGCAGGTCGACCGCGCCCCCGACGCGGTGGCGCTCACCGGGCCCCACGGCACGGTGACCTACCAGGAGCTGGACCACCGTTCCGACGTGGTGGCCGCGGAGTTGCGCGGCCGGGGCGTGGGCCGCGGAGCGGTCGTGGGGCTGCTCGCCGACCGCAGCGCGGAGGCCGTCGCCGGCCTGTGGGGCGTGCTCAAGGCGGGTGCCGCCTACCTGCCGCTGGATCCGGCGCATCCGCCGGCCCGGATCGCCGCGGTCCTGGCCGACGCGGGCGCCTCGCACTGTCTGGCCGGCCGGGAGTACCGGACGCTGCCGGGCCCGGACCGCTCCGTGATCGTCCTGGACGACCTGCCGGTGAGCGGCGCACGGCCGCACCCCGGGGCGGCCGCGCCGGACGACGCCGCTTACATCATCTACACCTCCGGCTCGACGGGCCGCCCGAAAGGCGTCCTGGTCGAGCACCGGGCGCTGGTCAACTACACGCACTGGGCCACCGACCGGTACCACCTCGATGCCGCCACCCGCTTCGCGCTGTTCACGTCACTGGCCTTCGACCTCACCGGCACCACGCTCTTCGCGCCGCTGGCCGCCGGGGGCAGCATCGCCCTGGTGCCGGACGAGCCCGACCACCGCACGCTCCGGCACCTGCTGACCCGCTCCGGCGCCAACGCCCTCAAGCTCACCCCCGCCCACCTCGACCTGATCACCACCCTCGGCCTCGAGCCGCACCCCTTCCGGGTGCTCGTGGTGGGCGGCGAGCAGCTGCGCGGCCCGGTGGCCGCGCGGGCGCAGCGGATGTTCGGCCCGGACTGCCGGATCGTCAACGAGTACGGCCCCACCGAGGCGACCATCGGCTGCGTCGTGCACACCTTCGACCCCGCGCGCGACGGCGACCTCCCGGCTGTACCGATCGGCCTGCCGGTGGACAACACCGAGGCGTACCTGCTGGACGCCGACGGCGGGTTCACCGCGCCGGGCGAGGTGGGCGAGCTCCACCTCGCGGGCGCCCAGCTGGCGCGCGGCTACCTCGGCCGGCCGGACCTCGACCGGGAGCGCTTCCTGCACCTCGCCGACGGCACCCGGGTGTACCGCACCGGCGACCTGGCACAGCTGACGCCCGACCGGGTGCTGCGCTATCTCGGCCGTACCGACGACCAGTTGTCGGTACGGGGCCACCGGATCGAGCCGGGCGAGGTGGCGGCGGCGCTGGAAGGGCACCCCGGCGTGAGCCGCGCGGTGGTCACCGCCCGCCCGCCGCGCGCGGGAGCCGAACCCGTGCTGTGTGCCTACGTCACCGGCACCGCCGCCCCGGACGCCGTGCGGGCGCACGCCGCCCGGCACCTGCCGCCCTACCTGGTCCCGGCGGCCGTCCATGTGCTGGACGCCTTCCCGTGGACGGTCAACGGCAAGGTCGACGTCCGGGCGCTCCCGGACCCGTTCACCCGCGCCCGTCCGGCCGACGACGCACGAGCGGAGCCCGGGCGGCCCGACGAGGCGGCGAACGGGCACCGGCCGTCCGGCCCCGGCGCCGACGCGGTGGAAGCGGCCGTCGCCGCGATCTGGTCGCGCGTCCTGGGCGACCCGGGCCTGCGCCTCGCACCGGAGGACGACTTCCACCGGCTCGGCGGCGACTCACTGACGCTGCTGCGCATGCTCGCCGCGGTCGCCACCGACGTGGTCGGCCCCGCCGGCGAGCCCGCCTTCGACGCCCGACTGCGCGACCTGATCCGCCGGCCCACCCTGGACCACGTCTGCGCCGCCGCGCGCACGGCGCTCACCACCCGACCCACGGAGCACCCATGAACACCCCCCTCACCGTCGAGTTCCGCACCGCCCGCCCGACGGACGCCGACCAGGTCGTCCCCCTGATGTGGGACTCCTCCCGCGACCTCCTCGACCGCACCATGGGCGGGGTGCCGGGAGGCCCGGCGGCCCTGCTTCGGCGGGACTTCCTGCGCGGACGCGGAATCTTCGGGCACGCCCAGCAGATCCTCGCGGTCGCACCCCAGGGCGAGGTGCTGGCCACCATGACGCTGTACCGGGGGAAGCGCTACGGCGCGCTGAGCCTGCAGACCCTGCTGTCCGCCGCCCGGTTCGGGCCCCGCTGCCTGGGGTCGGTGCTGCGCCGGAGCGCGGCCGTCTCCCGGCTGTTCGCCCCGCCGAGCGCGCACGCCCTCTTCATGGCGAACCTGTCCGTACGGCCGGCCCACCGCTCCCAGGGCTACGGCTCGTTGATGGTGCAACAGGCGGAACGCCTGGCCCGCGCCTCCGGCCTGACCCATCTCGAAGGGGATGTCTCCTGCTCCAACACCCGGGCCTGGGCGCTGTACCAGCGTCTCGGATTCGAGTCGCAGGGCGAACGGCACGACCGCCGCGGAACGGGGCTCGACGGCTTCCGGCGGATGCATCGCGCGGTGGGCGGATGACGCGAGCGCACCGGAGGGAACCGTGCGCGGGACCGGCGGGGAGCGGGCAGCACACGCAACCGCGACGCCGGTCCGGTGACCGTGCGCACGCGCCACGTCACCCCGCTCCCGGCCGCAGGTGCATCCCCGGCACACGTACCGCACGATGGGAACGAGAACCCACCCCCACTCCCTCAAATCCCCGGGATGTCCGATGACGGAGCTTCCAGGATGTGAGACCTCCGTGGTGAAGACCGTGCGGGTGACGCTCGTGCGGGCAGCGGTGGTCGTGGCCCTTGCCGGTGCCGGCGCCCTGTTCGGCGTCGTGCCGCCCGCCGGCGCCGCGGCACCGACGGTCACGGCCACGACGACCGCCCCGGCGCACGCCGTCGGGAGCGCGGCCCACCCAGCGGCCGCCCCGGCCCGGCAACAGCCCGATCCCATCGACGTGGTCCAGGCGTACTTCGCGGCCCTCAACAACGATGAATTCGAAGCGGCGTGGGCGCTCGGCGGGAAGAACACCTCGGGGCGGCCGTACGACGGCTTCGTGACGGCCACCCAAGGCACCGACCAGGACGTCGTCTCCGTCGACTCCGTGGTCGGCAACAAGATCACGGTGACCTTCGACGCGACACAGACCGACGGCTCGCACGGCCGGTTCACCGGTACGTACACCGTTCAGAACGGCGAGATCGTCACCGCCGACGTCCATCGCGCCTGACCACCGGGCGGACGCCGGCTTTCCGCGTCGGGAAACCCGCTGGTCCGCCACGTCCGTCCGTCCCGCAGGACGGCGAAACCCTCGTAGCCGTCCAGGTCTTCCAGCCAGTCGCGGGCACGGTCCCCCATGGCGAAGGCCGCCGTCGCGTAGGCGTCGGTCAGCGTCAGCCGGCGGCCGACCACCGTCACCGACGCGGGCCCGTCGGCGGGCGCGCCGGTGTGCGGGTCGAGGATGTGGGCACCGCGTTCCGCTGTCCCCGAGGTGGCGATGGCCAGGTCGCGACCGGTGACGACGGTGCACAGTGCGCCGGGGCGCAGGGGGTGGGCGATGCCGATGCGCCAGGGGACGCCGGGGGCGGACTCCCCGCTGAGCTGGAGGTCGCCGCCGCCGTTCACACAGGTGTGGCGTGCGCCCGCCGCGCGCAGCATCTGCCCGGCGCGTTCCACGGCCCACCCCTTGACCAGGCCGGACGGGTCGAGGGTGCCGCCCGGTGTCGGGCTGAACCAGCCGTCGGTGGCGTGGCGGGTCCGTGCGCAGAGGCCGAGGACCTCCCGTACCTCGGGGGAGCAGTCGTCGGGTCCGATGTCGCCCCGGGCGAGCCGGCTGATGACGCTGCCCGGACGATAGGTGGAGAAGACGTCATCGACGTGGTGGAGCCAGGCGACGGCGTCCCGCAGGGCGGCGGCGACGGCGGCGGTGGGTGCGTCGCGGATGTCGAAGGAGAACACGGTGCCCATCGCCCGCTCGGCATGGCGCAGCCCGCGCGGTTGCTCAGACACCGGCTTCGTCCAGTGCGCTCTGGAGGGACCGGACGTAGCCCGCGCTGGTGTAGCTGGCGCCGGACACCGCGTCGATATGCGCGCTGTGCACATTCAGGGCCTCATGTGTCAGACGCGGCAGGGCGTAGGCGGCGATCTCACGGTCGCGGCCGTTCCCGGAGGGCGCCCGCAGCACCTTGACGGCCGACAGCTGCCCGGCCTTGACGGTGATGGCGACCTGCACGGTGCCGTACTGGGTGGGAACCGGGGCCCCGGTGTAGGTGCCGTTTCCGTGGCCGGTGTTGCGGTGTGCCGGCCCGGTCGGTGCCGGTGCCGGAGCGGCCCCCGTCTGCGGTATCCCGCCGGCCGGACCGGTGCTGTGGTGGGGCTTGAGAGTGAGCAGCAGGACGACCAGGGCGCTGGTCGACGCGGTGGTGAGAGCGGCTCGGCGCACGCGGTGGCTCCTCAGAACTCGAACGACTCGTGGTGGATGTGACGGCGCGGTATGCCGGCGCCCCGCAGGGCACGCCGGGCGGCTTCGGTCATGCCGGGCGGGCCGCACAGGTACACCTCGTGCGCGGCCAGGTCAGGTATCAGGCGGAGCAAGGCGCGAGCCGTCAACGGGGAGGACCGGCCGCCCGGTTCGGTGACGACGTAGTGCACCCTCGCCCCGCGGGCCGCGGCGATGGCGTCGAGTTCGCAGCGGAGCGCGAGGTCCTCGGGCCGCCGCGCCCGGTAGATCAGGGTGACCTCGCCGGGGAGGGTCTCGAACAGGGCGCGCAGGGGGGTGATGCCGACGCCTCCCGCGAGCAGCAGCACCTTGTCGGCTCTGCGCCGCACGGCGGTGAAGGAACCGTAGGGCCCTTCGGCCCACACCCGGGTTCCGGGCCGCAGGAGTGCCAGGGCCGCGCTGTGCTTGCCGGCTTCCTTCACCGTGATGCGCAGGTGGCCGGGGAGCGGCGGTGCGGAGAGCGAGTACGGGTTGGCGGTCCACCACAGCCCCGGTGTCACGAAGCGCCAGCGGAAGAACTGGCCGGACTCGGCGCCCAGTTCGGTCAGATGCCGGCCGGTGAGATGGACCGAGACCACCCCCGGTGCCTCCTGGCGGACCTCGGCGACGCGGAGGCGGTGGCGCAGCGCCCGGCGTACGGGGAGCAGGAAGCGGAACCAGGCGATGAGTGCCGCCACGGAGAGGTAGAGGGCGTACCAGGCGAGCTGGGCGGGCCGGTTGCCGACGAAGTCGGCGCCGTTGGAGAGCTGGTGGCCGAAGGCGAGGAAGACGGCCAGATAGGTGGCGAAGTGGAGGTAGTGCCAGGTTTCGTAACTCATCCTGCGCCGGGCGGCCCGCGCCGAGACGACGGCGGTGGCGATGAGGAGCAGAAAGGCCGCGGTGCCCTTGAGCATGTCGGGATAGTCCAGGACGAGTGTGGTCGTCTGGTGCACCACGCCGCTGTGTGAGGCGAGCGCGTACCCCCAGATGATCAGCAGGACGTGGGCGAGGACGAGGGAGAGGGTGTAGCGCCCGCCCATGGCGTGCCAGCGGGCCAGCCGGTCCGTGCCCACGCGGTGGTCCAGCAGCGGAACCCGGGCCATCAGCGCCACCAGCACCGCGCAGCCGTATCCGGCGAGCAGCCCGGTGATCCGGCCGGCGCCGGTCAGCCAGTCCGCCGGGCTCACCACGGACGCGGTGCCCGCCCACCACAGGCCGAGCACGCCGGCGGCACCCGCCCAGACGGCGACCTGTGCCGCGAAGGGCACGAAGGAGGCCGGCCGGCGGGGGCGCAGGCTCCGGGCCGCCCCGCGGCGGGGGTGCGAGAGGGTGGTCATGCGGCTCCCTTTCCGTGGTGGGTGCCACCGTGGCAGCGCAACCTCTGAAGACTCTCTGAGTGACCCAGCACGGAGACCGGGCCCGCCGGATTCAGAGGAAACTCAGAGCGGAGCAGTAACTCCGCACCCCCCGGCACGGGGGATCCTGGAGTGACCATGGACAACCACCACACCACCGGCCACCTGCGCGGCGACGACGGATCAGCGGTCCGCGTCCTTGTGATCGACGACGAGCCGGACCTCACCGAAGTGCTGTCCGGCGCGTTGTCCGGCGAGGGCTGGGCGGTGCGCACCGCGGCCGACGGCGCCACCGCGCTCGCGGTGGCACGGACCTTCCGCCCGCACGCCGTCATTCTGGACTGGATGCTCCCCGACCTCGACGGACTGCGGGTGCTGCACCAGCTGCGCCAGGAACTGGAAACCGTCTGTGTGCTCTTCCTGACCGCACGTGACTCCGTCGAGGACCGCATCACGGGGATCACCGCGGGCGGTGACGACTACGTGACCAAGCCGTTCAGCCTCGAGGAGGTGCTGGCGCGGCTGCGTGGTCTGCTGCGCCGGGCCGGCATGGCGCGCGAGCCGGAGGGCAACCGGCTCGCCGTCGGCGACCTGGTGATGGACGAGGAGGCGAGGGAGGTCGTCCGGGGCGGTGACCTGGTGGAACTGTCCCGCACCGAATTCGAGCTGCTGCGCTTCCTGATGCGTAACCCGCGGCGGGTGCTGTCCAAGACACAGATCCTCGACCGGGTCTGGTCCTATGATTTCGGCGGCCGGTCACACGTCGTCGAGCTGTACATCAGTTATCTGCGCAAGAAGATCGACGCCGGCCGGGCACCGATGATCCACACGGTCCGGGGCGTCGGCTACGTCCTGAAACCGGAGGCGGCATGAGACGGCTGCTTCCGCGCACCCTGCGCAGCCAGCTCACCGCGGGCCTGGTCGCGCTCCTCGCGCTGGCCTGCCTGGCGGTCGGGGTGACCACGGTCTTCGCGCTCGGCGGCTTTCTCGTAGGACGGCTGGACCAGCAGCTGTCCGCGTCGGGCGGCCGGTTCGCGGCGAGCCTGGAACACGAGGCGCGGCCGGACACCGACAACCGGCCCGACACCCGCGGCCAGTCGGAGGGCACCTTCGGCGCACGGCTGCTGCGCGGCATCACGACACAGGCGGCCGTGGTGCGCGCGCAGACGGACGCCAAGGTGCCGCTCACCGCCGAGGACCGCCGGGCGCTGGCCGCACTTCCCCCGGACGGCACGGGGCACGGCATCCGGCTGTCCACACTGGGGCGCTACCGCGTCAACGCCGTGTCCGGGGACGACGGCGACGTCCTCGTCACGGGGCTGCCGCTGCATCCGGTCGAGGAGACCGTGCACCGGCTGGAGGCCGTGGAGGCCGGCGTCTTCGGCGGGGCCCTGCTGGTCACCGGGGTCGTGGGGGCGATGTGGGTACGGCTGTCCCTGCGCCCCCTGCGACGGGTGACCGCCACGGCCACGCGGGTCGCCGAGCTCCCCCTGGCCGGCGGCGAGGTGGCCATGCCCGGGCCGGTTCCGGTGGCGGACCCGCGCACCGAGGTCGGGCAGGTGGGCACCGCCCTGAACCGCATGCTCGGCCACGTCGGCAACGCCCTGGAACGCCGTCAGGCCGGCGAGGAGCGGCTGCGTCAGTTCGCCGCCGACGCCAGCCACGAGCTGCGCACCCCGGTGGCCAACGTCCGCGGCCACGCCGAACTCGCCCTGCGGCACCGAGGGCCGGTCCCCGGGGAGGTGCGGCGCGCCCTGGACCGCATCCAGTCGGAGTCGGAGCGGATGAGCCGGCTGGTGGACGATCTGCTGCTGCTCGCCCGTCTCGACGCGGGCCGCGCTCTGGAACGCACCCCGGTGGATCTGACCCGCCTGGTGCTCGACGCGACGGACGATGCGCGGGCGGCGGGCCCTGACCACCGGTGGCTGCTGGAGCTGCCCGAGACGGTGGTGACCCTCACCGGAGACGAACACCGGCTGCATCAGGTGATCGGTAATCTGCTCGCCAACGCCCGCAGTCACACGCCCGCCGGGACCGCGGTCACGGTGCGGCTCGTGGCGGATGAGCAGGCCACTCGGCTGAGTGTGACGGACGACGGGCCGGGAATTCCGGACGAGGTCCGCCCCGAGATCTTCGGCCGCTTCGTCCGGGCGGACCACAGCCGTTCGCGTGCCGCGGGCGGCACCGGGCTCGGGCTCGCCATCGTGCACGCGGTGGTGACCGCGCACGGCGGCTCGGTCGCCATGACCAGCCGTCCCGGACGCACGGCGTTCACCGTGACCTTCCCCGCGGCCTCGTCCCCCGCGGCCTCCTCCGAGGGCTCCGGGCACTGAAGGGGCCGACCGGACGGCACCGGAAGGGACCGGACGGCCCCTGTCCGGCTCCGGCGTCCCTCTCCACGCTGGAAGTGTGAGCGGGGCCGTATCGCGCCGGCCGGCCGGACGGCTGCGCCAGTGTGTCGTGGAGGCCGCGCGGCCCCGGTACGGACGGAGAGAGGCCACAGATGAAGCGCCGACGGGTCGGGAGCGTCATGACCGGGGACGTCGTCCGTGCGTACCGCGGGACACCGGCCGCGGACATGGCGCGGTGGCTGCGGAAGTACGACATCAGCGGCCTGCCGGTGGTAGATGGCGATGACAAGGTGATCGGGGTCGTCTCGGCGACGGATCTGGCCGCTGTGCGGCACAGGGCCGCCGGTGCGGCGGCGGGTCCGGTGGCGGGGGAGTTGATGTCGGCTCCGGCCCGTACGGTCCGCGCCGATGACTCCGTGGTCCGTGCAGCGCGCCTCATGAGCGCCGGCGGCATGGAGCGGCTTCCCGTGGTGGACGAGGAGGCGCGGCTCGTCGGCATGGTCACGCGGCGCGATGTGCTGCGGCTCTTCGCCCGGCCGGACTCCGCCATCCGCGACGAGGTGATGGACGAGATCGTGGTGCGGGCGTTGTGGCTCAGCCCGCAGAGCGTGCAGGTCTCGGTCCATGACGGCCTGGTGACCGTGGCGGGGAGCCTGGAGAGCAGCGGCCAAGTGGCCGTCGCCGTACGGATGATGCGGCAGGTCGACGGCGTCACCGCGGTCGTCAACCGCCTCAGCTACCGGCACGAGGCCCCCTACCGGCAATCCGTGTAGAGAGCCCATCCTTGGCACGCCGATACGACAGGGGCCACGATGGGAAGCGGGGCGGACCTCGTACCCACCGGAGGGCGCCATGGGCAACGCGGAGGGCTTCTCGCCGGAGCGGCCGATCCGGGTGTTCCTCGTCGACGACCACGAGGTGGTCCGGCGTGGTGTGCAGGACCTGCTCGATGCCGAACCCGACATCGACGTGGTGGGGGACGCCGGCACGGCCGGCCATGCGCTGGCCCGCGGCCCGGCCCTGCGGCCGGATGTGGCGGTACTGGACGTGCGGCTGCCGGACGGCGACGGCGTCTGCGTGTGTCGTGAGCTGCGCTCGCGCATGCCGGGGCTGGGTTGTCTGATGCTCACGTCGTTCGACGACGACGAGGCGCTGCTGGACGCCATCATGGCCGGTGCGGCCGGTTATGTGCTGAAGGAGATCAAGGGGGCGGACCTCGTCACCGCGGTGCGGACGATCGCCTCCGGCCGTTCGATGCTGGATCCGGCCACCACCAGACGGCTGATGAGCAGTCTGCGGGGCGAGGACACCGAGGCGGAGCCCGCGGCGGACGCGCTGTCCGTACTCTCCCCGCGCGAGCGGGAGATCCTCGGCCTGGTCGGCGAGGGTTTGACGAACCGTCAGATCGGTAAGCGGCTCTACCTGTCCGAGAAGACCGTCAAGAACTATGTCTCGCGGCTGCTCGCCAAACTCGGGGTGGAGCGGCGCATCCAGGCCGCCGTCCTCGCCACCCGGGCCACCGCCGGACCATCCGACGTGGCCGCCGGCCCGCACTGAGCCGTGGGGCCGGCGCCACCGCCTGCCTGCCTACGGGGCCCCCTCCGGCGGGCGTCCCCCCTTATCCCCCCTTAGGGGAAGGGCAGAGGTACGCGCCACACCAGGCGGGTGCCGCCTTCAGGGAACGCCTCGACGGTCATCGCGCCGCCCAGGCTCTCCGCCCGCCCGGCCAGATTGTCCAGCCCGCTGCGCCGGCCGCCCCTCGGCATGCCCACCCCGTTGTCCGTGACCGTCAGCGTCAGGCTCCCGCCGCGGACGACGAGGGAGAGGTCCGCGGCGGTCGCGTGGGCGTGCCGGGCGATATTGCTCAGCGCTTCGCCGAGGACGGCCGGCACCTGCTCGGCGATGCCGGCCGGTACGTCCGTGTCGATGAGGCCCTCCATGTGGAGGGCCGGGGTGAATCCCAGCGTGCGGGTGGCCTGCTCCGCCGCGGTGACCGTTTGGACCCGCAGGCCGTGCGGTGCCCGGTCGGTCTCGTGCGCGCGGAGCCCGAAAATGGTGGACCGGATGATCTTGATGGTCTCGTCCAGATCGTCCACCGCCCGCAACAGCCGCTCCCTGGCCTGCGGATGATCGACGAAACGCAGCGCGCCCTGCAGCGTCATACCCGTCGCGAAGAGCCGCTGGATGGCCAGGTCATGCAGGTCGCGGGCGATGCGCTCATGGTCCTTGAGCAGCGCCAACTGCTCGGCGCTCCGCCGCTGTTCGGCCATCTCCATGGCGAGGGCCGCCTGACCCGCGAACGTCGGCAGCGGCGCGGTCTCCGGCTCGGTGAACGGCTCACGGCCGTGGAGCCGCGCCAGCAACAGCACGCCGTGCACCCGCTCGCCGGTGATCATCGGAACGGCGACCGCGGGGCCCAGGCCCGCCCAGCGCGGCGGGCCGGCGGTGATCCGGGGGTCGTGCTCAACGTCGAGGCTGGTCACGGGAGTTCGGGCGGTGAACGCCGCGCCGACGAACGAGCCGCGGCGGGGCAGGACCAGACCGCGGTGCGCCTCGGCAGCCACGCCGACGGCGAGCGCCACCCGCACACTGTCGTCGCCCTCGGGCAGCGCCAGCACGCCGAGATCGGCGGACAGGATGCGCACGGCGTGGTCCACGATCGTCTCCAGGACGTCGGCCCCGCCCGCGCCGGGCAGCAGACCGGCGACGATCTCGCCGTTGGCCGCCAGCCACCGCTGACGGTAGCGGGCCTCCTGGTACAGACGGGCATTCTCGATGGCCGCACCGGCCGCCACCGCGAACGTCGACAGCACGGTCTCGTCGTCGGCGTCGAATTCCCCGCCCCCGCGCTTCTCGCTGAGGTAGAGATTCCCGAAGACCTTGTCGCGGACCTTGACCGGCGCCGCGAGGAACGACCCCCTCGGCGGGTGGCCCGGTGGGACGCCGTACGACGCGGGGCGCTCGACCGTTTCGGCCGGGCCCAAGGGTGCGGGATGCCGGATCAGCTCACCCAGGACCCCGTGGCCCGCCGGCAGCCCCCCGAGGGCCGCCGCGGCCTCCTCCTCTTCCTCCGAGCTGCCGACCGTCAGGAGCTGCGCGATCCGGGTGTCGTCCCCGAGCACGCCGAGCGCCCCGTATTCGGCGTCCACGAGCACGACCGCGGCCTCGACGATATGGCGCAGAACCTGCGGCAGCTCCAGCCCCCGGCCCACGGACAGCACCGCTTCCAGCAGCAGATGCGGCGGTCCGCCCCCGCTCCGCTCCACCGCCCGGAGGCGCTCTTGCAGCTCGTCCGGCAGCGCACCCAGCTGCGACGGCGCGTTGCCGGCTCGGCCAGGTCTCTCGTCACCCACGGCGCCCTCCGGTGCGGCCGCGCCAGGGGCGGTCACACCGTCCACGGTAGTGACCGCGGGCGGGCGGCTCACCTCGAACGAGGCGAGGTCCGGGAGCACCGCACGACGCGCGGGTGGCGCACCAGCCGTTCCCGCTCGTCAGGTGTGCGGGACGATCGCCACGGGACACGGGGCATGGTGGACGGCAGCCTGTACGACATGGCCGATCCGTGGGGGCAGCAGCCGCCCCCGGTGCCGGCGGCCGACCACCAGGAGTTCCGCGTTCGCGCTGCTGTGCAGGAGTGCGGAGGCCGGATTCTCCATCACCACTTCCTCGTGCACCGCGACATCCGGGAACTTCTCCCGCCACGGCTGCAACGCCCCGGCCAGCTCGTGCCGTGCGTCGCCCACCGCCTCATCCGCGGCGCTCTGCTCCACCCCGCCCCCGCGGTTGTAGGCGTACGAGGGCAGATGCCTGCCGTGCACGGCGTGCAGCGGGACCGCCCGCCGCGCCGCGGTCTCGAAGGCGAACGCGAGTAGCTCTTCGCAGGCGGCGTGCAGGCCGATACCCACGGTCACCTTCCCGTGCGCGCTGTCGGCGGGCGCGTCCTGCCGGGTGCGCACCAGCACCATCGGTGTCTCGGTCCGGGTCACCAGCTCCATGCCGGTTTCCCCCAGGGTGAAACGCGCCGCGGCACCCAGCCCCCGGGAGCCCATCACCAGCAGATCCGACTGCCCGGCGGCCTCGGTCAGGGCGTCCAGCGGGTCCTTGCGCACCGCACCGACCTCCACGGGGAGATCCGGGCAGGACGACCGGATCGCCGCCTGTGCCTCCTCGATGATCCGGCGCGGCCAGTAGTTCTGCTCCGCGTCCTTCGACAGCGTGCCGTCCGGTGCGAGAACGAGCAGGACCCAGGCGTGCAGGAGCCGCAGCCGGGCCTGCCGCAGCGTCGCCTCCCGCGCGGCCCACACGGCCGCGGCGAGCGACTGCGGGGTGCCGTCCAGACCGACGGTGATGAGGTTCGTCATGACGTGCTCAGCCTCCTCCGGCGGATGCGGCGGGGCGGGCCACCCAGGAGCGGTGTCGGGTCCTCGGCGGCCGGGACGACGCGTCGTCATGGCGGCCGGCGCACTGCCCCGCATCTCCAGAGTGATCGGAGCGGCCGCCGCGGGGCAAGAGCCACTCGGTCCCCTCGGCGGCCGGCGAGGCGCGGCCGGTCCGGCAAGCCCGCCCGGCCCGTCCGCTCCCCGGCAAGAACCCCGCACGGCCCCCGCCGCGGAACGGACGGGCACGTACGGACGCCTACTCGAAGGCCCGCACGGCGTCCTCGCCGTGGGTCCACCGGACCCCCAGCCGTTGCCGGGTCAGCAGCCAGCCCCCGGGGCCCCTGCGGAACTCCCAGTCGTAGGGGCCTCCCATCGAGTACGGGGAGGCCGTGCGGCCGGCTTCGGTCACCGCGACGAACCACATGTAACCGAGGCCGGTCGCCCGGTCGCCCTCCACATCGAACTGCATGTTGAGGAGGTGGTGCTGCATGCTCGGATAGGGCGACTCCGCAGCGGCCACCTTCGCCCGGACCGCCTCCTTGCCGTGGATCTCTTCCCAGGGCCCGAATTCCAGGACGGCGTCCTCGGCCCAGCACTCGATCCAGGTGTCCCAGTCCTTGCGGTCCAGCGCCCGCCAGCCATGGATCAGGAGCGCGCGCAGGGCCTCCTTGTCCTCCAGTTCGCGCAGGCGGCGCGTCAGACGGTGGTACTCGTCGGTGGTGACGGTCATATCGGCTCCTGACACGGTCGGTTACTGGGCGCTTGCGCTCGGGCGGACCACGATCTCGTTCACATCGACCTGCGGGGGCTGGGAGAGCGCGTAGGCGATGGCGTCCGCGATGGCGGAGGCGGGCAGCGCCACCGCGCGGTAGGTCTTCATGGCCTCCCGGGCTGCCGGATCGGAGATGCTCTCGGCGAGCTCGGACTCCGTCACGCCGGGGGAGACGAGGGTGACGCGGATGTCTCCGGCGGATTCCTGGCGCAGCCCTTCGGAGAGTGCGCGGACCGCGAATTTGGTGGCGCAGTAGACGGCCGCGGTCGGCGAGACCTCGTAGGCGCCGACGGAGGCGATCTGCACGAAATGGCCGCCGCCCTGTTCGCGCATCACCGGCAGCGCGGCGGCGATCCCGTGCAGGACGCCGCGCACATTCACGTCGATCATGCGGTCCCACTCGTCGGTCCGCGTGGCCGCCAGCGGCGACAGCGGCATCACCCCCGCGTTGCTCACCAGGGCATCGAGCCGGCCGAACTCGGTGCGCGCGGCGTCCACGAAAGCCCGCATGTCCGCCGCGTCGGTGACGTCCAGCCGCCGGAAGGCAGCGGTGCCGCCCTGCTCCGTCAGCTCTTCGGTCAGCTGCCGCAGATGACCGGTACGGCGCGCGCCGAGCAGGACCCGGTGTCCGCCCGCCGCCAGCCGGCGTGCGGTCGCCGCACCGATACCGCTGCTCGCACCGGTGATCGCGACGACCTTGGCGTGCTGTGTCATTCCTGTTCCCGTTCCCTCGGTGGAGGACCGCTTCGTCCTCGTTCGTTCAGTGGAGCGCTGCGGCAACTCTCGGCACCGGCGGACGGCGCTGCCAGCACGGGCTGTGCCCGGGCATGGCACACCCAGGCAACGCCAAGGGGGCGGCCCTTAATCTGACGAGGTGAAGAGCAACGACCTCGGAGACTTCCTGCGTGCCCACCGCGCACGCCTGCTGCCGGGCGACGTGGGGCTGGCGTCGTACGGCCGACGACGGGTGGCGGGCCTGCGGCGTGAGGAGGTGGCCGTCCTTGCGGGCATGAACGCCGACTACTACGCCCGCCTGGAACAGGGACGCGAGTCCAGCCCCTCTCCGCAGGTCCTCGACGCCATCAGCGGCGCACTGCGCCTGGACGACGCGACCCGCGACCACCTGTACCGGCTGGCGGATACGTTGCCCGTCGGCGTCCAGGCGCACCCGCAGGAGACCGTGAGCCCGACGCTGCGGCAGCTACTGGACGGCTACCCGCACACCCCGGCCTTCGTCCTCAACCCGGCCCTGGACCTGCTGGCGTCCAACCCGCTGGCCGACGCGCTGTTCTCGCCGTTCGGCCCCGCGGACAACCTCGCCCGGATGATCTTCCTCGACCCCGCAGGACGCCGCTTCTACACCCAGTGGCACCGCGCGGCCGAGGCGACCGTGGCCAACCTGCGCCAGGCCACCGGCCTCGTCCCGCGCTACCCGCGCCTGCGCGCACTCGTACGGACACTCCGTGAGGCGAGCGCCGAATTCGCCACGCTCTGGGCAGCCCAGACCATCCAGGCGAAGAACGGCGACGCCAAGGAACTCCACCACCCCGAGGTCGGCTGCCTGTCACTCACCTACCAGTCCTTCGACGTACGAGGAGCGCACGCCCAGCAACTCGTGATCTACCACGCGGAACCCGGCAGCCCCAGCGCCCAGGCACTCACCCTGCTCGGCAGCCTCGACGCCACCCGCCGCCACGACCCCACCAACGACCCGCATACGAAGGCGACTTACGGCCGCAGGGACGAGTCCTGAATCTGACGGGCCATCAGCACGGGCGCGCGAGTCAGCGTGCGAGGAGGTCGCGGGCGGCGCGGGCGATGTAGGGGTGGGAGAGGCCGGAGGCGTCCAGGAGTTCGGCGGGTGTGCCGGAGGCGGGCAGGTTGCGGACGGCGAGGTGAGCGAGGGCCGGTGCCTGGCGGTGCTCGGCGAGGGCGGACAGGACCGCTTCGCCGAGGCCGCCTTCGGGGTGGTGGTCCTCGACCACGACGAGGGCACGAGTGTCCCGGGCGGCGCGGGCGAGCGTGTCGGCGTCCACCGGCTTGACGGAGTACAGGTCGATGACGCGGGCACGGATGTCGTCGGCGGCGAGGTGATCGGCGGCGGCCAGGCACTCGTGCAGGGTGACGCCCGCGCCGATGAGGGTGACCTGGTCCTGGTCGGTGGCGCGCAGTGTCTTGGAGCCGCCGACGGGGAACGACTCGTCGGCCGGGTAGAGGACGGGGTAGGCGCCTCGGGTGGTGCGGAGGTAGGAGATGCCCTCCAGGTCGGCCATGGCGGCGGTCAGGACCGCGGCACAGGTGGCGTCGCCGGGGTAGAGCACGGTGGAGCCGTGCACCGCGCGCATCATGGCGAGATCTTCGAGGCCCATCTGGGAGGGCCCGTCCGCGCCGATCTCGACGCCGCAGTGGCTGCCCGACAGGGCCATGGTCACCTGGGAGATCGCGGCCATCCGGATGAAGTCGTAGGCACGGCTGAGAAAGGCGGCGAAGGTCGCGGCGTAGGGGCGGTAGCCGCGGACGGCCATGGCGACCGCCGAGGCGATCAGCTGCTGTTCGGCGATGTAGGTCTGGAAGTAGCGCTCGGGGTGCGCCTTGCCGAAGTCCGCGGTGTGGGTGGAATTGCCCACTTCGGCATCCAGGACGACGACATCGGCGCGTGCGCCGAGTGCGACCAGGGCCTTGCCGAAGGCGACCCGGGTGGCGACCTTGTCACCGGGCTCGAACCGCGGCAGCTCGACGGTCACCTCACCCATGGGCTCGCGGGGGTGGGTGTTGGCGGGGGGCCGCGGCCCGCGGACGGTCAGACGGCGTACGCCGCCCAGCTCGGCGACAGCACGTTCGGCGAGGTCGTCGGGCAGTGCTTTGCCATGCCAGCCCTCGGCATCGGCGATCTCCGCAACCCCCCGGCCCTTGACCGTCTTGGCGACGATGACCGTGGGCGCCTGCCCGTCGGCCGCCGTGGTCAGGGCCTGGTCGACGGCTGTGAGGTCGTGGCCGTCGACGACGAGAGCGCGACAGCCGAAGGCCTCGGCACGGCGGGCGTAGGTGTCCGTGTCCCAGCCCCATTCCGTGGGCCCGCATTGGCCGAGGCGGTTGACGTCGATGAGGGCGGTGAAATGGGCCAGCTGGTGGCGGCCGGCCTTGTCCAGGGCCTCCCACACCGACCCTTCGGCCATCTCGCTGTCCCCGCACAGCACCCACACGCGGTAGGGCTGCTTCTCCAGGTCGCGTCCGGTCAGGGCGATCCCCACGCCGTAGGCGATCCCCTGCCCCAGGGACCCGGTGGCCACGTCCACCCAGGGCAGCACCGGGGTGGGATGGCCCTGCAGGCGGGCGCCGTACCGGCGGTAGGTGGTCAGCAGTTCCTGCTCGTCGATGGCCCCGGCGGCGAGGAACATGGCATACAGCAGGGGAGAGGCATGACCCTTGGAGAAGATCAGGTGGTCGCCCGCCGCGTTCGTCGGCTGCTGCCAGTCATAGCGCAGGTGACGGGCCATGAGGACGGCCATGAGATCGGCAGCGGACAGGCTGGAGGTCGGGTGGCCCGAGCCGGCCGAGGTACTGGCGCGCACGGAGTCGACGCGCAGCTGCTGGGCGAGCTCAAAGATCTGGCTCAGCTCGCTGTCGGGTCCGATCACATGGGTGGATCCGGGCTCGGCCGCCATCACGGCCTCCTCTCCTGCGGAAACGCGGGTACCAGGTGCCTGTACCCCGTGCCCTGGGCGTGTTCCCGGATAAGGCCGCCGGTACGACCGTTTGCCGAGCCGGCGACCGCCCTCGGCCCGCGCACGCCGGCATGACATCCCTCCGGCGAACCCGCCGGCTGCACCTGAATGGCTGCCCGAGCTGGGCAACGGGGAATGCGGCGACCGCAACCGCCCCCACCCGAGCACCGCACGGTCCCCGGCTCAGCTATAACCAGTCGCATGACACTGAGCTGGAAACTCGTCATCGACAGCATGAACGCGCCCGCGCTCGCGGACTTCTGGGCCGCGGCGCTGGGTTATGAAGTGGAGAATCCCGGCGCGCTCATCGAGCAATTGCTGACCGCCGGCCACCTCGGCGAGGAAGCGATCACCGAGCACCGTGGCCACAAGACCTTCCGCGGCTACGCCGCGATCCGCCACCCCGACGACCCGTTCGACGAAACCAGCGGCATCGGCCGCGGGCGACGGCTGCTCTTCCAGGACGTACCCGAGGGCAAGACCGGCAAGAACCGCCTGCACATCGACATCCATGCGGAACCCGGTGGTCTCGACACGCTGGTAGCCCGCCTGGAGGCCCTGGGCGCGACCCGCGTCAGCGAGGTGGACAAGGGACCTGCCGGACACTGGTGGATCCTGCGCGACCCGGAGGGCAACGAGTTCTGCGCTGCGTAGGACCTGATGGCGGGACAGCGCGGGGGAGCGGGCCCTCCCGTCGAGCAGGCTGTGGAGTGCCGCTCAGCCCCGTGGCGAGAGGCTCACCGTGACCCGTCCGGAGGCACCTGGCGGAGTGGGGTCGTAGTGCTGCGTGCGCAGCGTGCCTGTGACGGCGGGGCATAGGGACGCAGCCCCTCGCCGACGATCGGAGTCGGTTCGACGAACAGGACGAGCAGCCTGTGGTGCCGGTCGACCGTGCGGATCGTCGCGCCCGCGATCCGGTCGTACCTCGGGGTCAGCTGCTCGGACTCGATGCGGTGTAGTGGCCGCTGTCGGTCTTGGTGATGTGCTGCTGTGCGTGCAGAGCGATGCTCAGATCCACTACGGGGTGTCGTGGTCGTCGAGGAAGCGCAGCAGCACAGCAGCTTCCGCGCGGAGCTGCGCGACGCGATCAGCGTGGGCGGGCGCAGTCAACTGAACCGCCACGTCCAGTCGTTCGGTGGCCTCGGCTCTCACGATATCCGCCACATCGCACTCGCTCAGCTCACGTCGCGCTGCCTCGGTCACACCGACACCGACCGGTGAATGCTCGAGCGCCAGGCCACGCATGTCGGCTTCGTCCACGGGCACCGCCTCCGCGTTGTCCAGCGCCGCGAGCGTGGCACGCAGGGCGCTCACCGCGGTCTTGTCGCGGGCGCGCATGGCTTCCGGGAGGGCTTGACGCATTCGAACACGAAGGGACATGCCGGGACCTTATGGGCGTTTCCCTGGCGCCACAACCGGATATCCCTACAGCACCAGCCCTCCCGCCAACTAGCCGCGTTCCGCCCGCCCGTAGACCTGCTTGGCGACACGGCGGTGGCGGTACATCGGCTTCCCAAGTCGCCACGAACCGTGAGCCACGACCCCGGTCCGCAGGTGGGAAATTGCTTGAGCCTCGGGTGACCAGGTGTCAGACTCGCCCGGTCATGACCGAGATCATCATGTTGCACGTCTACGAGGTGGACAGCGATGCATCCCTGGTGGTGCGTCTGTTCTCCACGCGGCGATGACACCCGGGTCTCGGTGAACAGCACGGGTGAGGGTGGACCGATGGCATCGATCAAGCAGTTCCAAGTCACCTTCGACTGCGCAGAACCTGAGCGCGTCGCCCGCTTCTGGTGCGAGGTGTTGGGGTACGTCGTCCCGCCGCCGCCGGAGGGGTTTGCTACGTGGGACGATTTCGATCGCTCGCTGCCCTCTGAGCGACAGGGTTCTGCGTTCGCATGCAGTGATCCCTCAGGTGTGGGCCCGCGACTGTTCTTTCAGCGCGTCCCCGAAGGCAAGGTCGTCAAAAATCGGGTGCATCTTTGCGTGCGGGTCGGCACCGGGCTCGTGGGGGAAGAGCGCCTGGCCACGCTTGAGGCCGAATGCGCACGACTGGTCGCGCTCGGCGCGGTACACGTGCGCACACTCCTTGCCGATGAGGACAACGAGTCGTGCATCGTGGTGCAGGACATCGAGGGCAACGAGTTCTGTCTCGACTGAGGCGCCGCGAACGTGTCCTCCAGAAGTCATCTCATTGGGCGGGGTCAGTAGGTTGTGGGCCGTGGTGGGGAACGCGGCGGCGCGGCTTTACGAGACTGGTTCGGGCGCACGGAGACGCACCCGCCCGGTCGCGGTACCGGTGGCGCTTGCCAGGGCTGTCACGGGGAGAACCGCTCCGGGCGGAAGTCCGCAAGCATCTCCTCCCTCTTCCCGCTGAGGATCTCCGAAGCAAGCAGCCGGCCGATTACCGGCCCGAGGGTGATGCCGCTGTGGGAAACGGCCTCGTAGTAGCCCGGCACAGACGGCACCGCTCCCACCGAGGGGAATCCGTCGGCCGGGATGGGCCGGTGGGCCACCCGTGTCTGTGCGATGCGGGCGTTGCCGAGTTCGGGAACGACCTGCCGCGCCGCTTCGTGGAGCAACCGTGCGAGGTGCGCCGGATCTTCGCCGGTGTCGATGAGTGCGTCGACCTCGCGGCTGTGGAGCACCACCGAAGCGTCTCCGTCCGGACGGATCTCGATGTGCGGCGCGTGCATGGCCCGGTGAACCAGGACCTGAGTACCGTCGATCCGGGTGACGGCGCCGGGTTCCCGGCGCATCGGCAAGCGCCGTGCGAGGAGCCCGGCGACGTGGGAGGCGTGGGGCCTGCCGCGTTCACGACGATGTCGACGTCGAGACAGCTCCCATCCGATAGAGCAACCTTCTGGATGCTCCCGTCGGCACCGGTGCCGATGTCACACACCGCGGTGTCGGACCGGAGCCCGGCGCCGGACGCAACGGCCTGGCCGACCAGGCGGCCGACGAGATGACGTCCGTGCACCCAGGCTTCGTCGGGGTAGAACACGACTGGAACCTCACCGGGCATCGTGAGAGCAGGTTCGAGGCGGCGGCGTACCTCGGCCCCCGTGTACACCTCAGCCCGGTAGTCCCAGTGAGCCAGCTGCTCGGCCGTTTTGACGTTCAGATTGAAGTAGGACTTGCTCGCGGTCTTGTTGCTGGCGTTGACCCACGAGAAAGACCAATTGGGGACGCCTTCGCCCGGCTGGCCTGCGTCGATGAAGACCACTTTGGCGCCGCGCCGGGACAGGTGCCAGCCCACGCCGGCTCCGAGGATGCCGACTCCGATGACAGCAACACGTTCCGGCGGCTTCACGGACCTGGTCCTCACGAACGCCCCCTTCCCAGATGACGGGCGCACTCAACTCCCGTTTCCAGCATGCATGCACGTGCCTACTGACCCCGCCAGATGGCCTGAGCCCTTTCGTGCCCGGCTCAGGCCAGGAGCGCCGAAGCGAGGGCGGTGGCGAGGTAGGCGGTGCCCAGGCCGGCGATGACGCTGACGAGGGCGTTGGCGGCGGCGAAGTACTTCGCGCCGGTCTCGGCCAGGCGCAGGCTCTCGAAGGAGAAGGTGGAGTAGGTGCTCAGCGTCGCGCACAGCCCGGGCCCGATCAGGTGCTGCAGCGCTTGGGGGACGGTGGTGGCAGTCGCGGCGCCGGTGAGGAAGCCCAGTCCTGCGCAGGCGGCGATATTGACGCTGAAGGTGCCCCAGGGGAAGACCGTGTCGTGGCGGGCCTGGACGGCTCGGTCGGTGAGGTAGCGCAGCGGGGCGCCGACGAGCGCGCCGGCGATGACCATCAGCCAGTTCACGACCGCCCCCGCTCTGCGCCGGCGCGCGGAAGGAAGGCGAGGCGGGTGAGGGAGGCGGTGACCCAGACCGCTCCGAAGGCGGTCAGCAGCGTGGCGGCGGCGTACAGCAGTCCGCTGCCGGGATGGCCTCCCTCCAGGAGGCGCTGGGTGTCGAGGGTGGTGGTGGAGAAGGTGGTGTAGCCGCCCAGGACGCCGGTGCCCAGGAACGGCCGCATCAGGGGGTGAACGGCGAAGCGTTCGGTGATCAGGACCATCAGGACGCCCATGGCGGCGCAGCCGGTGACGTTGGTCCAGAACGTGGTCCACGGGAACGCGGCGGGCGCGGTGGGCCAGAGCAGGGTGGCACCGTAGCGGGCGCAGGCCCCGATCACCCCGCCGGCGGCAATCGCGGTGAGGATCTCGGCGTGCTTGCGTGCGGGTGTCCGGCCTGCCCGGGGTGGCCATGGGTCGATCGCGGTGTCCGGGTCGACGGGCTCCGCCGCCCAGTCGCTCGGCCGGGGCGCGGCGCCCTCGTGTTCGCTGGTCACGGGCAATCTCCTACCTGACGTCGATCCGGCGCGCGGGTGTCGGCGCGCCGTTCAGGTAGGGACCGTTGGCGGCGGTGCTGCCGCGGTTGGGTACGGCGGGCCCCACCGCCGTGCGGCCCCCCTCATGGGGTGGCTGCGCCATCCAGGGTACAGCGCTGCCGCCTGGGGGCCGTGGGCGTCCTGCGCGGGCTGCGTCCTGCGGGTTCCGGGGCCTGGGGGCCCGGGGCCTGGGGGCCCGGCGGCGCGCGTGTTGGGCGAGCCGTCCGGTGAGGCTTTCTGCGTCCCCTGCGGCAGGCCCCATCTCCTGGCGTCCTGCGGTGCCTTTGTCTCGGATGTGTCGGACACCGCGCGGCGGTGGGGCCCGCCGTACCCCACTCGCGGCAAAATGCCGCGCGGACGTGGAGCCCGTGTCCCCGCGCAGCGCGCGGAGCGGCGTCGGGGCAGGCATCGTTCGTGGCAGCGGTCTCGCTCCGTGGCGCGGTGTGGTCCGGCCGCCTCCGCAGCGACCCGTAGTCGAGTAGTCCCTCCGCAGCAACACGTCATCGAGTAGTCCAAGGGAGGCAGCGATGAGGCTGAGCGGTACCGCACTGCGCGTGACGATTTTCATCGGTGAGAACGACATCTGGCACCACAAGCCGGTGTACTCGGAAATCGTGCACCGGGCACACAAGGCAGGGCTGGCGGGGGCTTCGGTCTTCCGCGGCATCGAGGGGTACGGCGCCTCGTCGCTGATCCACACGTCCCGGCTGCTGTCGCTGAGTGAGGACCTGCCGGTCGCGGTCGTCATCGTCGACGACGAAGAGCGCATCCGTGCGTTCCTGCCGCAGCTCGATGAACTGGTCAGCGAGGGTCTGGTGATGCTCGACGACTGTGAGGTCATCCGCTACGTGGGCCGCACCCAGGGGGATTCATGAACCGGCCGCCGGTGTCAGCCGGTGCGTGAAGGACGGCGCCCACCGCGCTCCCTGACCGACCGGAAAGTCCTCACCACCCGTGATGCCGCGACCGACAGCCGCCCGAGAGCATGCGGCCGAGGTATGACGCCTGGTAGGTAGAGTGAAGAATGAATCATGAGGCCGGAGTGGTGATCCTGCCTGCTCCATGGCTACTGAGGAAGTGTGCTGTGCCGCGTACGACGTTCCAGCCCAAGGACCTGTTCCCCAGTCGGCCGTGGGGGTTCTCCCAGGTTGCGGTTTCCCCGCCCGGGAAGATCGTCAACATCGCGGGCCAGGTCGCGTGGGACAGCAACCACGAGGTGACGGCGGTGGGGCGGGAGGCACAGCTCCGTCAGGCGCTGCAGCATGTGTTCATCGCTCTCGAAGCCGTCGGCGGCATTCCGGATGACATCCAGATCCTCCGGCTCTACCTTCCGAACTTCGAGTCCGGTCCCGAGGCGGATGTGATCGGCCGCGTCCTGGTCGACGTGTTCGGAACGGAGAACCCGCCCCCGTCCTCATGGATCGGGGTGCAGGGCCTGGCGCAGCCCGAGTACCTCGTCGAGGTCGAGGCCATGGCGGTCATTCCGGAGTAGAACCGGCGGGAGCGGCGACACGGCCTCGCACGATTTCCGACGGGGCGAAGCCTGCGCGCGCACGGAGGCACCCGGTCGGGACCCTGCGCTTGAGGGCGAAATCCGCTCCACCAAGTCACCGCGGTCACCGCGGTCACCGCAATCACCCATTTCCTCAGCCCGTATGTAGGGAAAGGCGGGCTGGAGGAATAACGCCGTGGGCCCGTTTAAGGAGCCTCCGATAACGGCCACGGCAAAAAGGGCCACGGCCAAGAAAACACAGAGGCAAGGAGGAATTCCCACTCCTTGCCACTCTCAACTTATAGCGCACCGGGGGGCTTGCGGCAAGGCCCCGGTGGTCGGGCAGAATCGCGGGCCGAGGTCAGAACCTGCAGAAATTGGAGATTCGCGAAGTGCGTGCGTTGTGGTCGGTTCATGGATTGCGCGGCGACGTCGAGCCGGGGGCGGGACGCGCACTGCGGGTGCAGGTGGGCGCGGAGGCGCTCGGCACCGAGTTGCGGGTGTGTGCGCCGTCGGCCGTCGCGGCAGCGACCCCGGAACGGAGCTGAGGACATGAACCCCCTGACCACCAGCGCGTTCGACCTTCCCGAGCACCTCGCCGCCAAGGCCGACCCGGCGCTGATCGACGGCGACGAGCAGCACTTCGCGGCCGTCTCGGAGAGCCTGGCGCAGACGATCGCCGAACTGTCCGACCGCCTCGATGTCGCGCGTAAGGAGCCCGGCGGCCTCGGCCGGGCGGCAATGGACCGGGACACGGAGGTCCACCAGCTGACCGGTCGGCTGCGCGCCCTGAGTCGCTTCGGTCTGGACCTGTGCCTGGGACACTTCGTCCCTACGGACAACCCCGAGCCCGTGTACATCGGACGCCTCGGCCTCACCGACAGCGAGGGCCATCGGCTGCTGCTCGACTGGCGTTCCCCCGCGGCCGAGCCGTTCTTCGCAGCGACCCACGCCAACCCGATGGGTCTGGCGAGCCGCCGCAGATACCGCTGGACCCGCGGCCGGATCAGTGACTACTGGGACGAAGTGTTCACCGCCGACGGGCTCGAGGGGCACGCCGCGCTCGATGACCAGTCCGCGTTCATCGCCAGCCTGGGCAGCAACCGGTCGGCCCGGATGCGCGATGTGCTCGCCACCATCCAGGCCGACCAGGACGCCGTCATCCGGGCGGGATCCCGCGGCGCGCTCGTCGTCGACGGCGGTCCCGGTACGGGCAAGACGGTCGTCGCGCTGCACCGCGCCGCCCACCTTCTCTACTCCGACCCCCGCCTCGGGCACCGCCGGGGAGGCGTGCTGTTCGTCGGTCCGAGCCGGCCCTACCTGGCCTACGTCGCCGACGTCCTGCCCAGCCTCGGCGAGGAGGGAGTGCAGACCTGCATCCTGCGCGACCTCGTCACCGAGGGAGCCGGAGCATCGACCGAGACCGATCCGCGAGTGGCGCTGCTGAAGTCGTCCGCGGACCTGGTGACGGCGATCGAGCCGGCCGTCGGCATCTACGAGGAGCCGCCCACCGAAGGGATGACGGTCGCGACCCACTGGTCCCACCTCTGGCTCAGTGCCGACGACTGGGCGGCGGCGTTCGAAGCGGTGGAACCAGGTACTCCGCACAACGAGGCGCGCGACCAGATCCGGGAGGAGCTGCTCACGATCCTGATGGACAAGGACACCAGCGACGCACCGCCCGAGCTGCTGAGAAGGTCGCTGCTGCAGAACCGGGAGCTGATCCGGACCCTCAACCGTGCGTGGCCGATGCTCGAAGCGAGTGACCTCGTCGGAGATCTGTGGTCGGTGCCCGCCTACCTGCGCAAGTGCGCTCCCTGGCTCAGCCTCGATGACGTGCGCACGTTGCAGCGCGCGGATGCCCAGGCGTGGACGGTGTCCGACCTGCCGCTCCTGGATGCGGCGCGGCAGCGGCTCGGCGACCCGGAGGTGTCACGGCGCAAGCGTCGGCACGATGCCTTTGTCGCCGCCGAGCGTGCGCGCAGGGCCGTCGTCATCGACGGTCTGCTGAGGGCCGAGGACGACGGTGAAGGCGCGGTGACGATGCTGCACGGACAGGACCTGCAGGACGCCCTGATCGACGAGAGCGCCCTGCCCGGCGTCGATCCGGAGCCTCTCGCCGGCCCGTTCGCGCACGTCATCGTGGACGAGGCGCAGGAACTGACCGATGCCGAATGGCAGATGCTGCGGCAGCGCTGCCCGTCCCGGAGCTTCACCATTGTCGGTGACCGCGCCCAGGCCAGGCACGGATTCACGGAGTCGTGGCAGGAACGGCTCGAGCGGGTCGGGCTCGACCGGATCACCGTGGCCTCCCTGAACATCAACTACCGCACGCCGGAAGAGGTCATGACGGAAGCCGAGTGCGTCATCCGGGCCGCGCTACCGGACGCCAATGTGCCGACCTCCATTCGCCGCAGCGGCATCCCCGTCGTCCACGGATCGGTGGCGGACCGGGACTCGATCCTCGACACCTGGCTCGCCACACATGCGGAGGGGATCGCCTGCGTCATCGGCGATCCCACGTTCCGGGCGACGTCCCGAGTCCGGTCGCTGACCCCGGAGTTGTCGAAGGGGCTCGAGTTCGACCTGGTCGTCCTCGTCGACCCGGAGGCATGTGGCAACGGCATCGAAGGAGCGGTCGACCGCTACGTCGCGATGACCCGGGCGACCCAGCAACTCGTCATCCTCACAAGCTCCTGACGTCGGCCGAGCAAGGTGACGGCCACCTGACGTTCATGAGGGGGGCGGGTCGCTCAGGCGGTCCTCGTCCACTCGGGTTCCGGCCTGCTTGATCTGGCGGAAGACGGGACTGATCTCCATGCCTTCGACGCCGGGCAGGGTGCCGACGCGGTCGGTGGTGAACTCGAAGAGGGTGTCGAGGTCGCTGCAGTGGACGACGGCGTGGAGGTTGCACGGTCCGGACACCGCGGCGGCGAAGCCCACCCCGGGCAGCGTCGCCATCGTCCGCCCGACAGTTTTGATGTGGGCCGGGTGGACCCGCATCCACAGGTTCGCCCGGGCGCGGTATCCCAGGGCCATCGGTGCGGTCTCCACGTCGATGTGGACCACTCCGCCCCAGAGCAGTGCGTCCAGACGTCGTGAGGTTCGGCCCGAGGTGAGGCCGGCCGCGGCTGCCAGGTCGGTGATACCGGCCCGTCCGTCGAGGGCGAGCGCCGCCAGCCCCGCGCCGTCGAGCACTTCGCCTGCCGACCGCAAGTCCAGGAACGCCTCACCAAACAGGTCGCCGACTGGCTCCAGACCCAACTCGAACCCCAGGGCGTGGGCGTCGTCATCGAAGCCGAACACAGCTGTATGACCCTGCGCGGCGTCCAGGCCACCGGCTCCAGCACCCTCACCTCCACCCTGCTGGGCACCCTGCGCAGCGATGCCCGCTCACGCAGCGAATTCCTGGCCCTGGCCGGCCTCACCTGAACTCACCGTCGGGGCGCCGGGCCGCGGAGACCCACCCGGGAGGCCCGGCCGATGACGACGCCTGGGCCGGCTCAGGTGGCCGCGCGAGGAGACGAGGAGAGGTGGCGGTCCGCCTATCCCAGACGGTCGGCCCAGTCCTCCGGGACCCGTCCCGCGGGGCCGGGGGTGGGCTGATCGGCCGGGTGGCTGTCAGGGGGAGCCAGGGGCGGGCCCGAGGCGTACACCTCCGAGGTCTCGTAGCTGTAGAACCAGGCTTCGCCCGGTTCGAAGCTGCGGATCACCTGGTGCCCGGTGTCCCGAGCGTGGGCCGTCGCGTGCTTGGCGGGGGAGTCGTCGCAGCAGCCGATGTGGCCGCACTGTGCGCAGCGTCGCAGGTGGAACCACCAGCCGCCGTCGGCGTCGCACTCGGCGCATCCGGTTCCGCTGGGCGGGACCGAGGGGTCGATTCCGTTCGGGGATGTCATGACGGCTCCTGTGGGGGACGGGGGTCGGCGGCGGCCAGTGGGAGACGGACCTGGAAGCGGGTGTCGCCGGGGACGGAGTGGAACCGCAGGTCCCCGTTGTGCTTGTGGACGACGATCCGCCAGGAGATGTCCAGGCCGAGACCCGTACCCTCACCCACCGGTTTGGTGGTGAAGAACGGGTCGAAGACGCGGTCGCGGATCTCCTCGGGGACTCCGGGACCGGTGTCGCGGAACTCGACGAGCAGCAGCTCCCCGTCGCGCGCGGTGCGTACGGTCAACGTGCCGTCGGCGCCCGTGCTGTGCATCGCCGAGACGGCATTGTCGATCAGATTCGTCCATACCTGGTTGAGCTCGCCGGGGTAGGCCGGGATCTTCGGCAGACCGCGGTCGTAGTCCTTGACGACGGTGATGTGGGGGCCGATCTTCGCGGAGACCATCAGCAGGGTGCTGTCCAGCAGTTCATGCACGTCGGCGACCTGGTGGGGCGCGCGGTCGAGTTGCGAGTACTGCTTGGCCGCGGTGACGAGGGCCGAGACGCGGGTGGTCGAGTCCTCGATCTCGTTCATCAACAGTTCGGTCTCGACGGTGTAGTTGAGCCATCGCACGGCACCTTCGAGGCTGTCACGGTCCACGGCCGCGGCGACCTGGTCCAGCCAGTCGGCGTCCAGGCCGGCCTGGACGAAGGTCGGCGCGAGCTGCCACCCGTCCCCGATGCCGTGGTCGTCCAGCCAGTCGGCGAGCGCGTCCTCCCGGTCCGCGGCCTCCAGCGGGCTCAGGGTGGTGGCCTTGGCAACGCGCTCGGCGGTGCGTTCCTGGACCTCGATGAGCGTCTCCAGGCTGTCGCGCCGGTACGATCCCGCGGCGAGGATGCCGAGCTTGTGGCGCATTCCGGCGACCCGCTCGCGCAGCGCGGAGGTGGCGCGCACGGCCGCGGCGGCGGGGTTGTTCAGCTCATGGGTCAGCCCCGCGGACAGCGACCCCAGAGCCAGCAGCCGTTCTCGCTGGCCGACGGCCTCCTGCGTGCTCTTGGCGCCGAAGAAGAGGCCTTCCAGCAGATGGACGGCCATGGGAAACCACTCACGCATGATCGCGGCGAAGGTCTCCGCGGGCAGCACGAAAAAGCGTGCGGGCTCGATGACACTCAGGGAGCTGTTGTACACCTGGCGCAGGCGGTCACCCAGGTAGGCCTGGAAGGCTCCCGCGTACACCCCGCGGCTGGCACTCCGGTTGATCTCCACGTCGTAGTCCCCGATCCGGCGCGAGAGCACGAGGGTCCCTTCGAGCAGCACGTAGAAGCACGTGGCGGTGTCGCCCTCCGCGTACACGGGCCCGGGTTCGAACGCCTCCACACGGCCTTCGCGGCAGAGCCGGGCGAGCTGGTCGGGAGCCAGCTTCTCGAACAGGAACAGTGAGCCGAGTTCCTCCTGACTGCACGGCATCGGCCGGCTGTTCATGACTGCTCCAGATATCGGTGGACGAGCATGACCGCCATGGCTCCCTCTCCTACCGCGGAAGCGACACGCTTGGCGGACTCGGCGCGGGCGTCTCCGGCCACGAACACGCCCGGGACGTTGGTTTCCAAGTGGTAGGGCGGACGGCTCAGCTCCCAGCCGTCCGGCGGGTTTCCGTCCGCGGTCAGATCGGGTCCGGCCAGGATGAACCCGTGGGAGTCCCGGAGCACCGTGCCCTCCAGCCAGTCGGTCCGCGGGGCCGCCCCGATGAAGACGAACATCCACTGGGCGTCGACGAGTTCGGTGTCGCCGGTCGCCGTGTCGCGCAGGGTGAGCTGTTCCAGTTGATGCGCGCCGTGGGCGGCGTCGACGACCGTGTGGGTGCGCACCGAGATCGTGGGCGTGTCGTCGACCTGCTGGACGAGGTAGTGCGACATCGACGTGGTCAAGGACGGCTTGCGCACCAGCACGGTGACCGACTTGGCACTCCGGGCCAGGTAGATCGCGGCCTGGCCGGCGGAGTTCGCGCCGCCGACGATGTACACGTCGTGGCCTTGGCACGCGGCCGCTTCGGTCAGGGCCGAACCGTAGAAGACTCCGCAGCCGGTCAGCTCGGTCACGTGGGGTGCGTCCAGTTGCCGGTACGACACGCCGGTAGCGAGGATCACCGAGTGCGCGGCGACCGCGGAGCCGTCCGAGAACCGCACGACGCGCGACGCGCCATTGACCTCCAGCCCGGTGACCTCGCGGGTGGTCAGTATCTCGGCCCCGAACTTCGCCGCCTGCCGCCGGGCCCGGTCGGTGAGCTGCGCTCCGGACACTCCGTCGGGGAAGCCGAGATAGTTCTCGATGCGCGAGCTCTGGCCCGCCTGGCCGCCGGTCGCGGAGCGTTCCACGAGGACGGTCCGCAGGCCCTCGGACGCCCCGTACACCGCCGCACCCAGACCGGCCGGCCCGCCGCCGATGACGACGAGGTCGTAGAAGTCGGTTGCCGGGGTCGTCGCGAGGCCGACCCGGGCGGCGAGCTCCCGGTCCTCGGGCTCGATGAGGGCCGTGCCGTCCGGAGTGATCACAAGCGGGAGCCGCAGGCCGTCCTGGCCCGCCGCGCACAGCAGCCGGCGGCCCTCCGGGTCGTCGGACGAGTACCAGCGGTACGGCACCTGGTTGCGGGCCAGGAACTCCCGTACGGCCGAGGAACGCGCCGACCAGCGGTGCCCGACGACCTTGGTGACGGCCACCGGCCGGTGGTCGGTGGCCCGCCAGGCCTGCAGCAGATCGTCGAGGATGGGGTAGAGCTTCTCCTCGGGCGGCTCCCAGGGCTTGAGGAGGTAGTGGTCGAGGTCGACGACATTGATCGCGTCGATGGCCGCGTCGGTGTCCGCGTACGCGGTCAGCAGCACCCGCCGGGCGTCGGGGTAGATGTCGAGAGCCTGCTCGAGGAACTCGATGCCGTTCATCTCCGGCATCCGGTAGTCGGCCACGATCACCGCGACGGGGCCGCCGCGGAGCTTCAGCTCGCGCAGGGCGTCGAGGGCGGACTCGCCGGACTCCGCGCGGACGACGCGGTACGACGCGCCGTAGCGTCGCCGCAGATCGCGGGCGACAGCTCGCGACACGCCCGGATCGTCGTCCACGGTCAGGATGACGGTCCGCGCCGGACTGGTGGCCTGATCCATAGGCATCCCGTCCCCGGGTCGCTCGCCCTTCCCTGCCCTTCCTCACCGACTGCACGAGCCCGTCGGGCACGCCAGTGCGCCGGTAATATCCATCCTATGGGTGAATGTCGTGGTTTTCTCGGGAGTGCGGCTCCCCGTCGCCGGCTTCGCCTTTCGATGGGCGAGAGGCATGAGCTGACGGCCCCGCGTGCACCTCGCCGCGTGAGACTTCTTCACTTCGACGGCCGCCGCTCGGCCGTGCGAACGCCATCGACGTCCACCACGTCCACCACGTCCACGACGGCCTGGGCGAAGTCTCCGGGTGCCTCTTGGGGCACATTGTGTCCGATGCCCTTCAGCGTTCGGTGCGCATACCGACCACTGAATTTGTCGCGGTAGGACGAGCCGCCACCCGCGGGCGTGAAGGGATCGTCCGCGCCGTCAAGGGTGATCGTGGGCACGGTGATCACGGGACCCTCGGCGAGGCGCCGCTCGAGGCCGTCGTAGCGCGGGTCCCCCTCGGCCAGGCTCAGGCGCCAGCGGTAGTTATGGAGCACGATGCCGACATAGTCCGGATTGCTGAACGCCGCCGCAGTGCGATCGAACGTGGCAGCATCGAAATCCCAGGTCGGGGAGTTGAATTTCCAGATCAGCCGCGCCAACTCGCGCCGGTTCCGCTCGAGGCCGAGCTGGCCTCGCTCCGTGGCGAAGTAGAACTGATACCACCACGCCCACTCGAGCTTCGGCGGCAAGGGTTTCTTGTTGGCCGCACGATTCGTGATCAGATATCCGCTCACGGATACCAGCCCCTTGACCCGTTCCGGCCACAGGGCGGCGATGATGTCCGCCGTCCGCGATCCCCAGTCGTAGCCGGCGAGGATCGCCTTGTCGATCCGCAGGGCGTCCATCAAAGCGATGATGTCGAGGGCGAATACCGACTGCTGGGCGTTCCGGAATGTCTTGCTCGACAGGAACCGCGTCGTGCCGTGGCCGCGCAGATACGGCACGATGACCCGGTACCCCCTGGCCGCAAGCAAAGGTGCGACCGCAACGTAGCTGTGAATGTCGTAGGGCCAGCCGTGCAGAAGGATGACCGCAGGGCCGTGGGCCGGGCCCGCCTCGGCGTATCCCACCTTCAGGACGCCGGCCCTGACCTGCTTCAACGGGCCGAAAGACGCTTCCTTTGCCGAGCGTTGTGTGCTGCGGTCGGCCGCCTGACGGGCCTGCTGGTGGTCGCCGGACACGGCCGTGGAGCAGGCCGTGGAAAGGGCCGCTGCCGAAGCGGCGGCCGCTCCTTTGCCGACAGTCTTCCCGAAGGTTCTCCTGCTGATCATCTCCATACTTCCCGTGAAGCCGAGGCCAGCCGTCACTCGGGTTTTGTCGCCGCGGAATGCGCGAAATTCCTTACCCGGTCCGGCACCCGTCCCGTCCCCGTTCACGGAAATTCCAGGCCATCGGCCGAAGGCTGCGCGACTGCGTACAGGGGGCCGGCGGCACACGGACGCGCCGTCCCGGGACACGGCCGGGGGCCTCAGCGGGGGAGGAGCTGCTGCCCGCCGTCGATGTCGTACGTGCCGCCGGTCAGGGCGTCGTTGCACATGAGGTGGACGGCCAGCGCGGCGACGTCCGCCGGCTCGACCACCCGTCGGATGGGAAGCGTGGCGCGCAGCTCCGCGCGCCGGGTCTCGAGCTGATCGCCCAGCAGCGAGGCGGACAGGGGTGTGTCGACGAAGCCGGCAGCGATGAGGTTCACCCGGATCGGCGCCAGTTCGAGCGCCAGATTGGCGGTGAGGGCGGACAGCGCGGCCGTCAGGGCGGACATGAGGGTCATGCCGACAGCGGGGCGCCGGCCGCCGGTGCCGCCCATGAACAGCAGCGTGCCGCCGGGGCGAACCTTTTCCCGGCTGTAGAGGGCGACGCCGAGGGTCAGGGCGAGCCGGTCCTCGAACTCCCGGCGGGCGGCGTCGAGATCCATGCCGGACAAGGGCCGGTAGGAGGGGCTGCCGGCCGTCACCATCACATGGTCGACGGGTTCGGCCAGTTCCTGGAAGAACTGCTGGAGGCGGTCGGTGTCGGTCGCGTCGAACGCTGCCGTACTGAGCGGATGAAGTGCGTGTGCGGCTCGTTGCAGCCGTTCCGGATTGCGGCCGACCAGGATGAGCCTGCCGCCACCGGCCTGTACGTGGCGGGCGGTCTCGAGGCCGATCCCCGCGCCGGCGCCGATCACCACGACGGTCTGGCCGGCGAGATCGCGGCGAGGCGGCGGACCGGGATCGCCGGGCGCCGCGGTCATGACGGAACACCGCAGGTCAGGGCCGTACAGCGGTCGGGGACGCGTGCTCTTCCCGTCATCCGTACCTCCGGACATCGCTCTTTCCTCCCATCGTCGCGCTGGAGGCCACTGATCACCTGTCGGCCGCCTCAGCGGTCGGGACGGAGGCGTGCGGGGGCGAGGGGCAGGTTCACGTGAGCGGGTGCCCGGGTGTCGCCCGCCTCACGTGAAGAGCATCACAACTGGCGTACGCCAGGGGTGAGTTGACCGATCCTGGCTAGGACTTGCTGCATGACAGCTGCTGGAGTCGACGTGGTGGCCCGCGGGGTGAGCGTGCGGGGGCCGAGAGGCCCGGTGTTCGAGGGAGTGGACCTGGATGTGCCGGCGGGCGGACTGCTGGCCGCGCACGGCCCGGCCGGCTCCGGGCGTACCTCTCTGCTGCTTGCGCTCGCCGGACGGATGCGGCTCTCCGGCGGAGCCCTCCGCGTCGGTGGGCACGTCCTGCCCGCCGAGGGGCGACGGGTACGCAGGATGGTCGCCCTCGCCCGGGCCGCGCCCGCGGTCGACCTCGAAGGACGGCTGCGGGTGCGCGAAGCGATGGCCGAACGCTGCCTGACCAGCCCCGGTGTGACGGAGCGTCGCATCCGCGAGGCCTTCGAGACCCTGGACCTCGCCCCACGAGGGGAAGACCTGGTCGAGGACCTCGGCCCGGCCGACAGGCTGCTGCTGGCGACCGCACTGGCCCTCGCCGAACAGCCCGGCGCCCTCGTGGTCGACGACGTCGACGACGGCCTGCCGCCCGACGCGCACGGACCCGTGTGGCAGGCCCTGCGCCGGGTCCAGGAGCACGGCCCCACCGTGCTGGTCGGCTGCCTCCGTCCGCCCCCGCCCACTCCCGGTCTGAGCACGCTGTTATTGCCGCGGCGCAGCCGGGACCGCCTCCCGGCCGGGACGGCCGCTGTCCGAGAGGACGCCGACACATGAGAGCCGTCAAGCTGGCGCTGCTGGAACTCCGGCGCTTCCGGGGACCGATGCGCCGACTCGTCCCCGTCCTGCTCTGCCTGGTGCCGTTGCTGTACGGCGCCATGTACCTCTGGGCGAACTGGGATCCGTACGGCAAGACCGACCGCATGCCGGTCGCCGTCGTCAACCAGGACCAGCTGGCGCATGCCCCGCAGGGCCGCCGGGTGAACGCCGGCGACCAGCTGGTCCAGCAGCTCAAGGCGTCCGGCACCTTCGACTGGCACTTCGTCGGGCCGGACGAGGCACGGGACGGACTGGAGCACGGCCGCTACTTCTTCACCATCGCCATCCCCTCCGACTTCAGCCGCAAGCTCGCCACCGGCGCCGACACCCGACCGCAACAGGCGGGCATCCATATCGAACTCAACGATGCCCACAACTACATCGCCGGCATCATGACCGAAGTGGTGCAGAACAAGCTGCAGGAGCAGGTCAACTCCGCCGCCCACGCCGCCTATGTGCGCGGCATCTACGGCGAGTTGTCGGACGTACGCGACAAGCTGTCCACCGCGGCTGACGGCGCCCACCGGCTGGTGGGCGCCACCCGCGTGGCACAGCAGGGCACGTCCACGGTCACGTCGGCGACGTCCACGCTGCGCGACGGCGCCGGGGGCGTCTCCGCCGGGGCGCGGCAGATCGCCCGTGCCGCCGGGCAGATCGACGACCTCTCCGGCCGCCTCGACCGGGCCGCGGCCGACCGCCTGCCCGGAGCCGTATCCGCCCTGGTGACCACCGCCCGGCTGACCACGGACGGTCTGGACGCGGTGCACACCGCCACCGGCGCCACCCGCAAGGGCACCTCGCGTGCCGTGGCGGACCTCACCGATCTCGCCGATTCCCACCCCGAGTTGCGGGACGACCCGGTCTACCGCAGTGCGCTCAGCCACGCCCGGGACCTGGACTCCACCGCCACCGACCTCGACGGCCGGGCCGCCGCCGCCGAGAACAACGCCCGGCGCTCCCTCCGCGACGCCGAACACCTCCAGGGCGACCTCGGCTCGCTCAGGAACGATGTGCTGGCCCTGCACACCCCGCTCCGGCTCGTCGACACCGGTTCCCACAGCGCCGCCGACGGCGCGCGCGGCCTGGTCGACGGGCTCGGCACCTTGGAAAAGGGCTCCGGGGCCCTGCGCTCCGCGGCCGACCAGGCACACGATGGCGCCTTTGACGTCTCGCGCACCGTGGACGACGGACTGCACAAGATTCCCCGCACCAGCCCCGACCAGGTCGCCCACGCCGCCGAGGTACTGGGCACACCCGTACACATCGATCGCGGCAATCTGCATCCGGCGGGGGTCTACGGGCGCGGACTGGCCCCGTTCTTCTTCGGCATCGCCCTGTGGGTGTTCGGCCTCTTCGCCTACCTGTTGCTGCGTCCGCTCAACGCCCGTGCGCTGGCCGGCCGGGTCGGCGCGTTCACCACCGCCGTCGCGGGGTGGCTGCCGGCCGCGGTGCTCGGCGCCGTGGGGGCGCTCGTGCTGTACGGCGTCGTCGACCTCACCCTGGGCCTCAGTCCTGTCCACCGCTTCGCGATGGTCGCGCTGCTGGTCACCGCGGCAGCGGCCTTCGTCGCCGTCGACCACTGTCTGCGCACCGTCTTCGGAGTGCCGGGCGACGTCCTGTCACTGGTCCTGCTCATCCTCCAACTCACGGCCTCCGGCGGGCTCTACCCGCTGCCCACCGAACCGGCGTTCTTCCAGGTGCTGAACCCCCTCCTCCCGATGACGTACCTGGTCGACGGACTGCGGGTCACCGTCTCGGGCGGTCTCACCGCGAACCTGCTGCGGGACTTCGTCGTCCTCTTCCTCTTCACGGCCGGCTTTCTCGCCCTGACCGCCCTCGCCGTACGACGCCAACGGGTGTGGACCATCGGGCGGCTCCACCCCGACGTCTCCCTGTGAGTGCGGGGCGATGCCCGTGCCGGGCTCGCGGCGAAGCCTCCGCCGCGAGCCCGGCACGTCTGCTGACACGTGATACGTGCGGCCGTCCCTCGCTCGTCCTTCGGCAGCCAATCGCGCCAGATCGTGGCCGAAGCCGCCGACGGCCCTGGGGCGCAACCGGCTGGAGGTCTCGACGGGACAGTCCGGGGCGCGCAGCACTCGACCCTCATCCAGGCCGGCGGGCCATTCCGGATCGGCCGGCAGCGGGGTGCTGACGTCACCCATCCGCGCACTCGTTCCCGCCCGGCGCAGCGCCCGCCCCGCTCAGTGGCGCAGAGCCCGCCCCGCTCAGTGCAGACCCGGCGTGCGGCCGCCGCGCGACTGCCGGCGCCACTCGGGCGACGGCCCTCCACCAGGGCCGGCCAGGCGTTCGGGGCATGTCGGTCTCCTCTGCCAAGGCAGGCAACAGATGCCGTGGCACACGCCGCAGCCACACCATGGCCACCTGGGCGCGCCGGGAATGGCCGAGCCTGCGGACGACTCGGGCAGGGCCGGCTCTCGTACGGTGACGCGGAGAACCTGACCCGCCGCCTCCGGATGCCCCTCCCACCCCGATACATGCGTCGCACCGGCAGCCCCGCGCGAACCGTTCGCACGATGTGTTCGACAGGGCCATGTCCCCGACGAAGCCGCTCGCAACGGCAGCGGAGCACAGCATGTTGGTGTGGGTGCGCCCGGAGCGGCGTCGCCGGCCTCCGGATCACCTCCAGACGTCGGGACCTCCGCCGAGCCACCTGATCAACGGGTCCCGCAGCCCTACTTCCTCCGGATCCAGGCCCGCCCGCCGGAGGAACTCCAACAGGTCGACCACGCCGTAGGCGACGCCGAGGATGTCGGTGTCGCCGTGCACACGGCGGCCGCCCGTCGGGGCCGGTGGATGAACGACGATGCGGGGCCGGGGCTTGGACATACCCTCAGCCTGCCGAGTCCCGGCACGCGCCGCGCGCGGCATAGCCCAGTCAGGGGACATCGCTCTGTCCTACCCATCGGAGCGGGTCCGTCGGCCGCGGTCGGTACGGGGGCGGCCGCCCGGCCTGTACGGACCGGGCTGGGGTCTGGAATCCGGCGAAATTCGGGCTGTGATGGTTGGTGGCCGGTCGGCCCGGGGCAGGGTGGGCAGGCCCGGGGTGTGCGGCTGGGAAATGCCCTGGATCCGAACCGAGAAACATTGTTTTCGATCGTGTGGGCGGCGCGGGACGGGGCACATGAGGGCTCGGAGGTTGATAAACATGGTTCCCCTGCTGCTCGTTCTTCTTCTCGCACTGCTCCTTTTCGGTGCCGGATTCGCTCTCAAGGCCCTTTGGATTGTCGCGGTGATCGTTCTCGCGGTGTGGCTGCTCGGATTTGTGCTGCGTTCCGCGGGAGCTGGTGGAAAGCGCGGCCGCTGGTACCGCTGGTAGCCGCCCTGCCTGCGAGGATGCGACGGAAATGACCTGGGACAGGCAATGACGTGTTGTCTGTCCCAGGTCACTTTCGCCCCGTTCCGGATTAGTATGGGTTTTGCGGAGGAATTACGGGGCACCGGAGTGATATCGCCTACGAAAGGACCGCCTCATGAGCGCCAGCGAAAAGGCCAAGGCCAAGGCTGAGCAGGCCGCCGGCAAGGTCAAGAAGGAAGCAGGGCGCGCAGTCGGAAACGAAAGCGCCGCTGTTGAAGGCTCGGCGAAGGAATCCAAGGGAGACCTCCGCGGTGCCAAGGAAAAGGCCAAGGACGCCTTCAAGGACTGATGCATGCATAGAGCTCGCGGGTGGGGCCCGGCGGAATGCCGGGCCCCACCCGCGAGTCCGGCGTCCCTCCGTCGGCAGGCGTTCGAGGAGAGGGGGACAGCGGGAGAGCGGGAGAGCGGAGAGTGATGTGAGCGGTGTGGCAGACGAGCGGCGGGTGGGTTCGACTCAGCAGAGCCGGCCGGCCCGGTCCGCTCAGTGGTGGCGGCGCGCATGGGGGTGGGAGGGCCATGAGCGTCACACGGTGCTGCTGATCGGGAAGAGCACGCTCGCCGCCACGCTCGCCTGGGTGCTCTCCTCCAACGTCCTCCACGCGCAGTCGCCGGCGTTCGCGCCGTTCTCCGCGGTGCTGATCATGCAGGTGACGGTCTACCAGTCGCTCCTGCAGTCCACGCGCTACGTGGGGGCGGTGGCCGCGGGTGTGGCAGTGCAGGCCGCTCTTGGGTTTCTGGGCGGCCCTGACCTGCTGACTTTCGCTCTGGTGGCGTTGGTCGCGCTCTCCATCGGGCGGTGGCCCGCCCTTGGCTCGCAGGGCTCGCAGGTGGCCACCGCGGCGTTCTTCGCGTTCTCCACCTATCTCTCCGCCACCTCCGACCTCGACAAGATCACCCAGCTCGGACAGATCATCCTGCTGGTCCTCATCGGGTGCGGTGTCGGCGTCCTGGTGAACGTGACCGTCTTCCCGCCGTTGCGGCTTCGCGGCGCCGAACACGGCATCCGCTCCCTCGCCGACGCGCAGCGCGACCTGGTCAGCGACATGTACCCGGCGCTGCGCCGAGGAGAACTCGACGAGGAACGCGCCGCACACTGGCGGGAGCGGGCCGACCGGACCGGAGAACTCGTCGCCCAGGCCCGGACGGGCCTGCGAACGGCCCGCGAAAGCATCCAGTACAACCCGCGCCGCCTCCTGCGCCGACACCGCGGCCGCACGAGTTTCGAGGGCTATGGCGCGGTACTGGAAGCACTGGAGCGGACGCTCTACCAGCTGGCATCCCTCACCCGCAGCCTGGACCAGTGGAGCAAGGCGGAACACGAGGAACACCACAACTACCGGTCTTTCCTGCGGTGTTATGCCGACTTCATGGAGTCCATCGCCGAGATCAACCAGGTCCTCGCCGCACTCGACGAGGACAAGCTGAATGCGCATGCCCCGCAGCTGTGCCGGCTGTCGGACCAGGCACAGCAGTGCCGCCACCGCGTGAGCGAACAGGCCGAGCAGGACGACCTGCCACTCATGGACCCGGCTCATCCGTACGGAGTCCTCGTCCTCGAGGCCACCCGCCTCATGGAGGAATTCCAGTACACCTGCGACGTACTCCAGCACCACGTCGACCAGCGAGCCACGTAGCGCAACCCGCGCAACCTGCGGGACCCGCAGGACCCGCAGGACCCGCGAAGCTAGTCGTGCTGCCCTGACCGACCTGTGCGGCGCCGCCGCAAGGCCGGACCGGCCAGGGCGGGGAACGCGATGACCCCGACCACGCTGGGAACGAAGCCGGGATCGCCGGCCCCGGACTGCAGCACGGCGGCCAGGAGCTGGGCACCGGCCAGTGCCGCGAGCCCGAGGTAGATCCATCCCGCCCAGGCGGGGTGGGCGAGCGTGGAGGGTGCGCTGCGTTGGTTCATTGTCCGCGTATGCCCTGCGACGCCCTTCTCAAGACGCCAGCGGCCCCACACACTTCCACCCAGCGCATGGACTCCACGGGGGCGAGCCCTGCGCCGGGCCCCCGCGTGGTCCCGGCGCTTGCCTCCCGGTGTGCCGGGTACGCGCCTTGAATGATGCAACAGGCTTTTGCCACCTCGCAGATGAACGTACAGCTGGCCGCTCGGCCCGGCGCGAGCGCTGTCCTGCTCACGCTCGTGGGAGTTGGTCGTAGCCCTGCTGATCGGCGCCTTCGCCTGGGGGCGGCGTGTCAGGTCCCGGGAACCGGGCCCGCCCCGCCCCGAGGAGCAACCGCGACTGCCGAACGGCAAGGCGGTGGGCGACGTGGTGGAGCGCCGGGAACCCGATGAGTTCCCACGGACACACCGGCGGCGGAAGCCGCACGAGCTGAAGGGCGACGGGATCGAGTCCCGCCCCGCCTCCGGCCGACGCGACCGGACACGGTGAACTCCGTGTCCCGAAGCGCGTGAACCGCAAAGAAGGGAAGACGATGGCGGAAGAAGCAGCCCAGTCCCATCAAGGTGCGGCCCGGGTTCAGGTGCAGGTGTCCGGCTGCTCCGCCGAGGACGCGGAGACGGTCTTCAGCGGGCTCAACTCGGTATGCACGTCCGACCGTTCGCAGGACGACGCACCTCGCCCTTCGGAAGGGAAGCGGCCGATCGTGTGGACTGCGACCGCCGACGTATCGGAGGAGCCGGCCGAGGCTGCGCCTCTCCTGCTGACGGCACCGGTTACCGTCACCCTCCAGGGCAGCCAGTGGGCGGTCGACCGGCTGCACGCGGGCCTGACCTCCGTGTTCTCGGTCCAGCGAGTCGGTTCCACGTCAGGTGACCAGGAGCGCGAGGCGCAACTGCGCTTGGTGACCCGGCCCACGGCAGCCTGAGACGTCGCGGCCGGAGGCAGGCGGCGCGAGCCCGCAGGTGCACATGCGCCGCCGCCGGCCGCGCGCCAGAGTGAGAGAGGAGGCTTTCGAAGAAGGCGCCAAGAAGGGCGGTCGGGACCATGACCGAAAGGGACGGGCCGGACACGTACCGTGGCGGCCCGCACTGGGTCCGTCCCCGCGGGGAGTGTCCTGACCCGGAGGAATGATGCCCGAGCTGCCGGATGTTGAGGGATTCCGTCGGGTGCTGGTCGCCTGTGGCCGACGGTGTGTCACCGACATCGAGGTGCGTGACGCCGGGGTGCTGCGGGGTGTCACCGAGAAGCGGCTGTGCAAGGAAGGCGAGGGAAGCCGGCTCGGGAGGGCCTGGCGGCACGGCAAGTGGTTGTTCGCGCCCACGGAGGGCGGCCCCGCTTTCGTCTTTCACTTCGGGATGACGGGATCACTGTGGTGCTGTTCCCCCGACGAGCCGTACGCCACCCATGACCGCCTCGTATTCACCCTCGACGACGTCCGTAGCCTGCGCTACCGCGATCAACGCAAGCTCCAGGGAGTGCGGTGGGCCGACGAGGCGGCCGTCGAACGGATTCTGGACCGGCTGGGGCCCGACGCGCTGGCCGTGGACCGGGCGGAGTTGACGGAGCTGTTGTCCGGGCGGCGGGGCGCCGTCAAGAGTGCGCTGATGGACCAGTCCGTGCTCGCGGGTCTCGGCAATCTGCTGTGTGACGAGATTCTCTGGCGGGCCCGGATCGATCCCCGGACACCGGCGCGCGAGCTGAGCGGCACGGAGGACCGGCGCCTCCACGCGGCGATGGGCCGGGTCCTGCGTACCTCCGTGCGCGCCGGCTGTGTGCCGCCGCGGCGTACCTGGCTCACGGGGCGCAGGGACGACAGCACGCCGCTGTGCCCCCGGTGCGGCCGGCCGCTGAACTCCGGCCGCACGGCCGGACGCCGCACCGTCTGGTGTCCGCACTGCCAGCCCTGAACGGTGCTTCCCGTGAACTGGGTGCGGGGGCACGGTGGTGGCGCTTGACGGGTGCCTGGCCGGTGCCGATCTGCTGCCCCTTGAACCACATCGTGCCGGAGGCGAGGCAACGCCACCTCGAGCGGCTGCTCGCCTACTCCACGGTCGCGCACACCGGGCTGTTCCTGATCGGCCTGGCGCAGCTCGACGCGGCGGGCATCGGGGGAGTGGCCCTGTACGTCCTGGCGCATGCCGGGGTCAAGGCGTTCCTGGCGGGCGTCACGCTCTTGGGAGCCCTGATCGTCTGACCGTCCGGTGTCCTGGCCTTCCGGTGTCCTGGCCTTCCGGGGCGGAGAGGGACGGCGAGCCGCCGTGCGGACGAGCCGCCTGTGCCCCCGCCCGGCCGACGCTTCACCCCCGCTGGTTGAAGCGCCCGGCTGCCCGTTCGTTGAGTACGCCCAGTACCCCGCGCAACCGCCGGGCGGGCGGCTGTTCCTCCGCCTCGATCCGCAGGCCCTCCGCCGTGCCGGAGCCGCCGTCGCGAGGCAGCAGCCGGCTCACCGCCGACAGCAGCCGAGTGGTGAACACCGGTGCCACGCCGTGCGCCACCGCACCCAGTTTCGCCGCGGGGGTGAGCACGATCCGCGACCGGCGTCGCTGCACCGCGGAGACGATGCGCTCCGCCGCCCGCTCGGCGTTCATCGACAGGACGGGCGCACCGGCCAGCGCCTGGAACCAGGCGTACTCGCGCCGCCGGTCACCGCCGAACCGGGCGTGCAGATGCGAGCCGGTCCGCATGAGTCCGGGATGCACCCCGGTGACGGTCACCCCGTGTGCGGCCTCCTCCGCGTGCAGCCCTTCGGCCAGTGCGGCGACCGCCGACTTGGCGCACGAGTACGGCAACAGATGCGGCACCGCCAGCAGGCCGCCGACCGACCCGACGAGCGCCAGCCGGCCGCCCGCCGGACTGCGCCGGAGGTAGGGAAGAGCGGCGAGCGCGGTGTTCAGAGCCCCGTGGAAGATGGCGTCCATGGCGTCGCGGAACCCTTCGGCCCCGAGGGATTCCGCCGGGCCGACCTGGATGATGCCCGCGTTGGCGATGACGATGTCCAGCCGGCCGTGGGGCCGCGCGATCTCGGCGAAACACTCCCGCACCGCAGCGCCGTCGCGCACATCGCACACCACGCCGCGCACCACGCAGCCCCTCGCCCTGGTGAGTTTGCCGACCGCCCGGTCCAGTTCGGCCGCGTCGCGTGCCAGCAGCACCACATCGCAGCCACGGGACAGGAGTTGACGGGCCATCAGGAAGCCGAGGCCGCGTGAGCCGCCGGTGACCACGGCGGTGAGCCCTTCGACCGAGGGAGCGGCCGGCAACACCTGCATGAGGAGCCCTTCCGTCGAGCCCTTCGCCCGCCATCGGAGGTGGCGGGCGGGCCGCACCGCAGTAGGGACGTGCGCTTCGCCCCTTCGACGCTACCCGGAGGCGCTCCGGCACGCATGTGCGCCGGCAGCGGGAGGCGGGTGGTGCGGTCCTCGCTGCCTCACCCGGCGCCCGGCAGCCGGACCTGGACGGTTCCGGCCTCATCGACGCGCACCTGGAAGGAGGGCTGCGGAGCTGTCGCCGGGCCGCGGACATTCGCGCCGTCCACGAGCCGGAAGACGCTGCCGTGCCAGGGGCACTGCACGCACCCCTCGGCGACCGTGCCCTCCGACAGGGGGCCGGACAGATGACTGCAGCGGTCGGCGAGGACGCGGATGTCCCCGCCCGTCTGGCGGACGACGAGCAGCGGCACTTCGCCCAGCTGCCGGCGCACGGCCTCACCCACCGGGAAGTCCAGCACGCTTCCCATCGTCTGCCAGGTGTCCTCCAGCAGGTGCGGTACGGGCTCCGCCTTGTTGGGACCCGCGGCCTGGCGGAACGCGAGGTGTCCGCCGAGCATCCCGCCGGCGCCCGCCGCGCACAGGCCCGCCATGCCGAGCACCTTGCCCAGCGCCGTACGGCCGCGGCCACGCTGCACCCATGACTGCGCGTACAGGCCGACGGCCACGGCAGTCGACATCGCGTGCACCAGACCGGTGCGCTTCTGGTCCGCGTGCTGCTCGGCCCAGTCCACCCAGCCCGCCCACGAGGCGGGAGCGGCAGCGAGGACGCCCACCCCGATCAGCAGGCGGGCCCCGCGGCGATGACCGGGCACGACATCCAGCACGGCGGAGGACAGCCACGCCCCGATCGGCACCTGTACCAGCACCGGGTGGAGGGGATGGCCGATGGGCAGTCCGTGCAGCACATCACGCGCCCGCCCCAAGGGAAGAGCACGCACCACCCGCTCCATCGGGGTGATCATGACGTCCAGCGCTTTGCTGCGGCCGAGCGCATCGAGGGAATGCAGGAGCGCCTCGCCCGCACGGGTGACGTTCCCCTTCACCTGGTCCGCGCTCGGTACGAAAGGTCCGCTTCCGCTGGATCGGGCAGTCACTCGCACGGTCATCCTCCTGTCGTCCGCCCTCACCTGCGGACGGCGTTTTCCTGGAGCCCGGTGTCGAACTGCTGGCCTCGTTCGTCGGGTGGTGCGTCGGCCTCGCACTCCGCACGCTCTCCCAGCGTGCCATCCGGCCGCTGTTCGTGCGCGAGCTGTCCCTTTTCCCGAGATGTCATCGTGGCGATCAGTGTGACGCGTGCCCGTGGGGCAGGGGCTGAAACGGGGGCGGCCGACCGCACGACGTGAGGAGAACGGCGGCAGCGTGGAAAGGCATCGTGGCGGGGCGAACCGTCAGGGCGTCAGCACGGTTTTGATCATGCCGTCTTCCTTGGCTTGGAAGGTCTCATAGGCCTGGGGGCCCTCTTCGAGAGGCAGGGTGTGGGTGGCGAAGCTCTCCACTCCGAGGACGTCCTCGTCATTGAGGAGCGGCATGATGTCGTTCACCCAGTGCCTGACGTTGGCCTGGCCCATGCGCAGTTGGACCTGCTTGTCGAAGAGCGTCATCATCGGTACGGGGTCCACGGAACCGCCGTAGACACCGATGAGAGAGAGCGTGCCGCCGCGTCGCACGGCGTCGACAGCGGTGTTGAACGCCGCCATGCTGTCCACGCCGGCCCGGCCCAGTACCTTCTCACCGATCGCGTCGGGGAGCAGACCGGCAAACCGCTGGGCGGTTCTCGCCAGCGGAGCGCCGTGTGCCTCCATGCCGACCGCTTCGATGACCGCATCCGTGCCACGCCCTGCCGTGAGCCGGCGGATCTCCTCACCCACCTCGTTGCCGTATTCGTCGAGGTCGAGGGTGTGGACGCCCCGGCTGCGGGCCCGGGCGAGGCGTTCGGGAACCAGGTCGACCCCGATGACTGTGCTCGCGCCCTGGTGAAGGGCGATGCGGGCCGCCATCTCACCGATGGGGCCCAGACCGAGGACGGTGACGGTCCCTCCTGGCCGGATGCCGGCGTAGGCGACGGACTGCCAGGCGGTGGGCAGCACGTCGGAGAGATAGACGAACCGCTGGTCCGGCGGCCCGTGCGGCACCTTGACCGGGAGGGTGTTCCCGAACGGGACGCGCAGGAACTCCGCCTGTCCCCCCGGTACTTGGCCGTAGAGCTTGGAGAAGCCGAACAGCGAAGCCCCCATGCCGCGATCCTTGACCTGGGTGGTCTCACACTGCGACTGAAGCCCCCGCTCGCACATCCAGCAGGTGCCGCAGGAGACGTTGAAGGGTACGACGACGCGGTCACCGACGGAGACGGCCGTGACGTCAGGGCCGACCTCTTCGACGATGCCCATGGGCTCGTGACCGAGGATGTCGCCGACATCGAGGAACGGGCCGAGCACCTCGTAGAGGTGCAGGTCGGACCCGCAGATACCGGTGGAAGTGATCCGGACGACGATGTCCGTCGGCTCCTCGATCTTCGGATCGGGCACCGTGTCGATGCGTACGTCGCGCTTTCCATGCCAGGTCAGGGCCCTCATCGCTACTCCTCACGAGTGCGTTCGCGGCGAGCCGCGCCAGAGCGCGAATCCCTACGCCCCCTGCTCCCACCATGCGATGGCCCGAGCTCCGCCGCAGGGCGGACGACGCCGCCGAGAACCTTGACGCGGGCCGACCCCGGCTCGTGGTGCCCCGTCGGGCGTCGCGCCGGCCGCTCCGTCGGGGAGAGGTGCCGCAGCGGAAAAAGTACCCGCACACCCGGCGGACAGCTCTGCCCGCAGGGCCTCTCCGGCGCACGGAAAACCTCCAACTGACCGGCGCTGATTCCGGTGGCCGGGCGTACCGTGCGACGGGAGAAGAGAAACTCCCCCGTACCGGCCCGTGAGGCGAGCATTCACGGGTGCCCGCTTTCCGGTGGAGGAAACAGCAGGTTTCGGGACCATGCGAAAAAGGTGCGGGCGCAAGGCTGTTCGGAGGTTGATGACCATGGTTCCCCTGCTCCTCGTCCTGCTCCTCGCTCTCCTGCTTTTCGGTGCCGGCTTCGCGCTCAAGGCCCTGTGGATCGTCGCGGTGGTGGTGCTGGCCTTCTGGCTGGTGGGCTTCGTGATGCGCTCCGCCGGAACCGGTGGCGCGCGCGGCCGGTGGTATCGCTGGTAGCCATGCGTCGAACGGCGCCGGTCCACCGGAATCGAGGGGTGCGGCAACAGAAATTGTTGCCGCACCCCGCTTTTCCTTTCCGACCCCGGATTACCGGTGCTATCGCCCCACGCCGGCGGGCAGGTAAGGCCGGTATCGCCGGTTGTGCCGTCCGGGTTTGCACCTCGGATGCGCCGCACACCGAGCTGGGTTCGTCCGAACGGCGGGTGGTGGAATGGCGATTTGATAACGTCGCCCGTGCGGCGAAGATCGTTTGCCCCGTCCGCGCAGAGCGTTTTCCGGTGGGGATGTCGGCTCGAGAGGCGGAGTTCAGGTGAAGCTAGGCACTGTCCGCGACGCTGTCGTCCCGGACGGAGGCGCCGCCCTCGTCGGCCGCGCGCCGGGCGAACGCCGTGTGAAACGCCTCCAGGCCGGCCGCGAGCTTGGCGACATCGGCGGGTTCCATCTGCTCCAGGGTGGCCGTGACCTCTCGGCTCCGCGCCGCGCGGTACTCCTCCAGCAGCACTCTGCCGCGCAGGCTCAGCCTCAGCTCGACCTCGCGCCGGCTCGTCGCGCTGGGACCCCGTTCGGCGAGACCCATCGCCTCCAGGCGGTCGCAGAGTCGGCTGACCGCCGGTGGACGCGAGGCGAGCGCTTCGGCGAGCGTGCGCAGATTCGTGCCCTCCCGCTTCTCGATCACGAGGAGCGCGCGGAGCTGGGAAGGGGAGACCTCCGCCGAGCGCGCCGCTTCCTGCCCACGTCCCCACAAAACCTCGAGCAGCTCGGAGGCGGCAAGGGCCGCCGCGCTCGCCTGCTCGCGGGAAGGGGACCGACTGGTGAAACGGGACACACGAACACTCTGTCACCCTGTGCGTCCCGTTGTCAGACCGACCCTGCCCTTGGCGCGGCACGAAGGGGGTCCGCGACAGCATGACGGAATGCCGCGATGCGGGTGGGGCGCTGCGCGCGTCGGCACCCTACGCCCTGCTCGACACCGTGCGTGACCACCTCGCCACCCTCTACGGGGCCACTTCGGTGCGCCTGTATCTGACGGATTACGGCGGCACCGTCCTCAGCCCGTGCGACTCCTCGGGGGACGAGGACGGCCCGCTGCCCATCTCCGGCAGCCCGGAAGGGCGCGCGCTGGGGAGCCAGGAGCGCCGCGCGCAGCAGGTGCCGCACGGGGACGCCGTCGACCACCATCTCCCGGTGACGGTGCGCGGCGACCGGATCGGCATTCTGACGGTCCGGCTTCCCGGTGACCGCTCCACCCCCGCGGTCCTCGATGCGCTCCGGCAGGTGGTCGACCAGCTGGGGCACGAGATCCTGGTCGCCGAGCGGGACACCGACGTCTATCAGCGGGTACGCCGTATCAGCCGCCTGACCCTGGCGGCGGAGATGCAGTGGCAGCTGCTTCCCGCCCGGGCGTGCACCGCCCCCCAGTACGCCGTCGGTGCCCAGCTGGAGCCCGCCTACGCGGTGCACGGCGACAATTTCGACTGGGCCTCGGACGGCGACGAGCTGACCCTCACCGTCACCAACGGCATGGGGCAGGGCGTCGATGCGTCGCTCCTGACGCACCTCGCCGTCAGCGCGCTGCGCAACGCCCGGCGGGCCGGGGTCAGCCTCGCCGACCAGGCGGCACTGGCCGACCAGGCGGTCTACGACCACTACCGGGGCGCGTCCCACGTCTCGACGCTCCTTGTGCGCGTCGACCTCGCGACGGGGCGGATGGAGATCATCGACGCGGGGTCGCCGCAGATGTGGCGGCTGCGGGGCAAGTCCGTCGAGCGCATCGAACTGGACAGGCAACTGCCCCTGGGCATGTTCGAGGAGTCCCACTACGCGGCCGAGAGCTTCACGGTCGAGCCGGGGGACCGGCTGCTCTTCGTGAGCGACGGGGTGTACGAGGCGCCCTCGCCGCGGGGCGGAAAGTATGTCGAGGCGGCGCTCGCGCGATCGCTGCACGCCACGCGTCTGCTGCCTGCCGCCCTGGTGCCGGGTGCGCTCCTGCGCGATGTGGCCGAATACCGTGAGGCGGAGACGCTGGATGATGCCTTGGTGCTGTGTTTTGACTGGTTCGGCGACGGTCTCGACTGAGCGCGGGTGACCTTCCGACCGTAGCTGCCGACCGGCGATGGCTCCTGTCGCCGGTCGCTGCCGTGAGATCACTCACCTCGGGCGGCCCGATGCCCACCGTCAGGACGATCGCACTGCCGGATCCCCGACGAGGCAGGGGCCCGCACATCCGCTCTCCGGCCGCAAAAACACCGCACCGATCCGGCCGTCCGGCCATTCCCCGCCTCGGCGGGTGAAGAGGGGCCCGCGGGTTCCGGGGCTTGATCGTGCTCGATAACATTTGCCGGAAGGCAACTATTGACGCACGCGGCTCGGCCCGGCCGCCCCTCGGACGAGCAGTCCGCCGGGCACCACGGGCCGGCCGGACCGAAAGGACAACGAGTTGGTTTCCGCTGAGGCTGCCGCACGCGAGCGCGTCACGAGCGTGCTGCGCGAAGAGGCCGATGAGATCTCGGACCGCTGGGTGCAGTTGCAGCTGGCGCAGCCGTCGCTGAACGGGGAAGTGAGCGAGGCCGAGCTCGGTGAGGAGGCCGACGCCCTGGTCGGCGCCCTGCTGTCCGGCCTGGATCTCGGGCTCCCGGTCGAGCGCGTGGTCTCCTCCCACGAGGAGATGCACCGGACGGTGTCCGAGATCTCCATGCGCCGTGCCCGCCGGGGTGTCTCGCCCACCGCGACTTCCCTGGCGGTGCTGTCGCTGAAGGAAGCCCTGCTGGAGGCCGTCCAGCGGCGGACTCGCGAGGGGGAGGACCTCTTCCGCAGCGCGGTGCTGATCAACCGGCTGCTGGACAGCGCCGGTGCGCTCGCGTTCGAGATCTTCGTCGAGGGCCGCGAGGAGATCATCCGCCGGCAGAGCCAGCAGCTGCTTGAGGTGTCCACGCCGGTCGTCAGGTTGTGGCGTCAGGTCCTGGCCGTCCCCCTCATCGGCACACTCGACACCGCACGCACCCAGGTGGTGATGGAGAACCTTCTCCAGGCCATCCAGGAGCACGAGGCGCTGGTCGCCATCATCGACATCACCGGCGTGCCCACCGTCGACACCGCTGTCGCCCAGCACCTGATGCACACCGTCAACGCGGTGCGTCTGATGGGCGCGGACTGCGTCATCAGCGGCATCCGGCCGCCCATCGCCCAGACCATCGCGCAACTCGGGATCGACTTGTCGACGATCCTGACCCGCGCCACCCTCGCCGACGCCCTCGGCGAGGCCGTGAAGCTCACCGAGGCCGCCGCGTCGGACCACGCGCCGCTGGACAAGCGATGAGCACCCCCGCCTCGGGCAGTGTCCCGATCCTGCGTCTGGGGGACGTGCTGGTCACGGGCCTCCTCAATGAACTCGATGACAAGACCGCCGTGGCGTTCACCGAGGAGCTCACCAGCCGGATCAGCAGGGACGGCGCCCGCGGTGTGCTCATCGACATCTCCCGGTTGGAGATCGTCGACTCCTTCGTGGCCCGTACGTTGATGGAGCTGACCACCATGGCGCGGCTGCTGGGCGCCCGGGTGATCGTTGCCGGGATGCGGCCGCCGGTCGCCATCACCCTGGTCGAGCTCGGGATCCAGCTCACCGGGGTGGAGACGGCACTCAATGCGGAGCAAGGAATGGCTGCGATGGGCTGGCGCCAGAGTCCGCAAGCATCCGGAGGGGGCCTGGGTGAGTTCCACCCGGAACACTGACCACGCGGTGGCGCTCGCCCCCATGGGGACCGACGCCGCCGACCGCCGGGTGAATCCGGACCGGACGGTCCACCACGTGCGCACCGAAGAAGACCTGCTGACCGTCCGGCACGCCGTGCGGGCGGCCACCCTGCGTGCCGGATTCAGCATCGTCGACCAGACACGGGTGGTCACCGCCGCCAGTGAGCTGGCGCGCAACGCCTACATCCACGGCGGAGGGGGCACCGTGACCATCGACCATCTGACGCTGGGGGGAAACGCCGGGCTGCGTCTGACGGTCAAGGACGACGGTCCGGGCATCCTGGACACCGACACGGCGCTGGCCGACGGCTTCACCACCGGCGCGGGACTCGGTCACGGCCTGGGAGGCGCCCGACGCCTGATGAACGACTTCGCACTGCACACCGAGCCCGGGCAGGGCACGACCGTGATCGCCACACGGTGGGCGGGGCGGTGACGTCCCCCGAGAGCGCGCCGACCGCACACATCGCGGTGGACCACTACAGCGCCGTCCATCTCGCCGCCGAGACCGCCCGTGCGGTCGCCGGGCGCTGCCGCCTGCCCGGCGCCCTGCCCGACCAGGCCGCCGTCATCGCCTCGGAACTGGCCAGCAACCTGGCCAAACACGCGAGCGGCGGCTCGCTGTACCTCCAGCCCCTGCCCCTGGGCGGGGGGATGGAGATCGTCGCCGTGGACCGCGGGCCCGGCATCGTCGAACTGCAGCGGTGCCTCGCCGACGGCTACACCACCAGCAACACCCTCGGTGCCGGGCTGGGCGCCGTGCAGCGGATAGCCACCGCCCTCACCATCCGTACGGAGCCCGGGGCCGGCACCCTCGTCTGCGCACGCCTCATCGGGCCCGACGCCACCGCCCCGGCCGGCCAGGAGGTGGGCGTCGTCTGTCTGCCGGCGGACGGCGAGCAGGTCAGCGGCGACGCCTGCGCCGTCGTCGACCACGGCACCGCCCGCACCGCGGTCGTGGTCGACGGCCTCGGTCACGGCCCGCCGGCGGCCGAGGCCGCCCAGACGGCCCTTCGTTCCTTCCACCGGGCACCGGACCTTCCCCTGCCCGAACTCCTCACGGCCCTCCATCGGGCGCTGCGCCGCACCCGGGGCGCGGCGGTGGGCCTGCTGCGCCTGCACCCCGGCCGTGCGGAGTACAGCGGCGTCGGCAATGTCCGTGTCCTGACGCTGACTCCGCTCGACGTGGGCCACCGCCTGACCGGCCAGCCCGGTATAGCCGGTATGAACATGGCGACGCCGCAGGTGCGGGCCTTTCCCGTACCGCCCGGCGCCACCGCGGTGCTCCACTCCGACGGCATCGACCAGCGATGGGCCCGGTCGCCCTCGGCCTTCGTGCACCGGCTGCCGCCGTTCCTCCTTGCCGCCTCCCTCGCCCACAGCCACCGCCTCAGCCGCGACGACGCGACCGTGATCGCGGCCCGACCCAGCCAGAGACTCCCGTGAGCCCCCACACCTTCCACACCCTGCCGAGCCTGCGCCGAGCCGTCCGCGGGATCTGCCGAGCGCACCGGCTGTTGTCCCGCAACGGGGCCCGTCTGGTGCTGTCCGTGTCCCGGGTGGCCACGGCCGCCTTCGACGCCGGCGGCTCCGTCCGCCTGGAGGCCGTCGAGTACACCGCGCCCGGTGGCAAGTCGCTGCTGGCCGTGGTGCTGCAGGCCGGACCGGCACCGGCGTCGCCGAGCCCGGCCGACTTGCCGCTGCCCGGGCAGGCCGCGCCCGACGGCACCGTTGCCTGGCACCTCCCTCTCGGCGAAGGGGCGGGCCCCGGGGAGGGCCCGCCGCCCTCCGCCGCGCTGCCCGCGCCCCAGGGAGCCGCGCCGGCCCCGGGAGGTACCCGCGAGGCGGCGGCCGCCGAGGTGTACGAGGCGGAGATCGCGGCGCTCGAAAGCGATCTCGGTGTCGCGCTCTCCCGCGTCGACACCCTCAGCACCGAACTGCACCGGCTCAAGGACGAACTCGCCGAGACCAACAGCGGCGTGCTCGCCCTCTACGTCCAACTGGAGGAGAGGGACGAGCAGTTGCGCCGGGCGCACGGGCAGATCCTGCGTGAGCTGGAGGACGCGCTACGGCCCCCGCCGATCGCCGCCAGCGGTATGGATCTCGCCGTTCACTACGCGCCGGCCGATCCGCACGCACCCACGGGAGGCGACTTCTACGACTGGCTCCTGCTTCCCGACGGCACGGTGCACATCACGGTCGTGGACGCGCTGGGCCACGGCGTGCGCAGTACCCGCAGTGCGCTCAATGTCACGCACGCCGTGCGCACGCTGGCCCTCGAAGGTCATCCGCTGGAATCCATCGTGGCCCGTACGCACGACATCCTCGTGCCGTTCGACCCCGAGATCATGGCCACCGTCCTGCTTGCCCGGATTCACCCCGAAACCGGCGCACTGCGTCTGGCCAACGGCAGCCACCCGCCGGCCCTGGTCGTCCGCGCCGACGGGAGCGCCGACTACCTGGAGCTCCGCGGCCGGGGCATCGGGTTCCCGCTTCCCGGAAGCGAGTCCGTGCTGGCGGACACCCTGCACGAGGGCGACCTCCTCATGCTCTACACCGACGGCCTGACCGAGAGCCGACGGGACCCCATCGAAGGTGAGGCGCGACTCGTCAAGAGCGCCCAGGCCCATGCCCGGCGCCCGGTGCGTGAGATCCCCGGCGCCGTCGCGGAGGACATGCACACCGTTATCCTGCATCCGGACGACACACTCGCCCTGGCTGTTCGCCGGGCGGAGAAACCACAGCGCGGACACCCCCTGGCGGGGCAGCCTTGAGCACCGCGGACGACAGCGGACCGAACACGCCCTTTTCCCGCTCGATTGTCTGGGTAGACGCCTCTCGGACAGCAGCCGGGAACAGGACCCGACGAACGGGGGGACGAAGGCCATGCAACGACGGCTAGCGATTGACGACCACCCGTCACAGCAGGTGCAGCGTGTCTGCCGGCCGGATTCCGCGGCGGACGCCCGCGATTTCGTCCGGAGCTTCGCCGCGCTGCTCTGCCCCGAGCCACCGGCACTGACCACCCAGAACCTGCTGCTCCTGGTGTCCGAGCTGGTCGCCAACGCGCTGCGGCACGCCGGCGCCGTCACGGCCCTGCACCTCCGCGCGGACCGCGAGCGCATCGAGGTGTGCGTCGAGGACCCCAGCCCCACGCCTCCACAAGAGCGCAGCCCCGACCTGTCCGGCAGCCACGGCGGCTTCGGCTGGCCGATGGTGCACACGCTGGCCCTCGCCGTCACGGTCCTCCCGGGGGCCGGCGGCGGCAAGACGGTCCAGGCGGTCCTGGCGCGCTGAGGTGTGGCGCGAGGCCGCGGAACCACCGGCTGTCGCGGGCGAGGCGTTCGCGGAGCGGATGAGGACTGAGGGAGCTGAGGAAAGAGCTAGCCTTCGCGGTCGCCGCTGCCGGCTCCGAGGGGGGTGGACGGCTCGGCGTCGATGGCCTGCGCCACGGACGCGTGCAGCGGCAGGACGGTGTCGAGCCCGGTGAGGGTGAAGAGCCGTTCCAAAACGGTGGAGGGTGCCGCGAGGCGCAGGGCCGGGCCCAGCGCGCTGTGCGCCTGGAGCAGGACATTGACCGTGGTGGAGTCGGCGAATGTGACCGCTGACAGGTCGACGACGACCGGGGCGACGCCGTCCTCGGCCGCCTGCCGCAGGGTCTCGCTCAGCGGCGCGATGTTGTCGAGATCGAGGTGTCCCGTGACGGCGACGACAAGAGCGTTCCGCTCCTGCCGCACGACCGGCTCTCCCTCGATCGGTCGGCCTCCACTGGGCTGCGGCAGCACGGTGAACCTCGCTGTAGGGGCTGACGGTCGGAACAATGCAGCGGGCCGGGCGTTCCACACGACCAAGTGACCAGCTGGGCCCAGGATAGAAGCGATAGTTGCCGTTTGACAACATTCGCCATAAGGCAACAATCTGTTCTCGTCACATCACGAGGCGGCTGCGCCTGCCGTGGCTGGGGACGAAAAGGCGGCCTGAGATCCGCTGCACGCTGTCAGAACATGAGCGTGGCCGCCGACGACACGTGGGCTGTCACCCTCATCGGTGAGGGGGAGGAGGCCGCCGCGTGGAACGCATCGAGCCCCGCCACCACACGGGAACGCGGCCGTGACCACGAGGCCCCCTCCCGGCGGGAGGACTCTCTGCCCACCCCTATGCGCCCCCCTCGGTTCAACGGCGCAAGGGGCGCCCACCCTTCCGCGCGCGTGGCGGCCCGGCCGGCCACGGTAACGGGACCCACCCGACCATTCTGTTCCGTCCTGTGGCGCGGTCCCCGTCAGCCCCCGCCTTTGCCCTCGTCCACGGACGAAGAATGCCTGAGAGACCGTGACTCAACCTCGTGAGGTAGAACGAGCCGTGCGGGCATCGGCCCCGCACGCTCTGGTGGACACGCTTCGTGAGGTGCTCGCCGAACGCTACGGAGCGCTCTGTGTGGAGTTGCTGCTCGCGGACCACGGGGCCACGGCGCTCACTCCCTTCGGTGCCGTGGGGGCGGCAGCCGCGCCGGTCCCGGTCGCCAACAGCGCCGAGGGCAGAGCGTTCGGCAGCCGGCAGCCCCACCAGCAGACCCGGCACGGGGACATCGTCAAGCACCACCTCCCGGTGGCCGTCCGGGGGGAGCGCACCGGCATCCTCACGGTGTGGCTGCCCGCCGAGCGGTCCGTTCCCGACGCCGTCCACGACCTTGTCCACACGGCCCGTCTGCTCGGCCACGAACTCCTGGTGGCCGAGCGCGACACCGACGTCTACCGACGGGCACGGCGCCTCAACCGGCTCACCCTGGCCGCCGAGATGCAGTGGCAACTCCTCCCGGCCGGGGCCTGTTCCGCCGAGGAGTACGCCATCGGCGCCCAGCTCGAACCCGCCCACGACACCAACGGCGACCACTACGACTGGGCCTGCGACGCCGACGAGCTGACCCTCGCCGTCACCGACGGCATGGGCACCGGCGTCAATGCCTCGATGCTCACCCACCTCGCCGTCAGCGCGCTGCGCAACGCCCGCCGGGCCGGTATCAGCATCGAGGACCAGGCGGCACTGGCCGATCAGGCCCTCTACGCCCACTACCGGGGAGCCGCCTACGTCTCCACCCTGTTGCTGCGCTTCGACTTCGCGACGGGCCGGGTCCAGGCCGTGGACGCCGGTTCGCCCCAGCTGTGGCGCATGCGGGGAAGAGCGGTCGAGCGCATAGAACTCGATCCCCAGATGCCGCTCGGCATGTTCGAGGAGACGCACTACAAGGCGCAGGAATTCGACGTGCTGTCCGGGGACCGGCTGCTCGTCGTCAGCGACGGCGTGTACGCGGCGCAGTCGCCCCAGGGGGAGGCGTACGAGGAACGTGCCCTGGCCCGGGCCCTCCACGCCGGCGGGCTGCTCCCGGCCGCCGCCGTGCCCCGCGCCGTACTGCGTGACCTGGCCGAGTTCCGTGCCGCGGAATCGCCGGACGACGCGCTGGTGCTCTGCGTCGACTGGTTCGGGAAGCCCGGGGACCGGCCGCCCGGACCGGTGAGCTCCGGGGGCGGAGCCCGTTAGCGGCCGGGGAAAGGGAGAGGCGGATCAGCCGCCGACCGCCTTGGCCCAGTTCTCCCGGACGGTGCGCACCGCCTTGTTCAGCTGGGCCTCGGTCGGGAACTGCGGAGTGCCCTCGACCGTCGGCAGCCGTGCGGCCAGGGCGTTGTTGAGGGTGCCGTTCTTCGCCATGGCGTCCATCAGCACCGGGCGGGCGTAGTCCACGAGGCGGAGGTTCTGGCCTTCCGGACTGAACAGGTACTCCTCCCACAGCCGCGCCGCCGCGGGGTGGGGGGCGTCCTTGTTGACCGCCTGCGCGTAGTACTGCGAGAAGCTGCCGTCGAAGGGAATGGAGACCTTCCAGTTCACGCCGGTCCCGCGCAGTTGGTCGAGGTGCCCCAGGTTGAGGTAGTCCCATTCGATGCTGATCGGGGTCTTGCCCTTGGCGATCGGGACCGGGCTGGGGGCGGCTCGGTTGTAGTTGCCGACTCTGTTGAGCCGGGCGAAGAAGTCGATGCCCGGCTGGATGTCGTCGAACGACCCCCCGTTGGCGAGCGCCGCCGCGTACACGGCGGCGAAGGCCGATCCCGCGATCGTGGGCTGGCCGTACATCGAGACCAGGCCCTTGTACTCCGGCCGCAGGAGATCCGCGAAGGAATCGGGGCAGGACCGGACGCGGGAGGCGTCGCAGCCGAGGGAGATGTAGCCGCCGTAGTTGTTGTACCAGCGGGCCTTGGGGTCCTTCTGCTCCGGTGGGATCTGGTCGAACGGCGCGACCCGGTAGGGGGCCAGCAGATGCTGCCGCGCCGCGGACTGGGCGAAGGAATCCCCGACGTCGATCACGTCGGGGGCACTCCGCCGGCCGCGGTAGCGCTTCATGGTCTCGATTTCCTGCTCGCTGTGGTCGTCCGGGTCGTTGACGACGACCTTGATGCCGTACTTCTTCTCGAAGCCGTCGATCAGTCCGCCGTAGTTGGCCCACTGGCGCGGCAGCGCGATCGCGTTGAGCCTGCCCTCCCGCTTCGCCGCCTTGATCAGTGCCGCTGTCCCGCCCACGTCCGCGGCCGACTCGGCCCGCGAGGGCGGGACCGGCCGGGCGGGGCCCCCTTCCTGGCAGGCGCCGAGGCCGAGCGTCACCAGGCCGAGAGCGCACAGGAGGGCGCCTGCGCGGACCCGATGATGTGTCGTCACAACGCCTCCAGCAGGACCAGGTGAGGGGCGGTCCGCCGGGCGTTCAACCGCCCGAAGCGTCGCTCTGCGGCAATGGTCCGGATTAGCCTACTCTGCCCCCTCGGTCCGGCGGCTCCTCTTCCGGGGGCGGGGCGTCGGAGCCGATCGCCTGAGCGGCCCAGATCGTCTTGCCCCTGGGAGAGTAGCGGGTGCCCCACTGCTCGGCGAACTGCGCCACCAGGAAGAGACCGCGGCCCTCTTCGTCGGTGTCCTTCGCCTGGCGGATGTGCGGGGAGGTGCTGCTGCCGTCGGAGACCTCGCAGATCAGGGTGCGGGTGTGCAGGAGCCGCACGTGGATGGGCTCGGCACCGTGGCGGATGGCGTTGGTGATCAGTTCGCTGAGGATGAGTTCGGTGCCGAAGGCGAGGGGCTGCAGACCCCACTCAGCCAACTGGCGGACGCAGGCGTTACGGACCGGGCCCACCGCCGCCGGGTCGCGGGGCACCTCCCACTCGGCGACGTGTGCCGGGTCCAGCCGCCGGGTCCGGGCCACCAGCAGCGCGACATCGTCGGCCGACCGGGCGGGCAGCAGCGCGCGCATGACGGTGGCGCAGGTGGCCTCCGGCGTACGGTCCGGCCCGGCGAGGGTCGCGCGCAGAGTTTCCAGTCCCGCGTCCAGGTCGCGGTTGCGGTCCTCGACCAGCCCGTCGGTGTAGAGCACCAGCCGGGAGCCCTCCGGCAGCGACAGTTCAGCGGTCTCGAAGGGCAGCCCGGTGCCCAGCCCCAGCGGCGGGGAGACCGGCGAGTGCAGGAACTCCACCCTCCCGTCGGGGTAGGCCACGGCCGGCGGCAGATGGCCGGCCGTGGCCGCGGTGACCCGTCCGGAGACGGCGTCATACACGACGTACAGACAGGTGGCGCCGGTGATCGCCGGCGCCTCCTCGGCGTCCTCGTCCTGGACGTCGATATGGGTCACCAGCTCGTCCAGGTGGCCCAGCAGCTCGTCGGGGGAGAGGTCCAGGGCCGAGAAGTTGTGCACGGCGATGCGCAGCCGGCCCATGGTGGCCGCCGCGTGCAGGCCGTGTCCGACCACGTCGCCGACGACCAGCGCCACCCGGGCGCCGGGCAGCGGGATGACGTCGAACCAGTCCCCGCCCACGCCCGCCTGGGCGGGCAGATAGCGGTGCGCCACCTCCAGGGCGTCCTGGTCCGGCAGGCCGCGGGGCATCAGACTGCGCTGGAGCGTCATCGCCATCGTGCGCTCGCGGGTGTAGCGCCGGGCGTTGTCGATCCCCACCGCGGCCCGCCCCGTCAGTTCCTCGGCGAAGGACAGGTCCTCGTCGTCGAACGGAGCGGAGCTTCCCGACCGCCAGAAGTTCACCATCCCCAGCACCACCCCCCGGGCGCGCAGCGGTACGACCGCCAGGGAATGCACCCCGTGGTCCAGGATGCGCTGGGCGCGTTCCGGGTCCTGGGACCGCCAGGCGGACGAGCCCGCCAGGTCCGGCTCCACCGTCGCGCCGGCCTGGTCCGCGCTCGCCGCCGCCGAGGTGCCCGGGACGCACGTGAGCAGCTCGTCCACGGGGTACAGCGGATGGTCCGGCGTCAGGCCGGCGATGGCCGTCCGGCGCATGTCGGTACCTGCCTCGGTCGGCTCCTCGCCCCTCAGGACCGGGTCCTGCAGCGCGACGGTGACGATATCGGCGAACCGGGGGACCGCCACCTGCGCCAGTTCCTCGGCGGTGCGCGCGACGTTCAGCGTGGAGCCGATCCGTACGCCGGCGTCGTAGAGGAGCCGCAACCGCTCCCGCGCCACCTCGGCGCGCCCTGACAGCCACCTCAGTTCGGTGGTGTCGCGCAGGGTCACCACGCTGCCCTGGTGGGTGCCGTACGGGCTGGTGGACCGCTTGTTGACGGCCAGCAGTCTGTCCTGGGCCAGGTGCACCTCGTCGGTGGCGATCCGGTCCGACGCCAGGAGTTCGGCGGTGCTGTGGTCCAGCCCCAGGTCGTCGACGGGGCGTCCCTCCGCGTCGGCCGGCAGGTCCAGCAGCCGTCGTGCCTCGTCGTTGGCCAGCACCAGTCGCCCGTTGTGGCCGACGATGAGAACGCCCTCCCGCACCGCGTGCAGGACGGCGTCGTGATGCTCGTACATCCGGGTCATCTCGGCCGGCCCCAGGCCGTGGGTCTGCCGGCGCAGTCGACGGCTCACCAGCCCCGCGCCTCCTCCCGCGAGTGCCAGCGCCACGACCGCGGTGCCCAGGAAGAGCGGCAGCTGCCGGTGGACCGACTTCTGCACCTTCTCCACCGTGACCGGTGCGGCGACGATGGCGATGACCCTGCCCGAGGCGTCCTTGACGGGGGCCGCGGAGATCACGGAGAGGCCCAGGGCGCCCTGGAAGGTCCTGGTGAAGGGCTTGCCCCGGGCGGCCTCGGCATACGGGCCGATGACGTGCTTGCCGATCTGCCGCGGGTCGCTGTGGGTGAGGGTGATCCCGTCGAGCTTGTACACGATGAGGGCGTCGACGCCGGAGGCCTTCCGGGCCTCCTCGGCGAGCGGCTGGAGCTTCGCGGTCGGATCGGCGCTGTTCAGGGCCTGCTGGAGCCCCCAGGAGTGCGCGAAGGACTCCGCGGCGGCGAGCGTCCGGTGCCGGGCGTCGGTCATGATGTCCCGCTGGGTCTGCACGACGAAGGCCACCACTGCCGCCGCGACGAGCAGCACCACGAGCACCAACTGGAGGAGGAAGACCTCCCGGGCGACGCTGCGTGTCACCCACGAGCGCCGTATGCGCTGCCCCTCTCCAGCCTCCGTGGAGGGGTCACCCCGGCGGTTGCCGGTGTCGCTCCCGGCAGGGGCCGTGCCCGGAAAAGCGGAACGACCGGGCGCGCGGCTCAGCCAACGCCGGAATCGCCCCGAATGTCCGCTCATGACTTACATTTATCCTGCTTCCCCCGGGCGTCGGCAAGGCGTGCACGGCAGCTGCCTCACAGGCCGGCGAGGCCGAGGCGGGGGCGGGCTCTGCGCCCCCGGCCGCGACGGTATCGGGCAGCGTCGCCGGGATGAGGGGCGTCCAGACGGGTCCGGGTGCGACCGCGTGGACGCGGTTGCCGTCCGAGGCGAGCCTCCGCGCGAGCCCCTGCGTGCAGGTGACGAAGGCGCCCTTCGCCATGGCGTGATCGAGCAGGCGCGGGCTCGGCTTGTGGGCCCGCACGGACGCGGAGTTGTTGATGATGCAGCTGCCCTTGGGCATGTGGGGCAGCGCCTTCTTCGACAGCCAGAACCTCCTGTACGGGTGCGTTCGCACCACCCGGTCGAACTCGACCCGTCGCCCCGTCTCTCGCGCCCCGTTCTCCTCGGCCGCCAGATGGGTGAAGACGACGTCAGCTCCCGGGCGTACGACGGCGCCACCGCCCGTCCGATCCCGGAATCGCCGCCGGTCAGCAGGGCTTTGCGGTCGGTTGGGCGGTCAGCCGGCCGGGCCGTCGGGAGGCCCCTGTCCAGGTGTCCTCTCCGCCGCCTTGCCACCCGCTCCGAGCAGAGCGGTCGCCGTGAGGTCGGAGCGGCCGGTGAGGCGCGCGAACCGATGCCGGGAACGGCGCGTGATGATCCCCGGCAGGCCCGCCCGCACGGCCTGGACGGCCCGCAGCCAGGGCTGGGCGTAGACGACGGCGGCGCGGCGCTCGACGCCGTGGACCAGACGGGCGGCCACCGGGTCCACTCGATACGTCGTCGAGGCGGGCCACGGCAGCTCGGCGCGCAGCACCCGCATGGCCGAGTGGCCCTCGGCGGCTCGGATCATCTCCGTGTCGGCCCAGCTGAGATAGGCGATCCCCACTCCCACCCCGCGGTGCGCCAGCTCCGCACGCAGGGAGTGCGCGAACGCCTCGGCCCCCGACTTGGAGGCGCAGTACGCCGACATCATCGGTGCGGCGACGATCCCCGCCAGCGAGGAGACCTGCAAGTAGTAGCCGTGCGTACGCAACAGGCCGGGGAGGAACACACGGGCGGTGACCGCGCTGCCCAGCAGATTGACCTCCACGACGCGACGCCACGTCGCGGGGGCGGTATCCAGGAAGGGCCCGCCCGCCGCCACTCCGGCGTTGGCGACCACCACGGACGGTGGGCCGAGGCGTTCGGTCACCTGGGCGGCCGTCCGTGCCATCGCGGCCTCGTCGGTGATGTCCACCGGCCAGTGCGCGCTCTCGCCGGGCAGCGATGCCGCCACGCGGGCGAGTTCGCCCTCCTCCAGCCCGAGCAGGGCCACCGTGGCTCCCCGTCGTACGAGGGCACGCGCCATGGCCTCGCCCAGGCCACGGGCGGCGCCGGTGACCACGGCGATGCGCCCGCGCAGGGGCAGTTCTTCGGCCATCGCCACGTCTCCGTGTTCCGCCTGCCGCCGGGCTCTGCCCACCCCGTAGGGCCGGCTGGGTGAGGGGGATCTTCACTGTAATGCCGAACCGTCAGGAGTTCCTGCGCACGCCGGTGAGCGGCCGGTGAGCAGGCCGGTGCGGGGCGCCCGCGGCAGCCCGCACGCCTGCCGCAGGCGCGTGCACCGCCAGTCGACCGCGGACGGCCGAGTGCGCCGAGCCGCTCTAGGCTGACACTCGACGACCGCTGACGACGACCGCTGACGATCAGCTCCATCGAGATGCCGGAGGGCGAAGCGCATGGCTGTGAGGCATCAGCTGATCAAGAGGGCTCCGGACGCGGTCTGGGCGGTCCTCGCCGACCCCTCCCGTTACGCGGACTGGGTCGTCGGCACGGCACGTTCACGGCCCGATGAAGGGGTCTGGCCCGAGCCGGGCTCCACCCTCGCGTACACCGTCCGCGTCGGGCCCTGGACGCTGAACGGTCACACCACCGTCCGCCGCTGCGACCCGCCCCGGGAGCTGGAACTGGAAGTCGACAGCGGCTCGCTGGGCACCGCCCGGATCGCCATCGACGTCCGCCCGTGGGGCGAGCACACCCTCGTCATCGTCGACGAGCACCCCCTGACCGGGCCCGGCGGGGTGCTGCACAACGCGGCCCTGGACGCCTTCCTCCAGCTGCGCCACCGCAGCATGCTGAGCCGGCTCGCCACGGTGGTCGAGAACTCTCCACGGGAGCGCAGCGCCAGACACTGATCCGTGAACAAGGAGACAGCGATGCCCGACGCGGTGGTGATCGGCGCCGGCCCCAATGGCCTGGTCGCCGCGAACCTGCTGGCGGACGACGGGTGGACGGTCGAGGTGCTGGAGGCCCAGCCGGAGCCGGGCGGCGCGGTCCGCAGTGACCGCGGAGTCCACCCCGACTACGTCAACGACCTGTGCAGCTCGTTCTATCCGCTGGCCGCCGCTTCACCGGTGCTCAGGGCGCTCCGCCTCGAAGAAGAAGGGCTCGCCTGGAGCCATGCGCCCCGGGTCCTCGCTCACCCCTTGCGGGACGGCCGGTGCGCGCTCCTGGAGCGGAACGTGCAGGACACCGCCCGTGCCCTGGACGGTTTCGCCGCCGGCGACGGCGCGGCCTGGCGCGAGCTGTGCGAGGTCTGGGACCGCGTCGGGAACGACCTCATCGCCGCCCTGTTCACGCCCTTCCCTCCGGTGCGCGCCGGGGCCCGGCTCCTGGCCCGGCTGCGCGGGGCAGGTGGACTGCGTCTGGCGCGGACGATGCTGCTGCCGGTACGACGCCTGGGCGAGGAGGAATTCCGCGGCGAGGCCGGCCGGTTGCTGCTCGCCGGCAACGCCCTGCACGCCGACCTCGCCCCGGAGGCGGCGGGCAGCGGCGGCTTGGGCTGGCTGATGTCGATGCTCGGCCAGTCCGTCGGCTTCCCCGTCCCGGCCGGCGGTGCCGGAGCGCTCACCGATGCCCTGGTGCGGCGGCTGGAGCGGCGCGGCGGCGTGGTGCGGTGCAACGAACGTGTCGTCGAGATCGTGGTGCGCGGTGGCCGTGCCGTGGCGGTGCGCACGGCCGGCGGCGAGACGGTCCCGGCCGGGCGGGCCGTCATGGCGGACGTCTCCGTACCCGCCCTGTACGGCGAACTCCTCGACGCCCGGTACGTTCCCGGCCGGCTCCTCGCGGATCTGCGCCGGTTCCAGTGGGACTTCGCCACCTTCAAGGTCGACTGGGCACTTGGGGACAAGGTGCCCTGGACCGCCGAGGACGCGGCCACCGCGGGCACCGTGCACCTGGCCGACGGGGTCGACGGCCTGACCCGCTTCGCCTCCCAACTCGCCATGGGACAGGTGCCGGACCGGCCCTTCGCGCTGCTCGGACAGATGACCACCGCCGATGCCACGCGCTCGCCGGCCGGCACGGAATCCGCCTGGGCCTACACCCACGTACCGCATCACGTCCGCGGCGACGCCGGCGACGACGGCCTGACGGGGGAGTGGAACGAGGCCGAGCAGCAGGCCATGGCCGATCGCATGGAACACCAGGTGGAGCGTTACGCACCCGGATTCCGCTCCCGGATCCGGGCCCGCCGGATCCTCGCGCCGCCCACTCTGCAGGCCATGAACGCCAACCTGCACGGCGGCTCGATCAATGGCGGCACCACCGCCCTCCACCAGCAACTCGTCTTCCGCCCGACACCCGGGACCGGGCGCCCCGAGACCCCCGTCAACGGCCTGTACCTGGCCTCGGCCGGCGCCCACCCCGGCGGCGGGGTGCACGGCGCACCGGGCGCCAACGCCGCACGCGCGGCCCTGCGCACCTGGTCGGCGAGCGGCGTACTCAGCCGCACCCAGCGCCTGCTCGCCCGCCGCGACCGAAGGGGCATGCGCACGGACCGTTCCGTTCATGAGACGTCACGGCGCACATCCGCAGGCTGAAATCGCCATCTCTGCTGCTGAGTTGATGGCCGCCGTCGCGCTCACCCTCTCCCGTCTACCAGGGAACGACCTGCCCCTGGTAGTCGAGAAACCGGAGACCGGGCTTCCCTCGATGGCGCTCGATCGTCTCCGCGACCCCGGGGATGCTCTCCTCCACGCTGAGATCGGCGTCAGGCCCGCCGAGTTCGGTGCGCACCCAGCCAGGGTCGATGAGCAGCAGCGTCCGCGTGTCCTCGGCATTGCGGGCGGCATAGCTGCGCATCAGCTGGTTCAGTGCCGACTTGCTGGCTCTGTACAGGTCCTGCCCGCCCTCGGTGTTCAGAGCGATGCTTCCCTGGTCGGAGGACATCACGCCGATGGTCCCGGTCGGTGTGACCAGTGGGCGGAGGGACTCCACGACGCGCATCGGGCTGAGTGCGTTGGTGATCATGACCTCGGTGAACATATCCGTCGGGACCTCGCCGATCGGGATATCGCCGCGCGTGATGGCGGCGTTGACGAAGAGCAGGTCGAGGGTGCGCCGTGCCAGTCGGTCGCGCAGTGCCGAGATCTGCTCCGGCTCGGTCATCTCCAGCGACTCAATGGTCAGTCGCCCGTCGGACGCCTCGGCCAGGTCGTGGAGGCCGGTGCGCCGGCTGCCGCGGACCGTGCCGATGACGTCCCAGCCACGGCGGAGGTACTCGGCGGCGAGTGCGAGGCCCAGGGTCCGGGAGGCCCCGACGACGAGCGCGGTCTTGCGGGTGTCGGTCATCTTGCTTCCTATCGTGGGTCAGGTCGTGGGTCAGGTCGTGCGTCAGGTCGTGGGTCAGGACAGTCGCGGGGCCTCGTTCATGGCCGTCGTCGGTCGGCGGTCGTTCGCCGGCGGACGGTCGCATCGGGGAGCAACTGCGGCAGGGGGACGAGTGTGTGCGTGAGCCGGCCAGGACATCGACGCGCTCACGGGCGGCGTCGGAGAACGTGGCGGGGACGCGCACGAGGACCGTTATGCCTTTCGCCGTGGGAGGGAGCGTCCTCCAGCGAATTGCTCAGGAACCTGGCTGCCGATGCGGTTTGTCGGAGCGGTGCTGACGATCATGCTTCAAGTCTCCGAGTGGTCCGGCCGGGCGTCCAATACTCTTCCGACCACATTGATACCGTTAAGGTATGGATCTGGATTTGGATCTGCGGAAGCTCCGCTATTTCGTCGCGGTGGCCGAGCATCGGCACTTCGGCCGGGCGGCACAGGCGCTGTTCCTCGCGCAGCCGGTCCTCAGTCGGCAAATCCGCGCGTTCGAGCAGGAGTTGGGGTCCCTGCTGTTCACGCGGACCACGCGCAGCGTTGAACTGACCCCCGCGGGGCGGCAGTTGTACGAGGAGGCGCGAAGGATCACCACGGTGGTGGAGGCGGCCCTGCGGCGCGTGCACGAGGCGGACCGGGGCGCGCAGCGGCTCGTCGTCGCCTTCTCGCCCGGCCTGCATGTATCGGACGCGATCCGGGCGTTCACGGCGAGCCACCCAGATGTCGAGATCGATGTCTTTCCGCTGCGCTGGTGGGAGCAGGATGCCCCGCTTCGTGACGGCCGCGCGCACGTCGGATACCTCCGGCGCCCCTTCGACGACGCGGGGCTGCACACCGTCCCCATCGGCCACGAGACCAAGGTCGCGTGCCTGCCCGTGACGCATCCGCTGGCCGGCCGTCACACACTCACGTCGACCGATCTCGACGGTGAGTCGATCCTCGACGTCAGGACACGGCGTACGTCCTCACTGGAGGAAAAGTTCGAGCTCATCGCCTCCGGACAGCGCATCGCACTCGTCCCTCTCAGCGTCGCCGGCTCGTACTCCCGCCCCGACCTCGTCTATCTGTCCGTCACCGATGCCCTCCCGGTCGAGACGTGCCTGGCGGCACCGGAGAGCAGCGCCGCGGGCCCCGTGCAGGACTTCCTGGGCATCGCCACCACAACACTGCGCCGGCACTCCGGCGATGCGGGGAGGGAGGCGGCCGGGACCGCGAACCCGGCGTCCAACGGCAACGGCCGCCACAGCCGGAAGCCGGCACCCGCGCCGTCCGCAGACTGACCGAGTCGGCGTCCGGCCATCGCCCTGGGCAGGCGCGAGGAGCGCGGGTTGTCCAGCCCGCCGGCCCGCCGACCCGTCAGTCAGCTGGTCAGCTGGTCAGCAGGGAGATCCCGAGCATCCGTGCGCCCGTTTCGGTACGGGGCCGATGCCGGCTGCCGGGGGCGAACACGACATACGTACCGGGTCCGTGGCGCTCCTCTCTCGGGCTGAGCCTTTTGGCACCAGGGCGACCCTCCCACGGCAACAATGGGCTTTGTTGCAAACACAGTTGGGGGTGCTGATGGTTGAGACAGTGGTTCAGATCTTCGCGCAGATGGCTGGCGGGGCTCTGACTTCGGTGGGTACCGGGGTGGGACAAGCGGTATCAGACCTTGTGCGTGAGCGTTTCGCGACAGATGAACGTGGCCGTTCGGCAGTACAGGCAGTCGATGACCAGCCCGGAAGCCCGGAGGCGGCTGCCTCACTCAGATCCGTGCTGCGAGCTGAGTTGGAGGCCGACCCGGAGTTCGCCCGGAAGATCTCCGCCGCCTTGGAAGAGCCCCCGCCTGCCGCCTCCTGGCGCTCGGCCTCTGGCAGCATCACGATTGACGGCACAACGATGCGGGGTAAGCAGACAATCGCCCTCGGGCCCGTGACGTTCCACAACACACGCAATGTCCGGCTGTCCCTGGTCGGTGCCGCCTTGGTCTTTCTCGCCCTGGTCATCTGGGGAATCTACGGTGGGGCACGGCTGGTCACCGGAGGTGACCCCGGTGAGGAAAGAGCTGTGACGGCGCTGAGCGCCGCAGATCTGCGTCAGGTAATCCCCGGCCCCGGAAGCCTGCCGGCAAAGTGGACACGGCCCAAGCCGCCCGAGCACGTGATGAACAGGAAAGCTCCAGGGCTGGTCACGGCCGAGAGCGTCGGCTACCTGATGGGGGACCCGGACGCCGAGATGTCCATTATTGCCGCCGGTTTCACGGACGCGGGCAAGGCCAGCGACTTCCTCCGCGCCGTGAAGAAGTCGAATGACCCGGACGGACAGGCGGAGAAGAAGGGCATCAGCGTCCCGATGCCGAAAATCGGGGATGAACTCTGGGCCGTAACAGAGCCCGCCAGCAGTATGTACTCCGGCGGCGCCTACCTGGCTCTGCGTGTCGGCACCGTTCTCGTGACTATCCATGGCGATGACACTGACGACCAGGCCTTCTCCACATCACGGCTGGAAGTATTGGCGAGAATGATGGCTGAACGGGCGCAGCAGGCGCAGAACGGCCAAGCTCCGACCGCCTATGTACGCGATGCCTGAAACGCACATCAGCCGGCCACCACGTTCGCGGCATGTCTCAGGCTGAGTGCGCCACCTGGGGCGGGGTGATGGGCAGGCGGTTCGGATTCTTCCTGCCCCTACCCACTACTCGTCCGGCACCAGTCGCTCAACCAGATCCGTCATGAGCTGCCCAACGACCGGCCCTCGCCATAAGAAACGACGTCTTCATCGCGGGCGGGCGCGGCACGCTGGTGGACTCGCTACCCCCAACTACCGATGTCTGGCTGCCGCCTGGCGCCGCTCGGCCTGGCCCTGGCCCCATCGGGATGTTCATGCGAGCCGGCCGCACTTGCTTGGGGCGCACAGCTACGTTCCCTGGTGAAACGATGAACGCTGCCCGGTCCCAGGTCGCTGCGGTACAGGCCCCTGGGGCCAGGCGAGCGGCCTGCGGTCGGGAGCTGGGCCGCGGCTCGGCCACCTCGCCGCCGATACCGCTGGTTGCTGATGTCGGCACCGAGCCCTGTCCTGCACGAGGCGGGGCCCCGGTGCGCCGCACCGGGGCCCGCAGGGGAGATATGGGGCTTCAGAACGTCCAGGTGGTGTACCACGTGGCTTGGCTGGAGGGATGTGCCAGGTCGGAGGTGACCCCGCTGAGGCGGCCGTCAGTGCCGCGGGAGCCTGTGTAGCGCCCCTTCGAGCCGTCGCTCCAGGCTATGACGAAGTAGACGTAGGACCCGTCCACGAAGCCCTGTTCGATGGTGCCCGTTGTCGCACTTCCCGTCCTGGCTATACCGGTGAGCTTGCCCTGGGCGTCCTGGGTCACGGAGAGCGTGGCGTTGGACGAATTGCTCTGGTACAGGGTCCAGATCCCTCCGACGTTGAATCCGGCTGCGGCCGCCTTGGCCACCGTTGCTACGGGGGATCGGTGCGCCGAGGCCTGAGCGGCGGGTGCGGCGAGCACGGTGCCACCCAGTGCGACGGAGAGAGCCACGGCGGCCGTGACGAGTCTGACGCGCATGCGGATTCCTTTCCCTAAAAGGGAATTTATGCGGCATAGGGCCTTCTGCGGAGACCTGAGCCTCGCAGGAGCGGCCGTTCCCAACCAGGTGAGAACCGGTCATTGGCGGACATGTAATCGGCCGGTATATGACGTGACGGCACCAAGCTTGGTAAGGAATCCGACGGCACAGTCCCTCTGGAGCGGGCGGCGGGTCGCCGTCCTCGACCTCGACGAACGCGTGCCGCGCCGATCCGAGCCGAGCCCTGGGCGCCAGCGTCATCCCTGATCTGAGCAGCAGTGGCCTCGGCGGCGCGGTGGGCGGAGGTGCGGTGCACGCTGGTGATTCCTGGTACGAGCGCGGCGGACCCGGCGGAGGAGGGCACCGCGACCCCGAGACCGATCAGACCGCCGAACATCCGGACAGCCCGTTCGACGAGCCGCGCTCTGCGCTGACCGACCCGGACGGCGCGTACAAAAACTGAGGAGACAGCCGGGAATGTGGAAGGTCTGGCAGAGCATTCGCGTATATCGCGAGGATCCCGAATGGCGTTACCGGAAGAAGGAGTTCCGCGACTGGGTGAAGGCATGCGGCGCACCAGGCCACCCCGTCGGCGTGCGAGGCCATCACGTCAAGCATGTGCGCGAAGGGTGGGTCCCCGGTCCCGCTGGTGGCCGGGGTGCCCGCCGCATTGCTGGAACGACGACGGTCCCGGCGTCCCGGCCTCGTTCCCCGCGGATCTTTTCCAGCCGGGCCTACGCGCCGACCCCGCGGACGGACATGGCCGCGCGGGCCTCGGGCTGCCGCTCGCGAGGCGCCTGGCCTGGCCGGCTGGTGGTGAGGTAGGTGACCTATGACGCCGGGCACGCCCCGGGTACGTGCTTCGTGGTCTGGTTGCCCGCCGGATGACCCGGCCGCGCCCGGCGATGCCCCCGCCCGGTAGCCGGCGGGCGGGGGCGCCGCCGGGCCCTCGTGCCGCCGCTCAGGAGGCGCCCGTCAGGGTCGTGTCCTTCGGGGCGGCGGTGCGGCGCTCCTGTACGTGGGCGTAGCCCATGAGGCCGATGAGGACCGCGAGGAGTACGGCCGACGAACCCGCCGTGCCGAGGTCGAGGCCGCCCTTGGCGAGCGGCTTGGTGAGGAAGTCGCCGGCCGTGGCCCCGAGGGGGCGGGTGAGTACGAACGCGATCCAGAACAACACGACGTTCGGCACGGCGGGCACCCGCATCAGGCCGACGAGTACGGCGAGCACACCGGTGACGAGCAGGGCGCCGCCCGCGTAACCGAGTCCGGAGCTGTCCGAGAGGAAGTCACCCATCGAGGTGCCGAGCGTGTTCGATACGAGGATCGCTGCCCAAAAGAGGGCCTCCGCACGGAAGGTGACGATGTCGCGGATGGCGAACGTCAGCCCGGTGCACTTCCAGATGACGAAGATGACGAGCAACAGCGAGATCAAGAGGGCGGCCCCGGTGGGGTAGCCCAGCCCCAGGCCCTGCGGTCCCCAGCCGAGCGACTTCGCGCCGCCGGTGAGGAACTTGGCGCTGGCGTCCCGGTTCATGAAGTCGGACATCGTGGTGCCGGCCATGCTCGTGGACAGGATGACGGTCCAGTAGAAGAAGGGGTTGTAGCGCCGGGACCGGAGCTGGACGACCAGGGTGACCACGAAGATCAGGAACAGCGCGATGGTGGTCAGGAAGTAGCCGAGCTTGAGTGTCTGGGCGAAGAGGTCGCCGGCCGTCTCGCCGAGGGTTGTCGCGGCGACCTTCATGACCCAGAAGGCCAGCGTGACCTCCGGCAGCTTCCGCAGCACGTACCTGTCGGTGCCGGCGACGTCGATGTCGGTCAGGACTTTGGGCTCAGGCAAGGTCGATCCCTCCTGGGTGGCGCCTTCGCTCCTCACGTCGTGCCGTGAGGCCTGCGAAGTGCGCACAGCGGTGGCATGGGGCGGGTGCGGGACGCACCGCACGCAGCGATCGTCTCGCACCCCGTCTGACGCTTCCAGCCCCCACCTGAACGCAACCTGAACGCCGCCGATCGCTCCCGTACATCAGCCCCGGACGGGTGAAGCCGGCCCCAGGCTCTTGTGATGTTGCCGGCGAGCGGGAAGGCGAGGGAAAGACGTGTGTGCCTTCACCGGCGAATGCATCGGCGAGGGCGAGGCCGATGTCCTTGCTCGCGCCGGTGACGACGGCGACCTTGTCCTTGAGCTGAAGGTCCATGACGCTGGCTGAATCCACCAAGGCCCATCTGGAGGGCGCGTGAAGCGGGGCAGAACATGGGGTTCGGTCGGACCAGGAGATGGCTTGGTGGCTGAGCCGGGTTGCGGCGACGGCGAGTCTCCACTGTCGATGGCACCTCTCGCCATAGTTGCGAGATTGGGTGAACAGAACCACGGGTGTCCTTCGGAGTGGTCTTCCGGGTCTTCCGGGTTGTAAGACACGCTCTAGTTCCGGCGAACCGCCCCGGTGCGTGGCCTCGGGGCCAGTGCCGCGTGCAGGGCCGGGGCGAGGACATGGCGGGCCTGGGACGGGGTGAGCGCCGAGGGGGTGGGGAGGGGGTTGAGGTAGCGGGTGTAGATGAGTCCCCCGAGGATCGTCACCACCGCCGTGGCGCGGGCGGTGGCGTCCCGGCCGCCGAGAAATTCAACGAGACGGCCCAGCAGCTCGTGTTCCAGGTATTCGCGGACCGCCTCGGCGGCTTCGTCGTTCCGAGCGGTGAGCAGACGGAAGTCGGCGTCCTCCCACAGGTCCGTCACCGCGTCGACCAGCCGCTCGGGGAGGGTGGACGGATCGCCGCCGAGGACGTCGTCCACCGCCAGCGCATTGGCGCACTGGAACTGCATCACGTCCGCGAACAGGCCTTTCTTGGAACCGAAGTGGTACGAGATCAGGGCCGGGTCGACGCCGGCTGCTTGGGCCACCGCACGCAGCGTGGTGCTTCGGTAGCCGTGTTCCAGGAACAGCGCCCGGGCCACCGGGACGATCGACTCGCGGGTCGGCGGATTGCCGCGCGGGCGGCCTCGGGTGCGGGCGGGGGCAGGGGCGGCGTTATTCATCGGCGTTGAGCCTGTGCTCAGCGACCCGCACAGTCAAGGGCGTTCCAGCAACCCCACGAAGGGATGACCCGACATCATGCGTATCGCAGTCTTCGGCGCAGCCGGACCGACCGGCCGCCACCTCACCGACCAGGCGCTCGCCGCCGGCCACGAAGTCGTCGCCGTGACCCGCCGACCCGGCTCGCTCAGTTCCCGTACGGGCCTCGCCGTGGCCGTCGCGGACGCCACCGACCAGGCGGCCGTCGACGCCGCGATCGGCGGGACGGACG